>NZ_JBIWIY010000005.1:0-405881 GCF_044764885.1 Streptomyces sp. NPDC093591
CCTGACACGCTCGCCGAGTACCTGCGCGGCGAACTGCTCGGCTCCGGGGCGGCACGGGAAGGGACTTCGGGCCCGACGGCGGCCGGAGCGGCGTATGACCGTCGAGGTCAGAGCCTCTCGATCACGTAGTCGACGCACTTCGTCAGCGCCTCGACGTCCGCCGGGTCGATCGCCGGGAACATCGCGACGCGCAGCTGGTTGCGGCCGAGCTTGCGGTAGGGCTCGGTGTCGACGATGCCGTTGGCGCGCAGGACCTTGGCGACGGCGGCGGCGTCGATCTCGTCCGTGAAGTCGATCGTGCCGATGACCTGGGACCGCTTGGCCGGGTCGGTGACGAACGGGGTCGCGTGCTTGGACTCCTCCGCCCAGCTGTACAGACGGGTCGAGGAGTCCTTCGTACGGGCCGCCGACCACGCGAGACCGCCCTGGCCGTTGATCCACTCCAGCTGCTGGTTCAGCAGGAACAGGGTGGCGAGGGCCGGGGTGTTGTACGTCTGGTTCTTGCGGGAGTTGTCGATCGCCGTGGGCAGCGAGAAGAACTCCGGGATGTGGCGGCCGGACGCGTGGACGCGCTCGGCGCGCTCGATCGCGGCCGGGGAGAAGACGCCGATCCACAGGCCGCCGTCGGAGGCGAAGGACTTCTGCGGGGCGAAGTAGTACACGTCGGTCTCGGAGACGTCGACGGGCAGGCCGCCGGCGCCGGAGGTGGCGTCGACCAGGACCAGGGCGCCTTCGTCGGCACCGGCCACGCGCTTGATCGGCATGGCGACGCCGGTGGAGGTCTCGTTGTGCGTGAAGGCGTAGACGTCGACGCCCGCCTGGGCGACCGGCTCGGGGTGCGTGCCCGGGTCGGTGGAGATGACGTCCGGGTCGGCGAGCCACGGGGCGAGCTTGGCGGCCTTGGCGAACTTCGAGCTGAACTCACCGAACGTGAGGTGCTGCGACTTGTTCTCGATCAGACCGTGCGTCGCGATGTCCCAGAAGGCCGTCGAGCCGCCGTTGCCGAGGACGACCTCGTAGCCCTCGGGGAGCTGGAACAGCTCGCTGATGCCCTCGCGCACCTGGCCGACCAGGTTCTTGACCGGGGCCTGGCGGTGGGAGGTACCGAGGAGGGAGGTTCCGGTGGCGGCCAGCGCGTCCAGCGCTTCCGTCCGCACCTTGGAGGGGCCCGCGCCGAAACGTCCGTCGGCGGGCTTGATGTCAGCGGGAATCTGGATCTCAGCCACGGGGGGAGCGTAGCTGTTTCGGGAAACCTGGGTGAAACCTCGTCCGTCGGGTGAGACGGCGTTTCGGCGGGCGTCGGACCTGGGGGCTGCCGCCCCCAGACCCCCGCTTCGGCCCTTGAGGGGCCTCGTCCTCAAACGCCGGACGGGCTGGAAGGGCGGACGTCGGCTGGTTTGCTGGAGGGATGACGGATCTCGAAGCTGCGCTGCGTACCGTCGTCCGGGGTGAGGTGGGCTTCGACGTCACCTCCCGGGCGCTCACCACCATGGACGCCTCCAACTACCGGCGTGTCCCACTCGGTGTGGTCGCACCACATGATGCCGAGGACGTCGCAGCCGTACTGGAGGTGTGCCGGGACCACATGGTGCCGGTCGTGGCCCGTGGCGGAGGTACCTCGATCGCGGGACAGGCCACCGGCACCGGCATCGTGCTGGATTTCACCCGGCACATGAACCGGATCGTGTCCCTGGACCCGCAGACCCGCACCGCCGTCGTCCAGCCCGGTCTCGTCCTCGACCGTCTCCAGGACGCCGCGGCCCCGCACGGGCTGCGCTTCGGCCCCGACCCGTCCACCCACAGCCGGTGCACGCTCGGCGGAATGATCGGCAACAACTCGTGCGGCTCGCACTCGGTGGCATGGGGGACGACCGCCGACAGCGTGCGGGAGCTGGACGTGATCACCGCGCGGGGGGAGCGGTCGCGGCTCGGGCGGGAGTGGGCCGGTGCGCCGCAGGGGCTGCGGGACCTGGTGGA
Source organism: Streptomyces sp. NPDC093591 (assembly GCF_044764885.1). Lineage (NCBI taxonomy): Bacteria > Bacillati > Actinomycetota > Actinomycetes > Kitasatosporales > Streptomycetaceae > Streptomyces > Streptomyces sp. NPDC093591. Next base: position 1,978 of record NZ_JBIWIY010000005.1, read on the forward strand.
GGGGGACCTGGCGCGGCTGCGCACCGGCTTCCCCGAACTGCCCCGCCGCATCTCCGGATACGCGCTCGACGCCCTGCTGCCCGAGAAGGGCGCCGATGTCGCCCGTTCCTTCTGCGGCAGCGAGGGCACTCTCGGGATCCTCACCGAGGCGGTCGTACGGCTGGTGGAAGCGCCACGCGCGCGTGCGCTCGCCGTGCTGGCGTACGCCGACGAGAGCGCGGCGGCGGAGGCGGCCGCCGGGCTGCTGCCGTACGGGCCGTTGACGGTGGAGGGCATGGCGGCCGACCTGGTGCCCTCGTCGACCTCGCTGCCGGCGGGCGGCGCCTGGCTGTTCGTCGAGACGGGCGGGGAGTCCGAGGGTGAGGCACGCGCGCGTGCGGAGGCGGTCGTGCGGGCGGCCGACGTCGTCGACGCGCTGGTCGTGACCGATCCGGCCGGGCAGCGGGCGCTGTGGCGCATCCGGGAGGACGCGAGCGGGACGGCGACGCGGATGCCGGACGGCAGCGAGGCCTGGCCCGGCTGGGAGGACTGCGCGGTGCCGCCGCAGCGGCTGGGGGCCTACCTGCGGGACTTCCGCGCGCTGTTGACCGCCCACGGGCTGCGCGGCACGCCGTACGGGCATTTCGGCGACGGCTGCATCCACGTCCGCATCGACTTCGACCTGATGACCGAGGCGGGCATCGGCCGCTTCCGGCGGTTCTCGGAGGAACTCGCCGAGGTCGTCGTCGCGCACGGCGGTTCGCTGTCCGGGGAGCACGGGGACGGGCAGGCGCGCGCCGAGCTGCTGCCGAAGATGTACGGCACGGAGATGGTGGAGCTGTTCGAGCGGGCCAAGGGCGTCTGGGACCCCGACGACCTGCTCAACCCGGGGATGCTGGTGCGCCCGGCCCCCCTCGACTCGAACCTCCGCTTCTCCGTCCTGCCCCGCGAGCCGGTGGACGTCGCCTTCGGCTACCCGGCCGACGGCGGCGACTTCTCGGCGGCCGTACGGCGGTGCGTCGGGGTCGCCAAGTGCCGTACGACGTCGGTGGCGGGCTCCGCCGTCATGTGTCCGTCGTTCCGCGCGACCGGCGAGGAGGAGCACTCCACGCGCGGGCGTGCCCGGCTGCTGCACGAGATGCTGGCCGGGGAGCTGGTGACCGACGGATGGCGCTCGACGGAAGTGCGGGACGCGCTGGACCTGTGTCTGTCCTGCAAGGGGTGCCGGTCCGACTGCCCGGTCGAGGTCGACATGGCCACGTACAAGGCGGAGTTCCTGCACCACCACTACGAGGACCGCCGGCGCCCGGCCGCGCACTACAGCATGGGGCGACTGCCCCAGTGGCTGCGCGCGGTGACACGCACGCGTACGGCGTCCCTGGCCAATGCCCTGGCCGCCGTACGGCCGTTGGCGCGGGCGGCGAAACGGCTCGGCGGGATCGCGCCGGAGCGGGACATTCCGCGGCTGGCGACGCGGACGTTCAGCGGGTGGTGGGAGCGGCGGCGCGAGGAGGCGGCCGTCGGAGGGGACAGTGGGGGGAGTGGGGGCGGCGGCGATCTGGTCATCCTGTGGCCGGACACGTTCACCGAGCACCTCTCACCGTCCGTGGGGCAGGCGGCCGTACGGGTGCTGGAGGCGGCCGGGCTGCGGGTGGCGCTGCCGCCGACGGTGCGGCTGAAGAGGCCGCCGGAGGGCGACGGTACGACGGTGCCGCTGGACCCGGTGTCCCTCCTGCGGGGCCGGGGGCGGGTCTGCTGCGGGTTGACGTACATCTCGACGGGGCAGCTGGACCGCGCCCGTGCGGTGCTGCGGCGCACCCTCGATCTCATGGAGCCGGTGCTGGAGACGGCCGCCCCGGTGGCCGTCCTGGAGCCGAGCTGCGCGGCGGCCCTCCGCGCGGACCTGCCGGAGCTGCTGCACGACGACCCGCGCGCCCGCCTCCTGGCCGACCGCGTCCTGACCTTCGCGGAGACACTGCAGCGCCTGGCGCCCGACTGGAGGCCGCCCCGCGTGGACCGGCCGGTGGTCGGTCAGACCCACTGCCATCAGCACGCGGTACTGGGGGACACGGCCGACCGCGCACTGCGGGAGGCCGCGGGGCTCACCGGGGAGCTGAGCGGCGGGTGTTGCGGTCTCGCGGGCAACTTCGGTTTCGAGCGGGGGCACTTCGAGGTGTCGGTGGCATGCGCGGAGGAGCAGTTGCTGCCGGCGGTGCGGGGAGCGGGGGAGGGGGCTGTGGTGCTGGCGGACGGGTTCTCCTGCCGGACGCAGCTGGAGCAGCTGGCGGGGGTGAGGGGGCGGCATCTCGCGGAGGTGCTGGCGGAAGGGCTGGCGCGTCCCTGACGTCCTTACCGCGTGCCTCCCGCACGGCCACCGGGGTGAGGCACCGGAACCGGCACATCTCGGTCCACTTCAGACAGAAGGTGGCTTCGTAGGCTGGCCTCACCCGGCCACATACAAGGAGCCCCGCCCGTGTCCCAGCCGCCCCTCCGCCTCCAGCCCCTCACCCGTGACCAGCACCTCGCCTTCGTCGCGGCCCGCCCTTCCGCCAGCCATATGCAGCTCCCCTCCTGGGGCGATGTGAAGCCGGACTGGACCGCGGAGAGCGTGGGCTGGTTCGACGCGGAGGGGCGGACGGTCGGGGCGGGGCTCGTGCTGTACCGCCCGTTGCCGAAGCTGAGGAAGTACCTGGCGTATCTGCCCGAGGGGCCGCTGATCGACTGGCACGCCCCCGACCTCGCCGAGCGGTGGCTGGCGCCGATGCTCGCGTACCTCAGGGGCAAGGGCGCCTTCTCCGTGAAGATGGGCCCGCCCGTCGTCGCCCGCCGCTGGAGCCCGGAGGCGGTGAAGGCGGCCATCGCCGATCCGGCGGCCAGGCGACTGCGGGACGCGGAGCCGACGTCCTCGGAGCGGGCCGCGTCCGACATCGCCGAGCGGCTGCGGCGGTCCGGCTGGCGGCAGGCCGAGCCCGGCGGCGAGGAGGGCTTCGCCGCGGGGCAGCCGCGGTATGTCTGCCAAGTCCCCTTCGCCGGACGGTCGTTGGAAGACATCCAGCGCGGCCTCAACCAGCAGTGGCGGCGCAACATCAAGAAGGCCGAGAAGGCCGGCGTGAAGGTCGTGCGGGGCGGCTACGAGGACCTGCCCGCCTTCTACGACCTCTACGCCGAGACCGCCGAGCGGGACCGTTTCATCCCGCGCCCCCTGCCCTACTTCCAGCGCATGTGGACCGCGCTGACCGCCGAACACCCCGACCGCATGCGGCTCTACCTCGCCCACCACGACGGCGACACCCTCGCCGCCGCCACCATGATCACCGTAGGCGACCACGTCTGGTACTCCTACGGCGCCTCCACCGGCCGCAAGCGCGAGGTCCAGCCGAACAACGCCATGCAGTGGCGCATGATGTGCGACGCTCATGAACTCGGCGCCGCCGTCTACGACTTCCGTGGCATCACCGACACCCTGGAGGAGTCCAACCACCTCCTCGGCCTGCTGCGGTTCAAGGTGGGCGCCGGCGGGGAGGCCGTCGAGTACCTCGGGGAGTGGGACTTCCCGCTCAACCGGCTGCTGCACAAGGCCCTCGACCTCTACATGTCCCGCCGGTAGGCGTCGTCTTACCTATCCAACTCTCAGTCTTACCAAGGCTATTCACAGCGCCCCTTTGCCTTTCGTGGCGCTTCTCTTGGTGGGGGCCGTGTAAGTTCTTCGACACCGGGTTCCGGACGCGGAATTCGGCGAATTCAGGAATAGTGCACCCCCCCTCCCAAGGAGTCGGAATGAGCTTCAAGAAGCTTGCCCCGCTGCCCCCCAAGCCCAAGTCGAAGCAGCTTCCTCCCCCGCCGAAGCCGAAGCCGAAGCGCAAGCCGCTCCCGAAGCCGATCCCCGGCGGCCGGGACTGCTGATCCGGCACTGAAACAAAAAGGGGCCGACGGCGTACCGTCGGCCCCTTTTCCATGTAATTCGGGGAAGGGGTGGAGTGGTGCCATGAGCGTGACCGAGGAAACCGACGAGTACACGGAATCCGATGAACGCGAACGCGAATACGACGACGAACGAAACGACGAACGAAACGACGAACGCGATGACGAACACGAACACGAAACCCCCACCATTCCCGCCCGTGTCGCCTTCCGCCGTTTCTGGCCGCTGACCCGGGGCCTGCGCCGTTGGCTGGCTGTCGTCTGGCTGTGCACGGTGCTCGCCGCGCTCGCCGAGACCGAGGCCATCCTCCTGTTCGGCGACCTGACCGACCACGCCCTGCGGCAGGGCTCACTGGCCGCGTTCTGGGAACCGGCCGTGAAGTGGCTTGCCGTCGCGGCGGTCGGCGCGGTCGTGGCCTACGCCGGCAACTCCCTTGCCGCATGGACCACTGAACGCTTCGTGATGCGGCTGCGCGAGCATGTCTTCGACCACGTGCAGAAGTTGCCGCCGCACTTCTTCCAACGCCACCGCCAGGGCGACCTGTTGTCCCGCCTGACCAGTGACGTCGAGGCGATCGAGACCATGGTCGTGTCGGGGCTCGTCGGGGCGGCCTCCGCCGCCTTCAGCGCCGTCTTCTACGCGGCCGCCGCGTTCTGGCTGCGCTGGGACCTCGCCACCGCCACCTTCGTGCTGGCCCCGCTGTTCTGGCTGGCCGCCAGACGGTTCTCCGGCTCCATCAAGGACGTCGCCCGCGACGGCCGTGTCGCCGACGGCGCGATCACCTCCGTCGTCGAGGAGTCCCTCGGCAACATCGTGCTCACGCAGGCCTACGGCCGCCGGGACGCCGAACGCCGGCGGCTGAACGAGGAGGCGAACGCCTGGTTCCGCGCCTCCGTCCGCTCCACCCGCCTGAACGAGGCGTACGAGCAGCTCGTCACCGTCATCGAGACGGTCTGCGTCCTCGCCGTGATCGGGATCGGCGCCTGGGAGATCTCCACCGGCCGCATGACCCTCGGCCGGCTCCTCGCCTTCGCCGCGTTCCTCGGCTACCTGTATCCGCCCGTCCGCGGCCTCGCCCAACTCGGCCTCACCGTCACCGCGGCCACCGCGGGCGCCGAGCGGCTGATCGAGATCCTGGACGTGCGGCCCGCGGTCGCCGACCCCCGGCGCGCCACGGACACCGGCCGCCCCGACGGCACCGTCGAGGTCAGGAACGTCAGCTTCCGCTACCCCGAGGCCGACCAGCCGGCCCTCCAGGGGCTCTCCTTCGCGGTCCACCCCGGCGAGCTCGTGATCATCACCGGACCCAGCGGCGCCGGCAAGTCCACGGTGTCGAAGATGCTGCTCCGCTTCTACGACCCCGACGAGGGCGCCGTCCTCCTGGACGGCGTCCCCTTGCGCGACTTCCCGCTCGCCCGTCTGCGCGAGTACGTCACCCTCCTGCCCCAGGAGACGCTCGTCCTGCACGACACCGTGCGCGCCAACATCGCCTGCGGCCGGCCGGGCGCCAGCGACCACGCCCTGGAGGAGGCGGCGCGGGCGGCCGACGCGCACGAGTTCATCATGCGGCTCCCCGAGGGTTACGACACCAAGGTCGACCCCAACTCGGCCCGCCTGTCCGGCGGCCAGCTCCAGCGGCTCGCCATCGCCCGCGCGATCCTGCGCGACTCACCGGTCCTGGTCCTGGACGAGCCGACGACCGGACTCGACGCCCTGGCCGCCCGCCGGGTGGTGAAGCCCCTCAGGCGCCTGATGGCGGGCCGTACGACCATCATGATCACCCACGACCTCAACCTCGCTCCCGACGCCGACCGCATCCTCGTCGTCGACCGCGGCCGGATCGTGGAGGTGGGACGGCACGAGGAACTGCTGGCCTGGGACGGGGCGTACGCGCGACTGCACCGCTCGCAGAACAGTGCGGTGATGGACACGGGGGAGCTGCGACTGCCGTTGTTCGCCGATCAGCCGGCGGCCGGGAGTCACGCGGGGGCGGCCTGGAGCCACCCCGCCGCCTACCTCGAAGGAGGCCGGCCCCTCTTCCGGGACGAGGTGCGCCGACGCGGCCACTGAGCCCGGCGTCCGCCATGTGGGACAGCTGCATAATCGGTTCACACCCCTGTCTAAGTCCACTACCCTGGACCGGACAGTCCATCACGTTGGACGAACCCCGAGCTGCTCCCTGGAAGCCCCGTGACGACGCCCAGCTCCACCGCCCGCTCCACCTCCGGACCGGTCGCTCCCGCGGCGGCCGGCTCTCGGCGCGGCTCCCTCGGGCCCGTCGGCCTGGTCCTCGCCGGCGGTGTCTCCGTGCAGTTCGGCGGCGCGCTGGCCGTGACCCTGATGCCGAGGGCGGGCGCGCTCGGTGTCGTCACCCTGCGCCTCCTCGCGGCCGCCCTCGTCCTGATGCTGGTCTGCCGGCCCCGGCTGCGCGGCCACTCCCGCACCGACTGGGGCACGGTGGTCGTCTTCGGCATCACCATGGCGGCGATGAACGGCCTCTTCTACCAGTCGGTCGCCCGCATCCCGCTGGGCCCCGCGGTCACCCTCGAGGTGCTCGGCCCGCTCGCCCTGTCCGTCCTGTCCTCGCGGCGCGCGGTCAACGTCCTGTGGGCCGGACTCGCACTGGCAGGCGTCTTCCTCCTCGGCGGCGGAGACTTCGGCAGCCTCGACCCCATAGGTGTCGCTTTTGCCCTGGGGGCCGGCGCCATGTGGGCGGCCTACATCATCTTCAGTGCCCGTACGGGGCGGCGCTTCCCGCAGGCCGACGGGCTGGCCCTCGCGATGGCGGTGGGCGCCGTGCTCTTCCTCCCCCTGGGCATCGCCGAATCGGGCATGAAGCTCACCGACCCCGTGACCCTCGGCCTGGGCGCCGCCGTGGCCCTCCTCTCCTCGGTCCTCCCCTACACCCTGGAACTCCTCGCCCTGCGCCGCCTGCCCGCGGCGACCTTCGCCGTCCTGATGAGCCTCGAGCCGGCCCTCGCCGCCGCCGCAGGCTTCCTGATCCTCGACCAGGCCCTGTCCGCCGTACAGGCTCTGGCGATCGCCCTGGTCATCGCCGCGAGCATGGGCGCGGTGCGGACACAGGTGGGGCGGGGGAAGACAAAGGCCGTCCTGCAGCCCGGAGAGAGCTGAGGGCCGCAGCCCGGGCGAGGGCTGAGGGCCGCAGTTCGGGGCTTGGGGCCGCAGACCGGCGAGGGCTGAGGGCCGACCGGCTTCCGGTGGGCGGCCCCTCCGGCCCGGCTCAGTCCGCGCGCCGCTCGAGGACCAGTCGCACCCCCTGTGGCCGCATGGTCATACGCAGCTGCGGCTCGACTTTGCCGCCGGGCACCGCCCGTACCCGCCACCGGCGAAGCAGCACCGCGAGCGCGATCTGTGCCTCGGCGAGCCCGAACGCGTCGCCGATGCATCTGCGGGCGCCCGCGCCGAAGGGCATGAACGCCTCCCGCTGGCGGCGCCCGACCCGTTCGTCGAGCCAACGGTCGGGATCGAACCGCTCGGGCTCGGTGAACACCTCGGGGTCCCGGTGGAGGGCGTAGGGGCTGAACAGCACACCCGCGCCGGCAGGCAGAGGGTGACCGCCCAGTTCGGTGTCGACGAGGGCGGCGCGGCTGAGCAGCCATACGGGAGGGTGCAGCCGCAGCGACTCGTTGATCACCCGCTTCATAATGGGTCAGCCGGGGCAGATCCTGGTGGGTGACGGGGCGGTCGCCCAGCACCTCGGACAGTTCGGCCTCCAGCCGCTCGTACTCGCTCGGGTGGCGCGTCAGCAGGTGCATGGTCCAGGACAGCAGCCCCGCCATGGTCTCCGTGCCGCCGATGAAGAACGTGAGGACCTGGTCGAACACCTCCTGTTCGGTGTGGGCCACCGGCTTGTCGGGGGGTACCAGTGCCGACATCAGGTCGTGGTGGTCGGTGTGGTCGCTCATACGCCGCCGGATCATCGCGCCGACCGCCTCCCGGGTGGTCCGGGTGGCCCGTACGTAGCGCAGGTTCTCCAGGGTCGGCAGCCGGTTGCTGCCCGGCACCATCATGTGGGTCGTCAGGGCGGAGAGCATCAGCGGCACATTGCGCTGGACGGCCTCGACGGCCTGCCGGTCCTCGGGGGCGAGGAAGAGGGTCCGGGCCAGGACGGTGACCGCGAAACGCTTCATCTCCGTATACGCGTCGATGACCTGACCGGACTGCCAGGTCGAGGACACCTTCAGGGCGCAGTCGCGGAACCGCTCGGTGTGGTGGGGCAGTTGCTGACGGGCGAAGACCGGCCGCAGCAAGGCGCGCATCGGGCGGTGCGGCCCGGCGAGCGACGTGGACAGACCGTCGCCCACCAGCCGGGCGGCCTGGTCGAAGAACGGGCCGCCCTTGTCGAACTCCACTCCGTTGCCGGCCACCAGCATCCGCTGGACGAGTTCGGGAGCGCTGACCACGTGGACCGGGGTGCGCCCCAGCCGGATCAGCACGACCGGCCCCAGTGAGCGCAGGTCTTCGAGGAAGCCCAACCGGTCGCGGGCCAGTCGGCCCGCGTGGCCGATGAGGGGGAGCGCTCCAGGAGCGGCGGGCGTGGTGCCGGTCTTGATCACCGAGGACCTCTCGCAGTGCTGTAGCGGATCATTGATCGCGACCATCCCCACGGGTAGGCGGCTCAAGCAAGCGCTTGCGGGGGCACTTGAGGCATACGCGTGACAGTGGGTCACGCAGGAGTGAAGACGAGGCACTTCGCGCCCACATGCGCGCATCGCCCGGTTGGCGGTGTCGGCCCGCGCGCCTTCGCACCTCGACACGCGGTACGCGGCCCAAACCGCTCCGGCCACGCCGCCGCCCCGCCAATTAATGCAAGCACGCTTGCTTGTTTTCGTCCGCGCTGCCATGCTCCTCACCACGCCGCACGACCACGCCGCACCACCCCGCACACCGCCGTGCCCCGAGGGGAGCGCACCGTGTCCGATCCGACGCCCGTGTTCGACGATCTGCGCGAGGAGAGCGAGGAACTCGACCGGCTCGTCGCCGAGTTGAGCCCCGAGCAGTGGGCGCTCGCGACTCCCGCCCCCGGCTGGAGCGTCGCCCACCAGATCGCACACCTCGCCTGGACGGACCACTCGGCGCTGCTGGCGGTGACCGACGTGGAGGCCTTCCACGCGCTGGTGGAGAAGGCGCTGGTGACACCGAGGTCGTTCGTCGACGAGGGGGCGGAGCAGGGGGCCGGCCTCCCGCCCGCCGAACTGCTGGCGCGGTGGCGGGAAGGGCGCCTCGCCCTCGATGCGGCCCTGCGCGAGGCCCCACACGGAGTCCGCTTCCCCTGGTACGGCCCACCCATGTCCGCCGCCTCCATGGCCACGGCCCGGCTTATGGAGACCTGGGCCCATGGTCTGGATGTCGCCGACGCACTAGGTGTGGTGCGCACACCTACCGACCGGCTCAGGCATGTGGTGTGGATCGGGGTGCGGACCCGGGACTTCGCCTTCGGCGTGCACGGACTCCCCGCGCCGCTCGACGCCTTCCGGATCGAACTGGTCTCGCCCTCGGGCGAGTTGTGGACCTACGGCCCCGAAGACGCCCCGCAGCGCGTGACCGGCCCCGCCCTCGACTTCTGCCTGCTGGTCACCCAGCGGGCCCACCGCGGTGACCTCGCCCTGCGCGCCGAGGGCCCGGACGCCGACCGCTGGTTCGACATCGCCCAGGTCTTCGCGGGCCCACCCGGCAAGGGCCGCGCGCCGAAGGGGGCCGCACGGTGACAGCAGCGCCCCGTCCGCTGCGGATCGGCAACGCCTCCGGCTTCTACGGCGACCGCTTCGACGCCATGCGCGAGATGCTCACCGGTGGCGGACTCGACGTCCTCACCGGTGACTACCTCGCCGAGCTGACCATGCTGATCCTCGGCCGGGACCGGCTGAAGGACCCCGGCGCCGGATACGCCCGTACCTTCCTGCGGCAACTGGAGGAGTGCCTCGGGCTCGCGCACGAGCGGGGGGTCCGTGTCGTCACCAACGCCGGTGGGCTCAACCCGGCCGGACTCGCCGACGCCGTACGGAAGCTGGCGGACCGGCTCGGCATCCCCGTACGCGTCGCCCATGTGGAGGGCGACGACCTCAAGGCCCGGTATCCGGACAGCCTCGCCGCCCATGCCTACCTCGGCGGTTTCGGCATCGCGGCCTGTCTGCGCGAGGGCGCCGACGTGGTGGTGACCGGCCGGGTGACCGACGCAGCCCTGGTCACGGGGCCCGCCGCCGCACACTTCGGGTGGGGGCCGGGGGAGTACGACCGGCTCGCGGGCGCTGTCGTCGCCGGACATGTGCTGGAGTGCGGGGCGCAGGCGACCGGCGGCAACTACGCGTTCTTCGACGAGGCCGCCCTCCGCCCCGGCTTCCCGCTCGCCGAGCTCCACGAGGACGGCACCTGCGTCATCACCAAGCACCCCGGCACCGGCGGCCTGGTCGACGTCGGCACGGTGACGGCCCAGCTGCTGTACGAGACGGCGGGTGCCCGATACGCGGGACCGGATGTCACCGCCCGCCTGGACACCGTACGGCTCACCCAGGACGGCCCCGACCGGGTGCGGATCGACGGCGTACGGGGCGAGGCCCCGCCTCCGGCCCTCAAGGTCGGTGTGAACCGCCTCGGCGGCTTCCGGAGCGAGGTCGTCTTCGTCCTGACCGGGCTGGAGATCGAGTCCAAGGCGGCTCTCGTGCGGCGGCAGATGAGCGATGCCTTCGCCAAGTCCGGGCCCGCCGAGGTGCGTTGGGACCTGGTCCGCACCGACCGGCCCGACGCCTCGACCGAGGAGACCGCGAGCGCGCTGCTCAGACTGGTCGTGAAGGACCCCGTCCAGGAGAACGTCGGACGGGCGCTGAGCGAGGCGGCGGTGGAACTGGCGCTCGCCAGCTACCCCGGCTTCCATGTGCTCGCCCCACCCGGAAAAGGCACGCCCTATGGGGTCTTCGAGGGTGTGTACGTCCCCCATGGCGCCGTAGACCATGTGGCCGTCCTCCACGACGGACGCCGGATCACTGTGCCCCCGGCCCACGACACCGCCGTACTCGACGACCTTCCAGAGCCGCCGCTTCCGGAGCCCCTCCCGGCCGGACCCACCAAACGCGCCCCCCTCGGCCTCGTCGCCGGAGCCCGCAGCGGGGACAAGGGCGGGAACGCCAACGTCGGTGTGTGGGCGCGCACGGACGAGTCCTGGCGCTGGCTCGCGCACGAGCTGACGGTCGGCAGATTCCAGCAGCTGATCCCCGAGAGCCGCGAGCTGGACGTCACCCGGCACGTCCTGCCCCACCTGCGCGCCCTCAACTTCGTCGTCGAAGGCATCCTCGGCGAGGGCGTCGCCGCGCAGCACCGTTTCGACCCGCAGGCCAAGGCGCTCGGTGAATGGCTGCGCTCCCGCCACCTGGACATCCCGGAGGCCCTGCTGTGACCGTCCTGCCCTCCACCCTGGACACCACCGGCCCCGACCACCGGGCCAACCGCGACGCCATGCTCGCCAAGCTCGCCGAACTCGACGCCGAGCACGCCAAGGCCCTCGCGGGCGGCGGGGAGAAGTACGTCGAACGGCACCGAAAGCGCGGCAAGCTCCTCGCCCGCGAGCGCATCGAGCTGCTCCTCGACCCCGACACGCCCTTCCTGGAGCTGTCCCCGCTGGCCGGCTGGGGCAGCGACTACACCGTCGGCGCGTCCCTCGTCACCGGCATCGGGGTCGTCGCGGGCGTGGAGTGCCTGATCACCGCCAACGACCCGACCGTGCGCGGCGGCGCGAGCAACCCCTGGTCGCTGAAGAAGGCCCTGCGCGCGAACGACATCGCCCTCGCCAACCGGCTGCCCGTCGTCAACCTCGTCGAGTCGGGCGGCGCCGACCTCCCGTCCCAGAAGGAGATCTTCATCCCCGGCGGCGCCATCTTCCGCGACCTGACGCGGCTGTCGGCGGCCGGGATCCCCACCGTCGCCGTCGTCTTCGGCAACTCCACGGCCGGCGGCGCCTACGTCCCCGGCATGTCCGACCACGTGATCATGGTCAAGGAGCGCGCCAAGGTGTTCCTCGGCGGCCCGCCCCTGGTCAAGATGGCCACCGGCGAGGAGAGCGACGACGAGTCGCTCGGCGGCGCGGAGATGCACGCGCGCGTGTCGGGTCTCGCGGACTACTTCGCGGTGGACGAACCGGACGCCCTGCGCCAGGCACGCCGCGTGGTCGCCCGCCTCAACCACCGCAAGGCATACGGCGATCCGGGCCCCGCCGAACCCCCCAAGTACCCCGCCGACGAACTCCTCGGCATCGTCCCCGGCGACCTGAAGACCCCCTTCGACCCGCGCGAGGTCATCGCCCGGATCGTGGACGCCTCCGACTTCGACGAGTTCAAGCCGATGTACGGCACGAGCCTCACGACCGGCTGGGCGGCCCTGCACGGCTACCCGATCGGCGTGCTGGCGAACGCCCAAGGGGTCCTGTTCAGCGAGGAGTCCCAGAAGGCGGCCCAGTTCATCCAGCTGGCGAACCAGCGGGACATCCCCCTCCTCTTCCTGCACAACACCACCGGCTACATGGTCGGCAGCCAGTACGAGCAGGGCGGCATCATCAAGCACGGCGCCATGATGATCAACGCGGTCAGCAACAGCCGCGTGCCCCACCTGTCCGTCCTCATGGGCGCGTCCTACGGCGCCGGCCACTACGGCATGTGCGGCCGCGCCTACGACCCCCGCTTCCTGTTCGCCTGGCCCAGCGCCAAGTCGGCCGTCATGGGCCCCCAGCAACTCGCCGGCGTGCTCTCGATCGTCGCCCGGCAGTCGGCGGCCGCGAAGGGACAGCCGTACGACGAGGAGGCCGATGCCGCGCTGCGCGCGATGGTGGAGCAGCAGATCGAGTCGGAGTCACTGCCCATGTTCCTGTCCGGGCGGCTGTACGACGACGGCGTCATAGATCCGCGCGACACCCGAACCGTCCTCGGTATGTGCCTGTCCGCCATCCACACCGCGCCGTACGAGGGTGCGCGCGGTGGCTTCGGCGTCTTCCGGATGTGAGGGGTCACTGGTGATCACTTCTGTGCTCGTGGCGAACCGGGGCGAGATCGCCTGCCGCATCTTCCGCACCTGTGGTGAGTTGGGGATCCGGACGGTCGCCGTGCACTCGGACGCCGACGCGAACGCCCTCCACGCGCGCGTGGCCGACACGGCGGTACGGCTGCCGGGAGCGGCGCCCGCCGACACCTACCTGGACGCCGACCTGCTCGTGAAGGCGGCCGTCGCGTCCGGCGCGGACGCCGTCCACCCGGGCTACGGCTTCCTCTCCGAGAACGCCGGCTTCGCACGCGCCGTCCTCGACGCGGGACTCGTCTGGATCGGCCCGCCCCCGGACGCCATCGAGGCGATGGCGTCCAAGACGCGCGCCAAGCAGCTGATGGGGCTGGCACCCCTGGGCGAGGTGACCGAGGCCGACCTGCCCGTGCTGGTGAAGGCGGCCGCGGGCGGCGGCGGGCGCGGCATGCGTGTCGTGCGCCGCCTGGAGGAGCTGGGCGCCGCCCTGGAGAGCGCGCGCACCGAGGCCGCGAGCGCCTTCGGCGACGGCGAGGTGTTCGTCGAGCCGTACGTCGAGAACGGCCGCCACGTCGAGGTGCAGATCCTCGCCGACACGCACGGCACGGTCTGGGCCCTCGGCACCCGCGACTGCTCCCTGCAGCGCCGCCACCAGAAGGTCATCGAGGAAGCCCCGGCGCCCGGACTGTCCGCGGAGCTCGCACAGGAGCTGTGCGCGCTGTCCGTACGCGCCGCGCGCGCCGTGGACTACGTGGGCGCCGGCACGGTCGAGTTCCTGGTCGCCGGGGGCGAACCCCACTTCCTGGAGATGAACACCCGGCTCCAGGTCGAACACCCCGTGACCGAAGCCGTGCACGGCATCGACCTGGTCGCTCTCCAGATCCAGGTGGCCGAGGGCCACGCCCTCGAAACCGAGCCCCCACACGCGCGTGGCCACGCCATCGAGGCCCGCCTCTACGCCGAGGACCCGGCCCACGACTGGGCCCCCCAGACCGGCACCCTGCACCGTCTCGCCGTACCCGAGGGCATACGCCTGGACACCGGCTTCACCGACGGCGACGAGATCGGCGTCCACTACGACCCCATGCTCGCCAAGCTCGTCGCGCACGCCCCCACGCGCGCGGGCGCCGTCCGCAAGCTCGCGGGCGCCCTGGAACGGGCGACGCTCCACGGCCCGGTCACCAACCGCGACCTCCTCGTCCGCTCCCTGCGCCACGAGGAGTTCACGTCCGCCCGGATGGACACCGGCTTCTACGACCGTCACCTCACCGACCTGACCGAGCCGGCCCCGGACCCGCACGCCCCCCTGGCCGCCGCCCTCGCCGACGCCCACGGCCGCTCCCGCTTCGGCGGCTGGCGCAACGTACCGTCCCAGCCGCAGGTCAAGCGCTACGCGCGGGCGGGCGAGGAGATCGAGGTCCGCTACCGGCACACGCGGGAGGGCCTGGAGGCCGACGGCGTCCGGGTCGTACACGCGGACGCGCGTCTCGTCGTACTCGAAGTGGACAGCGTACGAAGGAAGTTCGAGGTCGCGAGGTACGGCGACGAGATACACGTCGACGCGACCCGCCTCACCGCGCTGCCCCGCTTCCCGGACCCGACGGCTCAGCACGCCCCGGGCTCCCTGCTCGCGCCGATGCCGGGGACCGTCGTACGGGTCGCCGAGGGCTTGACCCCAGGAGCCGCCGTACGGGCCGGAGAGCCCCTGCTGTGGCTGGAGGCGATGAAGATGCAGCACAAGATCTCGGCGCCGGTCACGGGGACGCTGAGCGCCTTGCATGCCGTGCCAGGTCAGCAGGTCGAGGTCGGCGCACTGCTGGCCGTCGTGGAGGAGGACCAGTGAGCGCCATGATCGAAACGGACGAGCACAAAGCCCTGCGTGCCGCCGTCGCCCAGCTCGGCAAGCGGTATGGACGCGACTACGTCACCAGGATCGTCAGCGAGGGCCACCACCCCGGGGAACTCTGGTCCGAAGCCGCGAAACTCGGCTACCTGGGCGTCAACCTCCCCGAGGAGTACGGAGGCGGAGGCGGAGGCATCGCGGAACTCTCCATCGTTCTCGAAGAACTGGGCGCAACAGGCTGCCCCCTCCTCATGATGATCGTCTCCCCGGCGATCTGCGGCACCGTGATCGCCCGCTTCGGCACGGAAGCCCAGAAACGCCAGTGGCTCCCCGCCCTGGCGGACGGCACCCGCACGATGGCCTTCGGCATCACCGAACCCGACGCCGGCTCCAACAGCCACCGCATCTCCACCACGGCCCGCCGCGACGGCGCCGACTGGCTCCTCAACGGCCGCAAAGTCTTCGTCTCCGGCGTCGACACCGCGGACGCGACCCTCATAGTCGGCCGCACCGAAGACGCCCGGACGGGCCGCCTCAAGCCCTGCCTGTTCATCGTCCCCCGCGACGCCGAAGGATTCTCCCGGCGCAAGATCGACATGGAACTGAACGCCCCGGAGAAGCAGTTCGAGCTCACCCTCGACGACGTACGCCTCCCCGCCGACGCCCTCGTCGGCGACGAGGACGCAGGCCTCCTCCAGCTCTTCGCCGGCCTCAACCCCGAACGCATCATGACGGCCGCCTTCGCGATCGGCATGGGCCGGTACGCCCTCGCCCGTGCCGTCGGGTACGCGCGCGAGCGGACCGTGTGGAACGCCCCCATCGGCGCCCACCAGGCCATCGCCCACCCCCTCGCCCAGGCGCACATCGACCTCGAACTGGCCCGCCTGATGATGCAGAAGGCGGCGCACCTGTACGACAGCGGAGACGACGTGGGCGCCGGCGAGGCCGCCAACATGGCGAAGTACGCGGCCGGGGAGGCCTGCGTGAAGGCGGTCGACCAGGCCGTGCACACCCTCGGCGGAAACGGCCTCACCCGCGAATTCGGACTCGCCTCGTTGATAACCGCCGCGCGCGTGTCTCGTATTGCTCCGGTGAGCCGGGAGATGATTCTCAACTACGTCTCCCACCAGACCCTTGGCCTGCCCAAGTCGTACTGACCGGCACCCGTCCGGCGCCGTGTCGCGAGGAGGAACCGTGTTCCGCAGCGAGTACGCAGACGTCCCGGCCGTAGAACTCCCCATCCACGAGGCCGTACTGGGCCGGGCCGCCGCATTCGGCGACGCGCCCGCGCTCATCGACGGCACGGACGGCACCACCCTCACCTACGAACAGCTCGACCGCTTCCACCGGCGCGTCGCCGCCGCCCTCGCCGAGGCGGGCGTCCGCAAGGGAGACGTCCTCGCCCTGCACAGCCCCAACACCGTCGCCTTCCCGACCGCCTTCTACGCGGCCACGCGCGCGGGTGCCTGCGTCACGACCGTGCACCCGCTCGCCACGCCCGAGGAGTTCGCCAAGCAGCTGAAGGACTCGGCGGCCCGCTGGATCGTCACCGTCTCGCCGCTGCTCCAGGCGGCACGCCGGGCCGCCGAACTCGCCGGCGGGGTCCGGGAGATCTTCGTCTGCGACAGCGCACCAGGCCACCGCTCACTCATCGACATGCTGGCGTCCGCGGCCCCCGAACCGCAGCCCGACATCGACCCCGTGACGGACGTCGCGGCCCTGCCGTACTCGTCGGGCACCACCGGCATACCCAAGGGCGTGATGCTCACCCACCGGCAGATCGCCACCAACCTCGCCCAGCTCGAACCCGCCATGCCGACCGGCCCCGGCGACCGCATCCTCGCCGTCCTGCCCTTCTTCCACATCTACGGCCTCACAGCCCTGATGAACGCGCCCCTGAGGCTGGGCGCCACGGTCGTCGTCCTGCCCCGCTTCGACCTGGAGACCTTCCTCGCGGCGATCCAGAACCACCGCATCACCGGCCTCTACGTGGCCCCGCCGATCGTCCTCGCCCTCGCCAAGCACCCGCTGGTCGCGCAGTACGACCTGTCGTCCCTGAAGTACATCGTCAGCGCCGCCGCGCCCCTGGACGCCAAGCTCGCCGCCGCCTGCTCACAGCGCCTGGGCCTGCCACCGGTCGGCCAGGCGTACGGCATGACGGAACTGTCCCCCGGCACCCACGTCGTCCCCCTCGGCGCCATGCACGACGCGCCCGCCGGAACCGTGGGCAGGCTCATCGCCGGCACCGAGATGCGCATCGTCTCCCTCGACGACCCCGACAAGGACCTCGGCGTCGGCGAGTCCGGCGAGATCCTCATCCGTGGCCCCCAGATCATGAAGGGCTACCTCGGCCGCCCCGACGCCACCGCCGCCATGATCGACCCCGACGGCTGGCTGCACACCGGCGACGTCGGCCATGTCGACGCCGACGGCTGGCTGTTCGTCGTCGACCGTGTCAAGGAACTCATCAAGTACAAGGGCTTCCAGGTGGCCCCCGCCGAACTGGAGGCACTCCTGCTCTCCCACCCCGGCATCGCCGACGCTGCGGTGATCGGCGTCTACAACGACGACGGCAACGAAGTCCCGCACGCGTACGTGGTCCGCCAGCCGACCGCCACCGACCTCTCCGAAGGAGAGGTCATGATGTACGTCGCCGAACGCGTCGCCCCCTACAAGCGCGTCCGCCAGGTCACCTTCATCGACGGCGTCCCGCGCGCCGCCTCCGGCAAGATCCTGCGCCGCGAACTGCGGGCACTCAAGGACAGCACGTCCAAGGAGGGCACATGACGCTGATCGGCCGCACACGCGCGCGTGCCGTGGAGACCCTCACCCTCGACTCCCCGGACAACCGCAACGCCCTCTCGGCGGCCCTGGTGCGCGAACTCGCCGACATGCTGACGGACTGCGCCAAGGACGCCGAGGTACGCGCGGTCGTCCTCACCCACACCGGCAACACCTTCTGCGCGGGCGCCGACCTGCGTGATCCGCCGCCCCCGGACGACCTGGTGGCGCTGCTGCGGCAGATCGTGGAACTGCCCAAACCGGTCGTCGCCCGCGTCACCGGCCACGTACGCGCGGGCGGCCTCGGCCTGCTCACGGCCTGCGACATCGCGGCGGCGTCGCGCGAGGCCACCTTCGCCTTCACGGAGATCCGTATCGGGGTGGCCCCGGCAGTGATCTCCCTCCCGATCCTCCCGCGCACCGACCCCCGCGCCCTCGCCCGCTACTACCTCACCGGCGAACGCTTCACCGCCCCCGAGGCGGCCCGCATCGGGCTGCTCACGGCGGAGGGCGAGGACGTGGACGCCGTACTCGAACCCGTCCTGGACGGCCTGCGCAGGGCCGCCCCCCGAGCCCTCGCCGAGACGAAGAAGCTGCTCACGGCTAAGGTGCTGGAGACCTTCGACCGGGACGCGGCCGACCTGACCGCGCTCTCGGCCCGGCTGTTCTCCTCCGCGCAGGCCCGCGAGGGAATGACGGCCTTCCTCGAACGACGGGATCCGCAATGGGCGGTGTGAGCACGGTCGGCGACCGCGTGGACCGAGCGGACCGCGTGCCCAAACAGGACCGTAGCCGCGCCACCCGGCAACGGCTCCTGGAGGCCGCCGTGGCCTGCCTCGCCGAGCACGGCTGGGCGGGCTCCACCGTCTCCGTCGTCGCCGAACGCGCCGGAGTCTCCCGCGGCGCCGCCCAGCACCACTTCCCGACCCGCGAGGACCTCTTCACCGCGGCGGTCGAGTACGTCGCCGAGGAACGCTCCCTCGCCCTGCGCGCCCTGTTCCCGCAAGGCGCCGCAGGCGACCGGCGCGCGGTCGTGTCCGCCCTCGTCGACCTCTACACGGGCCCGCTGTTCCGCGCCGCCCTGCACCTGTGGGTCGCCGCCTCGAACGAGGAGCAACTGCGCCCCAGGGTCACCGAACTGGAGGCCCGCGTGGGCCGCGAGACCCACCACATCGCGGTGGACCTCCTCGGCGCGGACGAGTCCCGCCCCGGCGTACGCGAGACGGTCCAGGGCCTGCTCGACATGGCCCGCGGCCTCGGCCTGGCGAACCTGCTCACGGACGACGCGGGGCGCCGGGAGAGGGTGGTGGCGCAGTGGGCGGGGGTGCTGGAGGAGGCGTTGGGCTGACCACCTCCCCACGGGCACGGAGGCCGGAGCCCGACCGTCAGTCGTCCTCGCCGCTGTCGTCGCCGTCGTCGTCCTGTTGCGCCTCGCGCTGCTTCTTCGGCTCCCTCGTCTCCTGATCGCGCGTTTTCTGTTCCCGCTGCGCCTCGTCCTGTCCTTCCTGACCGGCGCTCGTCTGCGCCACCGGGCTCGGGGAGGTGGTCGGCGACGGGCTCGACCCCACGGGAGATGCGGACGCGGAGGGGCTCGTGCCGGACGGCGTTTCGGACTTCGTGCCCTCCGCTGCGGTGTTGTCCGGAGAGAACCACAGCATGCCCAGAAGCATCGCGGCCACGAAGAGCACCGCTCCGGCGGCCATGGCGATCACGCGCCGTGTCCCGGCGCGGGACCTGGACCGGGCCCGGGGCCGGGAGCGACCGGCCGATGCCGCCCCCTGGGCGGAGGGCAGCATGTAAGTCGTCGGGTTGCTGGTCCCGCCCACCTGCTGGGCCCCCGGCGGGGACGCGGGGGGAGCAGTCGGCCGCCGGGACGGCGAGGCCGCGTCGGGCAGCGGCTCGGGGCGGCCCCGCCAGGCGCCCCCGGCGAACCAGTCGGCGGCCTGCTGGGCCGCCGGCCGGTGCTCGGGGTCCTTGGCGAGCAGGCCGAGGAGATAGTTCTCGAAAGCGGGCGGGAGGCCGGGGACGCCCAGCTCGCGGGGCGGTACGGGGGCGGCGTCGAGGTGCTGGTGCAGGATGGCGACGGCGGTGTCCGCGTGGAACGGCGGGCGGCCGGTGAGGAGCTGGTAGAGCACACAGCCCAGCGCGTACACGTCGGAGGCCGGGCCCGCCGGCTTCCCCAGGGCCCGCTCGGGGGCGAGGTAGAGGCTGGTGCCGACGATCTGCCCGGTGGCGGTCAGCGCGGCGCCGGGGTCGTCCACAAAGCGGGCGATGCCGAAGTCACCGATCTTGAGGGTGCCGTCGGCGTCCAGGAGCAGGTTGCCGGGCTTGATGTCCCGGTGGACGATGCCCTCCCGGTGCGCGGCGGCCAGACCCGCGGCGGCCTGGGCGGCGATACGGGCCACGCGCTCGGCGGGCAGCGCGCCGAACTGCGACACGACCCGGGCGAGGCTGTCGCCCTCGACCAGCTCCATCACCAGGAAGAGCCGGTTGTCGTGCTCGCCGAAGTCCCGGACGCCGACCACGTTCGGATGGTCGATCCGCGCCGCGGTCTGCGCCTCCAGCCGGAACCGGGAGGTGGCGGTGGGGTCGGAGTCCTGGGGCAGCAGGAGCTTGACGGCCACCGCGCGGGCGAGCGTCTCGTCGTACGCCCGCCAGACCTCCCCCATCCCACCGCGCCCGATCGACTCGCTCAGCCGGTAGCGGCCCGCTATCAGCACCTGTTCTCATCCTCATGCCGTGGGACGTCTCAGTGCCGCAGGCCGTAACTCGCCCCGTGGGGGCGGGTGATGGTGGGGGGCGCCGCAGCCGACCCAGCATACTGGCGCAATGGATCAGTCACGTTCCGTATGGCCTCTTCGCCGGCACGGGCCGGTCGCCGAGCGGTGTCACGCGGAGCTGGTCCGCCCCACGTGACACCGGCTCGTCGGAGGGGTCAGGGGTCCCGGAGCGCCCGGGATCAGTGCGCGATGTCCGCGTAGCCCTCGACATCGCGCGGGTCGCGCGGGCCCGGGCCGATGTAGCGCGCGGAGGGGCGCACGAGACGGCCGGTGCGCTTCTGCTCCAGGATGTGCGCCGACCAGCCCGCCGTACGGGCGCACGTGAACATCGACGTGAACATGTGCGCCGGAACCTCCGCGAAGTCCAGCATGATGGCGGCCCAGAACTCGACGTTCGTGGCCAGGACCCGGTCCGGGCGCCGATTGTGCAGCTCTTCCAGGGCCGCCTTCTCCAGGGCCTCGGCGACCTCGAAACGGGGGGCGCCCAGCTCCCGGGCGGTGCGGCGCAGGACGCGGGCGCGGGGGTCCTCGGCGCGGTAGACGCGGTGGCCGAAGCCCATGAGGCGCTCGCCCTTGTCGAGGGTCCGCTTCACATACGCCTCGGCGTCGCCGGTGCGCTCGATCTCCTCGATCATGTGCAGGACACGGGAGGGCGCGCCGCCGTGCAGCGGACCGGACATGGCTCCTACGGCACCGGAGAGCGCCGCGGCCACATCCGCGCCGGTGGAGGCGATGACGCGGGCCGTGAAGGTGGACGCGTTCATGCCGTGCTCGGCGGCGGACGTCCAGTACGCGTCGACGGCGGCCACGTGCTTGGGATCGGGCTCGCCCCGCCAGCGGATCATGAAGCGCTCGACGACGGACTGGGCCTTGTCGATCTCGCGCTGCGGAACCATCGGCAGGCCCTGACCACGCGCGGACTGGGCGACGTACGACAGGGCCATGACGGCGGCTCGCGCCAAGTCCTCCCGGGCCTGCTCCTCGCCGATGTCCAGAAGCGGTTTGAGGCCCCACACGGGCGCCAGCATGGCCAGCGCGGACTGGACGTCCACGCGGATGTCGCCGGAGTGCACGGGGATCGGGAAGGGCTCCGCGGGCGGCAGACCGGGCCGGAACGCGCCGTCGACGAGCAGCCCCCAGACGTTGCCGAACGAGACATGGCCGACCAGATCCTCGATGTCGACGCCCCGGTACCGAAGAGCGCCGCCCTCCTTATCCGGTTCGGCGATCTCCGTCTCGAACGCGACGACTCCCTCGAGTCCGGGTACGAAGTCGGACATCAGGCGGCTCCTCGTGATGTGTGCGACGGATGGGTTGGACGGGTGTGTTGTGGGTGGGACGACCACATGTCGGTCTGCAGAGATCGGGACGTACGCCCGGTGGATCCACGGTCACTCGTCAGACTCGCGGTCCGGCGTACGCGTATCCCTGTGATGCCCCGTGCGGCCGGCAGTCATCCAACCGCGACGACATCAGAACGATATCCCCGAGTGCCACCTTTGGGGAGGCCTTGCGGCACTCAGTGCCACGCGGTGAGGAACGACACCGTCCCGGACGCCGCCCGCCGCATACGGCAAGATGACCGCGTGACCGACCGAGACGCCGTCCCCCTCGATCCCGCCGAACCCGTCCCCGACCCCGCCGCCATGCGCAAGCATTACCGGGCCGAGGGCCTCGCCGAGACCGACCTGGCCGCCACCCCGGTGGAACAGTTCGCCCGCTGGTTCAAGCAGGCCGCGGCCGAGGCCCACCTCTTCGAGCCGAACGCGATGATCGTCTCCACCGCGGACGCCGAGGGACGGCCCAGCTCCCGCACGGTGCTGCTGAAGCAGTTCGACGAGCAGGGTTTCGTCTTCTACACCAACTACGACTCCCGCAAGGCCCGCGACCTCGCCGAGAACCCGTACGTCTCCCTCCTCTTCCCCTGGCACTCGATGGCCCGGCAGGTCATCGTGTCGGGCGTGGCGCGACGCACCGGCCGCGACGAGACGGCCGCCTACTTCCGCACCCGCCCGCACGGCTCCCAACTCGGCGCCTGGGCCAGCGCCCAGTCCTCGCTCATCGCCACCCGCGCCGACCTCGACGCCTCGTACGCCGAGCTGGCCGCGCGCTATCCCGAGGGCGAGCAGGTGCCGGTGCCGCCGAACTGGGGCGGCTTCCGGGTGGCGGCGCAGGCGGTGGAGTTCTGGCAGGGGCGGGAGAACCGGCTGCACGATCGGCTGCGGTATGTGGCGGAGCAGGACGGGAGCTGGCGGGTGGAGCGGCTGAGTCCGTGAGCGGCGGGCCGGTAGGGGCCCGCGAGAGCAGACGACCCGCGAGCCTGGTCCTCCATTGGAGGAGCCGGTCGGACGTACCGGCGGCCCGCGGGTCGGGTGACTGCGTTGGAATGGGCCGACTGCACGCGTCTCTCACGTGCTGGTCCGGCACCGCACTGCGTGTGGTGGCGAGCCGCTAGCCCGCAGCCACCTCGCTCGTCCGGGATTCATACATGTACCGGATCACCTCCTCTCGTGCGTGGGTCACACATTAGGAACCGCTCGGTCAGGGATCAACGGGTTTTTCGAGATGTTGACTGTGACGATTCCGATCGCGTGCTGTAGCCGTAGCCATCGCCCCGTTGCAGAAGCTGCAGGTTCCAGTGGGAGACATTGAACCTGCCCATCGGCGTTGTGAGGCTGTGCTGTCCTCTGGCTCGAACCGAGATGCGGCCGGTCCATCTCCCCGCCCACTTGCCGGTGGGCATCAGCGCACGTACAAGATCGCCGGTGACATATCCGAAGTGCTGCTTGGTACGGGCGCGCCGGAGGCGCGGGAATCCGTTGCGGTCTGGGGTGGTGCGGGCGTAGGAGCCGCGTCCAGTGGCCTTGGCGACGAGGACATGCTTGGGGAACCGTACGATCGCGTCGCCGCCCTCGTGATGCAGAGGTCCGACGCACAGAGCGTCCAGGGTATGCGTCTTGGTCAGCCCCATGGCGTTGCGGTTCTCCTTGGTGCCTACAGCTGTCCAGGGGTGCACCGGTCTGCGGAGGGTGCCCAGTGCCTCGATGAGCTGCCAACGGGTCGCGTTCATGGCGGCGGCGTCACGGAGGGGTGCCTTGACCTGCTGAAGGATTTTCGCGAGGCGGTCGGGTCTGTGGGCTAGGAAGATTTCGACGGGTTGGCTGCCCTTGGCCCGATTGCAGGGGGCGCAGGCGAGGACGAGGTTGGAGATACGGTTCGAGCCTCCTCGGCTGCGGGGCGTGTGGCGGCGCGCTTGGCGTGACGCCGACGGGTTCCGGTGCCGTGCCCGTCGGTCTCCCCTCGCCCATGTTCCCTGTCGGTGGCCCGCGTGGCGGCGGGGTGTCCGTGAGCCGTTTCGTGCCTGCTCCCGGGGGTGTCTGCTCTCACGGATTCCAGAGCAGGCTGCTGAGGAAGCACAGCCTGGTGGGTCTGCTCGCCTGCAGGAAACGTAGTCATCGGGGCACCTCCCTGATCCGGATGGATCGTGATGACTGAGGCTGGTCACTCGACGGCCTTGCGGTCGGGGAGCGCGTGACCTCCCTTCTCGCGTGTACGCAGCTGACGCTAGCGGCCAAGATCCGCGCACTTGGTTGCAGTTCTCAGAAGTGGCCCATTCGTGCGAATCAGTCGAATTCCCGAACGGGTGGTCGATCTACCTGCTAAATGCATACGCGTCACCTAGCGTTCCGTACATGACAGAGCAGCAGACGGTCCGCCAGGCGATACTCAGCGGCTCCCTCTTCGAGGAGCAGATCGGCTACGCGCGTGCCGTGGTCGACGGGGACTGGGTGCATGTGTCGGGGACGACCGGGTTCGACTACGCGGCGATGACCATTTCCGAGGACGTGGTGGAGCAGGCCGAGCAGTGTCTGCGGAATGTGGGGGCCGCGTTGGAGGAGGCGGGCTGTTCGTTCGCCGATGTGGTGCGGGTGCGGTATCTGCTGCCGGAGCGGGCGGACTTCGAGCCGTGCTGGCCGGTGCTGCGGCGGTACTTCGGGGAGGTGCGGCCGGCGGCGACGATGATGATGTGCGGGCTCGCCGACCCTCGTATGAAGATCGAGATCGAGGTCTACGCCCGGCGGGGGAGCGGCGCCCGTGTGTGACGTTCCCGGGCTTCGTGTCGTGCCGGTCGACGGCGAGGCCATGCTTCAGGAGTGGCGGCATGTCCACAATGTGATCGTTCCGCCCGCGGCCATGGGCCTCGCCCTCCGGCGGGCGCACGGTCGAACAGCCCACGAGGACGCGGTGGCGACAGTCATCGCGCGCGTGCTGCCCGGGTACCGGCGGCGCGGGTATGGCACGCGGTTGTACGAGGACGGGCTCGCCCACGCGCGCGTGCTGGGTGCCCAGGTGATCGAGACGTGTGTGCTGGCGGTCAACGAGGATGGGCTGCGGTTTGCGGAGGGGCGTGGGTTCGTCGAGATCGATCGGTTGTGCCGGACGGTGAGACGGACCTGTGGGTGGACCTGCGGTTGGAGTAGGTCCGCAGCGGTTCGTACAACGATTCTTTCAATCTTGGGGAACACGGTGTGTGCTGCGTCACGTTCGAGTTAGATGATTGCAAGTGAGCGAACCGACGCGTCGTACGTGCGGACGCAGCTTGGCAGGGGGTCCAGGTGAGTGCTTCCCGGCGTAGTGGGACCACCGACGAGCTGGGGCCGGACGAACCCGAGCGGGACGGTCCGGACGGTTCGGCAGGTGGTTCGGAGGGTTCCGCAGGCGGCTCGGATCTGCTGGCCGCGCTGCTGGACGGCATGGACGCGGCCTTGTGCGCCTTCGACGCGGACGGGGTCGTCACCCATTGGAACCGTGAGGCGGAGCGGATCCTCGGGTGGAGTGCGGCCGAGGCCGTGGGGCGGCACGGGTTCGCCGGGTGGGCCGTGCGTGAGGCCGATGCCCAGGACGTCGAGGGGCGGCTGATGGCCGCCATGCAGGCTCCCGGGCGGCAGGTGCATGAGTTCGCCCTGCTGACCAAGGACGGCGGTCGGGTCCTCGTACGGACGCAGTCGGCGGCCGTGCGGGGGCCGGACGGGAAGCCCGCGGGGCTGTACTGCGCCTTCAGCGAGGTGCATGTGCAGATCGATCTGGAGCGGTCGATCGCGTTGAGCGAGGCGCTGTTCGAGGACGCGTCGTGGGGCGTGGTGCTCGTCGACGCGGATCTGCGGCCGGCGGTGGTGAACGCTCATGCGGCTCGCGCGCTGGGTATCGGGCGTACGTCCGTGCTCGGGCGGCCGCTCGGGGAGTTGCTCGCCCAGGGGGTCGAGGAGCTGGAGAGCGCGCTCACGCATGTGCTGGCGGAGGGAGCGCCGCCCGCGCCGGCCGAGATCTGGGTGAGCGTGCGGACGCCGGAGGGCGAGCGGCGGCGGTGCTGGCGGTGTGGCTTCGTACGGCTGGCCTCGCCGCTCGCGGAGGAACCGGTGCCGTTGGGGGTGGGCTGGCTCTTCCAGGACATGACCGAGGCCAAGCAGGCGGAGCAGGAGGCGGCGCAGCTGCGGTTCCGGGCCAATCAGCTGCATCGGGCGGCTCGGGCCGCCGCGGAGTGCGAGGACCCCGCGGAGGCGGCGACCGTCCATCTGGACTTCGCGCTGGCCGGGTTCGCCGATCACGCGCTGATCGACCGGGTCGCGGGTGGGGCGGTCCTGGACGCGGACACGGCGGGGCCGGTGCGGCTGGTTCGGATCGCGGTGACGCCCTCCGGTGCGCCGGGGGCGAGTCTGCTCGGCGGGGAGGCCGGGTTGCCGGTGCGGTACGGCGAGGGTCATCCGGCGTTGCGGTGTGTGGCGCGGGCGGGGTCCGTGCGGGCCGATGCGGGTGATGTGCCGGCGGAGCAGGCGCGTGCGTGGGCAGTGGGCCGGCAGTGGCCGGCGGATACGGTGCACGCGCTGTGTGCGGTGTTGCGGAGCCGGGGGCGCACGCTCGGGGTCGTGACGTTTCTGCGGGGCGGCGGGCGGAGTGCGTTCGAGCGGAGTGATGCGGTGTACGCGGAGGGGGTGGCGGTGCGGATCGCTGCCGCGTTGGATTTGGCGGGGGTCCTGGGCTCGGGCTCGGAGGGGTCGAGCGGTTCGGAGGGGGCGGGGGCGAGCGGTTCGGAGGGCTTTGCGTAGCTCTGTCGGGTCAGTGCCGGTAGAAGATCCGGTCGCCGTACTTCTCGAACACCCGGCGGTTCCAGTCGTGGCCGCCGTCCACGTTGCCGGAGCGCAGGAGTGGGGGCTCGGTGCCGCGGGCGGCCAGGGTGGCGGCTGTGGTGGCCATGACGGCCTGGAGGAGTGCGCTGGTGACGACCGTGGAGGCGGGGGCGAAGGGGGCCGGGATCGTGTCGAGGGTGAGCTCGGCGTCACCGATCGCGATCTTCGAGTCGAGGACGATGTCGCAGTGGTCCTTGAGGTAGGTGCCCGACGCGTGGCGGGACTCCGTCTCCGTGGCGTACGCCACTGATGTCACGCCGATGACCCTGACGCCGAGGGCGCGTGCGCTCATGGCCATCTCCACGGGGAGGGCGTTGCGGCCCGAGAGGGAGATGATCACGAGGGCGTCGCCGTCGCGGAGGGGGGAGCTGTCCAGGACGGCGCTCGCGAGGCCGTCCACGCGTTCCAGGGCTGAGCCGAGGGTGGCGGGCATGACGTCGACGCCTACGACGCCGGGGACCGTGAGCAGGTTCATCAGGGCGAGGCCGCCGGCGCGGTAGACGATGTCCTGGGCGGCGAGGGAGGAGTGGCCGGCGCCGAAGGCGAAGAGGCGGCCGCCGCTTTCGACGGTGTCGGCGAGCAGGGTGCCGGCTGCCTCGATGGTCTCGGCCTCCTCGGCTCGGACTCGCTGGAGCAGGCCGATCGCGGCGTCGATGAACTGGTCGGCCGGCTTGCTGTCGCTCATGCGGGCTCCTCCGGGGTGTGTTGCGGATCACCGTGCGGTCTGGACCAGTGTGGTGTCAATACGGCGTGGATGCGTCGTGCCTCCGGCGGTTGGGCGGGGGTGCCTGCGGCGGCCTGTTGGTGTTCGGTGGGGGTTCGCGTTGCGCCTGCGGGTGGGGGGTGGGTCGGGGACGGGCCGGGGGGTGTCCGTCCTCGGTCGGGCGGTGGGCGTTGGGCTGGAGGTGCTGTTTCTTGACGCCCGACTCTGCGGGCGGACACCTCCCGGCCCGTCCCCTTGCCGCCGTACGCGGGTGCAGGTGCGTGGGGGTACGCGCCCAGGCGCACTCAGAAAGCCGCTCGTTTCGGCGGCGCGGCACGGTTGTCAGTGGTATCCGGCAGAATTGAGTGCAGGGCCAGCGCACGCGCCGTGGAGCTGTCTCGCTTCCGGCTGAGCTAATCGCAGAGCTAATCGAGGGGCACGTATGTCCGGACTGATCGACACCACGGAGATGTATCTCCGCACCATCCTCGAGCTGGAGGAGGAAGGTGTGGTCCCCATGCGCGCCCGGATCGCCGAGCGGCTGGACCAGAGCGGGCCGACCGTCAGCCAGACGGTGGCGCGGATGGAGCGTGACGGACTGGTGTCCGTGGCGACCGACCGGCACCTGGAGCTCACGGACGAGGGGCGGCGGCTCGCCACCCGTGTCATGCGCAAGCATCGGCTGGCCGAGTGTCTGCTCGTCGACGTGATCGGGCTGGAGTGGGAGCAGGTGCACGCCGAGGCGTGTCGCTGGGAGCACGTGATGAGTGAGGCCGTGGAGCGGCGGGTGCTGGAGCTGCTGCGGCACCCGACCGAGTCGCCGTACGGCAACCCCATCCCCGGCCTGGAGGAGCTCGGCGAGAAGGACGGTGCCGATCCGTTCCTGGACGAGGGCATGGTCTCGCTGGCCGATCTGGACCCGGGCGTCGAGGGCAAGACGGTCGTCGTGCGCCGTATCGGTGAGCCGATCCAGACCGACGCGCAGCTGATGTACACGTTGCGCCGGGCGGGCGTGCAGCCGGGGTCGGTGGTGAGTGTGACCGAGTCCGCGGGTGGTGTGCTCGTGGGCAGCGGTGGTGAGGCGGCCGAGCTGGAGGCGGACGTCGCCTCCCATGTCTTCGTCGCGAAGCGCTGATCCGGCGGTAGCGGTCGGGTTCGGGTTTCTGCTGTGTAATTCCCGGTGCTGGAGCGGGAGTTGTGGCGATCCGTCGATCTCGTCGATTCCAAGATTCAGTGCGCTGAATCGGAGCGCTCGGGCGTTTCGCGTGCCAGGCTGTCGTGAGGCGATGCATCCGGCCGGGGAGGGGGCGGGAGGATGTGCCGTGAGTGTGGAGAGGGCCCCGACGCCGTGCGGCGCCGGGGCCTGTCCTCCCCTGTGCTGACCCGGAGCCCCGAGCTCCCAGGGTCATTCCCCTCGGACCGTTTTCCCCGAGCGGTCCGCCTCCCGGTGAAGATCTCCCCTCGGCGATGCCGATCAATCCTGGAGAGGGGTCACTCGAATGAGGGGTGTTGCCCGCAGAGACCGCATTTTCGAATAGGGGTTCGATAGTCTGCGGGTGACGGGTCATGCGGAACGTGCGCTTCATGAATGTGCGCATAAGATCACGTCAGACACACAGGACATGCACATCGCGTGCGAAGGCATCTACGCTGCGTGCGACGCGGGTGGCACGCGGTGCTCGCGTGAGCGACGGCAGATACGGCAGGCGCAGCAGGCAGGACGCGGTTCACAGGATCGGCCGACTCGAGCGGGAGCGAGCGGTCCGAGCGGAGCTAGGGGGGTGCCAGGATCAATGGCGCGGCGCATCGACGTGACCGGTACAGGCGGCGTACGTCTCGCGGCCTGGGAGTTCGGCGACCCACCCAAGACCGATCCCGCCAAGGAGCACGACCGTATGCCCGGCGTGCTGTTACTGCACGGCCTGATGGGCCGCGCCTCGCACTGGGCCTCCACCGCCCGCTGGCTCTCCGAGCGGCACCGCGCTGTCGCCCTGGACCAGCGCGGCCACGGGCGTAGCGCCCAGCCCGCGCAGGCCGCCTTCACGCGCGAGGCGTACGTCGACGACGTGGAGGCCGCCCTCGAACAGCTCGACCTCGCCCCGGCCGTCGTCATCGGCCACGCCATGGGCGCGCTGACCGCCTGGCAGCTCGCCGCCAAGCGACCCGATCTGGTGCGCGGCGTGATCATCTGCGACATGCGGGCCTCCGCGCTGGGCTCGGCCTCGCAGCGGGAGTGGGCGGACTGGTTCAAGGCCTGGCCCGTTCCCTTCGCCACGCTCGCCGATGTGCGCAAGTGGTTCGGCGAGGACGACCCGTGGGTCGAGCGGCCCAATCCCGCGCGCGGGGAGTTCTACGCCGAGGTGATGCGGGAGTACGAGGACGGGTGGCGGCCGGTGTTCGAGCCGGACCAGATGCTCGCGTCCCGGGAGACATGGGTGTACGACGCGCACTGGGAGGAACTGGCGCAGGTGCAGTGCCCGGCGCTCGTTGTTCGTGGGTTGGACGGGGAGTTGGGGCGGGCCGAGGCGCAGGAGATGGTGCGGGTGTTGCCTCGGGGGGAGTACGCGGAGGTGGCTGACGCCGGGCATCTGGTGCATTACGACCAGCCCGAGGGCTGGCGCGCCGCTATCGAGCCGTTTCTCGAAGCGGTGCGGAGTGATGCCGGGCGCCTATGAGCTCGGGTCTCCTGTGTGACGGTGGCGGCTGCGGGTTGTTCGTGGTTGATCGCACCCGCGCGGGGGAGCCGCGTATCGAAACAGCTCCGCGCCTCTTGGGGGGCGGCGCCGTGCGCCACGAGAACCCGTCACCCTTTGCTCACTGCCGTCAAGATCTCCGGCAGACGCGCCGCCGTGCGAGGTGCGGCCAGCCGCAGCCCCAGCCACGTGACCGTCGCCCCGTAGGCCGCGCCCACCGGCAGCAGCAGCCGGCTCCACGCGTCCCCGCCCTCACTGACGTTCAGCCAGATCGTCACCGCGATGACCGGCGCGCACAGCAGGGCCGCCGCGATCATGCCGCCGAAGACGGAGATCCAGGCCAGGCCCGTCTGCCCGGGAGCGACGTTCTTGTGGCCCTCCTGCGGGATGGAGTACGGGAAACGGGCCGAGGTCCAGGCGCCCGTCGCCAGCATCGCGCCGAGGAGGGCGAAGGACAGGCCGAGGACCTCGGGGAGCTTGGCCCAGTCGCCGAGGAGTGCTGTCGTCAGGACGGTGACGAGGGTGGCGTACGGCACGGTGATCAGCAGGAGGGCCAGGGCTCGGCCGCGCAGCTCGACATAGGCGTCCCGGGGGGAGGAGATGGTCAGCGCGACCATCCAGAACGCGGACGTGTCCTGCCCGAACTGGTTGTACATCTGGATGCCGAGCATCCCGGCGGCGAAGCAGGCGAAGTAGATCGAGCCGGTGTCCTGAAGGGCGTTGAACAGCGGCACGATCAGGCCGATGGCGAGCGAGGTCACCCAGGCCGCCTTGGTCTTCGGGTCGCGCCAGACGTAGCGCAGACTGCGCTGCATGACGGTGCCGGTGCGGCCGGCCGGCAGCAGGCGGGCGAGTCCGGTCGAGGTCCGTTCCCGTACGGCGGCCTCGGTGACAGCCTGGAGCGTGGAGCCGTCGGGGGAGGTCATCAGCCGGGTGAGGTGCCGTGACCATACGGCGATCAGCGCCACCAACGCGCATGCGGTCAGGGTGAGTTGGAGGACGCCGACGCCGTAGGACCCCTCGCTCACCGACTCCACCGCCGCGATCGCGGACGCCGGCGGCACCCAGCGCAACACGTCCGCCACCGGATCGAGCCGGCCGAGCCCCGACGAACCCAGCTGCTGCGCCCCGAAGTTCACGACCTGCGCCCCGACCGCGATGACCAGCCCGCTCAGCACCGCCAGATCGCGCCCCTTACGGCTGGTCAGCAGCCGGGTGTTGGCCGCGGCGACGGCCCGTGCGAGCGCCACGCACACCAGCAGAGCCAGCACGACGCCGACAACCCCGACGACGTACGCCACCCCGCCCCGCGCGACCGCGATCACCGAACCGGTGAAGAGGCACAGCGTGAACAGCGGACCTATGCCGACCAGTGAGGCCGCGAGCAGCGCCCGCACCAGTGGCCGCGGTCGCAGCGGCAGCATGACGAGCCGCGTCGGGTCCAGGGTCTCGTCGCCACCGGGGAAGAACAGCGGCATCACGGCCCAGCCGAGCGCGAGCACCGCGACGAGCAGGACGGCCACGGAGCCCGCGTGCGCGTTGCCGCGCAGCATGATCAGGCCGAGGAGTTGCAGCGCGGCGAAGAGGAGAACGAGGACGGCCGAGGCGACGTAGGCCGCCCGGCGCCCACCGGACTGCCGCAGCCCGTTCCTGAGCAGCGACAGCTTCAGCCGTACGACGACCCCCGTCACGTCGGTGCTCATCGCGCCCCGCCGCCCAGCCAGTCGAGGTCGGATCCGGCGTCGCGGCCGTTCGCGCCGACGAGTTCGAGGAACGCCTGCTGCAGCGAGGCCGCCTCTCCGCGCACCTCGGCGAGGGGGCCGTGGGCGCGGATGCGTCCGGCTGCCATGACGGCGACCCAGTCGCACAGCGACTCGACGAGCTCCATGACATGGGAGGAGAAGACGACGGTCGCGCCGGAGGCGGTGTAGCGCTCCAGGACGCCCCGGATGGTCTGGGCGGAGACGGGGTCGACGCCCTCGAACGGCTCGTCCAGGAACAGCACTTCGGGATTGTGCAGCAGCGCGGCCGCCAGCCCGATCTTCTTGCGCATGCCGGTCGAGTAGTCGACGACCAGCTTGTGCTGGGCCCCCGCCAGATCGAGTACGTCGAGCAACTGGGTGGCCCGCTTGTCGACCTCGGCCCCGGGAAGCCCGCGCAACCGCCCCGAGTACGCGAGCAGTTCCCGTCCGGAGAGCCGCTCGAAGAGCCGAAGCCCTTCCGGCAGCACCCCGATTCGCGCCTTCACCTCGACGGGGTCGCGCCACACGTCGTGCCCGACGACTTCAACGGACCCCTGATCGGGCCGCAGCAGTCCGGTCACCATGGAGAGGGTGGTGGTCTTCCCGGCTCCGTTCGGGCCGACAAGCCCGATGAACTTGCCTGCAGGCA
Source organism: Streptomyces sp. NPDC093591 (assembly GCF_044764885.1). Taxonomy (NCBI): domain Bacteria; kingdom Bacillati; phylum Actinomycetota; class Actinomycetes; order Kitasatosporales; family Streptomycetaceae; genus Streptomyces; species Streptomyces sp. NPDC093591. The sequence goes on from NZ_JBIWIY010000005.1 coordinate 34,273, forward strand.
ACTCCAGATCGATCCCAGCAACAGCAACCTGCTGCCCGAACCGCTTCCAAACCCCGCGCACAACTACGGCCGACGTCATGGATGCCAACCCTAAGGGGCGCGGGGCTGTATCCAATATGCGGCTCCGCCGCGTGGGCGCGACCAGCCACGAACAAGCCCGCAGCCGCCGATCAACCGAACCCGGCAGACGAGAAGGCGCCCTTAACGATCCCTGCCGCAGGCATACGCGAGCGGCGAGATCAACTCCTCCGCATCCGGCAACCACCGATTGGCCGGCGTAGGCCGACAGGCCCACTGCACAGCCCCCCGCGACCCGAACCGCGTAGGAGGCCCGGCGACATACGCCCCCTCCCCGAGCGCGACCATGTCCAGCGACCCGATCGACCAGCCCAGCTTGCGCACCAGCTCGGGAACCTTCACCGACGCACCCGGCAACACGAAGAAGTGCATCCGCCGGTCCGGCGTCAACGTCACCGGCCCCAGCGTCAGTTCCATCCGCTCCATACGGGCCAGCGCGAGAAACCCGGCCGTCTCCGGGACGGAAATCGCATCGAAGGTCCGCCCCGTCGGCAGCAGGATCGACGCGTTCGGCTGCTTCTGCCACATCCGTCGCGCTACCGTCGCGCTTCCCGTCGCCTGTGTCGCCCAGTCGGGGCGTGCGGCGTGCGCGCCGGGCGCGGGGCACGCGCTGTCGCCACAGGAGCACAGCTGCACACCCTCGACGGCTTCCAGCCAGGTCCCCGGGAACACGTCCCAGTGGCGCTCCTCGGCGTAGCGAACGGCGGTCTCCAGCAGCGTTTCGCCGCGCTGCTTGGGAATCTGTGCGGCTTCGGTGGCCGGGATCGTCTCTTCCACGCTGAACACAACTCCCGCGCCCACCTCGGGTTACGGCCGGAGCGCGCGCGGGGGAGGAGCATCGATTCCTCATCTGGGGCGCATGGGTGCACGTGTGGGGGCGCGTGGGAGGAACGGTGGTCCGAGCTGGGTAACCACCTGTGGGGTCGGCTTCCGCCTTTACCCCGGCAATCCTCGCAAGCCTCGCATTTTCGGTATGCCGACGGGGCATTGATCTTCACGGCCGGAACCGTGCGGTGCACATCCAGTGAACCGGGCCGGATCCGGCGGTGGAAGAACGTCAACTCGGTGCGTGGGCAGGCACCGCAGCCACAGGGGGTACGCCATGGCCGCAAGGCCTCTCGTAGCGCGACAGCCGAACGAACGGCTGCAGGCACTCATTCAGGAAGCGGGCTGCTCGAACGCAGGGCTGGCCCGCCGGGTCAACATGTGCGGCGCCGAACACGGCCTCGATCTGCGCTACGACAAGACGTCCGTGGCGCGTTGGCTACGCGGACAGCAGCCGCGGGGGCGGGCGCCGGCGATCATCGCGGAGGCGCTCGGCCGCAAGCTGGGCCGTACGGTCACGATCGACGAGATCGGCATGGCCAACGGCAAGAATCTCGCGTCCGGCGTCGGTCTCCAGTTCTCGCCGACTGTACTGGGGGCCATCGAGCAGGTCTGCGAGCTGTGGCGCAGCGACGTCGGGCGGCGGGACTTCCTGTCCGGCTCGTCCGTCGCCGCGTCCGCGCTGGTCGAGCCCAGCCGCGACTGGCTGATCTCGTCGCCCGACTCGCAGGTGGCGCGCTCGGCGGGGCCGCGGGTGGGGCAGTCCGACGTGGCGGCCGTGCGCGCGATGACGCAGGCGCTCGTAGACCTTGATCACCAGTACGGCAGCGGGCATGTGCGCCCGGTCGTCGTGCACTACCTGAACAGTGTCGTCTCCGGGCTGCTGGCCGGGTCGTACCGGGAGGCGGTCGGGCGGGAACTCTTCGCGGCCGTCGCGCGGTTGACCGAGCTCGCCGGGTACATGGCGATCGACACCGGGCAGCCGGGGCTCGCGCAGCGGTACTACATCCAGGCGCTGCGGCTCGCGCAGGCGGCGGGAGACCGGGGCTACGGCGGGTATGTGCTGGCCGCCTCCATGAGCCACCTCGCCGCGCAGCTCGGGAACCCGCGGGAGATCGCGCAGTTGGCCCGGGCGGCGCAGGAGGGGGCGCGTGGGCGCGTGACCCCGCGCGCGGAGTCGATGTTCTACGCGGCCGAGGCGCGCGGGCACGCGTTGATGGGCGACGCGCGGGCCGCGCAGGTGGCGTCGGGGCGGGCCGTGACCGCGCTGGAGACGGCGGATCCGGAGTCCGGGGACGACCCGGCGTGGATCGCGCACTTCGACGAGGCCTATCTGGCCGACGAGTTGGCGCACTGCCACCGCGACCTCGGCCAGGCCGAGGCGGCGGCGCGGCGGGCGGAGGAGTCGCTCGCCGGGCTCCCCGAGACGAAGGCGCGACGCCGGGCGATCGGTTATGTGCTGCTCGCCACAGCGCAGGTGCAGCAGCGTGAGATCGAACAGGCCTGCCACACCGGGCTGAAGGCCGTGGAACTCCTGGAGACCCTGCGTTCCAACCGGGGCGCCGAGTATCTGGAGGACTTCCAGCAGCGGCTGGAGCCGTACCGGGAGGAGCCGGTGGTAAGGGACTTCGGGGCGCGGCTGGACCTGCAGGCGGCGGCGTGAAACCACGGGGTACGAGGGCGTGAACGACAGGGAAATGAAGGCGCCGGTGGGCCAAGGAGGGCGTATATAGCGGATGGGGGACCGGGACTGTTACGGCGGTCACAGGGACGCAGGTCACGTCCCGGGCTGCGTAGCACGGGGATCGGCGGAGCCGGTAGCGTGAGCCGACGATTCACAAGGTCCCCCATTAGTAGGAGTCCCGGTGACGCAGAGTGGACAGGGCGAGGAGCCCTCGGCGCGGCCCGCGCGCGAAGGCATCGTGCTGCCCTCCGACGGTGGTGAGCCGCTGCTGCCGGGCATGACGGGCGGGCAGGGCGGCCGGCCGACCTCGGTACCGGCCACGCCGCCGACCCAGCCCGCGCCCTCGGCACCGCCGGGCGGCCAGGCCTGGGGCACCCCCTGGGGGCCCGACCAGAACCAGTACCAGCCCCCGACCCCGCCGCCGGCCGCGCCGGGCCAGCCCTGGGGGACGCCGCCCGGCCAGTCCTGGGGCGGGCAGGAACAGCCCCACCAGTCGCCGTCGGCCCAGTGGGGCGCGGCACCGGACGCCGCCGCGGGCGCGCCGTCCCAGCCGCTGCCGCCGGCGGGCGAGTCGTACGGCGGGGGCACGCACCCCGCGCCGGGCACTCCGTCGTACGGCCATGGCGCGCCGGCCGGTTCACCGATGCCCGCGCCGCAGCCGCCGTACGGGCAGGGCGGTCAGCCGTCGACGCCGCTGCCGCCGGCCGGTGGGCAGACGTACGGCACGTCTGGCCCGGGTGGCGCCTTGCCGCCCGCCGGTGGGGCGTACGGCGCTCCTGGCGCCGATGGTGCGGTGCCGTCCGCCGGTCAGGGGGGCCCGGGGGCGCCGCTGCCGCCCGCCCGCGCCGAGGAGTACGGTGCCCCGGGCGCCGGCGCGCCCTTGCCGCCCGCCGCGCCCCACGCACCCGGCGCGCCCCTCCCGCACGCGGGTGCCGGTGGCTTCGGTGCCCCGCTGCCTCCGGCCGACGAGGGCGCCACTCAGTACATGCCGCCGGTCGGCGGCGCCCCCGCGGGCGCGGACGACCAGGCGACCCGTTACATACCGCCCGTCGCCGCACCCCCCGCTCCCGCGGCCGCCGAGGGGGCGACGCAGTACCTCCCACCGGTGGGGCCGGGGGCCTTGCCGCCCGAGGTGGCCGGTGAGAACACACAGTTTTTGGGGCGCGTCCGGCAGACAGGCGCCGCCGCTCCTCAGAGCGGTGCCGGACCGCGGCCGCCGGCTTCCGGGGCCGACGCCGAGGCCACGCAGTACATCCCGCCCGTGCCCGGCCGGCCGGGCGGCCCGTCGCCCGACGGGGCGGAGCGGCAGCCGCTCTCCGACTTCGACAGTCTCTTCCGCAGTGAGCCGGGCGGCGGTGAGCCCCCGGCCGCGGCCACCCAGCAGCTGCCCCGCTTCCAGCAGCCGCAACCGCAGGGCCGGCCCGAGACGGCGTACTTCCCGCCCGGCCCGGGCGGCGACGACGGCGGCCGCGGAGGCCGCGGTGGCGGTCGTACGGGCTCTCGGCTGCCGCTCATCGCCGCCGTCGGCGTCGGTATCGCCGTGCTCGGCATCGGTGCGGGCGCGCTGCTCGCCGGTGGCGGCAAGGACGACGACAGCGGCGAGGACAACACTCCCGTCTCCGCCACGGCACCGGCGACCGAGGGTTCTCCCTCCCCGTCGGCCGATCCGGCCGAGGAGCAGGCGATCGCCCTGGACAAGCTGCTGGCCGACAGCGGGGACAGCCGTACCGCCGTGATCAACGCGGTGGCCGACGTGAAGTCCTGCGGCAACCTCGCCCAGGCCGCCACGGACCTGCGCGGCGCGGCCAAGCAGCGCAACCAGCTGGTCACCGACCTGTCCAAGCTCACTGTCGACCAGCTCCCGAACCACACCGCCCTGACCACCGCGCTGACCAAGGCGTGGCAGGCGTCGGCGTCCGCCGACAACCACTACGCGGCGTGGGCGGACCAGGTGGCGGCCAAGAAGGGGCAGCTCTGCAAGAAGGGCCAGGCCCGCTCCACCGGCCAGACCCAGGCCGGTAACCGTGCCAGCGGCACCGCCAGCGCGCAGAAGAAGACGGCCGCGCAGCTGTGGAACACCATCGCCAAGAAGTACGGCCTGACGGAACGCCAGCCGACCCAGCTGTAGTCCGGGCCGGGCGGTCAGTTCACGTCGACGCTCTGCAGCGTCCTCGTCACGTTGGTGAAGCCCTTGCGGGCCGCCACCAGCCGCCCGTCCCGTACGACCTGGAGGGTCACCTCGCGGTTGACCAGCCGGGGGAAGCCGACGGCGGCCAGGACGTCCTGGAACTTCCACTGGAGGGTCGGCGTGAGGCCGCCCGTGGAGACCTTCAGGCCGTCGTCCAGAGCCTCCCGCACGGAAGCGGCGGTCACCTCGTCGTCGCCCAGCGACTCGACGACCTTCTTGAACACCGTGTACGCGATCCAGGTCGTCTGCACTCCGGCGTCCGCGGGGTCGATGCGGTTGTCGCCGAAGGCCTGCTCGCTGATCACCTTCTTCATCGAGTCCCAGCGCGGATCGCTCGCGACCGGATACCAGCCGGTGATGTACGACCCCTCGTAGGGTCCCGACGCCCCGCCGCCCGCGTTGATCACGGTCTGGTCGACGCTGCCGAGGACGGTGGCGGTGCGCACGTCGGGATAGTCCTCGCGGGAGCGCCGGAAGGAGTCCATGAAGGTGGTGGTGCGGTCGCCGAGCGCAGGCACTACGCAGCCGGTATCCGTCGGGTCGTCGGTGGCGTACTCGAGCGCCCGCGTCGACTGGCTGCCGTACTCCGTGGCGTCCTCCTCGGCCAGCTGGTCGCCCGCGGCCCGGTGCCCGCCCGCCTTCAGGCCCGAGTCGAGCAGGGGCGGCAGCTCGTCGCCCGCGATGTTGTCGGGGCGCACCAGCGCGACGGGGCCGCAGGTGCGGGCCAGTTCCTTGCCGAGGCCCGCCAGGAGGGTGGGCTGGCCGCCGTTGACGGGGTAGGAGAGCGGGCTGGTGAACTCGGCGTTGGTGATGCCGTAGCCGCCGATGTAGGGGATGCCGGCGCCCTCCAGTGAGGGCAGGAAGGTGTCGCCGTACTGGCTGTAGGAGCCGATGACCGCGACGACGTTCTCCTCGACGGCGCGGTCGGCGCACTTCGCCGCGGACACGCTGTCGTTGTGGTCGTTGCAGGTGAGGACCTTCAGCTCGCGGCCGCCGAGGCCGCCGTGGGCGTTGACCCAGCGGGCGTACGCCTGTGCGAAGGCCGGCATGCCGGGCTTGTTGGTCGCCTTGGTGTTCTCCGGCGCCCAGGTCATGACGGTGATCGAGTCGTCCCCGGAACCCCCCGCGGTACCGGGGACGACCCCGCATCCGACGGCGAGCGACGCACACGCCACCACTGCCGCCGCCGAACGAGCGGTTGCTTTGCCGAACGGCTTGGTGGTCATGGGGAGGACGGTGCTGGGGGTGCGTCGCCTGCCGGTCATGGTTCCGCACGATTCCGCCACACAACAAACCGTGGCGCGCCCCTTGGTTATCACACGGTGACGAGAAGGTGAATTGCGGGGGTTGGCGGGGTGTGTGTGACCGGGAACGTACGATCGATGACCGTGCAAGGTTCGGAGAACTCTTCCCGTCGCGGCCGTCGCTCCTCCACCATGGGCGGCATGCCACTGAACGACATGCCGTGGTGGCGCTGGCGCAGCAATGTGCGCTCCGCGCTGCACATGCTCTCCGACCAGACGTTCCAGCGGGACGTCTGGCTCGCCGGTGTCGACGGATACGGCGACGTCACCGACGCCGTGTACCGCCTCGTCGAGGACACCTGGCTGGACAACTGGTCCGCCGAGAAGTACGTCGGCACGATATTCCGGGACTCGCAGGAGGCGGCTCTCGTCGACACCGCCGTGCTGCGGGTGCTGCGGATCATGCACCAGGTCGGCCCGGACGCGCCGGTCTCCGCGTACATGGAGCACCAGGGCTGGCCGGAGGCGGTGCGGGCGGCGCGGGACGCGCACGTCCGGATGGCCATGGCCGACGGCGAGGACCCGGACGCCGCGCCCCGCACGCTCGAGGTGCTGCGGATCATGACGCGGTCCGCGTAAGCGGTCCGGGTAACGGGACGACCGTCCACGGCGGGCCCCGGATATGGGACCCTGTGCTGCATGAACGAGCAGTCCACCCGAGCCGCGGTCCCCGCCGAGCAGTACGTCCTCATCCTGTCCTGCCCCGACAAGCAGGGCATCGTGCACGCCGTGTCGAGCTACCTCTTCATGACCGGCTGCAACATCGAGGACAGCCAGCAGTTCGGTGACCACGACACGGGACTGTTCTTCATGCGCGTCCACTTCTCGGCGGAGGCGCCGGTGACGGTGGACAAGCTGCGGGCGAGCTTCGCGGCGATCGGGGACTCCTTCCAGATGGACTGGCAGATCCATCGGGCCGAGGAGAAGATGCGGGTCGTGCTGATGGTCAGCAAGTTCGGGCACTGCCTGAACGACCTGTTGTTCCGCGCCAGGATCGGGGCGCTTCCCGTGGAGATCGCCGCCGTGGTGTCCAACCACACCGACTTCGCCGAGCTTGTGGGGTCGTACGACATCCCCTTCCACCACATTCCGGTGACCAGGGACAACAAGCCCGAGGCGGAGGCCCAGCTGCTGGAGATCGTCCGGGAGCAGGGCGTGGAGCTGGTCGTTCTCGCGCGGTACATGCAGGTGCTCTCCGACGATCTGTGCAAGGCGCTCAGCGGGCGGATCATCAACATCCACCACTCGTTCCTACCGAGCTTCAAGGGTGCGAAGCCGTATCACCAGGCGCATACGCGCGGTGTGAAGCTGATCGGGGCGACGGCGCACTATGTGACGGCGGACCTGGACGAGGGGCCGATCATCGAGCAGGAGGTCGAGCGGGTCGGGCATGACGTCACGCCGGACCAGCTGGTCGCGATCGGACGCGATGTGGAGTGCCAGGCGCTGGCTCGCGCGGTGAAGTGGCATGCAGAGCGGCGGATTCTGCTGAACGGGCGGCGGACGGTCGTGTTCGCCTAGCAGCTCGGGTCCATCTGTTTGAGGGCGGCTGCGGCGGCTGGCTCGTGGTCGCTCGCGCCCACGCGGCGGAGCCGCAAATCGATACAGTCCCGCGCCCCTGAAGGTGCGTCCGGCGCACGTACTCAAGGGGCGCGGGGAACTGCGCGAACGGCCCCCACCCACCCGCAGCCGCCCGCGAACCCTCAACCCGCCCCTACATCCGGCTCAAGCTCGCCGCAGCGAACAGCACATCCCTGATCGCCTCCCGGTCACCCACCTGCCCCGCCGCGGCCTCCGCAGGAGACACGTGGCCCGCGGCCAGCCGGCAGAACTCCGCGCCGTCCAGGGCGACATGGGCCACCTCATGCTCGGCGGAGCCCATGGCCGCCGGGGAGTCGAGGGGAATCAGCCACTCCCCACCGCCCGAGCCCTCGATCTCCAGGCGCAGGCTGCGCCCCGGCTCGCCGGCAGGCACAAGACGGCGGTGCGGGCCGGGAGGCGGCGGCGCCGCCAGGCCGGCGCGGCGACGGGCCGCCAGGACCGTGGGGAGCATGCGGGCCGCCAGGTCGACCATGGGGTGCAGATCACGGCCGGACGGCGGCTCGTACGGGTAGTCCACCGCCTCGGCGATGTCCTCGGCGTGCACCCAGCACTCGAAGGCGCGGTCCAGCATCGCGTCGCGCAGCGCCAGCTCGAAGTCGCCGTACGGGACGGACAGCCGACCCGTGCCGCCGCCCGTGAAGGACACCGTGCGGACCAGGTCGTGGGTCTGTTCCCGCCAGGGGGCCCGCACGGCCCGCGTCGGCGGGAAGTGCGAGGCGCGCCAGTACGCCTCGGTGCGCGCGGACGGGGTCGGCCGGTCCGCGGCCACGTCGCCCAGCGGGTCCTGAAGGCCCAGCGCCACCGCCACCAGCCCGTCGACCGTCAGCAGGTGGGCGATGACCCCGGCGACGGTCGTACGACGGCTCGTCGGCTCGTCCTTGCGGAACCACCGCAGCCGCACGGGCGCGTGCCACTCGGCGTCCCCGAAGTCCTGCAGCAGGGCGTCGAGGCGGGCCGTCTCGGCGTCGTACGGCGTCGCCCACTCGGGCACCGGGATGCGCGGCGGGCGCCGCTCCAGGCAGCCCTCGATGACGCGGGCGCGCAGGGAGGGGTCCGGGTCGAGGGACTCGGCGGGGTGCAGCAGGCCCACGGCCTCGCGCAGCCGCCGCGCCTCGTCCGCGCAGGAGCCGCAGTCGCCGAGGTGCTCCTCGACGGCCGCCGTCTCCTCCGCCGAGCAGGCGGCCAGCGCCCACGCTCCGAGGAGCGACTTCAGGACACGGTGTTCGAGGACGAGCGGGGCCGGGCGCGGTGCCAGGTCGCCGAGGGCCTCCAGGGCGGGCAGGGGGCGTCCGGTGTCCTCGACGGAGGCGCGGGGGAGCGGTATGCGGGGCGGCTGGTCCGGGCTCGGCTCGGGGGTGGGGTGCTGGTCGTCGCCGTTGCCGCTGTTCATGCCGCCGGCCGCGCGGGTGGTGTCCGCGGAGCCGCTCTCCTCCTTGTTCCGGGCGTGCTCGTCCTGGGCCTGGGCCGGGTCGTGATCCTGGTCATGGTCCTCGTGGGGGTACCGCTCCGCCTCGTTCACACCGCACCCCCGTAGCCGGGCGGTGCCCCCGGGGCGGCTCCCGCGTCGTGGGCCGTGGACAGCAGCTGCAGGCCCAGGCGGAGGCGGCGGCGGGCCTCGTCCTCGGTGACGCCGAGGTCGGCGGCGGTCTGGCGGTAGTCACGGCGCTGGAAGTAGGCCAGCTCCAGTGCGGCGCGCAGCGGGACGGGCATGGACTGGACGATGTAGTCGGCGCGGGCGGCGACCGAGGCGTGGCGCACCTTGCGCTCCAGCTCGGCGGTGCAGCCCTGGCCGGCCCGGACGAGGGCGGCGGTCTCGGTGTCGCGCAGCCGCTGCACGGCGAGGCGGTGGGTCAGCGTGGCGACCCAGGAACGCAGCGGCTCCTGCTTGGGGTCGTAGGTGTCCGAGTGCTCCCAGACGTGCGCGAAGACGTCGCGGGTGACGCGGTCGGCAGCGCGCTCGTCGCCCAGCACGGTGTGGGCGAGGCCGTGCACGAGCGAGGCGAACCGGTCGTAGAGCTCGCCGAGGGCGGCCGCCTCGCCACGGGCGAGCCGCTGCTGCATCTTGCGGTCCCAGCGGGGCGGTGCGTCCTTCTTCGCCATGCGGCCCCCCTCACCGGTCCGTCCGTCCCTGTCCAGCGTGCGTCCACCTTCTCCCCGAATGTAGTCGGCACGTCTGACAGCGCACGCCCCTTTGTCGCATTGTGCGCCCCTCGGCGAGCAGTGGGTGGTAGTGGACGTTGTTCTGTCTGTTCTGTCCGTCCCGTCCGGTCGGCCTTGCAGTCGCTCGGTTACCCGGCCATCGTGCGATCGGAACCGATCGAACAGGATCGAATGCGATTGAAACAAGCCTCTTCTGATCGGTGACCGTTTTCGGGAGGGTGTTTCAGGGAACAGCCGCTGGGCAGCCGCGCTGCAAGGAAGCGTAGGTGTCGCTTCCGTTTCGGCCGGCGAGGGGCGTGGTGGTGACGTTGAAAGTGACCGGTGGCGAGCGAGGCGACTGGGCTGTGCTCCAGGTGTCCGGCGAGCTGGATCTGGTGACCTCGCCGGTGATGCGCCAGCACATCCATGACGTGGTGGCCGAGGGGCGCCACAGCCTCGTGCTCGACCTCTCCGAGGTCATGTTCTGCGACTCCAGCGGCGTCGGCGTCCTCATCGCCGCCCGCCGCCTGATCCGCTCCTGCCAGGGCAGCCTGCGGCTGATACTGCCGGCGCAGGGCGCGGCGGACGGGTCGCACGTCAACCGGGTCCTGGGCGCACTGGGCGTGCGCAGGCTCTTCGAGGTCTACCCGGACGTCACGGCGGCGGTCGCGGACGACGCCCGGCCGCTGTCGGCCTGACGGTTCCGGTCCGGCCGTTCGGCCTGACGGCTCCCGATCCCGACCGCGGCGACACCACACGCGAAGTGCCCCACCGAAGTGCCACACCGTTGTCCCGAAATTCCCCCGGTCTTGGCACAACCGCCGCTTTCGGGCGCCCGGACGCCCCCCGGCGTCGTACGCTCCGTGCGAGATGCACCCCACGTGACGTAAGGCGGCCCGATAAGACATGGTCAGCAGCGAGTACGAGCGCAGGATCGCCGCCCGGTTCGCCACCTTCGACCAGGACGGCAACGGCTACATCGACCGGGAGGACTTCAGCGCGGCGGCCAAGGCGCTGCTCGCGGAGTTCGGCACCACGGCCCGCTCCGACAAGGGCCAGGCCCTGTACATCGGCGCGGAGGCGTTCTGGCAGGGCATGGCCGGGATCGCGGACCGGGACGGCGACCAGCGCATCACCCGCGAGGAGTTCGTGAACGGCGCGGTCAAGCGGCTGCGTGACAACCCGGACCGGTTCGCCGAGATCGCCCGCCCCTTCCTGCACGCCGCCCTCGCCGTGGCCGACCCCGACGGCGACGGATCCGCCACCGTCGCCGACACCGCGCGCGTGCTCGTCTGCCTCGGCGTACAGCGGGACGTCGCCCAGGCGGCCGCCGGCACGCTCGACGCGGACAGCGACGGCAAGGTGGCCGAGAGCGAGATCGTCACCGCGTTCGCCCGCTACTTCACCGTGCCCGAGTGAGACCGGCACCCCGGCCCCCTACGCCCCCGAGAAGCGCTCCCTGAGCTTGTACTTGAGCACCTTCCGCAGGGTGTCGTTGCGCGGAAGGGCGTCCACCACCTCCAGCTGCTCGGGCAGCTTGTGCGTCGACAGCCCTTCCCCGCGCAGATACGACGTCAGCGCCGCCAGGGTCGGCTCCTCCGCGCCCGCCGGCAGTTCCACGACCGCGCAGACCCGCTCCCCGCGCTCCGCGTCCGGCAGCCCGATCACCGCCACGTCGCCGACCGCGGGATGCCGGTGCAGCAGGTCCTCGATCTCCTTCGCCGAGATGTTCTCGCCCTTGCGGATGATCACGTCCTTCAGGCGGCCGGTCAGCACCAGATGCCCGCTGTCCGTCAGATGGCCGAGGTCACCGGTCCGCAGGAACCCGTCCTCGTCGAAGGCCCGCGCCGTCTGCGCCGGATCCAGATAGCCCCGGCACACCGCCTCCCCGCGCAGCCGCACCTCCCCGTCCACGATCCGGATCTCCATCTCCTCGGGCGGCCGTCCCTCGGTCGTCGCCAGGTTCTCCGCTGTGTCGTCCGGCGCCCCCATCGTGATCATCGGCACCTCGGTCATGCCGTATCCGTGGGTGAGCTGCACCCCCATCTCGCGGACCACGGCGTGATACAGCTCCGGCGGCTTCGGAGCCCCGCCCCCCGCCAGCAGCCGCAGCGAGGGGACGACCTTCCCGCCGCCCGGCTCCTTGCGCTGCTCGGCCAGGAACATCGAGTAGAAGGCCGTCGACCCGCCGGCGATCGTCACCCCGTGCTCGCGGTACGCCGCCAGCGCGTCCGGCAGCGCGAACTGCTCGAACATCACCGCCGGGAAGCCGTACAGCAGCAGCATCACCATGTAGTCCGGGCCGCCTATGTGGGCGTAGGGGAAGGCGATCGACCCCACGTCGTCGGCGGTCGGGCGCAGCGCATGTGCCAGGCAGGAGCCGCCCGCGATCAGTGAGCGGTCGGTGTGCAGGACGCCCTTGGGGTCGGACGTCGTCCCCGAGGTCCAGTAGATCCAGCGCACCGAGGTGCCCTCGGAGGGCGGTGGGGGCAGGACCGACGGATCGCCGTCGGGCAGGCTGTCGTACGCCTCGAAGACCCCCTTCGCACCCAGTCGCCGCGCCATCTCCGCGTGGTCGAAGCCCCGCCACTCGCCCGGCACCGCGAAGTACTCCGCCTTCGACTCGCGCAGCGCGAAGCCGACTTCGCGGTCCCGGTAGAACGGGATGACCGGCGACTGCACGGCGCCCAGGCGGGCCAGCGCGAAGGACAGCAGGGCTGTCTCGATGCGGGTGGGCAGCTGCCAGGCGACGACCGTCCCGGGGCGTACGCCCATGTCGTACAGGCCGGCCGCCACGCGCTCGGCACGCGCGCGTAGGTCGCCGAAGGACAGGGAGCGCTCGTTCTGGAGGAGGACGGGACGGTCGGGGGTCCGGTCGGCCCGGCCGGCGACCAGGTCCCAGAGGGTGCGCGCGGAACTCAGGGCGTGAGCGGTGTCGTTCATGACGGCCCCCTGCCACCGAAGAGACATAGCTGACGGTCTGTCAGATCGTGGGCAGAGCGTAGGCCTCGCCGCCTTGTCGGTCCAGGGGTGCGGGACTTAGCCTTCCCGCAGAGCGGTATCTGACGGCACATCAGATATGGAGTGGCCGCACATGGACCTCGCCCACACACCGGAAGAGGACGAGTTCCGCGCCCGGCTGAGGAAGTGGCTGGCCGAGGTGCTGCCCACGCTCCCGCCGAAGCCCTCCCCGGACGACTGGCCGGGGCGCCGCGCCTACGACCTCGGCTGGCAGCGCAGGCTGTACGACGCCGGGTACGCCGACGTCCACTGGGACGCCTCCCCGACCATGCGGCTGATCTTCCTGGAGGAGACCGAGAAAGCGGGCGCGCCCTATGTGGGCGCGGGCTTCGTCGGACTGCTCCACGCGGGGCCGACCATCGCAGCCGAGGGAAGCGCCGAGCAGCGGGCGCGCTGGCTGCCGCCGATCCTGCGCGGGGAGGAGGTCTGGTGCCAGGGCTTCAGCGAACCGGACGCCGGATCCGACCTCGCGGCACTGCGCACGCGCGCGCGTAGGGACGGCGACGACTATGTGGTGAGCGGGTCCAAGATCTGGACCTCCCATGCCGAAGTGGCCGACTGGTGCGAGCTGTTGGTGCGGACGGATCCGGCGGCGGCGAAACACCGGGGCATCACCTGGCTCGCGATGCCCATGGACGCGCCGGGCATCACCGTACGGCCGCTGAAGACCCTTGCCGGGTCCGCCGAGTTCGCCGAGGTGTTCCTCGACGAGGTGCGGGTGCCGGTCGCCAACCGGGTCGGGGACGAGAACGACGGTTGGCGCGTGACGATGGTGACCCTGTCCTTCGAGCGCGGTACGGCCTTCGTGGGCGAGGTCGTCGCCTGCCGGCGCGTGCTGCGCGAACTCGCCGCTGCGGCGCGCGAGAACGGGCGCTGGGACGATCCGGTGCTGCGGCGACGGCTGGGACGGCTGAACGCCGAGTTCCGGGCGCTGTGGCGGCTGACGCAGTGGAACGTGAGCGAGGCGGAGCGGTCGGGCGGGGTGCCGGGGGTCGGGGGTTCGGTTTTCAAACTGAGGTATTCGCACGCCCGCCAGGAGCTCTACGACGCCGCAGCCGACGTACTGGGGCCGGCGGCGCTGGACCTGGACCGGCCGTGGGTGCTCGACCGGCTGTCCTCGCTGTCGTACACCATCGCGGCCGGCACCTCGCAGATCCAGCGGAACATCGTGGCCGAGCGGATCCTCGGGCTGCCGAAGGGGCGGTGACGGATGCGTTTCCAACTGACCGAGGACCAGCGGGCGTTGCGGGACGGAGTGCGGAAGCTGCTGGCGCGGCGCTTCGGCCGGGACGCCCTGCGGGCAGCCGTCGACGAGCCCGGCCGCCTGGACCGGGCGCTGTGGCGGGAGCTCGGCACGGCAGGGTTCTTCGCGCTACGGCTGCCGGAGGCGCAGGGTGGGGTCGGACTCGGGCTGCCCGAGGCGGTGTTGGCCTTCGAGGAGGCGGGGCGCGTGCTGCTGCCCGGGCCCTTGGTGGCCACCCATCTCGCGGCGGGGGAGGTGCCGGGCGCGGCCACCGGGGAGGCGGTCGTGGCGGACGTCGGCGGATACGGCCTGGTGGAGTGGCTCACCGAGGCGGACGTCGTACGGGGGGACGCGGCGGCGGCCGTACCGCTGCGGTCGGTCGATCCGCTGACGCCCCTCCATCGGGTTCCCGCGGCCCGTGACGTGGACCCCGTGGCCGTACTCCTGACCGCCGCCGAGCAACTCGGCAGCGCCACGCGCGCGTGCGAGCTGGCCGTGCAACACGCCCGGGCCCGCGAGCAGTTCGGGCAGCCGATCGGCGGTTTCCAGGCGGTGAAACATCTGTGCGCGGACATGCTGGTGCGGACCGAGACGGCCCGCGCCGCCGTCTACGCCGCGGCCGTCACCGCCGGTCAGGCCGACATCGACACCGCCCGGCTGCTCGCCGACGAGGCCGCCGTGCGGGGCGCCCGCGACTGTCTTCAGGTGCACGGCGGCATGGGATTCACCTGGGAGTTCGAGGTTCATCTGCATCTCAAGCGCGCATGGGTGCGGACGTACCGTGCGGGTGGCGCTACGGAGAGTGAGGAGTGTCTGGCCGCCGAGCTGCTCGCACAGTCGAGCTAAGACGGCCTGGTCTGCGGCATCGCCGAGGGTGCCGGTATGGATGTCGCGGATTGTGGCATACCGGAATTACGGAGCGTTGATATCGGGTTGTGTCCTACGCGTGACTCGTCACGGCCTGGAGTCGACTGCCCGCTCCGGTACCTTGTGTGAGATGCGAGTGGTTCCGAGCACGAGCCATGCCGGAGTTGCCCTTGAGGCGGCGCCGGATCCGGCGGTGCGCGCCAGTGCTCGCAGGGCGGGAGGGCTCTCCGCCCCCGCCTGTTCGACTCCCCGCAACAAGCGTCGCACAGTATGCCGCAGGGGTACTCCTTCGCGCTGGAATATGCCCGAAGCGCTTGTTGGGGTGACTGTACGTCAACCATGCTGTCAGCTAAGGGATTCACGTTCCGTGACCCTGGCTTTGGCCATTGTTCTGGCCATGAAAAGAATGGCTAGGATCGTGGCCCTCGTGAGGCGCGGGGTCAAGTGTCCGCCGGTTCGGATGGTGTGAGCGGTGCAGGTGCTTCAAGTGCAGCTGGAGATCCGGCCCGACCCCGCTGAAGTGGGGCGGGCCCGGCGGTGGGCCCGCTCGCGGCTTGCCGGGTCGGGGATAGAGGCCGACGAACCGCTCGCCGAGACGCTGATCCTGCTCGTCTCCGAACTGGTCACCAACGCCGTGGTGCACACCGGTTGCCCGGCCGTGCTGCGTCTGTCCCTGCCGGGCGTGGCCCAGGAGTCCGCCACCGTACGGCTGGAGGTGGCCGACCGCAGCGACCGCGCGCCCGTGCCCCGGTGCGCCGACGGCGACGCGACCGGGGGGCGGGGCCTCGCGCTCGTCGACGGTCTCGCGGACCGGTGGGGCTGGAGCTGTGAGGGCGCCGGCAAGCGGATCTGGTGTGAACTGGACCGCGAAGCGGAGTCCAGGGGTCCCTCTTCCGCCTACGGGAGCGGGGCGTCGGCGTATGAGGGGCTCGCGTACGAAGCGGTGTGACGGGCGCACGCCCTGCCAACTGCGCGGGGTTCGGTGCATGGTTGCAGAAAGCGCTGTCGCCCCTGTCCTCGTGGGTGTTGGTGCGCCCGGGCGTGCTTCCGTGCGCGGCTTCTGTAAATGGGGCGTAAGTAACAAATCCCCGAGTGGGTGTTGACGCCGAGTGTCCGGTTGATCACGCTTGTGGTCAGCGATTCGCCGCGAGGGGACGACGAGGGTTTCGGTGACGGAGGCCCTCGCCGAGTGTGGGTCGTGATTCGGCGTCGGTTCTCTCAGGGCCCGGAGAGCTGGGGCGGGTACGCCGGAGTCGGATGGCGGCGCGCGGTGCCGTGCTCGGGGCGATCACTGCCGCGCCGCCAGCCGACCTCGTTCAGAGCACGGCCACGGGTGCCACGGGAGTTCCCGTAGCGCCGACGAAGGGCTCGGGCATCGCCGACAGCAGGAACGTGTAGCGACCCTCTTGTCCACAGGCTGTGGACAACTCTTCGAGATTCCAGTTCTGGCCCTGGAGCATCCCCATCTCCACCAGGTGGAGCGCGTGCACGGGCAGCCACAGGTCCTCGACCTCGGGCGGAAAGATCTCAAATGTGAGGGTGTCGTTCGCGACGGCCGCCACATCGCGCGCGTGGAACCACTCCGGCGTACGGATCGACAGACCCGGCGAGGGATAGCCGTACCCGTGCTTGTCGCCGGCGAGACAGACCTGCATCTGCCCCGTCCGTACGAGCACGATGTCGCCGGCACGCACGCGTGTGCCCGCGAGTTCCTCCGCCGCCTCCAGGTCCTCCGGGGTGACCGCGTGCCCGCCGTCGAGCCGGGCCACGCCACGCGCGCGTGCCACGTCCAGCAGCACGCCCCGCGAGACGATGTGCCGCGCCTTGTCGATGCCGCTGAACTCGGCGCCGCCGTGCGGGGTGATGGTGCCGGCGGGGCGGCCGTTGTAGATCCGGCCCGAGTGGGAGACATGGATGAGCGCGTCCCAGTGGGTCGCGGCCTGCAGCCCCATGGTCACGGCGTCGTCGCTGCACGCGACGGTTCCCGGGCCGAAGATCTCCTGGTTGATCTGCACCATGGCGTGCAGCGGGTTGACGCGGCCCGGGATCATGCCGGTCTGTATGCCGTCCTGTCGCAGGGGAAGGGCGAGGGGGATCCGGCGGCCGGTGCGGACGCAGGCGGCCGCCTCGCGGACCACCTCGTCGGTGATGAGGTTGAGGGTGCCGATCTCGTCGTCGGCTCCCCAACGCCCCCAGTTGTTCACGCGCTTGGCGATCTCGTGGAACTCCTCCGGCAGTGACATGAGTCCTCCCCGGGGCTTGTCTCCGCGTATCTGACGGGTCGTAGAATCGAGTCGAATCTAACGGACCGTCAGAAACTGCGGGAAGGGGCCGGGGCATGGGGAACTTCTTGGCAGGCAAGGTCGTCGCCGTGACGGGCGCTGGGCGGGGCATCGGGCGGGCGGTGGCCCTGGCGGCCGCGGCCGAGGGAGCGCGGGTGGTCGTCAACGACTACGGGGTGTCCGTGGACGGGGTCTCGCCCACGAGTGAGGTCGCCGAAGGTGTCGTCAAGGAGATCGAGGCGGCGGGCGGGGAGGCCGTTGCCGTGGCCGACGACGTGTCCACCATGGCCGGTGGACAGCGGGTCGTGGACACGGCGATGTCGGCCTACGGGCGGCTCGACGGGGCCGTGTGCGTCGCCGGGATCCTGCGCGAGCGGATGCTGTTCAACATGACCGAGGAGGAGTGGGACCCGGTCGTCGCCACGCATCTGAAGGGAACCTTCACGGTGTTCCGGGCCGCGTCGGCGGTGATGCGCGAGCAGCGGGCGGGGACCTTGATCGGGTTCACCAGCGGCAATCACCAGGGGTCGGTGTCGCAGGCGAACTACAGCGCGGCGAAGGGCGGGGTCATCTCGCTGGTGCGCAGCGCCGCGCTGGGCCTGCACCGGTACGGGGTGACCGCCAACGCGGTGGCGCCCGTCGCCCGTACGCGGATGTCGGCGGGGGTTCCCACGGAGTTGGCGGAGATGGGGGAGCCGGAGGACGTCGCCGCCTTGGTGGTCTACCTGCTGTCGGATCCCGCTCGGGAGCAGGGGGTCACGGGGCAGGTGTACACGGTCGCGGGGGCGAGGATCGCGGTGTGGGCGCAGCCGCGGGAGCTGCGCTCGGCGTACGCCTCCGGCGGGTGGACGCCGGAGCGGATCGCGGAGGTGCTGCCGGGGTCGGTGGGGGTGGATCCGATGCCGATGCTGGAGCGGGTGGAGGCGATGCGGAGGGCTGCCGCCGAGAGGGCGCGGCCTAACGCCTAAGAGCTCGGGGGCGGGGATTGGCTGGCGGCTGCGGGTTGTCTGTGGCTGGTCCCGCAGTTCCTCGCGCCCCTTGAAAACAGGGCGTTGTCCATGCTCGGAGATTATGAGGAGATCCGTATGGACTTCGGGTTTGCGCCTGAGGACGAGGCGTTTCGTGTGGAAGCTCGGGCGTGGCTTGATGGGCATGCCAAGGACGCGCAGGATCGGCGCACGTGGGAACGCACCCTTGGCAAGGCCGGGTGGATCGGGCTTGGTTGGGGTGAGCCCGGTTACGGCAATCGGACCGCCACGCTCACCCAGCAGGTCGCCTGGGCCGAGGAGTACGCCCGGTCGGCCGCGCCTGCGCGATCGGGGCACATCGGGGAGAACCTTCTGGCGCCTACCCTCATCGCCCACGGCACCGAGGAGCAGAAGAGCCGGTTCCTTCCGCCGATCGCCGCTGGGGACGAGCTCTGGTGCCAGGGGTACAGCGAACCCGGTGCGGGGTCCGACCTCGCAGGGGTTCGTACCAGAGCCGAACGCGCCCCGGACGGGACGTACCGCGTCACCGGGCAGAAGATCTGGACCTCTCTCGCCCACGAGGCCGACTGGTGCTTCGTGCTGGCCCGTACCGAGCCGGACTCCCGGCGCCATCACGGCCTCAGCCTTCTGCTCGTCCCCATGGACCAGCCGGGTCGCGTCGAAGTCCGGCCCATCCGTCAGATGACCGGCACGAGCGACTTCAACGAGGTCTTCTTCGACGGTGCGCACGCGCGCGTGGAGCACGTCGTCGGAGGTGAGGGCGCGGGATGGAAGGTGGCGATGAGCCTGCTCGGGTTCGAGCGGGGCGTGTCGACGCTCGCCCAGCAGGTCGGGTTCGCCGCTGAGCTGGGGCGGGTGGTGCGGGCGGCCGTCGAGTCGGGGGCGGTCGGGGATCCCGTCGTGCGGGAGCGGCTGGTGCGGCAGTGGGCCGAGCTGCGGGTGATGCGCTGGAACGCGTTGCGCACGCTCGGCAGGGCCGGGGACGCGGGGGCGCCCAGTGTGGCCAAATTGCTCTGGGGCGGTTGGCATCAGCGGCTCGGGGAGCTGGCGATGCAGGTGCGGGGGGCGGCGGCGGGAGTCGGGCCCGGGGCATGGTCGCCTTCGACGCCGTACGAACTCGACGAGGCGCAGCATCTGTTCCTGTTCTCCCGCGCCGACACCATCTACGGCGGGTCGGACGAGGTCCAGCGCACGATCATCGCCGAGCGGGTGCTCGGGCTGCCAAGGGAACCCAAGGGGGTTGCGTGATGCGCGGCGTGGTGTTCGACGGCAAGCGGGTCGAGGTCTTGTACGACCTCGAGGTGCGGGACCCGGGGCCGGGCGAGGTGCTGGTCGCGGTCTCGGCCGCGGGGCTGTGCCACAGCGATCTGTCCGTGGTGGACGGGACCATACCTTTTCCCGTTCCTGTGGTGCTGGGCCATGAAGGGGCCGGCGTGGTGGAAGCGGTGGGTGTGGGGGTCACCCATGTCGTGCCGGGAGACCATGTGGCCCTGTCCACACTCGCCAACTGCGGGACGTGCGCCGAGTGCGACCGAGGCCGGCCGACCATGTGCCGGCACGCCATAGGGCGGCCCGGCCGGCCGTTCGAGCGCGGAGGGCGGCCCCTCTTCCAGTTCGCGTCCAACTCCGCCTTCGCGGAACGGACCGTGGTGAAGGCCGTGCAGGCGGTGCGCATTCCGAAGGACATTCCCCTGACCTCGGCCGCGCTCATCGGGTGCGGGGTGCTGACCGGGGTGGGCGCCGTGCTCAACCGGGCGAAGGTGGACCGTGGGGACAGCGTGGTCGTGATCGGTGCCGGCGGTATCGGTCTCAACGTCGTTCAGGGGGCCCGGATCGCGGGGGCGCTGCGGATCGTCGCCGTGGACGCGAACCCGGCGAAGGAGGCGGTGGCGCGGCAGTTCGGGGCGACCGACTTCCTGACGTCGGTGGAGGGGGTGCGGGAACTGTTGCCCGCGGGGGCGGACCACGCCTTCGAGTGCGTGGGGCGGGTGGAGTTGATCCGGGCGGCCGTGGATCTGCTCGACCGGCATGGGCAGGCGGTTCTGCTGGGGGTTCCGCCGGCCGGTGCCGAGGCCTCGTTCGTCGTGTCCTCCATGTACCTGGACAAGTCGATCCTGGGGTGCCGGTACGGGTCGTCGAGGCCACAGCGGGACATCGCGCTGTACGCCGAGTTGTATCGGGGCGGGCGGCTGCTGCTGGACGAGCTGGTGACGCAGACGTATCCGGTCGAGGAGTTCGAGAGGGCGGCGGCGGACGCGGAGGCGGGGAAGGTGGCTCGGGCGGTGCTCACCTTTTGAGGGCGCCCTTGGGTTGCGCGGGCTTTGGCGGCAGCGGTGGCTCGGCTTCTGCGGGGTTTTGGCGGTAGCGGTGGCTCGGCTTCTGCGGGGTTTTGGCGGTAGAGGTAGCTCGGCTTCTGCGGGTTCTCGGCCTCAGAGATCCCTCGGCTTCGTGGGGGTCCTCGGCTTCCGAGGTTTCTCGGCCTTTGAGGCTCCGCGGCATTTGAGACTCCGCGGACGCTGAGGCTCCGCGGGCTCCGAGGCTCCTCCTGGCCGTTTTCCACAGGCCCGGAAATGTGCTGCCGTGGTGTCAGTGGCGGCGCCTACCGTCGTCTCCATGACCTATCGAGACGTCGCCTCCAGGCAGGTCCTGATCTGGGCCTGCACCGCCGTCGCCTCTCGTATGCCGGTCGCCATGGCGCCGTTGGCCCTGGTGTTCCTGGTGCGGGAGCGGCCCGGTGGCTACACCCTGGGTGCGACGCTCGCGGCGGCCTATGTGCTGGGCGAGATCATCGCCGCCCCGGTCCTCGGGATGCGGCTGGACCCGGCGCGCGGCCGGCGTCATCTGGCCGTCGGGCTCGTGGGCGGGACGGTGGGGTTCGCGGGACTCGGGGTGCTGGCCGGGGCGCACCCCGTGGTGCTGGGGGCGTTCGCCTTCCTGGCCGGTGGGGCGCCGGCCGCGGCCGCCGGCGGTCAGCGGGCGTTGCTGACCTCGCTGGTCCCGGAGCGTGCCGTGGCGCAGGCGCTGTCCGCCGAGTCGATGCTGATGTCGGGCGTGTGGGCCGTCTCGCCGGTCGCGGTCGCGGGCCTCGCCCTCGGGGTGGCGCCACGGGTGCCGTTGCTCCTCGCGGCCGCCCTGATGGCGTCGTCGATCGCGGGCCACTGGCTGCTGCCCGCCGGCTGGGGCAAGGGGGACCAGGACGGGGAGGCGGGCCGGGCGAGGATCCGCGTGCTGATACACGCCTGGCCGGTGTACGTCACGGGCGCTGCCAGCCTCACCCTGCTCGGCCTCGCCGAACTCACCCTGCCCGCCCTGCTCGAGCAGCGCGGCATCGGCGTGGGCTGGTCCGGCCCGATGCTGGCGGGCATGGCGACGGGGGCTGGGCTCGGGGCGTTCCTGTACGGCCTCCGGTCGTGGCCGGGGCGGCTCCGCGCGCGCAGTGTGGTGCTGATGTGCGGCATGTCGGCGTTCGTGACCCTCGCCGCGCTGATACCGGGGGCGGCCGGGATCGCGGGCACGCTCGTCCTGGCGGGCACGCTGCAGGCGGGCGCGCTGATCACCCGCAACCTCTCCCTGCGCGAGGCCCTGCCGCCGGGAGCCCTGGCCGCCGGTTACTCCGTGATGTACGCCGCCGCGGGGGCGGGCTACGCGGCGACGGGTTCCCTCGCGGGCGGCCTGCTCCAGGTGGTCGCGCCGTCCACGGCGATCCTGGCCGGCGTGGCGGTGACCTTGCTGCTGACGGCGCTCGGCTGGTGGGGAGAGGCTCGCCGGGACGTCTCAAGTGCCGTTGAAGACAGCGGCGTTGGGGCTGCCGCCCGCACGGAAGGTGCGCCGATAGCTGGTGGGTGTGACGCCCAGCGCGGCCTGTAGGTGCTGTCGCATCGACTGGGCGGTGCCGAAGCCGGCGTCCCGGGCGACCTGGTCGACGGACAGGTCGGTGGACTCCAGCAGGTGCCGGGCGCGTTCGACGCGCTGCTGGGTGAGCCACTGGCCGGGGCTGACGCCGACCTCCTCGCGGAAGCGGCGCGTGAAGGTCCGCACGGACATGGCCTCCTGCTCGGCCATGTCCCGCAACTGGATCGGCTCGTGGAGCCGGCCCAGGGCCCACGCGCGGGCCGACGTCGTGGACGCCTGCTGGGGGTCGGGGACCGGGCGGTGGATGTACTGGGCCTGGCCGCCGTCCCGGTGGGGCGGTACGACCGTGCGGCGGGCCACCTCGTTGGCGATCGCCGTCCCGTGGTCGCGGCGGACCATGTGCAGGCACAGGTCGATCCCGGCCGCGACCCCGGCCGAGGTCAGTATGTCGCCGTCGTCGATGAACAGGACGTCCGCGTCGACCTTGGTCCTCGGGAACAGCCGTTGGAAGCGCTCGGCGTCCGCCCAGTGAGTGGTGGCCGGGCGGCCGTCGAGGAGGCCGGCGGCGGCCAGGACGTATACGCCGGTGCAGATCGAGGCGAGCCGGGTCCCGGGGCGGATGTGGGCGAGTGCGGCGGCCAGTTGGTCGGTGAGGACGCCCTCCTCGAAGACCGGGCCGAGTTCGTACGACGCCGGGATGATCACGGTGTCGGCGGTGGCGAGGGCCTCCGGCCCGTGTTCGACCTGGATGGCGAAGTCGGCGTCGGTCTGCACGGGGCCCGGCGGCCGGATGGAACAGGTGATGACCTCGTACAGATGCCGTCCCTGGGCATCCTTGGGCCGGCCGAAGATGCGGTGCGGGATGCCCAGCTCGAAGGGGAGGGCGCCGTCGAGGGCGAGGACGACCGTGCGGTGCGGCCGGAAGTGGCGGTCCTTGGCCGCCGTGCCCTCGGTCTGCGTGTCCGGGGCCGCCGTGCCCTGTGTCGGCGTGTCCTGCGTCGGCGTGTCCGTAGCCGCCGGGCCTTGCGCCCGTGTGTTCGGGTTCGCCGCGTGCCCCGTCTTCGTGGCCGGGGCTTCCGTGTACTCGGTCTCCGCCTCCATGGCCCGATCCTAACGAATACTGTCCTTCGGGCCACTCGTTTCGGGCCGATCACAGGCCCGAAGCTCTATGTCGTGACCCAGACAACGAAGGCGGCAGCCA
Organism: Streptomyces sp. NPDC093591; assembly: GCF_044764885.1. Lineage (NCBI taxonomy): Bacteria > Bacillati > Actinomycetota > Actinomycetes > Kitasatosporales > Streptomycetaceae > Streptomyces > Streptomyces sp. NPDC093591. The sequence goes on from NZ_JBIWIY010000005.1 coordinate 57,548, forward strand.
CCGCAGAGGACATCCGGCCGATCAAGGGCTCCCGCATCCATCGGGCGTGGTTCGTCGCCGCCGTAGCCTTCGTGACGATCATCGGCGCCGCCGCGTTCCGTTCCGTGCCGGGGTTGCTCATCGACCCGCTGCACCAGGAGTTCGGCTGGTCCCGCGGCACCATCGGTGCCGCTGTCTCGATCAATCTGGCGCTGTACGGGCTCACCGCCCCCTTCGCCGCCGCCCTGATGGACCGCTTCGGCATCCGGCGCGTGGTCGCGGTCGCGCTCGTCATGATCGCGCTCGGCTCGGGCCTGACGGTGTGGATGACGGCGGCCTGGCAACTGCTGCTGTGCTGGGGCCTGTTGGTGGGCCTCGGCACCGGATCGATGGCGCTGGCCTTCGCCGCGACGGTCACCAACCGCTGGTTCACCGAGCGGCGTGGTCTGGTCACCGGCATCCTCACCGCCGCCTCGGCCTCCGGCCAGCTGATCTTCCTGCCCGTACTGGCCCTGATGGTCGATGCGGGCAACTGGCGCCCGGCCGCCGTCACGGTCGCCCTCGCGGCCCTCGTGGTGGTCCCGTTCGTCTGGCTGCTGCTGCGCGACCACCCGGCCGACGTGGGTGTGGCGCCGTACGGTGCGAAGGAGTTCGTGCCGAAGCCCGCCCCCATGCCGGGCGCCGCGCGCCGGGCGGTGACGGTGCTCTTCTCGGCGGCTCGCACCGGCCCCTTCTGGCTGCTGGCCGGCACCTTCGCGATCTGCGGTGCCTCCACCAACGGCCTCATCCAGACCCACTTCGTGCCCGCCGCCCACGACCACGGCATGCCCGTCCCGGCCGCCGCCTCACTGCTCGCGGTCATCGGCGTGTTCGACGTGATCGGCACGATCGCCTCCGGCTGGCTCACCGACCGCTTCGAGCCGCGCCGCCTGCTCGCGGTCTACTACGCCCTGCGCGGTGTCTCGCTGCTGTTCCTGCCGATGTTGCTCGTGACGGCGGGCGGGCAGTCGTTCCACCCGCCGATGATCTTCTTCATCGTCTTCTACGGCCTCGACTGGGTCGCCACCGTCCCGCCCACCGTCGCCCTGTGCCGGGAGCAGTACGGCGACGACAGCGCGATCGTCTTCGGCTGGGTCCTCGCCTCCCACCAGGTCGGCGCCGCGCTGGTGGCCTTCCTCGGCGGGGTCGTGCGGGACGTCTTCGGTGAGTACGACATGGTCTGGTACGCGTCGGGGGCCCTGTGCGCGGCGGCGGCGCTGATGGCACTGGTGATCCGGCGGCGGACGGCTCCTGTCGCGATGGCGTCCTAGGGTCCGTCTTCAAGCGGATCTTGCCCAGAGCAGGAACGACGCGAGTGTGACCGCCGCTTCGTAGGAGGTAGCGGTCTTTTCGTATCTGGTGGCGATGCCGCGAAAGGCTTTGAGCCGGTTGAAGCAGCGCTCGATGATGTTGCGCCGGCGGTAGGTATCCCGGTCGAATCCTGGTGGCCTGCCGCCGCGGCGGCCGCGGCCCAGCCGGTGCCGACGCTGGTCGATCTTCTCGGGGATGATGTGTGCGATGCCGCGTTTTCGCAGGTAGGCGCGGAAGCCCCGTGAGCTCTAGGCCTTGTCCGCGATGACTTGATCAGGCGTGCAGCGTGGTCGGCCCGGGCCGGTGCGAGGGACGCGGATCCGTTCCAGAAGAGGGCCTGCGCAGACGCTGTCGTGGCGTTGGCCGGGCGTCACGAGGATCGCAAGCGGGCCGCCCTTGCCGTCGCAGGCGAGGTGAATCTTGGTGGTCAGGCCTCCTCGGGATCGGCCGAGGGCGTGATCGTCCGGTTCGTCCTGCCGCTGCTGCCCCCTTTTTCTGCCGGTGCTTGCGGCGTGCTGGTGGGCGCGGACGATGGTGGAGTCGATCTGGACCAGCCAGTCGATGTCACCGGCCGCGTCAGCCTGGGCTTGGATCTGTTGCAAGGCTCGAGTGAACACGCCATCCAGCGCATACCGACGGAAGCGGGTGTAAACCGTCTTCCACGGGCCGTAGCGATCCGGCAGGTCACGCCAGGAGATGCCGGTCCGGATCTTGTAGACCATCCCATTGATGACCTGCCGGTCTTCCACACGAGGCCGGCCTGTCGCGGCCCGCGGTATCAGCGGAGCGAGTAACTCCCACTCCTGGTCAGTGAGTTCATGACGACGTCCCACCCCGCCGTGATCCACCACTCGGTGATCTTTGAAGACCGACCCTAGTGCAGCGCGCGGACCAAGCTGTTGTCTGGTTTCGCTCTCCTGATCTGCAGCATTCTCATCGTCATACTGTGCGCAATACTGGACGAGTACGAATGCAACCAGACGACCGCCGACTCCCACTGAGCTCACTGGGCCGACAGCCCCTCGGTCGCACCGCACCAGCAACCTCGAACGGCTCAACTACCGGCTCATCGCCTGACATCAGGAATGGCGCAGCAGTGTCGCTATAGGGGCCAGAGCCATGCCGGGACGGCTTGCAGACAGTCACTTGGCGGGGACCGTGGGGCTTTGCGGGACGACGAGCTGCAACCAGTCAGGGGTGAGGGCCCCGACCGGTGAGTGATCGGGGCCCTCGGATTGCCTCTCCTATCGACTGCTTCAGCTGCTCCAAGCGACCACCTCGGTCTCCAGGACCATCGGTCAGGTCCTGGAGACCCGCGTCATGCACGTCTCATTCGACGAGGTTGGCGATCTCGTCGACGACGTGGGGGCCGTAGCCGAAGGCGCTGCCAAGGGTTTCGAGGCGGGTGTAGATCTGTGGGGTCAGGGGCATCCGATAGCGCTGCATGGCGCGGAGCAGGAAGCGGAATGCCAGTTCGGAGCAGACGGTCTCGGCGCAGCGAACCAGGGCCGCTCGCATGTCGGGCAGGGGGATGGGGTCGTTGCCCTGCTGGTTGAGCAGGGCAACGAGGTCCACCACCTCTGCGGTGCGCTGCCGGTGTTCGGCTGCTGCTGGGCTGGTGCCGTCCGGTACGCACGCCGGGTAGGTGGCGCAGGAGGCGGGCGAGGCGCCGAGTGTCTGCGCGAACGGGACGACTACTGAGAGCAGCTCGTCCAGCCACGCCCGCTCCCGGCCGCGGATCTCCGGGGAGCCGCCGAGCGGCTGGTCCGTGGCACGCCACAGCACGTTGAGTTCCTCGCCTTGGAGGTGAGATTCCCGCAGCCGCAGGACGTCCTCGATGAGCAGCAGGAGGCCAGTAGGGTCACCCTCCGAGTCAGCCAGGTCACCGTCCAGGCCGTACCACCGGACGACGTGGTCCAGTTCGTTCTCGGCGTCGAGCATCCAGTCGCCGTGGTACGACGCTCCCAGAGCGGTGGCTCCGAAGTCGAAGGTCATGTCCTCGTGCTGTGCTGCGGGATCGTGCATGGTTCGGCTCCTTACTCCGGGTAGGCGGTCAGGACGTAGAAACCGCCGGGCTTGTGGCCCTTCTTCGCGACAAGGGTCACCTTGAAGCCATTACTCGTGGTCGAGCTGTAGTTGCCGAGGTGATCGACGCTGTCGCCGAGCGATCCGGTGCCGTATGTTCCTTTGAGGGTGAGTTGCTGCGGCTTGCCTGGCTTGCCCGCGTCCTGCACGAACTTCTGGATGCGGTCCTTGTTCTGGTCGACGAGCTGGTTCACGGCCTTTTGCGCGAGGTCCTGACTCGCCCACCGAGAGTTGGGGGTGGGTCGGCCGATCTTCCGCGTCTTCTCGATGGCCAGGTTGTGCATTTGCTGCCGGGTGACGTTGACGTGCTCGTCCAGGGTGTGGGCAACGCCCGGGAACATCCGCTCGGCGCGCGCCAGGTCGGTGCAGTTGTGGACCAGGACGTCCTGGTTGCCTGCGCGCACGTAGTAGCTGTCGATGCCACTGACGTCGAGGTCGTAGGTGTCCTGCCGGCCATGCGAGCGGCTGATGCCGCTGACCGTGGTCTCGGTGCCCTCGGAGGTGCGCAGCCGGTCGCCCACACGTATCTCGCCGGCCGGGACCCATGCCTGCCGTGCGGGCAGCCAGTACCGGTGGTTGTCGGTCGAGGTGACCGCGCTGTCGTGGCCATCCAATGTCAGGCGGACGAAGGTCTTGTCGGTGTACTGGGACGTGTACGGCGTGGACACCACCGGCCGGGGCAGCGTCAGTTCTGCGTCGCCCCCTGGATCGGTGGCCAGCACCTGATCACCGGCCCGCATTCCTTCGATCGGCTTGTACGAGCCGTCAGCGAGCAGCACCCGCGTGCCGGCCGGGAAGCTGTTGCACTGGAAGATGTCGTCGGTCTTGCGCGCTGCCAGGATGTCGTCCGGGAGGAGCTTGCCGCCGAGCTTGAGCCAGCGCATGACGGCCAGGGAGCCCAGCGCCCGGTCGAAGCCGCCGACGTGCTCACCGGTGGCCACGTCCTTACCCGTGACGGCCTCGACGATGCCCTTGCCGTCGCCGATGCCCGGCAGCAGGCCGAGCAGGATCGACATCCGGCGCTGCTGCTCGTCGGTGTCCAGGCCGGAGGAGCCGTCGCTCCAGGTCTTGCCGAGGTCGGAGAAGTCGAACTCGAAGGCAGGCACCTCGCGGAGTTTCTGCGCGGCCTTCTTGATATCGGGCACGGCCTTGTTCATGGCGTCCATGCCCTTGTTCGCGTCGCCGATGCCCGCATTCAGCGTGTCCATCCCCTGGTTGGCCTTGCTGATGCCGTGGTTCATTTCGCCCAGGGCCTGGTTGATGTCGTCCACCGCGGAGTTCATCTCGGCCAGTCCGCGATTCATCTGGGCGAAACCGGCGTTGATGTCGTCCAGTGCCTTGCCGATGTCGTCGAGGTCCTTGCGCAGCCCGCCGAACGCCTTCTTGAACTCCGGATCACCCACGAGCTGCGCGAGCCCGACCGTCAGCTTGATCAGGATCAGCGCGAACTCGATCATGACGAGGATGGTCTCGATGGTCTCGAGGACATCCTTGATCAGCTTGTCGATGTCGGTCTTGGCTCCGGTGGCCGCCGCGCGGATCTGCTGCTCGACCTTCTTGCGGTACTCCGGATCCGTGATCTTGGACGGATCCTCCTTGAAAGCGTCCGTGAGCTTCTTGAGCCCCGCGGCTTGCTTCTTCACCGTGCCGAAGTGCTCGACGGTGTCCTTATGCAGGTAGTGGATGCCATACGCGAACAGGCCGATACCCGCCCCGACCTTGAGCGCCTTGGTCGCGAACTCGCGGTAGCAGGCGGGCTTCTCCAGCAGCGGCTTCTTGTCGCAGCCGGACAGTGCGGCGGTTCCCTCGATGATGCCGGCGAGCCGGTCGGCATCGAGCCTGGCCTCGGCGGCACCGAGCTGTGTCTCGGCCCGGGCGAGCTGGACGCTCTGCGCAGCGAGCGCGCTGTCCTCACCCAGGCCCAGCGTGAAGGAAACGCTGAGGAGGGTGAGCAGAGTGACTATTTTCAATTTAAAGCGGTTCATAAACGCCCTGTGCCGGAGGGCACACATCCGCCGGTGGTCAGCCGACGGGCACCGCATGCCCCAATCCCCTATATTACCGATCGGTAGCATACGGGATGGGTTGAGTTTGAATCGCCACACGGGAGTGCTGACGAACCAGATGCTCAGGAATAGGGAGTTGCGGGCGGTGACCCGGCTGACCGAGGCGCTTGGAACCCGTTGCCGAGTTGCAGGCCGTTAGCCTGTCGCTAAGTCAGAGCGTGCCATGCCCGGTCGCACGGACGGCCTCATCACACTGGGTGCCACGGACGCTCTGTGGGTCGATCTGACGGCCGACAGCGCTGTGCCGACGGCTTCTGGGGCATTCACCCGCCCTCCTGCCCATGCCTGGGCGGGGTACGTCCTGCTCGGCGGCCAAGTGATGGCGACAGTGAAGACGAGCGGCAATCAGTGGAGTGTTGCGGAGGCCCGGGTGCGTCGGGGCGGCCGCGGAACTGAACGCGGTGGGGATGGATCGGCAGGACCTGGTCCGCATCGGTCCGTTCCGTGGGGCGCCGAGGCCGGAGTGCAGCGCACGAATCCGGTCAGGGTCGGCGCCCTCGGCGCCGCTCTGCCGCAAGGTCTGCACCGCCTACGAAGCGGCGGTCACACTCGCGCCGTTCCTGCTCTGGGCAAGATCCGTTTGAAGACGGACCCTAGTTGAGGTCCCGAGGACGCTTAGAGGAACCGCCCCTTGTGGAACAGCAGCGGCGCCTCGTCCCCCTCGCTCGCGCCCAGGGCTTCCACCCGGCCGACCACGATCAGATGGTCGCCCCCCGTGTGTACCGCGTGGATCGTGCAGTCGATCCACGCCAGCGTCCCCGCGAGGCGTGGGGAGCCGGTCACCGGGGCCGGGTCGTACGTGACCCCCGCGAACTTGTCCGCGCCGCTCACCGCGAAGGCGCGGCACAACTCGCCCTGGCCGGCGCTCAGGACGTTCACGCAGAAGACGCCCGCGCGGGCGATGCGCGGCCACGTCGTCGACGTACGGCCGACCATGAAGGCGACCAGGGGCGGGTCGAGGGAGAGGGAGGAGAAGGACTGGCAGGCGAAGCCGGCGGGTGCGGGGCCGGGGTCGGATGCAGGAGCGGGAGAGGGGCTGTGGGCTGGCGCTGGGGTTGGGGAGGGGGCCTGTGGCGCGTCGGTGGTGCCTGGTGACGTGACAACGGCCACGCCCGTCGCGAAGTTCCCCAGCACCCGACGGAACTCGGCCTGTCCGACCGGCGCCCGCTCGTCCTCGCCGACGCATCGCAGCGCCGGGCGCGGCAGCGCCTCCACGGGCGGTGCGTCGGCCGACCTGAGGTAGCGGACGGCGGCTGCCGCCATCCCTGCGTGTCCCATCACACCGACCATTGAAGCTGACGCTGTGTCAGATTGGAAGGGGTGTGCGGGCACGCGGAAAAGCCCTGCGTACGCTCCGCCCATGGGGTGGGGAGACATACAGCGGGAACACGGACCGGTCGGCTCGACCACGGGGTCCGCCCAGCTGATCACGGCTGCCGCGATCGCCGCCGCGCAGATGCCGGCGGCGTGGCTGTGCTGGTGGGTGATCGAGGTCACCGGCAATGACGACTACGACATCGGTTACGGCGGCGCCTTCGGCTTGGTCTGCATGCTCCTCTTCATGCCGCTGATCCTGCCGGTGCTCGGCATCCTCCACGCGGCCGCGCACATCGGACCGGCCGACGCCCTCGCCCGCCTGGCGGCCAACCGCCTTCGCGGGCCCCGCTGGGCCTGGCACCTGCTGGGCACGACGGCTGTCGGCGCGGTGTGGGCTGCACTGACCACAGCGCTGTGGAATTGGCCGTTCAGCCACACGGCCGCCGCACTGGCGGCCCTGGGCGTGCTGCCCGTACTCGGTCTCGGATACGTACGCGCACGCGCGCGTGCCACGGGCCGGCCGTGGCGGACGTGGGACGTGTGGCTCCGCTCGGCGCTGCTCTCCGTCGCGCTGTTCATGCTGGTGATCGCGGTCGCCGTACCGGCCACGGTCGCGGGACTGATCGAGGAGTACGAGCCCCCGAAGCTGTCCGCCGAGCAGATCGCCGGAGTCTGGCGTGGCGAGGACGGGGCTGTGCTCCGATTGGACACGGGCGGACGGGTCCGGGCGAGCAGACTGCCCGCCCAATCGAAGTCCGGCGACTGGTATCCGGATGCGAGTGACGTGTGCGACGGCACCGGTAGCTGGTCACCCGGTGAGCAGAGCGGTCGCCGTGCCGTGGTCGTACGACTCGACGGCGAATGCGGGCGGGACACGTACTGGACGATCGGCGGCACGGAAGACGAGCCCGAGCTCTTCGTCCTGTTCGGCGACCCGGACGCGGGTGACCTGCGGATCCTGACGCGGACCTCCTGACGGTCACCGCCCCTTGTACGCGGCCCCCCGGCGCTCCACGAAACTCGCCACCCCCTCCCGCGCGTCCTCCGTCGTCATGTTGATCTCCTGCGCGGCCGCCTCCGCCGCGAAGGCGGTGGTGCGGTCGGTGTCGAGGGAGGCGTTGACGAGCTGCTTGGTGAGGGCGAGGGCGCGGGTCGGGCCGGTGGCGAGGCGTTCGGCCCACTCGCGGGCCGTCTTGTCCAACTCCCCGTCCGGCAGGACGCGGTTGACGAGGCCCAGCCGCTCCGCGTCCGCGGCGGTGAGCGCGTCGCCGAAGAACATCAGCTCCTTCGTCCGCTGAAGGCCGATGAGGCGGGGCAGGAGATAGGCGCCGCCGCCGTCGGGGACGAGGCCGCGGCGGACGAACACCTCGATGAACTTCGCCGATTCGGCGGCCAGTACGAGGTCGCAGGCGAACGCGAGATGCGCGCCGAGACCGGCCGCGGTGCCGTTGACCGCGGCGATCACCGGCTTCTCGCAGTCCAGGACGGCGGCGATCAGCCGCTGGGCCCCGAGCCGGAGCGTGCGGGCGACGTCACCGGCGACGCGCTCCGCTCCGGCCGCCGCCCCCCGCAGGTCCGCGCCCGCGCAGAAGCCACGGCCCGTGCCGGTCAGCACGACGGCCCGCACGCCGGGGTCCGCGGAGGCGTCGGCGAGCAGGTGGATGATGCGTTCGCGCTGGTCAGGGGTGATGGCGTTGAGGGCATCGGGTCGGTTGAGGGTGATGCGGCAGACCCGATTGTCAGTGGCGTGCTGTACCAATGACTCAGCGGGAAATTCCGGCTCGGTTTCTGGTTCGACGGACTTTTCGGGGGAGGAAGTCATGGGGGTACTCCGCTTCTTACGACGGCTGTTCAGGGGCCGGCCGGCAGATGGCCAAGGCGTCCAGCGCCACGGCCCCCTGCCCCTGCGGCAGCACCATCAGCGGGTTGATGTCGAGCTCCGCGAGGTCGTCCTCCAGTTCCAGGGCCATGCGCTGCACCCGCAGGACGACTTCCACGAGCGCTTCGAGGTCCGCCGGGGGGCGCCCCCTGACCCCGTCGAGCAGGGCCCGCCCGCGCAGTTCGGCGAGCATGTCCCGCGCCTGCTCCTCACCGAAGGGCGGCACGCGTACGGCGGTGTCGCCCAGCACCTCCACGAGCACTCCGCCGAGTCCGACCGTAACGGTCGGGCCGAACAGCTCGTCGTGCGTGGCACCCACCACCATCTCGACGCCCCGCTCGACCATCTGGCAGACCAGGACGCCGTCCAGGGAGACGTCCTCGTAGCGGGCGATCTCCGTCAACTCGCGGTAGGTGTCACGTACTTGGCTGGCAGAGGTGAGCCCGATCCGCACCAGGCCCAGCTCGGTCTTGTGGGCGATCCGCGCGCCGGACGCCTTCATCACCACGGGGTAGCCCACCAGGCCCGCGGCCCGTACGGCGGCCGCCGCGCTGGTCACCAACTGCTCGCGCGGGACGCGGATCCCGTACGCCCGCAGCAACTGCTTCGCCGCGTGCTCGCTCAACTGCTGGCCGGGGCGCATCAGCGCCTGCGCCTTGCGGAAGGACGGCGAGGGGGTGCGGGGGGCCTCGTCGAAGGGGGAGCAGTAGCCGGCGACGAAGCGGTGGTGGTCGAGGTAGGCGCGGACGGCGGTGATGCAGTTCGCCACCGTGCGGAAGGTGGCCACGCGCGAGGACCCGAGCAGCACCTCGCGGTACGCCGGCTCGGTGCCGACCGGCGACCCCCACACCACGCACACCAGCTTGTCCGTCCGCTCGGCCGCGTCCACCAGGTCCTGGACGAGCCGGTCGCTGAGCGGTGGGAAGGGGCCGGTGACCGGGCAGATCAGCACCCCGACCGCGGGGTCGTCGAGGATCGCGTCGATGATCTTCCGGCCGCGCCAGTCGCCGACGGGATGGCCGCCGTTGTCGACCGGGTTGGCCACGCTCAGGTACTCGGGTATCCACTGGTGCAGCTCGGCCTGCTTGTCGGCAGAGAGGGCCGGCAGCCTCAGCCCCGCCTCGGCGGCCAGGTCGGCGAAGTGCGCGCCCGTGCCGCCCGAGATCGAATAGACGACGACGCCGTCGGCGCGGGGCGGCCGCGCGCGGGCCAACAGGGCCGCGGTGTCCTGGAGTTCGTCCAGGCCATCGACCCGGATCACCCCGTACTGCCGCATCGCCGCGTCCACCACCGCGTCGGCGCCGGTCAGCTTGCCGGTGTGTGAGGCGGCCGTGCGCGCGCCGGTCTCGGTACGGCCCACCTTGACGGCGACGACCGGCACCTTGCGGCGGGCCGCCCGGTCGGCGGCGAGCAGGAAGGACCGGCCGTCCTTGAGGCCCTCGACGTAGCAGGCGATGGCTCCGACCTCGGGCTGTTCGGCGAAGTAGGAGAGGAAGTCGGCGGTCTCCAGATCGGCCTCGTTGCCGGTGGGCGCCCAGTGGCTCAGCCGGATGCCGAGCTCCTGGAGGGCGAAGACGGGGCGGCCCTGATGGCCGGACTGGGTGATCAGGGCGATCGCGGGGCCCTCCAGGTCGTCGCGGAAGCGTTCGAAGGCGTTGAGGTTGGTGTTGGGGCCCAGCAGCCGCAAACCGGACCGCTGGACGGCGGCGGTGAGCCGGTCCTGCGCGGCGGCGCCCTCCTCGCCGGTCTCCGCGAACCCGGAGGCGAAGACGACGGCGAACTTCACCTTGGCCTCGGCCAGTTCCTCGATCACCGGAAGGGGGTCGGCGACCAGCAGTACGGCTAGATCGACCTGCTCGGGCAGGTCGGCGACGGAAGGAGAGCAAGGGATGCCGAAGACGGACGGGCGGTTCGGATGCACCGGATGGAGCCGGGCGCCGACGCGCTCGGACCAGGCGATCAGCTGGCGGGTGACACCGGTGTTCGGCCGGCCCTCGGCGTCCGAGGCGCCGATCACCGCGACCGACTCCGGCCGGAAGAAGCGGTCCAGATCGGGCACGTCGGAGTGGAGCGGACGGCCGGTGACGTCGAGATCGTCGACCTCGGCCGGGCGGCCGTGGACGGCGGGCCCGGGCTGCTCGCCACAGGCGATGACCCGGGCTCGGCGGGAGTCGGTGGTGAGGGTGCCGTGGGTTGATCCAAGCATCGGTCCGCCCGCTCCTGTGTGACAGCGATTAACTGACGCAGTGTCAGATTAAATGAACTGACACTCCGTCAGGAATGGCTGTGCACGCAAAGTTGGGCGAGCCGACGCAGGAGCCCTTGCGGCGGCACCGCGCCGGGCACGGCTCAGAGTGCCTCCAGGGCCTCCAGCACCTCCTTCGCCACCCGCTCCCCGGACCGCACCGCCCCGTCCATGAAGCCCATCCAGTAGGTGGAGGTCTCCGTCCCGGCCCAGTGGATCCCGCCGACGGGCCGGCGCAGGGCGGGGCCGTACTGGGTCAGGACGCCGGGCGCGGCGATGGAGACGGGGCCGCCGCGGGTGTAGGCCTCGTTGTTCCAGCGTTGCAGGACGAAGGAGGTGGGGGAGGCCGCTTTCTCGCCGAAGTAGGTGACGTAGTCCTTCAGCACGGCCGCCCGGACCTCCGCCTCGCTCGCGGCGTCCAGCTTGCGGGCCTCGTCGGCCTCGATGAAGCCCATCAGGGCGCCGTAGGAGGCGTCGGGCGGGGAGTTGTCGAAGGTGGAGCTGATCACGCCGGTGTCGCTGACGACCTGGCCGTTGAGGCCGTCGGCGCGCCAGAAAGGGGTGTCGTAGATCGCGATGGCCTTGCCGACCGAGGCCATCGGCAGGCGCTGGGTGAGCTGGTCGCGGGCGGCCGGGAGGAGGGGGTCGTAGGAGATGCGGGCGGCGATCGGCGGGGGTACGGCGACGACGACCTTCTTGGCGGTCACGGTGATGCCGTCGGCCGTCACGACGTGGTCGCCGCCGGAGCGGGCGATCGTGCGCACCGGGGCGTTCAGCACCACCCGGTCGCCGAGCGTGGCGGCGAGTTTGACCGGCACCAGCTGGGAGCCGCCGACGAAGCGCAGTTCCTGGGCGCCGTTCGCGGTCTCGGTGAGGCGTTCCAGGGTGCCGGGGTGGGAGGCGTCGCCGGCGGCGGCGATGTAGAAGAGGACGAACAGGAAGGAGAGTTCACGGGGTTCGGCCGAGAAGATCGACGTACAGGCCACGTCGAAGAGGAACTTGGCGGACGGGACGACGGCGTTGGCGCGCAGCCAGGTCTCGAAGGTCTGCCGGTCCCATTCGTCGGCCTTCGCGGCGGTCCAGGGCGCGGCGACCGGGATCTGCTTGGCGAGGTCGTCGAGCGTGGCCTGCACGATCGCGGCGTTGGCGAGTCCGGCCGCGTCGATGGGCGGGACCGCGCCGAGGATGCCGTCGGTGGTGTAGGGGGTCTTCTTGCCGTCCTTGTAGAGGAGGTTGTTGCCGGTGTTGTAGGTGGCGAAGGTCTGTACGCCGAGGGAGTCGGCGAGGGCCTTGATGCGGTCCTGGGTGGGGCCGATGAACTCGCCGCCGCCCTCGGTGACGCCGCCGTTCGCCAGGTTCAGACCCACCACCCGGCCGCCCACGCGGTCGCGGGCCTCCAGGACGGCGACCGACCTGCCGGCCGCGACCAGGTCGCGGGCCGCGGTGAGGCCGGCCAGGCCGGCGCCGACGATCGCGACGTCGACCGTGCGGGTCGACGCGGCCGAGGCGGTACCGGCGCCGGTGGCGGTGAGGGTCGCGGCGCCGGCCGCGGCGGCCGCGCCACCGAGAAGTGAGCGGCGGGAGAGCTGGGGGAGCCGGGGGAGCTGTCTTTCGCGTGCCACGTGCGTCCTCCGTCGTAGCGAGAGGGGGTGGAGCCGGAAAGTTGAACAGTGCTCACATTCTGGCTCCGTGCGGTGGCGCGGTACAGCTCTCGTACGCAACTTCTGACCCGCAAGTAACAACGGATTGACGGAAGGGAGTTAAGGGTGGCCAGGGCGAAAGGGAGGCCGGGTGGGCCGGGCGGGCGTCAGCCGGGCAGTCGGGAGACCTGTCGGCCGCGGTCGCCGGCGATGGCCTTCGCGATCTTCTGGGCGTCGATCGCCATCTCGCGGAGGTTGCCGCTGATGGGGTTGGTGTACCCGGTGAAGTACAGGCCGGGGGCCTTCGCGGGGGTGCGGGCGCCCTGGGCCACCGGCTTGCCGTGCGTGTCCAGTACGTCGAGATGGCCGACGAGGCCTTCGAGCCCACGGACGTATCCGGTGGCCGCGATGACGGCGTCCGGCGAGAGGCGGCTGCCGTCGGCGAGGATGACTTTCCCTTCCTCGAAACCGTCGACGGCGGCCACGATCTCGACCCGGCCCTTGCGTACGGCGTCGACGAGGCCGACGTCGAGAACCGGTATCGCGCCTTCCCTGACCCGGCTGTACAGACCGGTGTCGGGGCGAGGCAGGCCCTGGGCCGACAGGTCGGGCACGCTGAGCTTCGCCACGGGCCTGGCCAGCCGGTCGACGAGCCCGACCGGCAGCCGCCGTACGAGGATGCTCGTGAACTGGGCTGCCCACCCGGCGGTCGAGCGGCGCACGATGTGCGGAACCGTCCGCACCGCGAGCCGTACCCGCGCCGCCCCGCCCTCCACCAGGTCCACGGCGATCTCCGCACCGGTGTTGCCGACGCCGACGACCAGGACGTCGCGGCCGGCGTAGGGGGCCGGGTTGCGGTACTCGCCGGCATGCAGGAAATCGCCGCCGTAGGCGTCCCGGCCGGGCCAGTGCGGGAGGCGCGGTGTGTGGTTGTGGCCGGTGGCCACGACGACCGCGGCGCCGGTCAGTTCACGGCCGCCGGTGGCGTGCAGCAGCCAGCCGGAGCCGTCGGGCGAGGGCTCGACGCGGGAGACCTCGACGCCGGTGACGATCTCCAGGTCGTGGTGCTCGGCGTACTTCTCCAGGTAGCGCACCACGTCGTCCCGGGACACCCAGCGCCCGAAGCGGCGCGGCATCGGCAGCCCGGGCAGGCCCGACAGCCGTCGGGTGGTGTGCAGATGGAGCCGGTCGTAGTGGCGTCGCCAGGAGGCGCCGACCCGGTCCGACTTCTCCAGCACCACGGCGCGCAGTCCCCGGGCGCGCAGCGCGTACGCGACGGAGAGTCCGCCGGGGCCGCCGCCGATGACGTAGACGGGGCGGTCCGTAGGGGTCGGAGGTCCCGGTTCCGCGGGGGTGTTTGGGGACGCTGTGGAGTCGGCCATGGTCGGGAGCGTAATCACGCAGCCGGTTGATGGGTCTCGGTCAAGACCGGAATTGGTTGCGGATCGATCACGGCTGTAGGAGGGGTGGGTGGGGTCTGTGGCGTAGATCGCCTGGTTGTGGGCCTGGCCCTGCTGTTGTGGGGGTGGGGTGGGTATGGAGCGGTCCGGACATCGCCGTGCGCACACGAACGAGGCGGCGCACTCCGACGGGGTGTCGGTGTACGCCGCCCTCGGGTGGACGGGGTGCGGGAGGTGGCCCGCGTCGTCATTGGCGGTCACTTCGGGTCGTCGTTGAACCTCGCGGTCGACCAGAAGTAGCCGAGCACCGCGAGGCCGAGGCACCAGGCGACGGCGAGCCATCCGTTGTGGCCGATCCCGGTGCCCAGGAGCAGTCCGCGCAGGGTCTCGATGGCCGGGGTGAACGGCTGGTACTCGGCGATCGGCTGGAACCAGCCCGGCATCGCGTCGACCGGGACGAAGGTGCTGGAGATGAGCGGGAGGAAGATCAGGGGCATGGCGTTGTTGCTCGCGGCCTCGGCGTTGGGGCTGACCAGGCCCATGCCGACGGCGATCCAGGTGAGCGCGGTGGCGAACAGCACGAGCAGTCCGAACGCCGCCAGCCACTCCAGGGCGGTGGCGTCGGTGGAGCGGAAGCCGATGGCCACGCCGACGGCACCGACGAGGACGACGCTGACGATCGACTGCAGCACACTGCCGACGACATGCCCGACGAGCACCGAACCGCGGTGGATCGCCATCGTCCGGAAGCGGGCGATGATGCCCTCGCTCATGTCCATGGAGACGGAGACCGCGGTGCCGATCGTGGTGCTGCCGATGGTCATCAGCAACAGGCCCGGGACGAGATAGGCGACGTACTCCGAGCGATCGGCGCCACCGCCGCCGATGCCCGCGCTCATGGTGTCGCCGAAGATGTAGACGAAGAGCAGCAGCAGCATGATCGGGGTGAGCAGAAGGTTCAGCGTGAGGGACGGGTAGCGCCGGGCGTGCAGGAGGTTGCGGCGCAGCATCGTGGAGGAGTCGCGTACGGCGAGGGAGAGCCGGGTCGGGCGGGCGGGGGCCGGAGGGGTGCTCATCGGGCGGTCTCCTTGGGCTGGTTGGGGACGTTGGGCTGGTTGGGAATGGCGGTTCCGCCGGTCAGGGCGAAGAAGACGTCGTCGAGGTCGGGGGTGTGCACGGTCAGCTCGTCGGCCTCGATGCCGGCCGAGTCCAGCTGGTCGAGGAGTACGCGCAGTTCGCGCTGACTGCCGCCGCTGGGGAGCTGCAGGGTGAGCGACTCGTCGTCGCGGGTGACCTCGCGCAGGGCGGAGACCGCGGACTGGTACGCGCCGGGGTCGGTGAAGCGGAGGCGGACGTGTCCGCCGGGGACGAGCCGCTTGAGCTCCTCGGCGGTGCCCTCGGCGGCGATCTTGCCGTCGTTGAGCACGGCGATGCGGTCGGCGAGTTCGTCGGCCTCCTCCAGGTACTGGGTGGTGAGGAAGACGGTGACGCCGTCGGAGACCAGCTCCCTGATGATCTGCCACATGTTGTGCCGGGAGCGGGGGTCGAGGCCGGTGGTCGGCTCGTCGAGGAAGATGATCCGCGGGTTGCCGACCAGGGTCATGGCGATGTCGAGGCGGCGCTTCATGCCGCCGGAGTAGGTGGAGGCGGGCTTCTTCGCCGCTTCCACCAGGTCGAAGCGCTCCAGGAGTTCGGCGGTGACCTGCTGCCCCTCGCGCTTGGAGAGGTGGTGCAGGTCCGCCATGAGAAGCATGTTCTCCTCGCCGGTGATCAGGCCGTCGACGGCGGAGAACTGCCCGGTGACACCGATCGAGGCGCGTACCGCCTGGGGGTCGGCGGCCAGGTCGTGGCCGCCGACGTGGATGCCGCCGGTGCCCGGGTCGGCGGAGATCAGGGTGGAGAGGATCTTGACGGCGGTGGTCTTGCCGGCGCCGTTCGGGCCGAGCAGGGAGAAGACCGTTCCTTCCGGGACGGTCAGGTCGACGCCGTCGAGGACGGTCTTGTCGCCGTAGGACTTGCGCAGCCCGTGCGCCGCGATGGCCAAGGTGGTCATGAGGGGTGCTCCTAGGGAAAGGCTGCGGTTTCTCACAGGCTGCGGGCGGTGATGTCGCCGTGGGAGGTGGTCGCGCGGATGGTGAGGCCGGCGTCGGCGCCGTCGGCGTTCTTGAGCGAGTTGTTGATCCGGCCGTAGCCGGTGCCGGCGTCCAGGGAGGCGGACACGCCCTGGGCGGCGCCGATGGACACGTCTCCCATCTGGGTGGTCAGCACGACCGTGCCGCGCAGGGCCTCGGCGATGTGGATGTCGCCCCTTTGCGTGCTGATCTCCGCGGAGCCACCCAGGCGCCCGACCGAGACGTCACTGTCGGCGGCGGTGAGGCGAACGCTCGCGGCCTCGTCGATCTTGACCGCGCCGTGCGCGCCCTCGAAGTCGATGTCGCCGAGCCGTCCGACGCCACGCAGTTCGGCGGCGGCGGTCTTCGCCTCGACGCGGGAGCCGGCCGGCAGCTGGACCGTGACCTCGACGGATCCGAAAGAGCCGAGGATCCGGTTCTTCGCCGCCGGGGCCTCGATCCGCAGGACGCCGTCGCCGTAGGCGACCTCGATCTGCTCCGCCGCCTTGACGTCGCGGCTCTTGGAGGCGTCCGCGGGCCGGACCTCGACCGTGGTGTCGGTCCGGTCGGCGGCGATCAACTGGATGCGGCCCGCGGGGATGTCGAGGACGGCGGAGACCGGGGCGGGGGTGTCGAACTTCTGCATGGTGCTCTCCTGTGTTCGGCGTTGTTTCCGACGTTGGAAAAGCTACGTTGCGTTTCGATAGCTGGCAACAGCGTCGTTGCGTCTGACTTTAGTTGTGCCAGGTCAAGGCCGAGATTTTGTTGCAATGGTCTTCGAGAGTAATGCAACGCACCGAGTTGACTCGTTGCAATGAATTGACGCTGAACGCTATAGTCGAGGCAGAGCGCTACGCACCACGAAGGGGAACGCGATGCCGGGAGGCAGACTCACGCAGCAGGAACGCCAGCAGATCGCGCTGGGGCTGGCCGACGGCCTCGCCTACGCGGAGATCGCCAGACGTCTCGACCGGCCGACCTCGACCGTCACGCGCGAGGTCATGCGCAACGGCGGCCCGACCGCCTATCGCGCCGACCTCGCCCACCGGGCCACCGAACGCCGCGCTCACCGTCGCAGGCAGGCCGCACCCCGAGGGGCGGAGGCGCCGCCGCAGGCTTACGGGCGTGACGCCGAGGCCGTGCGCGAGTACGAGGAGACGTTGACCACCGTCTTCATGCAATCGGGCATGACCAAGATGACGGCCCGGGTGATGGCCTGTCTCACCATCAGTGACGGGGGGAGCCTCACCGCGTCCGAACTCGTCCAGCGCCTTCAGGTCAGCCCGGCGTCCATCTCCAAAGCGGTCGCGTTCCTCGAAAGCCAGGAGTTCGTCCGCCGGGAACGCGACGAACGCCGCCGCGAGCGCTACGTCCTCGACGACGACATCATGTACGACTCGATGATGGCCAGCGTCCGGTCCACCGCCCAGGTCGCCGAGACCGCACGGAAGGGCGTCGGCATCCTCGGCTCCGGCACCCCGGCAGGGGTCCGCCTCGAAAACACCGCCCGCTTCCTCGACTTCGTCTCCGAGAGCATGGCCCGCGCCGCGGACCAGGCCCGCGAGATCCTCTACGCGAATCCCGGGACGGACCAGAGCGCAGGGCGTTGAGGCAAAGGCACGACGCCGGGCCCGACATTGGTCGGGCCCGGCGTCGTGTGGGCGGTGGCCGGAGTTATGACGGGAAACCGGCACCGCGGCTTGAGGGACTGCTCCTCACATGGGGCCACTCGACCCCTCGGGTTGCGCGACCCGGTCTGCGCGGTCCGCCGGTCTACGCGGTCCTTCGGACTATGCGGTCCATCGGGCTACTTGGCCCGCTTGCCCTTGTAGCCGCTGATCTTGGCGATCCACTTGATGAAGTCGCCCGGGTCCGAGTGGGCGCCGTGGCCCTCGTCCCAGTAGTAGAGGTGGCTGACCTCGTCGCCGAGGCCGTTCGCGGCGGCGGCCAGGTTGGCGGAGACCGTGTGGGAGGTGTCGGAGTCGTTGGTGCCGAGGCGGATCCACCAGTGCTTGGTGCGCTGCGGGTTGGCCTTCTCGACGAGGAAGTGCATCGGGTTCATCAGCCGCAGCGTGGCGGGGAGGTCGCTCGCCACCCGCTTGCTGCTCAGGCCCGTGGAGTCGTTCTTGGCACTGTAGGCCGTGAAGTGACGGGCCTGGGTGGTGCCGAGGCCGAACAGGTTGTTCTCGCCCGTCGACAGGTCGAAGGCGTCGAAGGCCGGCGTGGTCTTCTTGCGGGCGCCCACGAAGGTGTTCTTGGCCAGGTACGAGGTCCTGGTACTCCACCTCGTGGTCGGTGCCGTCGGCGTAGGTGATGGTCGTCGTCAGGGTCGAGAAGGCGTCCTTGTCGAAGACCAGGGTGTCCGACGACGAGGACCCTGTCCCGCTCGTGTCGCTCGAGGCCTGCGCGGTCAGGGCGATGCCTCCGATCGCCGCGACTCCGGCGGTCGCCCCGATCCCCATGACAACGCTCCTGCGCTTGACTGCCCTGTGCTTCACGACTCGTCTCCTCGGCGTCCGTGGCTCTTGCGTTTGTGAACGTAGCCGAGTCGCCGACAAAATTGCCAACAATCTTGCCGCTTCATGGGGGACGCACAGTTTCATGGCGGGCGCACAGGTATCCCCTCATGGAACGTGAGGGATTCCCTGTGGGTCGTGGAGGCTTCCCGGGCCGCCAGATCTGACGTACCGTCAGATTCATGGACGCGATCTGGCTCACAGGTGCGGAATGGCTGGCCGTGCTCCGCATAGGCCTCGGGCTGTGGTGGCTGGAGAGCTGGCGGCACAAGGACAAGAAGAGCTGGTTCGAGGGGTCCGGGATCGCCTGGGCGGCGGACGTGGCGGCCAAGCACCGCTGGAACGCCGTACGTTCTGGCTTCGCGGCCGTCGTCACGCCACGGCCGCGCACGATGGCGTACGTCGTCCTGTACGCGGAACTGGCCCTCGGACTCGGGCTCGTTCTCGGGTTCCTGACCCCGATCGCCCTCGTCGCCGGGCTGCTGCTCAACGGCCTCTACTTCGCCCTGATGATCCACGACTGGGCCGAGCAGGGGCAGAACTCGATGATGGCGCTGATCTCGCTGGTCGCGCTGTTCGGGATGTCTTGGCAGTCGTGGTCGTTGGACAGTGCGTTGGGGTTGTTCTGATGGACGGCTCGCGCTCGGATGGCCCGCGCACCGACGGCGTGCGCTCGGATGGTTCGCGTTCCGACGGCTCGCGCCTCGACGCCTTCGCGCGCTCCGACGGCTCGCGCGACGATGCCTCGCGCTCGGATGGTCCGCGCTCCGACGGCCCGCCCTCCGGTCGCCCCCGCTCCGACAGTCCGCCCTCCGCCGGCGCGCGCCCCGACGGCCCGCGCCCCACCGGCCCGCCCTCCGGTCGCCCCCGCTCCGACAGTCCGCCCTCCGCTGGCGCGCGCTCGCACGGCCCGCGCCCCACCGCCCCGCGCCACGACATCCCGGAACCCGACGCCTTCACACGCACCTACTGGGACGCGGCGGCCGAAGGGCGGCTGTTGGTCCGTCGCTGTCGGGCCTGTGGGCGTGCTCACCACTACCCCCGTGAGTTCTGCCCGCACTGCTGGAGCGAGGACGTGACGTGGGAGTCCGCGAGCGGCCGGGCCGTCCTCTACACCTGGTCCGTCGTCCACCGCAACGACCTGCCGCCCTTCGGGGAGCGGACGCCGTACGTCGCCGCCGTCGTCGACCTCGCCGAGGGACCGCGGATGATGACCGAGGTCGTGGAGTGCGCGGACGCCGGGCGGCTGCGGGCCGGCATGGAACTGGAGGTCGTATTCCGCGACGGGAAGCCGGTGTTCCGTCCTGAGGGGTGATCGAGGCGCGTTTCAATGACCGCATGGATCGAACAGACCACGGGGAACGGACGCCCCACACCGACCTACGCCCCCTCGCCCACCCTCACCCCCACTCCGGCCCGCACGGCCACGGTCTGCGTCTGCGCCCCTGGGACGCGGAGTCCGAGGCCGACGTCGAGGTCTGGTTCCGGGGGCGCATCGACCCGGAACTCCGGCGCTGGAACACCCCGCTGAAGATCACCACGGACCTCGACAGCGCGCGGGAATCCCTGCGCGCCACGGTACGGAACAACGCGGAGGGCACGGCGGCGTCGTACTGCGTCACCGACGCGGCGACCGGCGCACCCCTCGGACACATCGGCGTCAACGTCATCGACCGGGTCATGAGCTCCGCCCGCGTCGGCTACTGGGTCCTGCCCGAGGCCCGCGGCCGCCGCGTCGCCACCCGCGCGCTCGCCCTCACCGCCCGCTGGGCCCTCGGCGAGCGGGGCCTGGGCCTGCACCGCCTCGAACTCGGCCACGCCGTCGGCCACGACTCCTCCTGTCACATCGCCGAGCGGTGCGGTTTCCGGCTTGAGGGGACCCTGCGGGACGCGATGTGGGAGGCGGAGCGGCACGACGCGTACCGGGACATGCATCTGCACGCGCGGCTCGCGACCGATCCGGACGTCAACCCGTAGGCCACGAACCGCGTGAACGCGGCGCCCCTCAACCCCCGCCTGGGAGTGGGGTCTTGTGTCGGCTTCGTGTCCACGGCGGAAAAGGGTGCACAACCACCGCCGGGGCGCGAGATCATAGGGTATGCGCCCGGACGACTGGTACTGCACCCAGGACCTCACCGGTTTCCTCTCCCACGCCGGTGGCTTCCTGCGCTCACGCCCCGACCTGCACACCGTCGCCCTGACGGTGACCGAGACGCTGCGCAGGAGCGGGGCGCACGCGTACGGCGACGAGGCACCCGTCTTCGGCGTACTGGAACTGGGCGGGCAGGTGCGGGCCGCCTACTTCCGCACCCCGCCCTTCCGGCTGAACGTCACCCCCCTCAGCCCCGAGGAGGCAGAGGCCCTCGCCGCCCACCTGCTGGCCCTCGGCCACCCGGTCCCCGGCGTCGTCGCGGCCCACGACACCGCCGAGGCCTTCGTCGCCGCCTGGCGTCGGCAGGCGGGCGCCAGGAGCGCCGTCAGCCAGCGCCAACGCCTGTACCGGCTCGGCAACCTGACCGTCCCGCAGCCCCTCCCGGCGGGCCGTGCGCGGGTCGCGGGCAAGGCGGACCGGGAGCAACTGGTGCGCTGGCACGGCGAGTTCATCGAGGCCGTGGGCGACCACGCCGCCCGTGACGCCACCGCATGGGCCGACTCACGGATCTCCTACGGAGGCGTCACCCTCTGGGAGAGCGAGGACGGCACCCCCCTCGCCATGGCCGGCGTGACCCCGGTGGTCGCCGGCCAGGTCCGGGTCGCCCCCGTCTACACCCCGGCCCACCTGCGCGGACGCGGCTACGCGGGCGCGGTCACCGCACAGGTCAGCCGGGCCGTGCTCGCCTCCGGGGTCCGTGAGGTGCTGCTCTTCACGGACCTGGCCAACCGGACGAGCAACAGCCTCTACCAGCGCATCGGGTACCGGCCGGTGGCGGACTTCACGGCGTACGACTTCCGGGGCACTCGGGGCTACTAGCGCGGCGCTGCACAAGGCGGCCGTCCGACCCCGGTCGAAGACCTTTTGAGCAAGACGTCGGGGAGCCGATTCCGGTTGTGCGACTCCGGCACCATCTGCCGGCCTCGGTGTCCATCCACGGTCGGATCGATCCTGCCTTCTCGGTGGATTCGCTCAACTCCAGTACACGAAAGGGTTGGTGCGTCTCATACGCGATAACTCGAGGACCTCCCCCACGTGCGCAGCAGTCGAATAGCTTGTTTCCTGGCGGTCAGTGCCGTCGCCACCCTGGTTCCCGCGCTTGCACCGGCTACGGCATCTGCCGCACAGGACCCCTTGCGTAAGTACGCCCAGCAGAAGCCCGCATGGCACCGCTGTGACCGAGCGACGCCGGTGGCCTTCCAGTGCGCCACGATCAAGGTGCCGCTCGACTACAGCCGCCCCGACGGCAAGAAGCTCGATCTCGCGATCTCCAGGTTGAGGACGAGCACCAAGAGCGAGCGTCGCGGTGTGCTCCTGCTCAATCCGGGTGGCCCGGGCGGTCCGGGCGTCGACCTGCCGCAGCAGCTGGCGAGCGAACTGCCGAAGTCCGTGAAGCGCACGTACGACCTCATCGGCTTCGACCCACGAGGCATCGGTCGGAGCTCTCCCGTCGGCTGCGGCCTGACGGCCGAGCAACAGAACTTCGAGCGGGCGTACAAGGCCGAGACCTTCACCGAGGACGTGAAGTGGGCACGGACCGTCGCCGAGAAGTGCGCCACCAAGCAGGGCGACAAGCTGCGCCACATCACGACCCGCAACACCGCCCGGGACATGGACGTGATCCGCGCCGTGCTCGGCGAGAAGAAGATCTCCTACCTGGGGTACTCGTACGGCACCTACCTCGGCGCGGTCTATGCGCAGATGTTCCCCAAGCGCTCCGACCGTTTCGTGCTGGACAGCGCTGTCGACCCTGCTCGCATCTGGCGCGGCATGATCCAGGTCTGGGCGGAGGGCACCGAGCCCGCTTTCACCAGGTGGACCGAGTGGACCGCCGAACGCAACTCCACGTACCAGCTGGGCGGGACTCCCCAGGCGGTCCGCAAGACCTTCTACGACCTGGTCGCCCAGGCCGACCGCGAGCCGATCGACCTCGACGGGACCGCGCTGACCGGGGATGACATCCGCGCCGGCAGCCGCGCCATGTTCTTCAGTGTGCGCGACGCCGCGGAGTCGGTCGTCGAGCTGAGGAAGGCCGCCGCGGGCAGGCCCGCGTCCGGTGACCGGGAGACCAGGACGCCCGCGCCGCTTCCGCCGTCGTTCGGCCGCGCCGTTCCCTCGGACAACGCCACCGCCGGCTTCTGGACCGTCGTCTGTGCCGACACCCGCAACTGGCCGCGCGACCCCGAGCAGTACCGCAGCGACGCGGTCCGGGACAAGGCCAAGTACCCGCTGTACGGCGACTTCGCGTCCAACATCATGCCGTGCGCGTTCTGGAAGAGGAACGGCGGTGAGCACGCCACCAAGATCGACAACAAGGTCGGCGCGCTGATCCTGCAGAACGAGTGGGATTCCCAGACGCCGTTGACCAGTGGCCAGGGTCTGCGCCGTGTCATGAAGGGCGCGAAGATGGTCACGGTGGCCGGAGGTGTCGGACACGGCATCTACGGCACCGAATCGTGCGCGGACAAGACAGCCACGGCCTACCTGACCACCGGCAGGCTGCCGGTGCGGGATGCGACCTGCCAGGCCGCTCCGGCGGCACGTGAGCGCAGTGGCGCCAACCCGCTGCCGCTGCCGACGCCTCGGGGTGTCCCGGGCTGGTCAGCAGTTTCTGAAGCCGGACGCTGACGCCGTCATAGGTGTGGGCGATGAGCAGAGCAGACGGCCGGTTCGGTCGGAGACCGAGAGGAATGGGGCATGTGGTGCGTCGGCTGACCGGCCTGATGATGGTGATCGCGGGGATGGCTCTCGCGTTCTGGTTGGCTCTCGGACCTTCAGCGGAGTGGGAAGGCGCCGTGCGGTTCGCGCGCTTCGCTCTGGTGTTGAGCTGCTTCGTGGTGATCGGCGGCGGCGTGCGGCTGATCTTCCCCGACAGCTCAACGGACGAGTCGACCGAGTCCGCCGAGTGATCACATGAGGACGGGGCCTCCTGAACAGCTCGTGGGTGTCGAATCCATGGAGCGTCAGGAGGCCCCGTCTCTGTGGGGCATCGAGGTGACCCGGCATGCTAGGGCCACAGCAGCTCCCTGGCCCAACCCGTCTCCGTGCGCCGGTAGCTGAGCCGTACATGCCGTCGCCGGGCGTCCCCCTGGAAGAACTCCACCTGTTGCGGGCGCAGGTGGTACAGAGTCCAGGTGGGCACCGGAGCGTCGGGCTCGCGCCGGGCGCGCTCCCAGGCCGTCTCCGACGTGTGCGCCAACTCCTCCAGTGAGCCGAGGACCTGGCTCTGGCGGCCGGTGAGGGCGGCCGCCAGGGCGCCGGTCGAGCGGGCGTGCAGGTCGGCTTGGGACTCGGCGGACGGAGCGTTCGTCACCGGGCCCCGCAGCCGCACCTGGCGGCCCTGTGCCGGCCAGTAGAAGCCGAGGGCCGCGTAGGGGCGGACGGCGAGCTGGCGGCCCTTGCGGCTGTCGCTGTGCGTCGCGAAGGACCAGCCGGAGACGTCGGCGCCGTGCAGCATCACCGTCCGTACATCCGGCAGGCCCTCCTCGTCGGCCGTCGCGAGGGACATCGTGTGGGGCTCCACCTGCCCCGCCGCGACCGCCTGCGCGAACCAGGCCGTGAAGAGGGCGAGTGGTTCCGCGGGGGCCGTGGCGGGGTCGAAGGCGGGCAGGTCGACGTCCCACACCCGAAGCGACCTCAGCAGCTCATGAAGATCCTGGCCTTGGTGATCCAGCTCGCGATGATCCATGCCGCGATTGTCGCGTGCGGCGCGGACTCAGACCTGTCCGAGGTCGGACGACACCCACCGTTCGGGCCGCATGTGGACGACGACCTGCTCGCCGTGGTTCTTCCAGGCGAAGTCGACATAGCCGTCGACCTTCTCGGCCGGGAGGTAGCGGGCGGAGATCTCGCGGAGCTGTTCGAGGGTGGCGGGCGTCGTCCTGACGACCGGCCCCTCGACGGACGCGTACCTGATGGTGGGTTCGAGCCGGTCGATCATGAGGGAGAAGCGGCCCGCCGCCTGGATCAACTGGTTCTTGCGGGAATCCAGCCCGGTCATGATCCATACGTCGCCGCCGGGCTCGTACTGGTACCAGATCGGCACGGTCAGCGGAGCGCGCCCCGCGCCCGCGTCCACCGCCAGCGCGGCGACATGGGGTTCGGCCAGGAACTGTTCACGCTCTTCACGGGTCAGGGCCATGCCTGTTTCCTCCTGATGTGCTCTCGACAGTCTCACTCCCTGCCCAGCACCAACGTTCCCGACGAGCAGAACCATCCCCCGGTCGCCGAAGCCACCCCCAGCCGGGGCAACTCACCCCCGCGCACCCGCACTTGACGCTCGCCACCCTCCCCCCGCAACTGCCGCACCGCCTCCACCAGAAGGAACAGGCCCCGCATCCCGGGATGTTGGGCCGACAGCCCGCCCCCGTCCGTGTTGACCGGCAGCTCCCCGCCCCGCACCAGCAGCCGCCCCTTCTCCACGAACGCCCCGCCCTCGCCCTTCCCGCAGAAGCCGAGGTCCTCCAGGGTCACCAGGGTCATGTAGGTGAAGGCGTCGTAGATCTCCGCGAAGTCGATCTCCTGCGGCCGCACCCCGGCCCGCTCGAAGGCGAGCCGCCCGCTGACCGCCGCCGGGCCCGTCGTGAAGTCCGGCCACTCGGACATGGCGGAGTGCGAGACGTGCTCACCCGCCCCGAGCACCCACACCGGTGCCGTACGGCAGTCCCGTACGAACTCCTCCGCGGCCAGCAGCACCGCCGCCCCGCCGTCGGAGCGGATGCAGCAGTGCAGCTTGGTGAAGGGGTCCGCGATCATCGGGCCGGACAGCACGTCGTCGACCGTGATCGGGTCACGGAACATGGCCTCGGGGTTCAGGGCCGCGTTGGCCCGTGCCTGGACCGCGACGGACGCCAACTGCTCGATCGTCGTGCCGTGTTCGATCATGTGGCGGCGGGCGGCCATGGCGTACTTGGCGATGAGCGTGTGGCCGTACGGGACCTCGAACTGAAGGGGGCCTCGGGAGCCGAAGGAGAGGTTCCCTGTGCGCCGCCCCGCCTTGATGTCCGCGCGGGCCGTGGAGCCGTAGACCAGGAGTACGGCGTTCGCGTGCCCCCTCGCTATCGCGTCCGCCGCGTGGGCCGCCATGACCTCCCAGGCCGAGCCGCCGACGGAGGTCGAGTCGACCCAGGTGGGGCGCAGGCCCAGGTACTCGGCCACCTCGACGGGGGCGAGGGTGCCGAGCCCGGCGGACGCGAGGCCGTCCACCACCTCCCGGCCCAGCCCCGCGTCGGCCAGGGCGCGGCGGGCCGCCTGGGCGTGCAGGGCGTACGGGGTCGCGTCGTCCACCCGACCGCAGTCGGAGAGAGCCACGCCGACCACGGCGACTTTCCGGTTCCCGGCAGTCATGAGAGGCCTCCACCCCTGTGCGTCCAACCCCTGTGTCCAACCTCTGTGCATCTCGTTGCGACCCTCCTAATATGACGGACCGTCAGATCTGGCGGGAAGAGCCGGAGGGAAGAGCCCATGGACGCCAGCCTCACCCCCGAGCAGGACGAGATCCGCCGCACCCTGCGCGAACTGCTCCGCAGCCGCGGCGGCCCCCGGGAGCTGCGCGCGGCCCTCGACACCCCCGCCGGTCACGACCCCGCCCTGTGGACGGCCCTCGCCGAACAGCTCGGCCTGCCCGGGCTCGCCCTGCCCGAGGCGTACGGCGGGGTCGGCTGCTCGGCGACCGAACTCGCCCTCGCCTGCGAGGAGACAGGGCGGACGCTCTCCCCCTCCCCGCTGCTGGCCACCGCCGTCCTCGCCGCACCGCTGATCACCGCCCTCGGCACGGAGACCCAGCGCGCCGAACTGCTGCCCCGCATCGCCGCCGGCACCCTCACCGCCGCCCTCGCCGTCCCCGGCACCGCCCTCGCCACCGCCCTCGCCCTCACCGGCACGGGAGGCGGCGACTGGGCCGGCGGCGGGCGCGCCGGGGGCGTGCAGGCGCGGCGGGCGGAGGGCGGCTGGCGGCTGTACGGGCAGGTCGACCAGGTGCTGGACGGGCACAGCGCGGGCCTCCTGGTGGTCGCCGCGCACGCCGGGGGGTTCGCCCGGTCACGGACGCTGCTGTTCCTGGTGGCGGGGGACGCGGCCGGGGTCGTACGGGTACGGCAGACCGCGCTGGACGCGACGCGGCCGCAGGGGCGGGTGCAACTGCGGGATGTGGAGGCCGAGTTGCTGGGGGAGGACGGCGCGGATGTGCCGGGTGCCCTCGCCGGGGTGGGGGATACGGTCGCCGCCGTCCTCGCCTGCGAGGCCGTGGGGGCCGCCGACCGGGCGTTGGAGGCGACCGTGGAGTACGTCAGGCAGCGGGAGCAGTTCGGGCGCCCGATCGGCTCCTTCCAGGCAGTGAAGCACCGGCTGGCGGATGTGTACGTGGCGGTGCAGGCGGCACGCTCGGCGGCGTACTACGCGGCCTGGGCTGCAACGCCCCTCAGGGGCGCGGGCCGTGTCGATATGCGGCTCCGCCGCGTGGGCGCGACCAGCCACGACGGCGCTGCAGACGCCCACCGGCGTATCGCGGCACCCCCCGCGGCGCACCTCGCCCTCGCACAAGCCCTGGAAGCACTCCGAACCGCCTCCGCCGAAGGCATCCAGCTGCACGGCGGCATCGGTTTCACCTGGGAGCACGAGGCTCACCTGTACTTCAAACGCGCCGCCGGCGACGAACTCCTCTTCGGCCCCGTCCACCGCCTACGGGCGCACGCCGCCGACACGGCCCGGCTCTTCGAGACGTCCGCGGAGCGGGAGGTGACGGTGTGATCGCCGCACGCATGGTGCAGAAGGTGTCCTCGACGCGGGGCTTCGCCAAGGTCGCCCCCCACGTCATCCCCGCGCTCGACCGGGCCGTCCACCGGCTCACCCGCGGAAAAGTGCTGCTCAGCGCCCAGATGCTCCCCGGCGTGATCCTGACCTCGACCGGCGCGCGCAGCGGGCTGCCCCGCCGTACGCCGCTCGCCTGCATGCCCGAGGAGGACGGCCGCAGCTGGATCCTCGTCGGCTCCAACTTCGGCCGCACCGGCCACCCCGCCTGGACCGCGAACCTGCTGGCCCACCCGGACGCCGAGGTCAGCTGGAAGGGCCGGGACATCCCCGTCACGGCCCGGCTGCTGGAGGGGGAGGAGCGGGCGGCCGTATGGCGGGCGGTGCTGGCCTTCTGGCCGCCGTATGCGACGTATCAGGCCCGGGTGGAGCGGGAGATCCGGCTCTTCAGGATCGTGGGCAGGTAAGGGCGGCGCCGGTCACAGCGTCGCCAGGCGCTGTACGAGGAGGAACGCGCCGATGCCCAGCATGGCCGCCCCGGACGTGCGGGTGACCGCCCGTGCCGCCGCCGGGCGGGCGCCGAGGACCGCGCGGGCCGCGAGGCCCACCGTCAGATAGACGGCGGCGCAGCACGCCATGTGGAGCAGGCCGAGTACGGCGGTCTGGGCGGGGACCGGCAGGTGGTCGCCCTTGGTCACCAGGAACTGCGGCAGCACGGACAGGTAGAGCAGCAGGCCCTTGGGGTTCAGGCCGCTGATCGTGGCGCCGCGCAGGAAGACCCGGGCCGGGCCGGCGGCCACGGTCTCCTCGGCCGCCCCCGGCGTGCCCGGTCGCCGCAGCACGCTCCAGCCCAGCCACACCAGGTACGCGGCACCGGCCACCGTCAGCGCGGTCAGCAGCCCCGGCTCGCCCGCCACCAGCACCGCCAGACCCGCCACCGCGAGCACCGTGTGCAGCGCGTACCCGCTGACCAGGCCCGCCACCGCCATCACCGGCGAGCGGTCGCGCAGCCCGGCGGAGATCGCGTACGCCCAGTCGGCGCCCGGCACGCAGACGAGCAGTAGGTCGATGGCGAGGAAGGAAATGAGCAGTCCGGAATCCATGGTGGCGAGATTAGGCGGGGATGGCCCGAAAGTGTTGTCGAAGTTTTCCCGTAACCAGCGGTTATGAGGGAAGATCTGCCTCATGGACGACGTGGACAGAAAGATTCTTGCCGAGCTCCAGCAGGACGGGCGGCTGACCGTGACGGAGCTGGCGGCGCGGGTGCGGCTCAGCGTCTCGCCGTGCCACCGGCGGCTGCGGGAGCTGGAGCGGGCCGGCGCCATCAGCGGCTACCGGGCCGTCGTGGACCCGGCCGCCGTCGGGCTGACCTTCGAGGCGCTGGTCTTCGTCTCCATGCGCCAGGAGGACCGGGACACCGTCGCCGGGTTCGAACGGGCCGTCGGCGAGGTGGAGGAGGTGCTGGAGGCGCAGCGGCTGTTCGGGGAGCCGGACTATCTGCTGCGCGTCGTCGCCGCCGACCTCGCCGCCTACCAGCGGCTGTACGACGAGCGGCTGGCGACGCTGCCGGGTGTGCAGCGGCTGACGTCGACGCTGGTGATGAAGCACGTCGTGCGGGACCGGCCGCTGCCCGCCTGAACACCGGGCGCGCCGGAAAGCGCAGCAGGCGGTGGTCCACGGGTGTGTGAACCACCGCCTGCGAGACAGGACTTGAGGTGGGGAAAAGGAGCGTCGGCCGTCCGGCGTTACTTGGTCGGCTTCTTGCCGGTCACGCCCAGGTGGACCAACAACGCAAGGTTCGGCTTGAGTTCAGCCTGCTTGACGCCCCAGGTCTGGAAGCCCTTCTGGTGCGAGGCCACCGCCGCGAGCATCGCGACGAGCGAACCCGCGACCGCGGCCGGGTTGACGTCCTTGTCGATCCTGCCCTTGGCCTGCAGCTGAGTCACCGCCTCCGCCAGGGAGTTGTTGACGGAGTTCAGGATCTTCATGCGGATCTTGTAGAAGCGTTTGTCGCCCTCGGACGCGCCGAGGTCGACGACGCGGAGGATCGCGTCGTTCTTGCGCCAGAACTCCAGGAACCCGTCGACGAGTTCCTGGGCGGTCTGCCAGCCGGCCTTGCCGACCCAGCTGCGGCCCTCCACGAGCTCGGTCAACGCCGCGCCCTCGGTGGCCATTTGCTCGGCGATCTCCAGGACGGCGCCCTCGACGTCCGGGAAGTACTGGTAGAAGGTCGCGGGTGAAGTCCCCGCCTTCCGGGCGACATCGATGACTTTGACGTCCCGGTAGGGGGAGGAGCTGAGCATCTCGCTGAGGCAGTCGAGCAGCTTCTGCCGGGTCGCCTGCCCACGCCGACCGGCCACGCGGCCGTCGACGGTACGCACTTGTCCTGTCATGTCGTCAGCTTACCGAGGCGTGATCGGGGCGCGATTCGGCCGACTGCAAATGGGGTGCACGGGGATGCGGAGGCTGGTGTGCCTGGTCTGCGCGGTGCGTAAGACGCCGTTACTTTGGCCGCATGGCCGAAAACAGGGCATCCGCAGACGGAACGGAATACTCCGAGGGCGTTCCGTGCTGGGTGGACGCGCAGCTTCCTGATGTGGAGGCGGGCAAGCGGTTCTACGGTGAGCTCTTCGGGTGGGACTTCGAGGAGGCCTTCGACTCCACCGTGCTCGCCCGGCTGGACGGCGAGCCCGTCGCCTCGCTCTCGCGCAAGACGGACGGGCGGATGCCCACCGTGTGGACGGTGTACTTCGCGACCCCGGACGCCCAGGCGCTGGCCCGCCGGGTCCGCGCGGCCGGGGGGCAGGTCATCACCGCGCCCGTGGAGGTGGGGGAGGGGCTCGGGACGGTCGCGCTGGTCACCGACCCCGAGGGCGCCGTCTTCGGGCTGTGGCAGGCGGGCGAGCACACGGGCTTCGGGCGCCGGCACGAGGTCGGCAGCTTCGCCTGGGCCGAGCTGTACGCCCGGGACACCGAGATCGCCAACGACTTCTACGGAGGGCTCTTCGCCGACGCCCTGTTCGGACCGAATGCCGAGCCGGACTTCGGGCGGGCGGCCGTCGAGGAGGTCTTCCCGGCGATGATGCCGCCCCACTTCGTCGTCCACTTCCGGGTGGAGAACTGCGAGGCCGTCCTCGCCGAGGTGACCGGGCTCGGCGGGCGGGTGCAGATTCCACCCTTCGAGACGTCGTACGGGACGGCCGCCGTGGTCACCGACAATCAGGGGGCGTCCTTCGCGCTGCTGGAACGCGCGCCGCTGCAGCGCCGAGGAGCGCCGGAAGCCTGACCACCTGATTTCCGGGCTCGTTTCTGACCTCACTCTTACCTCCGGCGTCCCAATATGCGAACCGGCGCTTTCCGTCAGGTGCCGGAGTGTGGTTTTGTCCCAAGACACCCCGTTCCGCCCTTGGGTTCGCAACCACGCCCCAGGACAGGAAGAATCAGGGTGCGTGCCGCCAAGGCGGTGCGGTGGTGAGACGCTGCACGGGGTCGCGTAAACATGTCGGTGGCGCGGCTCGTACGGGGAGGTGGCAGGCAGAGTGGTGGATCAGCTGACGCAGCACGATCCGCGCAGGATCGGGCCGTTCGAGGTGCTCGGACGGCTGGGCGCCGGCGGCATGGGGCTGGTCTATCTCGCGCGCTCGGCGTCCGGCCGGCGCGTGGCGATCAAGACGGTCCGGACCGAGCTCGCCGAGGACCAGCTGTTCCGCGTCCGCTTCACCCGTGAGGTGGAGGCGGCCCGGGCGGTCTCCGGCTTCTACACGGCCGCGGTCGTCGACGCCGACCCGCGCGCCGCCGTGCCGTGGCTGGCCACCGCGTACGTCCCCGCGCCCTCCCTCGAAGAGATAGTGAACGAGTGCGGGCCGCTCCCGGCCCAGGCGGTGCGCTGGCTGGCGGCGGGTGTGGCGGAAGCCCTGCAGTCCATCCACGGCGCCGGTCTCGTCCACCGCGACCTCAAGCCCTCCAACGTGCTCGTCGTCGAGGACGGTCCCCGGGTCATCGACTTCGGTATCGCGTCCGGCGTCTCGAACACACGTTTGACGATGACGAACGTCGCGGTCGGCACGCCCGCCTACATGTCGCCCGAACAGGCGAAGGACTCCCGCAGCGTGACCGGCGCGAGCGACGTCTTCTCGCTCGGCTCGATGCTCGTCTTCGCCGCCACCGGACACCCCCCCTTCCACGGCGCCAACCCGGTCGAGACCGTCTTCATGCTGCTCCGCGAGGGCCCCGACCTCGAAGGCCTCCCGGACGAGCTGCGCCCGCTGATCGAGTCCTGCATGCAGATGGAGGCCACGGCCCGGCCCAACCCGGCCGACCTCCAGGCCCAGCTGGCCCCCCACCTCTTCGGCTCCGGCTCCGACGACAGCGGTACGGCGTCGGCCTGGCTGCCCGAGCGGGCGGTGAGCCTGATCGAGTCGCGGCGCGGTGGCCGCCCGGCGGCGAAGCCCTCCTCGCCCTCCGGCCGCGGCGCCGGACGTCCCGCCCCCGCGCCCGTCCCGCCCCCGCCCTCGCACGACCCGGTGGTCCCGGGCCCGCAGCCCGCGCCCGTCCCGGTCGGCGCCCCCGACACCGGCCCCGTACGCCTGGCCGGCGCCGCGGTGCCCATCGGCCCCGGCCCCCGCGTCGCCGACGCCCGCGCCGCCGCCGTCAAGGCGCCCCCTCCGGAGGCCGGCCTCGTCGCCTCCTGGGCCCGGCCCCACCCCGGCGTCAACGGCACGGACCCCGCCGTGGGCCCTGCCGTACCGGCATCGCCGCCCGTGCCCCCGGAGCCGGCGGCCGGCTGGCGCCCCTGGCGTTTCCGCATGTCGAACGATGTCTGGGGCACCCCCTCCGTCGCCGACGACCTCGTCTACGTCACCTCCTTCGAGGTGCACGCCCTCGACGTGGCCACCGGCCGCCGCCGCTTCAAGACGCGGGACGTGGCCTGGTCGATGGCGGTCGCCGACGGCCGTATCCACGCCTCCGACGGCCCCACCCTGTTCGCCCTGGAATGCCGCGAGGGCGCGGACCTGTGGCGTCTGCAGACGGACGCGTGGGTCTACTCGCTCAAGGCCGAGCGGGGCACGGTCGTCACCGGCACCCGGGGCGGCGGAGTCCAGGCCTGGGAGGCCTCCAACGGCCAGAAGCTGTGGGAGATCACCGGCGCCCAGACCGACTTCGAGTCCCCGGAGGCGGGCCCCGCGCTGTACGACGGCACGGTGTACGTCTGGAAGGACGCCCGCCTGCGGGCCTTGGACGCCCGCACCGGCGACGAGCGCTGGTCGTACCCCATCGGCGACGCCGCCTCCTGCGGCGGAGTGCCGGTACGGGTGGCGCAGGCCCAGGACGGCCATGTGTACGTGTCGGCCGGCACCCGCGTGCTCGCCATCGACGCGGCGAGCGGTCACGTCCGCTGGCACTTCGAGGCCCCGGCGGTGTTCCTGTGCCCGCCGGCCTTCGTGCCGGGCCCGGCGGTGACCGGCGGCGGCGTCTACCTGGCCGACTACCTCGGCACGGTCTACGCCCTCGACGCCACCGACGGCCGCGACCGCTGGCGCATCGCCACCGAGGCCCGCTCCTCGATCGAACCGGTCCTGGTGGCCGCCGGCCATGTCCACGTCGGCAGCGGCAAGGGCCTGTACACGCTGGACGCGGTCACCGGGACGCCGAAGTGGCGCTTCCAGGCGGGCGGCGACATCGTGGGCGCACCGGCGGTCGCGGAGGGCCGTATCCACTTCGGCTCCACCGACCACCTGCTCTACACCCTCAAGGCCGACGACGGCCGCCTGAGATGGAAGCTCGCCACCGGCGGCGAGATCACCGGCTCGCCCGTCGTGAAGGACGGCGTCGTGTACGCGTGCAGCAAGGACCGGTGCGTGTACGCGCTGGACGCGGAGAAGGGCACGGGGACGGCGCGCACGGCGTAGGCGGGGCGGGCAGGTGTGACACGCGGGCGTGTGCGGTGACGGCCGTCGTGCCGGCGCACGGAAGGGGTCCGGACGGCGGCCGTCCCGTTGGGAGCGGTCATCTTCACTGCTCTTACACGAGACGCTACGCCGGGTGAGCGCTTACCGCCATGTGACCGCTGCTAACGTGACGTGCTCACGATCAACACCACGGGGTTGCAAGACATACGGGGGTCGCACCACATGAAGCTTCGCCATGTCCGCGCTGTCGCCGTCGCCGTCGGCGTGGTGGTCGCACTGACGGGCGCAAAGCGCTCCAGCGGCGGCGGCTGCGACGACAGCTCGAGCTCCAGCAGTTCGTCGAGCAGTTCGGGCGGCACGCACTACGACGACGATGACGACGACTACGCGTCCTCGGGCGGCGTCTCCGGCGGCAGCAGCGCGACCGCCACCGCCGAGGCCACCCGGGACGTGCGGATCCGCAGCTGCGTGTACGACGCGACCCGGGGCATCGTCGCCCGGGTCGAGGCCACCAACACCAGCGGCATCACGACGTACACCTACGAGTTCGGCGTCACCTTCAAGGACCCGAGCGGCACGCCCGTACGCACCAGCGCGTCCACCATCCCGTACGTCTCGCCCGACTCCACGGAGACCCTGGACGTGACCGCCACGTACGTGCCAGGTGCCGGTGACAGCACGAGCGGCGTGACCTGCGCGCTGGGCGACGTGACCCGTACGGCGGAGTAGCTCACCGCACCCGATGGTCGCGGCGCCGCGCCCTGAACAGCTCCTCCTGCCGCTCACCCGGCAGGTTCCCCAGCGCGATCAGGTGCGGCGCCTGCGCGAAGGCGTGGGCGAGCGCGGCCTCCCTGGCCGCCCACAACGCCCGCACGGTCCCCTGCACACCCTCCGCCGGATGTCCGGCGATGACGGTGGCGCAGTCGACGGCGGCCGCCAACGCCTCGCCGGGCTCGGTGAGTTCCGAGACCAGCCCGATCTCATGGGCCCGCCGGGCCGACAGCCTCTCCGCGCTTCCCATGAGCATCATCCGCGAGACCTCGCCGTACGGCATCCGCAGCGCCATGAGGGCGGACTCGTAGGCGCTGACCATGCCGTACGTCGTGTGCGGGTCGAAGAAGGTGGCGGTCGGGTCGGCGACGACGAAGTCCGCCTCGCCGAGGAGATAGAAGGCACCCCCGCAGGCCATGCCCCGCACGGCGGCGACGACCGGCTTCCACAGATCGTTGGACTTCGGCCCGATCCGCAGCAGCGGATCGTCCGTCATGAACGGCGAGTCCGGCTGCGGTACCCCGACCTCCCGGTCCAGCCCCGTGCAGAACGCCCGCTCCCCGGCACCGGCGAGTACGACGGCCCGTACGGTGTCGTCGAACCGCAACGCCCGCCACGCGGCGACCAGTCGGTCCCTCAGGTCGAGGTCGATGGCGTTGAGGCGCTCGGGCCGGTCGAGGGTGACGACGGCGACGCCGGTGTCCTTGTCGGTCGTGACGGTGAGGCTCACGGTCGCTCCAGGACCCACTGGGGCAGACCGCTGCCGCTGAACACGGCATGGACCTTGGCGCCGATGCGGATCCGGTCCGGGGCAAGGGAGTCGAGGGGCGCGTCGGGGCCGGTGACGAGGTTGCCGACGAGGCGTATGCGGGGGAGGTCGGTGAGTTCGACGACGACCACGTTGTACGGCGCCTGCTCGGCGTAGTCGGGCAGGAGGGGTGGGTGCGGGACGACGTACGACCAGATACGGCCGTGTCCGCCGGCCTGCCGCCACTCGCTCGCGAAGGACTGGCAGTGCGGGCAGCACGGGCGGGGCGGGAACCGTGGCTCACCGCAGTCGGCGCAGGCCTGGACGCGCAGCTCGCCCTGGGCGGCGTACCGCCAGAAGGGGGCGCCGTCGGGGTCGGTGACGGGGGAGAGCATCCTGGGATCAACTCCTCAGTTCCGTAGGAGCAGCGC
Organism: Streptomyces sp. NPDC093591; assembly: GCF_044764885.1. Taxonomy (NCBI): domain Bacteria; kingdom Bacillati; phylum Actinomycetota; class Actinomycetes; order Kitasatosporales; family Streptomycetaceae; genus Streptomyces; species Streptomyces sp. NPDC093591. The sequence continues at coordinate 92,894 of NZ_JBIWIY010000005.1, forward strand.
GGAGGTGGGGACGCCTTCGCCGGCGGTGACGAGACAGGTGGCGGCGCCCGGGACTTGGGCGGTGCTGGTGCCGCGGAGCTGTTTGACGCCTTCGTTGATGAGGTTGAACCCGTGGACGTACGCCTCACTCAGTCCCCCGCCACCGGTGTTGAGGGGCAGCCGCCCGCCGATCTCCAGGGCCCCCTGCTCGGTGAACGCCCCTCCCTCACCCCGCCCGCAGAACCCGTACCCCTCCAGCGACAGCGGTATGAGGGCGGTGAACGCGTCGTAGATCTGGGCGACGTCCACATCCTGTGGAGTGAAGTCGGCGTGCTTCCACAGATGCCGGGCGGCGGTCCAGGCGGGCCCGGTGAGCGGGTCGTCGTTCCAGTAGTTGACCATGCCGTGGTGCTGGGCGGGCAGGCCCTGGGCGGCGGAGTGGACGTAGACGGGCGTGTGCCGGCAGTCGCGGGCCCGCTCCCGGCTGACGACGACGCACGCCAACGCCCCGTCCGTCTCCAGGCAGTTGTCGAAGAGGCAGAGGGGCTCGCTGATCCACCGGGATGTCATGTACATCTCGCGGGTCAGAGGTCGTTCGTACATGACGGCCGCCGGATTCTGATTGGCCCGGTTCCGGCAGGCGAGGGCGACATTGAAGAGATGATCCCGCGTCGCGCCGTACTCGTGCATGTAGCGGCGGGCGAGCATGGCTATTTCATCGACCGGCCGCAGAAGGCCGTACGGCCGGGTCCACTGGGCGGGTGTGGGCAGTTGGGCGGCGGTGTTCCGCCACGGCCGGGGCCCGCTGCCCCGCTTCCGGGACCGCCAGGCGACGCCGACCGTCGCCTGCCCGGTGGCGATGGCACCGGCGAGATGCGCGACGGTGGCACACGAACCGCCGCCCCCGTACCCCACCTTGCTGAAGAAGGTGAGGTCACCGAACCCGACGGCCTTCGCCAGCTCGACCTCGTCCGTCTCCTCCATGGTGTAACTGGCGAGCGCGTCGACCTCGCCCGGGGCGATGCCGGCGTCGTCGAGGGCGGCGAGGACGGCCCGGCAGGCGAGGGTTCTCTCGTCCTCCGGGAGGTGTTTGGCGAAGGGCGTCTGCCCGATGCCGACGACGGCGGTCGCGTCCTTGAGTCCGGCCATGTGCACACCTCCGCGCTACGGACGGGCTGCTGACAGGGCGTCAGGTTACAGCTAATCTGACGGGCAGTCAGCTACTGGATCCGCGGTTCGGAGTTCGGGGAGGCCCATCGTGGAGTGGCAGAGCATCCCGGAGCTGGTCCGCCGAGCGGCCGAGCGGTACGCGGACGTCGAGGCGGTGGTCGAGGGCCGCACCCGGATCTCGTACGGCGAACTCGGCGCCCGCGTCGAACGGTCGACCGCGGCCTGCATCGCGAACGGCATCACGCCGGGCGACCGCGTCGCCATCTGGGCCCCGAACACCCTGGACTGGATCGTGGCGGCGCTGGGCGCGGTGTCGGCCGGGGCGGTGCTGGTGCCGGTGAACACCCGCTTCAAGGGCACGGAGGCCGCGGACGTACTGCGCCGCAGCGGAGCCCGGCTGCTCTTCGTGACCGGCACCTTCCTGGGCACCTCGTACGTGGCGTCGCTGCGCCGGGCGGTCGCGCAGGGGCCGGGGCTGCCGGAGCTGGAGCAGGTGGTCGTGCTGTCGGACGACGCCCCGGCGGACTACCGCACCTGGAAGGACTTCCTGGCGAGCGGCGACGGGGTGGACGAGGCGCGGGTACGGGCACGCGCGGCGGCCGTGGACGGCTCCTGGCCGTCGGACATCGTCTACACGTCCGGCACGACGGGCCGCCCGAAGGGCGCGGTGATCACCCACGCCCAGACGCTGCGGGCGTATGAGGTGTGGAGCGACTTGGCCGGCCTCCGGCAGGGCGACCGCTACCTGATCGTGAACCCCTTCTTCCACACCTTCGGCTACAAGGCCGGCGTGATCGCCTGCCTGATGCGCGGCGCGACGATGATCCCCCAGCCCGTCTTCAACGTCGGTACGGCCCTGGCGAACATCGCGGCGGAACGGGTCTCGGTCCTCCCGGGCCCACCCACCCTCCACCAGTCGTTGCTGGACCACCCGGCGAGGGACGCGCACGACCTCTCCGCGCTCCGGCTGGTGGTGACCGGCGCGGCGGTGGTGCCGTTGCGCCTGGTGGAACGCCTGCGCGGGGAACTGGGCGTGGAGACGGTCCTGACGGCGTACGGCCTCTCGGAGGCCAGCGGCATCGTGACGATGTGCCGGCGCGGCGACGACCCGACGGTCATCGCGTCGACGTCCGGACGGGCGATACCGGGCACGGAGCTCCGCGTCGAGGCCCCGCCCGGCGAGCCCGGCGAGGTCCTGGTGCGGGGCTTCAACGTCATGCGGGGCTACTACGACGACGAGGCGGCCACGGCGGAGGTACTGACGCCGGACGGCTGGCTGCGGACGGGCGACCTGGGCGTCCTGGACGAAGCGGGCAACCTGCGCATCACCGACCGGCTCAAGGACATGTTCATCGTCGGCGGCTTCAACGCCTACCCCGCGGAGATCGAGCAGCTGCTGGGCCTCCACCCCGAGGTCGCGGACGTCGCGGTGATCGGCGTACCGGACGCCCGGCTGGGGGAGGTCGGCAAGGCGTACGTGGTGCGCCGACCGGCCTCGGTACTCACCGGCGACGACCTGATCGCATGGGCACGGCGGGAGATGGCGAACTACAAGGTGCCGCGGTGGGTGGAGTTCGTGGGGGACCTCCCGCGAAACGCGAGCGGCAAGATCCTCAAGGGCGAGCTCCGGGCCAGGGGTTGACGTAGCGGAGGAAAGGGCTGGCAGGTCTGGGTCATGGGCGGCACTCAAATGCCCAGGTCACGGTTGCCGCGCCGTGCCCGAACCTGCCACTCACCTTCCCCTGCGCCGCCAAGTCGCCGTGGTTTGGGGTGGGTTGCTGGTCGGGGCCATACTAGAGTTCTTGTATGGCTAAGTCGCCTCGCATGACGCTGCAGACCCAATTAGTCCTACGTACGCTTCTGGAAACTCCGGCCAAGGCCCGTTACGGCCTCGAACTCTCCCATGCCGCGGGGTTGCCCACGGGGACCATCCACCCCATCCTGGCCCGGCTCGAAGCCGCCGGGTGGCTCGAGTCGTTCTGGGAGGACCAGAGCCAGATCGAGAAGACCGACCCGCCGCGGCCACGGCGGCGCTACTACCGCTTCACCACCAGCGGCGCCGAATCCGCCCGCCTGGCACTCGCGGCCGCCTACAGGGGAGGCGCCACGTCCGCGCTACTCGGCCCTGTCGCGGACGGGTTGGGGAGCTGAAGCCGCGAGATGCACGAGACCGAATACGGCTGTCCAGGCGGCGACACTCCCTCGCCCTCTCCCGCTCCCTCTCCCCGTCGTGCTCGGCGGCGCCGAGGAACTGGGCTTGAGGGCATGGTCGTGGCCGAGCTCCAGCAGATCGCTGCCGCCCTCGGAATCAAGGGCGCTGCACGCATGCGTAAAGCGCAGTTGATCGAGCTGATTCGCGACGCCCAGGACGGCGCGCCGCCCCCAGGCCACGCGGGCTCCCCACTTCCCCCGCTTCACCCACCGTCCCCACGTCCCCCGCTCCTGGCACTCCTGCCTGGCGCCAAGAGATCATGAAGATGGCGGAGGATCCGTCGACCCGGTGGGTCAAGCCGCTCGGCAGCATGACGCTGGCCGAGCTCCAAAAGCTCGCCTCGGATCTCGGGATCAAGGGCGCCGCACGCATGCCCAAGGGCCAGTTGATCGAGGTCATCCGAGAGGCCCAGGCTGGGGCGGGCAGCGTCGCCGCCGGGGCACCGGACGAGGAACCAGCGGCGCCGGCCGTGGCCGAGGGACGAACCAAACCGCGCTTTGCCAGGCGTGTTCGCCTGAACTCCTTCGGCGTTCAGGCGATCGCCTTCGGAACGCAGCTGCTGCCCGCCGGCGCCCGTGAGCGATGGCAGGAGGAGTGGAGGGCGGAGTGGACCGACCTCACGGAGCTGTCGCGCCGTAAACGCCTGCTGTATCTCCTCCGCCTCACCCTGCACGCCGCTCCCCGGCTCGCGTGGAGTCTGCGCCGTGCTCAGCGGGAGATCGCATGAGCACGCTCGAAGCCGCCGCCGCACAGCGGCGGATCCAGTACCCGCCGCCTCCATCCCGGCCTAGGAACCGTGGAAGCGGCGGGCGCCACCAGATCGGAGATCATCTGATGTCGTTCCAGGATCCCACGCCAGCCCCGCAACCGGACCCCGTACCACCGGCGTTGTCGTCGCCGCCGTCGCCGGGCCGGTCCCTGACCATCCCCCTGCGCTATATCCCAGGAACCGGTTTCGCCCTCGCCACCGCCATCACCGCGGGCATCACATGGGATTACGTCCCGCAGGACGGCACATGGCCCCTCGCCTTGCTGGGCGCCACCGCCATGCTCTGCGACGCGATCGTCATGGCGAGCCGGAACGCCGGGCGCAGGCCCACCTGAGCGAACGGGGACCACGGGTCTGGCACGCTCGCGTGCCAGACCCGTGGTCCCTCGTGGTCCCTCGTGGTCCCCCGCGTTCCCTAGGTCGCTGTGGCTGCCAGGGTCGTGCGGATCTCCGTGATCATCCGGTCCGGCCGGTGGAAGACGTCCTCGGCGCTGTAGCGCAGGAGGGTTCGGACCTCGGGGCACTGGAGGATCTGGTTGAAGCGGGTGACATCGCGTCGGTGGGCATCGCGGCTGCCGTGATAGGCGTAGCCCTCGATCTCGACCGCGAGCCCTTCCTTCCGGAAGAGGAAGTCGAGGACGAACCGGCGACCGTACGGCGTGTGCAGTTCGACCTGGCTCTCGGGCCTGAGGCCGGCGTCGTACATGCGCAGGCGGGCGATGGTCTCAGCCGGCGAACCGGACTGCGGGTCGGACAGTCGCAGCCAGGTGCGGGCCCTGGCCGTGCCCTGTGCGTTGGTCTTCAGAGCGGCGGCGAGTGACCTGGTGTCGGTGAGCGGAGGGCGGCGGTTGCCCATGACCCTGCGGTAGGTGAGGGCCGAGTCCACCGCGACGAGCGCCTCGTCTCTCGGCCCGGCACGGAGCAGATCGGCGAGGGTGCGGCGCACGCCCGTGACCCGGAGCCCCTGCCACACCACGGCGTCCCCTTGGGCGAGGGGCATGCGGTGGACGCGTAGGTCCTTGCTCTCGTGGCGGAGGGTGAGGTGGGGGTCGATGAACTCGAGGGGCTCCTTGGCGGCAGGGGTGAGCGTTTCGATCCGCCAGAGGCCGGCCGCCGAACGGTGGCTCACAACGAGCCGCGGTTTGAGGAGCTGAACGGCCCGAACCCGCACCGCGAGATCGGCCCCCAACCCAGGCTCGGCCCAGGCCCCCGCCCTGACCCGCGTCCACCCTTCACCCCGCAGAGCCCGCGTAAGACTCCGCCCGGGCCACCCGCCCCGGAGCGCACGGGAGGTGAGAAGGACACCCCCCGAAGCCAACTCCCTCAACTCTCTTCTCTCCACACCCCCAAGATCCCACCCCCCACCCCCCAACGGGCGGCCTGTGGATAACTCGCCGTGGTCGGCTGGGGATTGGCAGGTCCGGGCCGGAGGAGGCGCGCGTGAGCTGGGGTTTTGCGGTGGGTGAGTGGCCTGGATCTGCCAATCCATCCTCCCGCCGGGGGCATGCGGCGGCCGCGGCGGCTCCCCTCCGCGCCGCCGCGGCCTATCCCCGTGTGGGAAGGAGGGCTAGCTGGGGTCGGACGTTACGTGTGTGTTGTCCGTGGTGAGGTCGGTGCCGGCCTCGGTGGTGGTGACGTGGGTGTTCAGCGGCTTGATCGGGCTGCTGGTGACGTGCGTGTTGAGCGGCTTGATCTCTTCGCCGGTGGGCTCGTCGGTGACGTGCGTGTTGTCCGGCGTGGCGACCGTGGTCTTCTCGGTGTCGCTCATGTGCTGCCTCCCCTGGTTGGAGCAAGTCATTACGGGTCCGCCCGGTCACTCCCCCGAGGGCGACCGGGCGGACGCTCAGGACGCCCACCCTAGAACGTGGGCGCGGCGGCCTGACCTGCGGTCCGTCTGCCCCCCGACGCGACGGATCGACAACGAAGAGAGTGCCGGGCGGCGATAAACGAACGATGAACGCCCTTCGCTGCCCGGCGCGGTCACCGGTGGGCCCTACGCAGCGGCCACCGGCGCGAGGAGCGACTGCACCTCCGTGGCCTCGGGGGAGTCCAACTTCTCGTAGATCTCGAGAGCCTCGCGCCAGCACACCTGGGCCCTTCCGGAGTGCCCGATGCCGTTCAACGCCTTGCCGAGCACGGTGAGGACGTGGCCGCGGCGCCACTCGCCTCCGATGCCCCGCAGCACCGTGAGCGCCATCTCGGCGTTGCCGGCGGCTCGCCCCGGCTTACGGGCGTCCAGGTCGACCTCCGCGAGGCGGAAGAGCGTCATCCCTTCCCACAGGCGCTGGCGACTGTCACGGAAGACGCGCAGTGCCTCTTCCAGCTGCTGGGTGGCGTCCGCGTGCTGCCCGGTCTTGGCCAGCGCCATGCCGAGGGCGTAGCGCCCGTTCGCTCCGCGGAGCGTGTGGCCCAACGTCTGGTAGATGTCGGTGCCCTGACGGGCGAGCGCCACGGCGGTGTCCGCGCGTCCGGTCGCCAGATGGAGACGCGACAGGTTGCACAGCGGGCTCGCGGATCCGGCGAGGTCGCCGCAGCTACGGAACTTCTCGATGGCCTGGCTGAAGTAGTCCTCGGCGTCCGCGTGCCGGTTCTGGTAGAACGCGATGCTCCCGAGGATGTTCGCGGCCCAGCAGGAGGGCAGCGGATCGTCGGCGGCCTCGGCGAGCTGGAAGGCCTCCCGCGCCTCGCGGTAGGCCCGGTCGAACACCCCGGAGAACAGCCGCGCGTTGCTCAGCACGACCGAGGACCGGCCTTCGGCGCGTACGTCGCCGACGGCGTGAGCGGCCTCGCGCAGCACCGTGGCCGCCGCCTCGTACTCCCTCGAGTTGGCGCCGGACTCGGCCAGGTCGACCGAGGCCCACAGGAGGTCGATGGCGCGCCGGAGCGTCCTTTCGCCGGCGGCCGACTGCCGTACGCAGGCGAGGAGCGGTGCGGCCTCGGAGTAGAGCCAGTCCCATGCGGCCTGACGGTTCGTGAACGTCAGACCGACGGCACCGGTCGGCTCCAGATGGTCCACCAGCCGGTCTCCCGGCCGCTCGATCGCGTACACGCCCGCTGCCGTGGCCAGATAGAAGTCCAGCAACCGCGACAGCGCCGCGTCCCGCTCGCTGGGCGGCCACTCGTCCCGCTCGGCGCACGCACGCGCGTAGAGCCGTACCAGGTCGTGGTACCGGTAGCGGCCGGGCGCCGCCGACTCCAGCAGGGACGTGTCGACGAGGGACTCCAGCAGGTCCTCCGTGTCCTCCGGCGGCAGATCCAGTACGGCCGCGGCCGCCGCCAGGGAGATGTCCGGGCCGTCGGCCAGGCCGAGGAGGCGGAACGCGCGGGCCTGGGCCGCGTCCAGGGCGCCGTAGCCCAGTTCGAAGGTGGCCTTCACGGCCAGGTCGCCGGCCTGGAGTTCGTCCAGGCGGCGCCGTTCGTCGGCGAGCTTGGCCGCCAGGACCGAGACCGTCCAGGTGCGGCGGGCGGCCAGGCGGGACGCCGCGATGCGGATCGCCAGCGGCAGGAAGCCGCAGGCCGCGACCACGTCGAGGGCGGCCTCGCGCTCGGACGCCACCCGTTCCTCGCCCACGATCTTCGTGAACAGCTGCAACGCCTCGTCCGGGGACATCACGTCCAGGTCGACCAGGTGGGCCCCCGCCAGGTCGACCATGCGGACCCGGGACGTCACCAGCGCCGCGCAGCCCTCCATGCCCGGCAGCAGCGGCCGGACCTGGGCGGCGTCCCGCGCGTTGTCCAGCAGGACCAGGACCCGGCGGCCGTCCAGCACGGACCGGTACAGCGCCGCCCGCTCCTCCAGCGAGTCCGGTATCGCCGAGTCGGGCGTGCCCAGGGCGCGCAGGAAGGAGCCGAGTACCGTCTCCGGCTCGGCCGCCCGCGCCCCCGCGCCCTGGAGGTCGACGTACAGCTGCCCGTCGGGAAAGGCGCCGCGCGCCTGGTGGGCCACGTGGACCGCCAGCGTCGTCTTGCCGACACCGCCGATGCCCGCGACCGCCGACACCGCCATCACCCGGCCCTCGGCCGAGGCGAGGACGTCGCTCAGCTCCGAGACGAAGGCGGCCCGGCCCGTGAAGTCGGGCACGGTGGCCGGGAGCTGGGCGGGGCGCACCGGGGCCGTCGGCGGCTCGGTGACCGGTGCCGAGGGCTCCGCGAGGCCGGGGTCGGCCCGGAGGATGCGCTGCTGGAGCTCCTTCAGGCCGGGGCGCGGGTCGACGCCCAGTTCGTCCGCCAGCAGGCGCCGCGTGTCCGCGTACACCGCCAGCGCCTCCGCCTGGCGGCCGCTGCGGTACAGCGCGAGCATCAGCAGCTCCCGCAGGCGCTCCCGCAGGGGGTGCGCCGCGGTCAGCGCCGTCAGCTCCGACACCGCCTCCGCGTGGCAGCCCTGCTCCAGGTCCATGTCCAGGCGGGATTCGAGGAGCTGGAGGCGCCACTCCTCCAGGCGGACCCGCTGGGCCTCCGCGTAGGGCCCGGGGACGCCCGCGAGCACCTCCCCGTCCCACAGGGCCAGCGCCCGCCCGAGCATCTTGCGCGCCTGACACAGATCCCCGGCGTTCCTGGCCTTCTCCCCTTCGGTGGCCAGGTCCTGCGCCGCCGCCAGGTCCAGCGCGCCCTCGGCCAGGCCCCGCACCGCGTAGCCACCCGACTCGCTCACCAGGACCCCGGGATCCAGCACCTTGCGCAGCCGGGAGGCGTACGTCCGCAGCGCCGCCAGCGCCTGCGAGGGCGGCTCCTCGCCCCACAGGGCGTCGATCAGCTCCGCCGCGGTCGCCGTACGGCCCTCGCGCAGCAGCAGGGCCGCGAGCAGGGCCCGTTGCTGGGGGGAACCGGTGGGGAGCTGCTCCTCGCCGTGCCAGGCGCGTACGGGGCCGAGCACGCTGAAGCGCAGCGCCGGCGCAGGCTCCGCCGCATCTGTCGAGGAGCCGGGACGCCTCTGCTCCGGCACTCGCGGTACCCCGTCCATCGCAGTCCCCCTAGGACCCGTTTACATCCCCGCCAGTTTGCCTTGTTCATGGCAGATGCGTCAGCTGTGGGGAGGGTGATCACAGGCAGGCGCGCGGGATATCACAAGGCCCTCACGTGGTCTTCGCACGACGGTGGCCGCTCCCACGTAGCTGACGGACCGTCAGATCGGCGCTACCGTGGCGGACATGGACACCGAGACCGCGTTTCCGCTGATCATCTCCGTCGACGACCACACGGTCGAGCCGCCCACCGTCTGGCAGGACCGGCTTCCGAAGAAGTACCTCGACACCGGGCCGCGCATCGTCCGCGCGCCACTGAAGGAAATGACGTTCCTCGGCGGCCGGTTCAAGCCCGTCATGGGCCGGCCGGGCGACGACGGGCCCATCGGCGACTGGTGGGTGTACGAGGACCTGCACCGGCCGATCACCCGCCTCGACACCGCCGTCGGCTACAGCAGGGACGAGATCAAGCTGGAGGTCATCACCTACGAGCAGATGCGGGCGGGGTCGTACGACGTCCCCGCCCGCCTCGCCGACATGGACGTCAACCACGTCCAGTCCGCCCTCTGCTTCCCGACCTTCCCCCGCTTCTGCGGCCAGACCTTCACCGAGGCGTCCGACCACGAGCTGGGCCTGCTGTGCGTCCAGGCCTACAACGACTGGATGGTGGAGGAGTGGTGCGGGCCGGACGCGCGGGGGCGGCTCATACCTCTCACCCTCATCCCGCTCTGGGACGCCGAGCTGGCCGCCGCCGAGGTCCGCCGCAACGCGGCGCGGGGCGTGCGCGCCGTCGCCTTCTCCGAGATACCCCCGCACCTCGGGCTCCCCTCCGTGCACACCGACGCCTGGGACCCCTTCCTCGCCGCCTGCGACGAGACCGGCACCGTGGTCGCCATGCACATCGGCTCCTCCAGCCGTATGCCCTCCACCTCCGCCGACGCGCCGCCCGCCGTCGGCTCCACCATCACCTTCGCCAACTGCTGCTTCTCGATGGTCGACTGGCTGATGAGCGGCAAGTTCGAGCGCTTCCCCAACCTCAAGGTCATGTACGCGGAGGGCCAGATCGGCTGGATCCCGTACATCCTGGAGCGCGCGGACGTGGTGTGGGAGGAGAACCGGGGCTGGGGCGGCGTCGCCGACAAGGTGCACCGGCCGCCGTCGGAGCTGTTCGCCGACCACGTCTACGGCTGCTTCTTCGACGACGCCTTCGGACTCAGGAACCTGGAGGCGATCGGCGTCGGCAACGTCCTGTACGAGACCGACTACCCGCACTCCGACTCCACCTGGCCCAAGTCCCGCGAGGTCGGCGAGGCGCAGATGGGGCACCTGGACGCGGACGTAGTCGAGCGGATCGTGCGGCGCAACGCCATCGAGCTGCTGGGACTGACGGACGACGGGCTGTGGCCGGGCGGCGGCGGTGCCCGGTGAGTCTCCCGTACGGCATCCAGCTCCCCGTCCAGTCGCAGAGCGCGATCTACGCCGAGTCGTGGGAGGCCGACGCCGGGCCCGAGGACCTGCTCGCCGTCGCCCGCACCGCCGACCGCGCCGGCTTCGCCTACCTCGCGAGCTGCGACCACGTCGGCATCCCGCGCCGCCTCGCCTCCGCGATGAGCACCGTCTGGTACGACCCCGTCGCCACCCTCGCCTTCCTCGCGGCGGCCACCGAGCGCATACGGCTGCTCAGCCATGTCGCGGTCGTGGGCCTGCGGCATCCCCTCCTGACCGCCAAGCAGTTCGCGACCCTCGATCACCTCAGCGGGGGGCGCCTGATCCTCGGGGTGGGCGCCGGGCATGTGCGGGAGGAGTTCGAGGCGCTGGGCGTCGACTTCGAGCGGCGCGGGTCCGTGCTGGACGAGTCGATCGACGCGCTGCGAGCCGCTCTCGGACCGGACGAGTTCCCCGAACACCACGGCAAGCTCTACGACTTCGAGGGGCTCGGGCAACGGCCGCGCCCCGCCCAGGAGCGCGTCCCGGTGTGGGTCGGCGGGTCGTCCCCGGCCGCCGTACGCCGGGCCGCCCTCAAGGGGGACGGGTGGCTGCCGCAGGGGGACCCCCGGGACCGGCTGCCCGCACAGATCGCCCGGATACGGCGGCTGCGGGAAGAGGCGGCCATCGAGGGGCCGTTCGTCGTCGGGGCCATCACCGAGCCCCTGTACGTCGGAAAGCCCGGCTGGGACGTCGGACGCCGGACCGTCGCCGGGGCCGCCGAGGAGCTGGCCGAGTCGCTGCGCGCCTACCGGGCCATGGGTGTGCACCAGATCCAGGTGCGGTTCCGGTGCCGGAGCCGATCCGAACTCACCGACCAGATCGAGGCGTTCGGGGCGGAGGTGGCGCCGCTGCTGTAGCCGGGTCGATACGGTGCGCTTCTTGAAAGCTTGAACATGTTCACGCCGACCGTCGTATGTACCGACGTACGGACGTACTGACCTTGACGTACGGCTTCGGCGGAAGGACACAACGACGTGCGCGCTTCCCGGAAACTCACCGTCGCCCTCGCCTGCCATGGGGGTGCCTGGCCGCATCCCGACTGGCCGGCCCCGGACGACCCGTACGTCGGCCGGGTGGTGCGGCTGGCCGCCCCGTCCGAAGCGCCGGAGGCGGACGCGGACGTCGTGATCCTGCGCTGCGAGGCCCCCTCGGCGGCCCTGCGGGAGAGGTGGGCCGCGGACGTCCCCGTGATCGTCATCAGTCCGCGCCGGGACACCGAGACCATCGTCGAGGCGTTCCGCGGCGGCGCGGGCTATCTGGTCGAGGGCGACTACTGCACCTGCATGCTCTCCTCGGCCGTCGTGGGCGCCACCGTCGGCCACACCTATCTCTCCCCGGCCGCCTGTGCCGCCCTGCGGGAAGGCGCCCGGCGGCTGCCCACCGGCGGGGAGGCGATGGAGCGGTTGCGCGAACTGCTCTCGCCGCGTGAGCGGCAGATCATGGAGCTGCTGTCGACCGGCCTGGGCGCGCAGGAGATCGGGTTGCGATTACGGCTGAGCGAGAAGACCGTCCGCAACAACCTCAGCAACATCTACGCCAAACTGGACGCGCGCGGCAGCACGGACGCGGTCCTGCGGTGGCTGGGCGCCGCGCCCGTGCTTCGCATCCGAGAATGCGGCTGATCCGAGAGCGCGGTTATGGCGCCACGGCCGCCGGAATCTCCGACAGCGGGATCTCGATGTCGGTGACGTTCTCGCCGCCCGCACCGAATCCGGGTTCCGACCGCAGGGCGCGGGTCGAATTCTGGATGCCGGCGGCTTCAGGGGTTCCGCACTTCACATTGCGCAGCCAGAGGCGGCCGTCGGGGGTGCCGTTCTTCAGGATCTGCGGATAGAAGACGTGGACGCCCGTGGCGCCCTCGCTCGGCGAGAAGAACACCTTCTGGCCGTCCTGCGCTTCCTTGTACGTGGCCTTCAGGAATCCGCTCACGTCGGTGCGCTTGGCGGACCACATGAAGAAGCCGAGGCTGTCCGCCTGCACGGTGTCCGTCCTGCTGAACGCCAGTGTCGTCGTCTTGTCGTCACGCGTGATGTTGATTTCCGAGGTGTTGAACTTCAGGCCGATCTCGAAGAAGGAGTTGCCGAGCTTCGTGTCGGCGGCGGCCGTGAATCCGTCCTCCAGCTGGATGGTCCGGGTCACCGACGCGCTCACGTTGAAGGTCTTCGAGGCGGTGCCCGTCGCGCCGCAGTTGTCGCTCACCGTGGAAACACGTTGGTTGGGCCCGAGGTTGTCCCTCTTGAACTGGACGTCGACGAACTCGCAGTTCTCCAGCCGGTCCGAGTCCGCCGAGCAGTCGGCGCTCACCTCGGAGGGGGTGGCGGCGCCGGCCTGGTTCATCAGCGGGACGGCCACCGCGACGGCCACCAGCGGGGACAGGGCGAGGGTGAGGCGCTTCTTCCTGCTCCGGTGACTTCTGGGGCGGGGAGTGCGGGTGTGGCGGGTCATGGCTTCTCCTGTGGGGGGTGTGCGAGGTCAGCAGTCGGTCAGTACGGGCTTGGACGAGCCGTCCACGACGCCGGGGGCGCCGGCGGCACCCGGCAGGATCACCGGTCCCTCGACGACGTCCGGGGCCACGAAGTTCTTCTCGGGGGAAGGGTTCGTGGCGAAGCCGCCGGGGTCGGCGTCGATCCGCACCCGCCATTCGCCGGTCATGCGCTGCATCTTCGGCGTGAACTCCATGTGCAGCACCTTGCCGACCGGCACCTCCCGCTGTTCCGTGTCGCCCGCCGTGGCCGACTTCACGGTCATGTCGAGGGTTCCCTTGTGCTTGAGCCAGGATCCGGTCAGTGCCCCGAAGAGCCCGCCCCCGCCGCCCTGTTGGGTGACGGTGTACTTTCCCTGTCCCTGCGCCGCCGTCGCCGACCAGGTGATCGACACCTTCGCCGGTTCGGTGGCGTTCGGTTCGCAGTTCGGGAAGTCGATCGAGGCCTTTTCGGCCGGTCCGTCGAAGGTCTCGAACTTCGTCTCGACGAAATCGCAGTTGTCGGACGCGAAACTCGGACCGGCGATCGGATGGCCGCCGAAATCGAAAATGGACTGCTGCTTGCCGTTGAGCACCTTGGCCCGCTGGCACAAGGTCATGATCTGCTCGGGGGTCTTCTCCTCGGCGGCGTTCGCCGACGGCAGCAGTACGGTGGCGAGGGCGCCGCCGGTCACCAGGGCCGATCCGATCGCCACGGCCCTGATCTTCTTGTTCTTCAGTCTCCGCTTGGACATGGCGAAGATTTTGGATTCCCTTGACGGGCGCCGACAGGGTCAAACATCCCTACTTGTGGGTCACGTGAGATTCGCCTCAGCAACGCCCGGACGGCTCCCGCCACTTGCATCTGACGCTCCGTCAGGTATGGCGCTACGATGCGGAGTCCACCGTGACCACCGTGTTGAGGGGGCCGTAATGGGAAAGCTCGACGGACGGGTCGTCATCGTCACCGGGGCGGCGCGCGGGCAGGGCGAGCAGGAGGCGCGGCTGTTCGCGGCGGAGGGCGCGAGAGTCGTGGTCGCCGACGTGCTCGACGACCAGGGCGAGGCCCTCGCCGAGGAGATGGGCGCGCTGTACGTCCACCTCGACGTGGGCCGGGAAGCCGACTGGCAGGCCGCCGTCGCCGCCGCGCGCAGGGCCTACGGCCACATCGACGGGCTGGTCAACAACGCCGGCATCCTGCGCTTCAACTCCCTCGTCGACACGCCCCTCGACGAGTTCATGCAGGTCGTACGGGTCAACCAGGTCGGCTGCTTCCTCGGCATCAAGACCGTCGCGCCGGAGATGGCCGACGGCGGCACGATCGTCAACACGGCCTCGTACACCGCGGTGACCGGCATGGCGGCCGTGGGGACGTACTCCGCCACCAAGCACGCCATCCTCGGCCTCACCCGGGTCGCCGCCCTGGAGCTGGCGCCCCGCGGCATCCGGGTCAACGCCATGTGCCCCGGCGCCATCGACACCGCGATGTCCAACCCGTCGCTGCTGGATCCGGAGGCGGACGCGGAGGAGACGTCGAGGGCGCTCGACGGGCTCTACCGCAAGCTCGTGCCGCTCGGCCGGATCGGGAAGCCGGAGGAGGTGGCGCGCCTCGCGCTGTTCCTGACCTCGGAGGACTCCTCGTACATCACCGGGCAGCCGTTCGTGATCGACGGGGGATGGCTGGCGGGCGTCTCGGTCCTCTGACCCTGGCGCGACCCGGTAGCTGACTGGCCGTCAGCTATTGACCATCCGTGCGCCCGGTGCCACAGTCGGCGGCATACCGCCGATCTGACGAATCGTCAGAAACTACTGGGGACGGTGAACCTCCTTGGAATTCGGGCTCTTTGTACAGGGATACGTGGGCAAGCGCGCCGAGACCGACCCGCTCGCCGAGCACAAGGCACTGATGGAGGAGACCGAGTACGTCATCCAGGCGGACCGGTCCGGCTTCAAGTACGCCTGGGCGTCCGAGCACCACTTCCTGGAGGAGTACTCGCACCTCTCCGCGAACGACGTCTACCTCGGGTACCTGGCCCACGCGACGGAGCGGATCCACCTGGGCTCCGGGATCTTCAACCCCCTGGCCCAGGTCAACCACCCCGTGAAGGTCGCCGAGAAGGTGGCCATGCTCGACCATCTCACCGAGAACCGCTTCGAGTTCGGCAGCGGGCGCGGGGCGGGGTCGCACGAGATCCTCGGGTTCCTCCCCGGCATCACCGACATGAACTACACGAAGGGGATCTGGGAGGAGACCATCGCCGAGTTCCCCAAGATGTGGCTCCAGGACGAGTACGAGGGGTTCCAGGGCAAGCACTGGCAGCTCCCGCCGCGCAAGGTGCTCCCCAAGCCGTACGGGAAGTCCCACCCCGCCATGTGGTACGCCGCAGGGTCGCCGCCGTCGTACGCCATGGCGGCGAAGAAGGGGCTCGGGGTGCTCGGCTTCAGCGTGCAGAAGGTCGCCGACATGGAGTGGGTGCTGGAGCAGTACAAGACGGCCGTCGTGAACGCCGAGCCCATCGGCGACTTCGTCAACGACAACGTGATGGTGACGACGACGGCGATCTGTGCGCCCACGCACGCCGAGGCGATCGAGATCGCGGTGCGGGGTGAGTTGCACTATCTGCCGTCTTTGGTGTTCCGGTACCACGACACCTTCCCGCGGCCTGAGGGGTTCCCGGTGTGGCCGGAGACGTTGCCGGAGTACACCGCCGAGTTCGTGGAGCTTCTCATCGAGGAGGAGCTGCTGATCTGTGGCGATCCGGACGAGGTGTTCCGGCAGTGCAAGCGGTGGGAGCAGGCGGGGGCCGATCAGTTGAGCTTCGGATTGCCGGTGGGGGTGCCGAAGGAGGAGACGTTGCAGACGATTCGGCTGATCGGGGAGCACGTGATTCCGAAGATCGACACGGATCCCGTTCATCGGACGTCCCGGTTCCGGGGTGCCGCGTAATCGCCGTTGCGGGGTGCGGGTGCGATGTGGCTGGTCGCGCAGTTCCCCGCGCCCCTAGGTGGGTCGTCACACCGCAAACCAGGAGGTGAGCCCCATGCTCGATCACGTCATCAAGCGGGCGACCGTCGTTGACGGGACCGGCGCGCCCGCGTACACCGCCGACGTCGGTATACGGGACGGCCGTATAGCGGCGATCGGGATCATCACCGAGGGGGCGAGGTCGGTCGAGGACGCCACCGGCCTCGTCCTCGCCCCCGGATTCGTCGACCCCCACACCCACTACGACGCCCAGCTCTTCTGGGACCCGTACGCCACCCCCTCCCTCAACCACGGCGTCACCACCGTCGCCGCCGGCAACTGCGGATTCACGCTCGCGCCCCTGAACCCGGCCCGCCCCGACGACGCCGACTACACGCGCCGCATGATGTCCAAGGTCGAGGGCATGTCGCTGGTCGCGCTGGAGGAGGGGGCGCCCTGGAGCTGGCGGACGTTCGGGGAGTATCTGGACGCCCTTGAGGGGCGGATCGCCGTCAACGCGGGGTTCATGGTGGGGCACTGTGCGCTGCGGCGGCATGTGATGGGGCCGGACGCGGTGGGCGGGCAGCCCAGTGCGGAGCAACTGGCGGAGATCGTGCGGCTGTTGCACGACGCCATGGACGCCGGTGCCTGGGGCTTCTCCACCACCCAGTCGTCGAGCCACTCCGACGGGGACGGCAAGCCGGTGGCCTCCCGGCACGCGAGGCCGGTCGAGCTGCTGGCGATGTCACGAGCGGTCGGCGAGCACGAGGGAACGCAGATCGAGGCGATCGTCGCGGGGTGCCTGGACCAGTTCAGCGACGCCGAGATCGACCTGTTCGTGGAGATGAGCGCCGCCGCCGGACGGCCGCTCAACTGGAACGTGCTGACCATCGACTCGGCCGTTCCGGAGCGGGTGCCCCGGCAGTTGCTCGCGAGTGAGCAGGCCCGGAAGGCGGGCGGCCGGGTGGTGGCCCTCACCATGCCGATCCTCACGCCGATGAACATGTCCCTGGGCACCTTCTGCGCCCTCAACCTCATCCCCGGATGGGGGCCCGTCCTCGGGCTGCCCGTGCCCGAGCGGATCGCCAGGCTGCGCGAGGCGGACGTACAGGCCGAGTTGCTCAGGCACGCCACCTCAAAGGAAGCCGGTGTCTTCCGACGGCTGACGAACTTCGCGCGGTATGTCATCGGCGACACGTACAGCGAGGCGAACGCCGGGCTGACGGGCCGGATCGTGGAGGACATCGCCCGCGAGCGCGGCCAGGAACCCTTCCAGTGCCTGGTCGAGATCTGCGCCGCCGACGATCTGCGTACGGTCCTGTGGCCCATGCCCACCGACAACGACCCCGCGTCCTGGTCCCTGCGTGCCGAGACCTGGCAGCACGAGGACGTGCTGCTGGGCGGCTCGGACGCCGGGGCGCATCTGGACCGGATGTGCGGGGCGCCGTACACGACCCGGTTCCTCGGGGACTGTCTGCGGGGGCGGAAGCTGGTGGGCCTGGAGCAGGCGGTGAAGATGCTGACCGATGATCCGGCGCGGCTGTTCGGGCTGCGTGAGCGGGGCCGGGTGGAGGAGGGCTTCCATGCGGATCTGGTGCTCTTCGACCCGGAGCGGATCGACGCCGGTACGGCCACCCTGGTGCACGACCTGCCGGGTGACAGTCCGCGGCTGGACTCCAAGGCGATCGGGGTGCGGGCCGTGTGGGTCAACGGGGTCGAGGCGATCCGGGACGACGTGGTGACCGGGGCCGTGCCGGGGCGCGTGCTGCGCTCGGGGCGGGACACGAGGACGGTGGCCACCAGGTGAGCGTCCGAGGGCCTGCTGGTTCTGCTGGTCCTGCTGCTGGTCCTGAGCGGCAGCGGTTGTTCGTCGGCGGGGCGTGGGTCGAGCCGGACGGGGGCTGTTACGCCGTGATCGACCCGGCGTCCGAGGAGACCATCGGGTGGGCTCCGGAGGCCTCGCGGGATCAGGTGTACGCGGCCTGTGCCGCGGCCCGCGAGGCCTTCGGGCCGTGGTCCCGTACGGCGCCGGAGGAGCGGGCGGCCGTGCTGGGGCGGGCCGCGGACATCATCCGCGGCCATCTCGTGCCGTACGCCGAACTGGCCCAGGCCGAGACCGGTGCGACCACGGGGACGGCCCGGGCCATGCAGGTCGGTGTCGGGGCGGCCCGCTTCCGGAGGTACGCGCGCGTGGAGCCCGCCGAGTGGGCGATTCCGCCGCAGATCAACGAGGCCGGGCCGATGGGGAAGGCCGGCGTGATGGGTGCGCTGGCCGTCCGTCAGCCCGTCGGTGTCGTCACCTGCGTCACCTCGTACAACAACCCGTGGGCCAACCCGGCCGGCAAGGTCGCCCCCGCCCTCGCCATGGGCAACACGGTGGTGGTGAAACCGGCCCCGCAGGATCCGCTCTCCGTCTACCGGATGGCGGAGGCGCTGGAGGCGGCCGGGGCGCCGGCGGGTGTCGTGAACGTCGTCTCCGGGCGCGCCGTCGAGGTCGGTGAGGCGGCCGTGTCGTCCCCGGACGTCGACATGGTGAGCTTCACCGGCTCCACGGCGGTCGGGCAGCGCATCGCCGAGGTGTGCGGGCGGGACATGAAACGCCAGTTGATGGAGCTCGGCGGGAAGGGCGCGGCGCTCGTCTTCGACGACTCGGACCTCGCCTCGGCGGTGGCCGGGATCGGGACGACGTTCTCCTTCTACAGCGGGCAGATCTGCACGGCGCCGACGCGGGTGCTGGCCCAGCGGGGCGTGTACGACCGGCTGGTCGAGCAACTGGCCGCGTACGCCGCCCGGTTGAAGGTCGGAGATCCGCGTGTGGCGTCCACGATCGTCGGACCGGTGATTTCGGCGGAGCACCGGGACCGGGTGGAGGCGTACGTGGAGACGGGCCGGAAGGAAGGCGCGGTGGTGGTGGCGGGCGGTGAACGGCCGCCGTACGACCGGGGCTTCTACGTCGCACCCACCCTCCTCGCGGACTGCGCGAACGACATGCGCGTCGCCCGGGAGGAGATCTTCGGGCCGGTCGTCTCCGTGATCCCCTTCGAGGAGGAGGAAGAGGGCATCGCCCTCGCCAACGACACCGACTACGGCCTGATCGACTACGTCTGGTCCGGCGACGTGGCCCGCGCCTTCCGGGTCGCGCGGCGGTTGCGGGCCGGGGGAGTGGGCGTGAACACCGTCGGGCGCAACATGGAGGCGCCGTTCGGGGGGTTCAAGAAGAGCGGGGTGGGGCGGGACGTCGGGTCGTACGCCCTGCACGCGTACAGCGAGGTGCAGGCGATCGTGTGGCCGGGCTGACCTCGGCGGGCGTCCGCGGTGAGCCGTCGCCGCTCACCCGTCCAGATCCACCCGCACCGTCAACAACCCCGTCCCCATCACCCGCACCGCCACGCTGTTCAGCCGAGGCAGGCTCCGCAGCCGTGCCACCGGGTCGTCGTCCGGGAGGAGCCGGGCCGTCCCCTCGTACCACCGTCCCCGGATCCGCACCCGCACCCGTGGATCGGCCTTGATGTTCCGGATGTACTGGGACCGCTCCCCGAACTCCGAGACCAGCCAGAACGCATCACCGACCCGGCGTCCGCCCACGGGCGTCCGGCGGGGCAGGCCGGAGACACGGCCCGTGGTCTCCAGCAGCGTCTGGAAGGGCAGACGGCGCAGCACCGGATTGCCGAGGCGGCGCTGAAAAGTGGTGGCGGTGTGGAATCTCAGGTCGGCGAGGCGGGACATTGCGTGAGAGTCTCCTGTCTCGTTGCCGGGTGTCACGACGCGGCGGTCGAACTGTTGCTTCAATGGTCCCCGACGCGGCAGGACGAGAGCGGGTGGCTGCGGATGCGGGTCGTGACCTGGAACCTGTGGTGGCGCTTCGGGCCCTGGGAGGACCGGCAGAAGGCGATCCTCGCCGAGCTGCGCGAACTGCGTCCCGATGTGGTCGGCCTGCAGGAGGTGTGGGCCGCTGAGGGCGAGAACCAGGCCGAGTGGCTGGCCGGCGAACTCGGCATGCACTGGGCCTGGTCCCCCTCACCCGCCCCCGACCGCTGGCGCCGGCGGATCGGGGACCCCACGGTGGACATCGGGAACGCCGTACTGAGCCGTTGGCCGGTGGCGGACCGGCGCACCCTGCGCCTCCCCGCCCCCTCCGAGGTCGACGACGGCCGCCTCGCCCTGTTCACTCGCCTGGTCACCCCCTCCTACGACATCCCCTTCTTCACCACCCACCTCACCTCCGCCCTGCACGCCTCGGCCGTACGCTGCCGCCAGGTCACCGCGCTCGCCGAGTTCATCGCCGAGAACCGGGTCGACACGCCCTTTCCGGCCGTCGTCACCGGCGACTTCAACGCCTGGCCGGACTCCGACGAGATCCGCCTCTTCGGCGGCTACCGGACCGCGCCGGTCGTGCCCGGCCAGGTCTTCTTCGACGCCTGGCAGTACGCCGACCCGGCCGCCCCCTGCGTCACTTGGGACCGCGAGAACCCGTACGTCGCGGCGGGCCTGGAGCCGAGCGTGCGCATCGACTACATCCACGTGGGGCCGCCCGGGACGGAGGGACTGGGCCATGTACGGGGTGTACGGCGCGCGGGCGACGGTCCGGTCGACGGGGTCTGGCCGTCGGACCACGCGGCGGTGGTCGCGGACCTGGCGGACGGGCCGGTGCCCTGACCGGCCAGGCAGTCGCCGCCTACGACCGCCCCAGGAAAATCGGATTCGTGAACGCCGCCAACGCCCCAGGCAACGGCCCCACAGCCGCCTCATGCCGCAACTCCGCCCGCACATACGCTGCGTAGGACGGCGTCGTACGCCACTCCACGACCCCCGCCCCCGACACCGGCAGCGGCGGGCTCGTGAACAGCACGCCCTGGTCGGTCACGAAGCGGACCGTGCAGCGGGGGGCGCCCGTGGCCTCCAGGCGTACCGTCACCGGTGAGTTCCGGTCGACCTTCAGGCGTTCGCCGATGCCGGCGTGTTCGCCCTTCGGGCCGGAGACGCCGAAGGCCAGGGAGACGTTCTTCGACTCGGCGACGTACGACCGTCCGGCCCTGATCCCCTCCTGGATGGCTTCCCGTGTCAGGTCGTCCGCCAGGACCACCGTCTGGGGGCTGCCGACCGGGTCGGGGTCGCGGTGGGCGTCGCTGCTGCCCATCGCCGGGATCCAGGAGCCGGAACCCGAGCGCACGGACGCCACCAGCATGCTGTCCCAGTCCGCCAGCGTCACCTCGTCGTCGGGCGTGTAGGGGCCGTTCCAGACCTCCACCGCGTCCGCCTCGCCGAAGCCGAACTTCCAGTTGCAGCCGACGCAGGTGGCGTGCGGGTGGGCGGGGACGACGAGGCCGCCGGCGCCCCGGATCTGGCGGGCGAAACGGCCGAAGCGGTTGTCCCGGGCGCGGTAGCGCCAGTCGATGAAGGTGCCGGGGTCGGTGCCGAGCGCCACCACGTGGCCGTTGCGGGTCGTGACCTCCTCGCCCAGCATGATCAGGAGGTCGTCGCCGGCCTCGGACGCCCAGTGCGCGTGCGCCGAGTGCGTGTTGTGCTCCGAGCTGTTGATGAAGTCCAGGCCGGCGGCACGGGCGAGCGCCGCGATCTCGGCGGGCGTACGGCGGCCGTCCGAGTACCAGGAGTGCAGGTGGCAGTCGCCCCGGTACCAGGCACGGCCCCGGCCCTTCGCCCGGTCCGGCGGGTACGTCGGCTCGACCACCTCGCCGGGCTCGCCGTGGGTGAGGGTGATCGTGAGCTCGTACGGCAGGCCCTGCGGCGCCACCGTGTAGGGGCCCAGCGCGATGTGCCACGTGCCCTCACGCACCGGGCCCGGGAGGTACCCGGGCGTCGCTTCGTCGGCCCGGATGAAGAACTCCGTGCGCGCCCCGCCCGACCACCCCCTAAAGCCGCGGCCGCCGAGCTCCGTGCCGCGCCAGTCGAAGATGCCGATGTCGAGGGCGTTGCCCGGGGTCCCGGCCGGGACGGACGGTTTCTCGTAGGTGTAGGAGACCTTGATCTCCCGTACGCCGGAGGGGATTTCGAGCGGTACGTACACGAAGTCGGGGGACCCGGGCGGCAAGGTGCCCCGTACCGTGCGGGTCTCCGTGTCCTGGCTGCCGTCGGCGGCGCTCGCGAAGGTCACGCTTCCCAACGTAAGCGCGGCGGCGGCGCCCGTCACGAACAGCGCGCGTCTTCCCAGGCCGGAGTGGCCGGCGTCGTCCGCGTGGTGGTCCTCGCACATGCTGCTGCTCCCCAGGTCGTCGTGAGTGACAGGGCGTGGGTGGTGCAGTGGTGGTGCGTGCAACTCTCGTATTCAGCCGTGAACTGCCGTGCAAGGGAAGGGAATCGGCAGTCAATCGGCAGCCGAGCGGGAGTTGTCGGAGCTCCGGGCGGCGCGTGGAGTGTCCTGGGCCGACCGGTCGGTATGGACATCGGGCCGTGTGCGCGGTACAGATGCGGTCATGCGCATCTCCGTGACGATCTTCCTCACCGACGAGACCATCACCCCGACCCGGCTCGCCCGTGAGCTGGAGCAGCGCGGGTTCGCCGGGCTGTATCTGCCCGAGCACACTCATATCCCGGTCGAGCGGGTCACCCCGTACCCGGCCGGTGGCGATTTGCCGCCCGAGTACGGCCGTACCCTCGACCCCTTCGTCGCCCTCGGCCAGGCCGCCGCCGTCACCGAACGGCTCGGCCTCGGCACCGGCATCACGCTGGTCGCCCAGCACGACCCGATCGACCTCGCCAAGCAGATCGCGACCGTGGACCACCTCTCCGGCGGACGGTTCACCCTCGGCCTCGGCTTCGGCTGGAACGTGGAGGAAGCCGCCGATCATGGCGTCGAATGGGCCACGCGCCGCGAACTCGTCCGGGACCGGATGGCTTTGATGCGGGCGCTGTGGGCGGACGAACCCACCGCGTACGAGGGGGAGTTCGGTGCGGTGCGGGCCAGTTTCGCCTATCCCAAACCCGTACAGAAGCCGCGCACGCCGAAGGTCGTCGGCCCTCGCACGCTCATCGGCGGGGCCGCCGGGCCGAAGCTGTTCGCGCACGTCAGCGAGTACGCCGACGGGTGGCTGCCGATCGGCGGGCGCGGATTGTCCGAAACCTTGCCTGTGCTGCGGGCCGCCTGGTCCGACGCCGGGCGCGACCCGAACGCCCTGCAGGTCGTGCCGTACGCCGTGTATCCCAGCCCCGGCAAGCTCGCGCACTACGCGGAGTTGGGGATCGAGGAGGTCGTGGTGCAGTTGCCTCCGGCGGGGGAGGGGGAGGTTCTGCGGGTGCTGGACGAGTACGCGCAGTACGCGTGAGTTGGCCTCCGCGCCGGGGTGGTGGGTCAGCCATGCGGCCGGCGGCCCCGCCTTACGCCTTACGGGTCGGCGGCCGCAGCCCGGACATGTGCCTGCCAGAAGGTGAGTACGCGTACTCACGTGCGGCGGGCGGCTCGACCGGAGACTTGGCGCATGCGACGAACCTCTGCCCTGACCGGCGCGGTTGCCGGCTCCCCGCGCCGCCCGTGGCCAACGCTCGCGACAGCAGCCATGGCCGCTCTGGCGCTCGCCGCCTGCGGCACCGAGAGGACAAGCGCCAACGGACCGCAGAGCAAGCCTGCTGACCGTGCTGAGGTCCGGGTCGGCGCCGCCTTCACGGCGATGCTGGACAAGGTCGCGCGGTCGTGTCCCCGAGCGCCCCGCCGGAGGCGCCGCCGACCGGTCCGGCGCGGACCTTGCCGCCCGGTGCGGTGCAGACGCCGCCGGACGTGGAGCCCATCGCCCCCACGGCGGGTCCGGAGGTGGAGTTGAACGCTCGCGACTGGTGTGCGGGCGTCCTCCATGAACAGCGCGTTGCCCAGGCACTCTGGGATCTGGTGGATCCAACGCCGACCAAGGTCCGGACGATTCTGAACGACCTCGGCTACGTCGACGAGCACATACACGACCTCGAGCAGTCCGGTGCGACCACGCGGTTCTTCCTCGACCTGCGTGACGAGGGGGGACGGCTCTGCTTGAAGGGCTCGGCGGCCGGCGAGCACACCGTCATCGACACATGTGTGGCCCCCGCGGCCGGGCCGTTCACGCCTGGAGAGCTCCGGTGAGACGGGACAACTGAGGTGCCCCTCTGCGACCGCTCCCCGAGATCAGTGCCGGAACCGAATTCCGGCGGCGCTTATTTGTACTGATCAGCCCGATCGTATGCTCGAAGGATGACGACTTCCGCGACCTCTGGAACCGGCTCGACCCCTGGCCCGACCGAGAACTCCATGCGTCGCGCCCTCAAACGCGCCCGGGACGGCGTCGCCCTCGACGTCTCCGAGGCGGCCGTACTGCTCCAGGCCCGCGGCGAGGCCCTCGACGACCTCGTCGCGTCGGCCGGCCGGGTGCGCGACGCGGGCCTCGCCACGGCCGGCCGGCCCGGTGTCATCACGTACTCGAAGAGCGTCTTCATCCCCCTGACCCGGCTGTGCCGGGATAAATGCCACTACTGCACCTTCGTCACCGTCCCCGGCAAGCTGCGCCGCGCCGGGCACGGGATGTTCATGTCGCCGGACGAGGTCCTCGACATCGCCCGCAAGGGCGCGGCCCTCGGCTGCAAGGAAGCCCTCATCACCCTCGGCGACAAGCCGGAGGACCGCTGGCCGGAGGCCCGCGAGTGGCTCGACGCGCACGGGTACGACGACACGATCGCGTACGTCCGTGCCATCTCCATCCGCATCCTGGAGGAGACGGGGCTGCTGCCCCACCTCAACCCGGGCGTCATGACCTGGACCGACTTCCAGCGGCTCAAGCCCGTCGCCCCGTCCATGGGCATGATGCTGGAGACGACCGCCACCCGTCTGTGGTCCGAGCCGGGCGGCCCCCACTACGGGTCACCGGACAAGGAACCGGCCGTGCGGCTGCGCGTCCTTGAGGACGCGGGGCGTTCCTCCGTCCCCTTCACGTCGGGGATCCTGATCGGGATCGGCGAGACGTACGAGGAGCGGGCCGAGTCCCTCTTCGCGCTCCGCAAGATCTCCCGGGCCTACCACGGTGTCCAGGAACTGATCATCCAGAACTTCCGCGCCAAGCCGGACACCGCGATGCGCGGCATGCCGGACGCCGAACTCGACGAGCTGGTGGCCACGGTGGCGGTCGCCCGGCACATCATGGGGCCGAGCGCCTGCCTCCAGGCCCCGCCCAACCTGGTCGACAGCGAGTACGAGCGCCTCATCCACGCCGGCATCGACGACTGGGGCGGGGTCTCCCCGCTCACCATCGACCACGTGAACCCCGAGCGGCCCTGGCCGCAGATCGAGGAGCTGGCCGAGCGCTCGGCGGCGGTCGGCTTCGAACTGCGTGAACGGCTGTGCGTGTACCCGGAGTTCGTGCGGCGAGGCGAACCCTGGCTGGACCCGCGGCTGCTCCCGCACGTCCGGGCGCTCGCCGACCCGGAGACGGGCCTGGCGCGTGCGGACGCGGTGGTCGAGGGGCACCCGTGGCAGGAGCCCGAGGAGGCTTTCGTCGCGTCCGGCCGTACGGATCTGCACTCCACCATCGACACCGAGGGCCGTACGTCCGACCGCCGCGACGACTTCGACGAGGTGTACGGCGACTGGGGCGCCCTGCGCGAGGCCGCCGCGCCCGGCATGGCGCCGCAGCGCATCGACACCGATGTACGCCAGGCGCTGCGGGTCGCGGCCGACGACCCGACCCGGCTGACCGACGAGGAGGCGCTGGCGCTGCTGCACGCGGACGGCCCGGCGCTGGACGCGCTGTGCGGGGTGGCGGACGACGTCCGCAAGTCGGTGGTCGGCGACGACGTCACGTACATCGTCACGCGGAACATCAACTTCACCAACGTCTGCTACACGGGCTGCCGCTTCTGCGCCTTCGCCCAGCGCCGCACGGACGCCGACGCCTACACGCTCTCCCTGGACCAGGTCGCCGACCGCGCCCAACAGGCCTGGGACGTGGGCGCGGTGGAGGTCTGCATGCAGGGCGGCATCCACCCGGACCTGCCGGGAACGGCGTACTTCGACATCGCGCGGGCCGTGAAGTCCCGCGTCCCTGGCATGCACGTCCACGCCTTCTCTCCGATGGAGGTCGTCAACGGCGCCACCCGCACCGGCATGTCGATCAGGGAATGGCTGACGGCGGCGAAGGAGGCCGGCCTGGACTCCATCCCCGGTACCGCCGCCGAGATCCTCGACGACGAGGTCCGCTGGGTCCTGACCAAGGGCAAGCTGCCGACGGCGACCTGGATCGAGGTGATCACGACCGCGCACGAGCTCGGCATCAGGTCCTCGTCGACGATGATGTACGGCCATGTCGACCAGCCCCGCCACTGGCTCGGGCACCTGCGCACGCTGGCCGGGATTCAGCAACGCACGGGCGGCTTCACGGAGTTCGTCACCCTCCCCTTCATCCACACCAACGCGCCGGTGTACCTGGCGGGCATCGCGCGGCCCGGCCCGACGATCCGCGACAACAGGGCGGTGACGGCGATGGCCCGTCTCCTCCTGCACCCGCACATCCCCAACATCCAGACCAGCTGGGTGAAGCTCGGCACCGAGGGCGCGGCGGAGATGCTCCGCTCCGGCGCCAACGACCTGGGCGGGACGCTGATGGAGGAGACGATCTCGCGGATGGCGGGTTCGTCGTACGGCTCGTACAAGTCGGTCAAGGACCTGATCGCGGTCGCGGAGGCGGCCGGCCGCCCGGCGAAGCCGCGCACGACGCTGTACGGCGAGGTGCCGGAGGAACGGCAGCGGGCCGCGACGGCGTCGGACGGGCACCTGCCGGAGCTGCTGCCGGTGCTGGACCGAGGCTGACTCGATTCCGCGCTCACGTGTGTCACGGGCGGGGCGATCCATGCGATCATCCCGCCACGTTGACTCCAGGGGGACGCAGGGTGTCGATCGATGTGCAGGCCCGCAGACGGCGGCTGATGATGGCCACCGCGGTGGTCGCCGCCGTAACCGGCATGTCCGGTGACCTGATCTTCACCGAGTTGGAAGGCGCACAGGCGCTGGGCGCCTTCGGAGGCGCGGTCGCGCTGATGGGCGGAGTGACGGTGCTGATGTACCGTCACGCGACGCAGGAACAGGTCGCCTCGCCCTCCCCGGCGTCGACCGTGCCTCACCAACTGCCGAGTGAACACCGGCTGGTGGGGCGGCAGCTGCTCAGCGCGAGCCTGATCGAGCGGCTCCGGGACGTGCCGGCCCCCGCGAGTGGCATCCTGCCGGGTGAACCGGCTGCCGGGCAGGCCGCCGTCGTCGCCGTGTACGGCGCGGGCGGCACGGGCAAGACAGCACTGGCGCTCCACGTGGCGCATCGAGTGAAGGAGCACTACCCGGACGGGCAGTTACACGTCGACCTTTGGGGCGACGGCGACAGACCGCGCGACAGCGGAGAGGTCCTGGGAGAGTTCCTCCACGACCTGGGAGTCGCGCCCGAGGACGTTCCCGACCGGACGGATGGCCGTGCCAGGCGCTTCCGCAGCCTGACGAACAACCTGCGCTTGCTGATCGTCCTCGACAACGCCCACAGCACCGAACAGATCCAGCCGCTTCTGCCCGTGGGGGCCGGTTGTTCGGTACTCGTGACGAGCCGACGGCCCTTGTCCATCGAGGACGGTTCCCGGCGCATCCGGAAGAAGATCCAACTCCCCGATGAGAACGAGGCGTTGGAACTGCTGAGTGCGTACGCGGGCCAGGAGCGTGTCGCCGCGGAACCGGCGACGGCCCTGGAAATCGTGGAGTTCTGCGAGCGGCTTCCGCTGTCGCTGCGCATCGTTGGCGAGAAACTGGCGACGCGCGAGGACCTGACCCTGCGGCAGATGCACGAGCGGCTCGGGCACGAAGGTGACCGGCTGCACGAGATGGTCTTCGGGAATCTGAGCCTCCAGGCCTGCCTGTCGCTCTCCTACCGTGACCTGCCGGAGCCCGCCCGGAACGCGATGGGGCTGATGGCCTCCCTGCACAAGGGCAGGCTCACGGACTGGCACGTTCGGCAGTGCCTGCCGGCCGGGGCGGCGGCCGGATCGGTTGCCGACGAACTCGTCGCCGTAGGGCTGATGGAGGCGCACGACAGCGACGGCGGGGAATCCGGCTACCGCTTCCACGACCTGGTGCGTGTCTTCGCGCAGGAGCGCTACGAGGACCTTCCCCCGCAGGAACGCGCCGCCGCTGAGGAACGCCTGGTACGCGCCTACCGCGAGGCGGTCGTGTATTTGGCCGCGGACCGAGCGCCCGAACTCGGCGCGGAGGCGTCACGGGAACGCGCCGGGGGCCTGGATCGCAGCACGGCCGCTGACTGGGTGGCGGGCGAGAGCGAGCGGATCAAGTGGGCGATCACCCGTGCCCGGCGCCTGGGACTGGAATCCGAGGGAGCCGAACTCGCGGAGGGCCTCACGTACTTCCTGGACGACGTGAAGGTGTCCACCGAGTCCGCGCGGTGGCTGTTCGATGCGGGCGCCGAGCCCCGGGCCCGTGTAGTCGGCAGCCTGCGGCGCGGCCGTGCCGCGGCAGCCTTGGGCAGTGGCATGCCGGACACCGCGTTGGAGGTGTTCCTGCCAGGCGGATCCGCCGATCCGGCCGCGCCGCTGACAGCACGGGACCGCGCCGTCGTGGCACGCGCCTACGCGGCGAAGAGCGACTTCAGGTCGGCCCTGGACCACATGACCACAGCGGTGCGGGAACTGCGCGCGGACGGCGACCGCTGGCATGTGCTGTCCTCGCTGGAGAAGCTGGGCGAATTCCAGCGGTGGCGCGGCCGGCCGAGGGAGGCGGAGCACAGCCAGCAGGAAGCGCTGCGGCTGGCGGCGGAGTTCGGGGACCTGCGGGCCCAGGCGCGACTGCGCCGCACCCTTGCCGAGACGCTCGGCTATCTGCGCCGCCCGCAGGAAGCCGCCCCGCTGCTGGAGCAGGCCGTCCACGACTTCCGTGTCCTGGGCGACCGGGTGTGGGAGGGCGCGAGCCTCTACGCCCTGGGCAAGATCAACCGGTTGCTCGCCCGGCGTGAGGCGGCCCTGGAGGCGTACGACAAGGCCGAGGACATCTTCGGCCCCATGGGTGAGCGGCTGTGGGTCGGCCGGATCGACAACGCGCGCATCCGCGTGTACGCGGGCATGGGGCGGTTCGACGAGGCCTGGGCGGCGGCCCGGGCCTCCCTGGACGCGTTCCGGCAGCTCGGGCACGAGACGTGGCACGCCCACACCCAGCGCGACGTCGGCTGGCTGCACCTGCGACAGGGGCGCTCCGCCGAGGCGGTGGCGCCGCTGACCGAGGCGGTCGAGGTCACGCGGCGGGTCGGGGACGCGTACGCGCAGGCCATGGCCCTGCATCTGCGAGGTGTCGCCCACCGCGAACTGGGCCGGCCGGAGGAGGCACGCGCCGACCTGGAGGGAGCGCTGGCCATCTACCGGAGCGGTGCCTACGAGTGGAACGAGGCGATCGTCCTGCACGACCTGATCCGCGCGCTACGCGCGGAGGGCGCCGCCGCCGAGGCCGACAGCGTGGAGGCTTCGGCCGCCGCCAACCCGGCCTTCGCCAGGATGCCGGGCCGGGACGGCGCGCGGGCCGTCCCGGACGAGGAGTGAGGCGGGGCCGCGAAGCCGACGGACAGCGCGGCCACAGTACGATGATCCGACCCTCGGCATCGGGGGCTGGAGTCCTGAGGAGATGCGTGCCGTGCCTGCTCCCAAGGTCTGGGTGACCGGTCTGACGGTGGGGGCGATAGCCGCCGTCACCGTACTCGCCGTACAGGCCGACAAGGGGCCGCACCCGACGGCCACGGCGGCCCGCCCGAGCGCGTCGGCCTCGGCGGGCGTCGGCCCCGCCCCGTCGAAGTCCACCGGACCCGTCGCCGTGCCGGAGGGTTCGGGCACGGGGCGCCGGATCGTGTACTCCCTCGGCCAGAAGCGGGTCTGGCTGGTCGACGCCAGCGACGCGAACCGCCGCACCTTCACCGTCTGGCCGGGCACGGTGAGCCCGGACCCCGGCACCTACGCGGTGTCGTCGCGCAACATGGCCACCACGGGTTCGGACGGCGTGCAGATCGAGAACATCATCTACTTCGCCGCGAAGTCGGGTGTCTCCATCGCCTTCTCCAACGCCGTGGACGGCTCCTCGCCCCCGCCCGCCGAGGGCAAGCAGACCGGCGGGGTCCGGACGCGCGCGGCCGACGGGGCGGCACTGTGGACGTTCGGGGAGACGGGCACGACGGTGGTCGTGGTCAAGTAGGGCCGCGCTGCATCTTTCGATGTACCGCGGGATCGACTTCGCTCATGACGATTCGGGCCGTGGCCGTCATGACGATGAGTACATGACGCAGCACACGGACGAGCGAGCCCCGCGGACCACCGAGGAGAGCCCGCCCACCGGACGACGACTCCCCCTCCTCGACGTACTGCGGGGGGCGGCCATCCTGGGCACGCTCATGACGAACGTATGGATCTTCACCGGGCCGGGCGCGGAGTGGGGAGCGCTGGAGTCCGGATCGTCCACGGACGCCGTGGAGTGCGTCTTCAGCGTGCTGGCGAACGGCAAGTTCCTGTCGCTGCTGACGATCCTGTTCGGCGTCGGTCTCGCCATCCAGTACGCCTCGGCGGCGCGCCGCGGACAGCCGTGGCCGGGCCGCTACCGGTGGCGGGCGCTGTTCCTGTTCGCCGAGGGCACGGTGCACTTCGTGCTGGTCTTCGCCTGGGACGTACTGATGGGATACGCGGTCACCGCGCTGCTCGTCGCCTGGCTGCTGACCCGCTCGGAGCGGGCGCAGCGACGGGTGATGTGGTGGGCGGCGGGTGCGCACCTGACGGTGATCGGCCTGCTGACGGCGGTCCTGGTCCTGAGCGGCGGCGACGGTGACACCGGCGGCACCGTCTCCCGTGAGGTCGTCGACCTGTACGCGCACGGCGACTACCTCGACCAGATCGCCTTCCGCCTGGAGAACGCGATCGCGCTCCGCATGGAGCCGGTCCTGACCTTCTTCCTCCTGGTCTTCCTCTTCCTGCTGGGCGTACGGCTGTTCCGGGCGGGCGCGTTCGGCGCGGACGAGCCGGGCCGCCGACTGCGCGCCCGCCTGCTGGCGTGGGGCCTCGGCCTCGGACTGCCGCTCAACGTGGCGGCGGTCCTGGCGGGCCCGGACCTGTTCCTGCTGGCCCGGTACGGCACCGCCCCGCTTCTCGCCCTCGGCTACATCGGGCTGATCGGCGCGCTGGTGGACCGGGTACGGCGCCCGGGCCCGCTGATGACGGGCCTCACCTCCGTGGGCCGGACCGCCCTGTCCGGCTACGTCCTGCAGAACGTGCTGTGCGTGCTCGTGTCCTACGGCATCGGACTCGGCCTCGCCGAACGGCTCGGTGACACGGGCCCCTGGTGGGTGGTGGGACTGTGGGCCGCGGTCTGCGCGGTGCTGATGGTGGGCTCCACGCTGTGGCTGCGGCGCTTCTCGGCAGGGCCCCTGGAGGCGGTCCAGAAATGGGCCCTGCGCCACTGATACGGCCTCAGGCGGCGTCGGTCTGCCGCGTCGTCCCGAACGGCAGGTGGTTGACGATCAGCACGACCCCGCTGAACAGGAACACCCGGGTCGCGGCGTCGAGCCCGTTCCAGTCGCCCGACTGCCACATGGCGAACCACTCACCGCCGATCGCGATGAACCCGCCGCCGAACAGCAGCATCAGCATCAGCAGGCCGTAGGTGGAGAAGCGGCGGGCGCGCGGGTCGTCGCGGCGGAACCAGAGCCAGGTGCCGTATATGAGGACGAGGGCGGCGACGGTCTCCCAGACGATGATCGCGACGTACGCCGCGTCCTGAAGTCCCTTGCTGGTGATGGCTCTCCACATCAGGTCGTCGTCCTTGAACGTCGTATCCATCGCCAGGACGTGCTGCACGAACTGCTGGTTCGTCCCGAAGTCGGTGATGTTCCCGAAGGCGACGAGGGTGATGTAGAGGGCGACGGTCGCGGTGAGGAGGGTGGCGGCGAGGTGGAGGGCGCCGCGTGGGGGTGTGGTTGGCATGGTGGTCATCTTTCCTGTGGAGGCACTGTGTTCGGTACGCATTGAGCCAGAATTGACGAGGACGAGCTCTGGGCGGACGGACGAGAGGACGTACGGTGGCGCAGTCGCGGCCGTCGATGCAGCAGCTGATCGGCCGGCGCAGCCGGGCCGGATTCGTGGGCCGGAGCGCTGAACGGGCGGCGTTCCGCGCCAACTTCGACAGCCCACCGGAGGACGAGCGGCACAGGTTCCTCTTCCACGTGCACGGCAACGCGGGCGTCGGCAAGACCTTCCTGCTGCGCGAGCTGGAGCAAGTCGCCCGGGAGCGCGGGGCGTTGACGGCGTACGTCGACGACAGCGCCGGAAGCCTGCCGGAGGCGATGGAGGCCATCAGTCGGCAGTTCGCCGCGCAGGGGCGGCGGTTCAAGGAGCTGGACCGGCTGCTGAGCGCGTACCGGGAGCGGCGCCACCAGGCGGAGCTGGCGGCGGTCGCCGCGCTGCCCACGGAGCCGCCGGGGCCGTCGGCGGGCAGCATGGTGGTGGCCCGCGCCGGACTGGTGGGGCTGGGGATGGTGCCGGGCATCGGGGCCTTCGCGGGTGCGCTGGACCCGGCCCAACTCGCCGAAGGAACCGAACGGTTGAGGTCCGGGATCGGCGCACGCTTCCGCAGCCACGAGGACGCGCTGCTCGTCCTCGCCCCCGAGAGCGTGCTCACTCCGGTATTGCTCGACGAGGTCTCCCAGGCCGCGTCCGCCGTACCGTGGATCGTCCTGTTCTTCGACACGTACGAGCGGACCGGCCGCTTCCTCGACGGCTGGCTGCACACCGTGATGACCTCGGAACGGTACGGCGCACTGCCGGCCACGACCGTCGTGGTGACGGCCGGGCAGCTCCCCTTCGACGCCACCCGCTGGGGCGGCTTCGGCGACTTCATGACCGACCTGCCGCTGCTGCCGTTCACGGAGCCGGAGGCGCGGGATCTGCTCGCGGGCAAGGGGGTGGTGGCCGAACCGGTCGTGTCGGAGGTGCTGCGGCTGACCGGCGGACTTCCGGTTCTCGTGTCGACGCTCGCGCAGAGCCGCCCCGCCGACCCTGCCGACGTGGGCGACCCGAGCGCCACGGCCGTGGAGCGGTTCCTGAAGTGGGAGGCGGATCCGGTACGGCGGTCGGTCGCGCTGGCGTGCGCGCTGCCCCTCAGGCTGGACGCGGACGTGTTCCGAGCACTCGTGGACCGTCCGGAAGATGAACTGGACGCGCTGTACACGTGGCTGCGGAACCTTCCGTTCGTCGACGAGCGGGGCGGCCGGATGAGCTACCACGACGTCGTACGGGCTCCCATGCTGCGGTTGCAGCGTCAGGAGTCGCCCAGGACCTGGGCGTCCCGGCAGCAGGCGCTCGCCTCGGTGTTCCGGGAGTGGCGGACCGAGGCGGAAGCCGGACGTGGTGCCGAGGAGCTGTGGGCGGACGAGGGGTGGCGGGAGCTCCGGCTGGCGGAGCTGTACCACCTGTTGTGCGCGGGGGAGCGGACGGCGCTGTCGAGCATGCTGGGGGATGTCGTCGACGCCTGCGAGCAGGGCGAGTCCGTCGCCGGACGGTGGGCGGGGGTCCTGATGGAGGCCGGGCTTGACGCCGAAACGTGGGCGGTGGCCGAGTGGGGACAGCAGCTGAAGCGGGCGCTCCGTAGTGGCGGGACGGCGGCGGCCCTCGAACTGGTGCTGCGGGGGGCCGGGTTCGAGTGGGCACCGGTGGCCGCCGGACCGGTGCCGGACTCGGCGGGGTACGGCGCGGTGGTCGCCACGTATCCCGGCGAGGCAGTCGTCGGGCAGGGCGCACCGGGCGGGGCGCAGTCGCGTGAGCCGTCATCGGGGTCCCCCGGCTCCGAGAGCCCGCGCGAGACCCCGCCGGCCCGAGTGCCGGCGGTCGAAGACGGCTGGCACGTCGTCCTCGCCCCCGCGCTCGCCGCCCGCGCCTTCCGCGCCCGGGCGATCGCCCACGACCTCGCCGGTGACCTGCACGCGGCCGTCGTGCGCCTGAACCGGGCTCTCGAACTGGCTCCCGACGACCCCGGCAGCCTCGCACTGCGCGGCGAGTACCACCGCGTACTGAAACGTCACGACGAGGCGATCCGCGATCTGGACCGGGCGCTCGAACTGAACCCCGCCGACGCCTTCGCGGCTGCCTCCCGAGGTGCCACCCGCCTCGGCCGCCACGAGTTCGACGAGGCGCTCGCGGACCTCGACCGGGCCGTGGAACTCAAGCCGGACTACCCCTGGGCGCTGGTCCGCCGGGCCCGCGTGCACCGTGCCCTCGGGGACCGCGACCGCCAACTGGCCGACCTCGACCGGGCGGTGGCCGTGGACCCCGACTGGGCCTGGGTCCGCTGCGAGCGCGGCGACGCCCTGCGCGTCGCCGGCCGCGACGAGGAGGCCCTCGCCGACTACGACCACGCGCTCGCCCTGGAACCCGGCTACGGCTCCGCCCGTGCGAGCCGGGGCGCCTCGCTGGCCAACCTGGGCCGCGACGAGGAGGCCCTCGCCGAGCTGGACCGGGTGCTGGAACTCAAGCCGTCGTACGCCTGGGCCGCGGACCAGCGGGCCGCCGTGCTGCGCCGGCTGGGGACCGGGCGCGAGGGCGGACGCTGACCGCCTACTCCCGCACGCAGCGCAGGAACAGGTGGGGCTCGGGCTCCGCGCCGGGATGATCGGGCGTGAACAGCACGTTCTCCGCGGACAGCACCGTCAGCCCCGCCGCGCCGACCATGCCGCTGAAATCCTCGCCCGCGAAGCTGGTCGCCCGCACGGTCTGCC
Source organism: Streptomyces sp. NPDC093591 (assembly GCF_044764885.1). Taxonomy (NCBI): domain Bacteria; kingdom Bacillati; phylum Actinomycetota; class Actinomycetes; order Kitasatosporales; family Streptomycetaceae; genus Streptomyces; species Streptomyces sp. NPDC093591. The sequence continues at coordinate 127,648 of NZ_JBIWIY010000005.1, forward strand.
CCATGAAGACCACCTCGACGTCCTCCACGTCCGCCGGGACGGTCGCCAGCGTCATGCTGCCGCCCGGCCGCAGCGCCCGTGCCAGTCGCCGCACCAGGGCGTCCTGCGCGGCGCGGGACATCTGCAGCAGGGAGAAGTACACGCAGATCGCGTCGAACGTGCCTTCCTCCAACGGGACTTCGCCGATGTCGGCATGCCGGAAGGTGGCCTCCGGAACCTGCCGGTTGGCGAGGTCCACCATGACGGGGGACGCGTCGATGCCCAGCACGTCGTGGCCCGCCGCAGCGAGAGTCTCGGCCGTCGGCCGCCCCGTCCCGCTGCCGACGTCCAGCACCCGGCTGCCCGGCCCGAGCCGCTCGACCAGCCACGCCAACGACGCCAGGTGCGTTTCGGAGTGCGCGAACGCCTTCTCGTAGGCGAGGCCCAGCGCGTCGAAGACGGCGGCGGCCTGCTGTGCCTGAGCTGCGCCGGTCACGGCATCGGGGTCATCTTGTTGACGAACTCCGCCCAGGAGCTGCTTTCGAACGCGAGTTGTGCGCCGTCCCTGTTCTTGGAGTCGCGGACGTGGACGGTGGTGTCGGTGGGGGCGCGGGATATGGCGACCTCGACGCACTCGGGGCCTTCGTTGCTGCTGTAGCTGCTCTTGAACCACTTCAGCGTGGGCGTCATGTCTCTTCTCCCAGTACCTTCTCGATGAACGCCAGCGAATCCCGGGGCGCGAGAGCCTGCGCCCGGATCATTCCATAGTTCATTTCCAGGGTCTGGACCTCTCGTGGATCACTGATCAGCCGACTGAGGAACTGGACCTCCAAGTGCCCCAGGGTCTTACCATCCTGGAGCTTCAGCAGCTGAAGCGAGCCGCCCATGCCTGCGTGGTCCTCACGATCCGTCGGCATCACCTGGATCACGGCCTGCCTCAACCTGCCGATCTCCAACAGGTGTTCGAGCTGCTTCCGCAGTACCATTTTGCCCCCGATCGGCCGTCGAAGTGTCACCTCTTCCTGGACAAAAGTGATCTGAGGTCGGGGGGTCCGCTTGAAGACGGACTTTCGCGCCATGCGTGCAGCGACGAGTCTGTCGATCTCGTCCTCCGCATAAGCGGGGCGCCGCATCGCGTACAACTCCCGTGTGTACTCCGGGGTCTGCAGTAGGCCGTGGATGTGGTGGCTGGCGTACGCGCCCAGGTCGACCGCCTCGCCCTCCAGTTTCGCCAGATCCCGCACCTTCTTCGGATACCGGGCCCTCTCCACGTCCTCCTTCATCGCGGAGAGCATCCCGCCCGCCCCGAGCACCTCATCGGCCTTCTCCAAGAAGTCCGGCTTCGGAATCCGTCGCCCACGCTCCACCGACGAGACCATCTCCTCGCCGTACCCGATGGCGGCCCCCAGCTCCCCCTGCTTCTTCCCGGCGGCCTCGCGCCACATCTTGATCTGCCGCCCGACCGCCCTGAGCACGGCCGCGGCTTCCTCGTCCTCCACCCTCACGCCCCTCACTACGTACGAGCAGTACGACCCGGACCCGTCCCCGGACAGTCACGTTCCGTACCCGGGTCATTGCTGTTCAGCGTAGGGAGAGCTCGCCACGCTAAGTGACATGAGTCCGAAATTCCTCCCCCAAGTCACCTCGCTCACACACCACTTCACGGTTCAGCTGTCCGCCACTCGAAGGGGTGCTCGACTCGCCCGCCTCCTCGCCGAGCGCCAACTCGACGACTGGGGGCGGCCTTTCGAGGGCGCCACGCACGTCGTGGCCGAGCTGGCGTCGAACGCCGTACTCCACGGTCGCGTTCCCGGCCGGGACTTCCGGCTGAGGCTGAAGCTCCACTCCGACGGCACCCTCCGCATCGAGGTCACCGACGCCCGCGGAGACCGGATCCCGCAGGTCCGCGACACGGGGGGCGGTGACGCGGAGTCGGGACGGGGTCTGCTGATCGTGGCGGCGTACGCGGACCGTTGGGGCGTCGACGAGGCTCCGGCCAACTGCAAGACGGTGTGGGCCGAACTGGCGCCGGATCGCGGGGAGTCGTGACCCGGCCGTCGATCACCAGCAGGGGTGAACATCGCCAACTCGGCTGGCGTGGAGGGGATTCGATGGTGCAGCGTCAGCCCGGACGACAACCGCACACAGGATTCGGCCCCCGCCGGGACAGCCCGCTCAGTGATCCGCCGCAAGCGACTGGGAACGGGCGTCAGGCCATGGAGAACTTGGTGACGTAGTCGTCGAAGGGCTCGATGCCGACCTCCGCACGGAGTTCGTCCATGCGCTCGGGCTCTTCGCAGGGCCACGGAACCGGTGCCCCGTCCTTTATACCGGCGATCTGAGTGCCGTAGACCTGCTTACGGCCCTCATTGACCAGCGTGCGGTCGCGCAGGAAGGCCAGCTCACGCGGGTCGGCCGAGCCTGCCGACACCGCCTGCTGCATCAGCCGGAGTGCGCGACGCTGAATGTCGAGCTGCCGGTCGGCGTGCTGGGCGATCAGCCATGCAGCGCGTGCGGCCTCCTCGCCGACCAGTTCCGCCGTCGGCCAGCCGTACTCGTCCATGATCTCGCTGAGCCGGTCACCGTGCCGGGCGGTCAGCCGCCGCCACGCGAGCTGCTCGGCGGGGTCATCGCTGTTCGCGCGGACTGCGGACTGGTGATCGGCCGCAGCCATGTTCGTGAGTTCCACCACCAGCGCGGCAACGTCGTGCGCCACTCTCAACTCCCCGGTCGGATCCGTGCTTTGTATCCGCCCTCAAGCCTAGAGATGCAAATCGGCAGTAAAGATCATTCCGATGAACGGTGACAGACGCCTCCCCGCACCGAGATAATGGATCTACCCCCGAAGCCAGAGCCGGATCGCTGCGACGGTCACGGTGCCAAGGGGCGGCGCCCGCTGTCTCCGGCGAGGTGAATCTTGCAGGTGAGGCCGCCCCAGGAGCGTCCGAGTCGACGGACGGGGCTTCATCAGCTTTCTGCCCGTGCCGCGACACGAGTGCGTCTACGTCTGCAATGTCACCTGGTACGGGTGATAACTGCCCACTCGGGATCACTCGCGACCATTTGGGCCACACCTCGCATACCATTCCGCCCCCTGAACCGACCGTCCCCGGTCGATTACAGTGACGAATCGTCGTACGGACGGACGCTGTCACGGGGAGGTCTTGGTGGGTGCGACAGTCGGCCCCGTCTGGGGCCGTACCGAACAGCAGGACTTCCGCAGCCGGGTGCGGGGGACGCTCCTCGGGGCGGCCGTCGGGGATGCCCTCGGGGCGCCGGTGGACGGGCTCGGGCTGGACGAGATCCGGGAGCAGTACGGCGCGGAGGGCCTCGTCGACCTCGGGTTCGGGTACGGCCGGCGCGGTGCCGTGACTCATCTCACGCAGCTCACGCTGTTCAGCGTGGACGGGTTGATAAGAGCGCAGGTCCGGCGGGACACCGGTGCGTGGCATCCGCCCACCGATCTGCACCGGGCGTATCTGCGCTGGGCCGCCACGCAGCGGGACTGGGGTCCCGACGAGCGCCGTAAGGACGACGGGTGGCTGGCGCGGGAGGAGTGGCTGTACGCCCGCCGGGATCCCACCCGCGCGCTCCTGCTCGGCCTCGGTGACGAGACCATGGGCACGCTGGAGTCGCCCAAGAACGCGGCCGAGCTCGGGCCCGAGGCCGTCGCCCGTTCCGCGCCCTTCGGGCTGCTCGTCGGCTGGGAGCCGCAGCTCGTCGTCCAGCTCGCCGTGGAGTGCGCGACGCAGACCCACGGCCACCCCGTGGCCTACCTCGCGGCGGGCGCGTACGCCGTGATCGTGCACGGTCTCGCCTGCGGGGAGAGCCTCGACGGGGCCGTACAGCGGGCGCTGGCGCTGCTCGCCCTGCGGCCGGGACACGAGCCCGTGTCGGACGCGTTGCAGCACGCGCTGGGTGCCGTACGGCAGGGGATGCCCACCCCGGCGCGGGTGGAGGAACTCGCGGCCGACGGCTCGGCCGACGGGCTGCTCGCGGCCGCCGTGTACTGCGCCCTGGTGGGCGAGGACGTCCGCCACGGCCTCTGCCTCGCCGTCAACCACGACGGCCCCTCCGCCGCCGCGGCCGCCCTCACCGGCGGCCTGCTGGGCGCCCTGCACGGCGAGACGGCCCTGCCCCCGGCCTGGCTGGCCGAACTGGAGGGCCGCCCCACGATCCTCGAACTCGCAGACGACTTCGCCATGGAAATGACCCAGGGCCCGGCCCTGCACGGCCCGGCGGGCTCGGCGCCGGGGTGGCTGGCGCGGTATCCGCGGGGCTGAGCCGACCGCCCCGCCCCGCCCCGAGCCTCAGTCCTTCGCGCGGACCACGTCCTCCATCGGGCCCGCCGGCGTCGGCACCGCGGCCGCCGCCGCCCCGTCCCCGTCCGTGTTGATCTTCTCGATGATCGCGAGCCGCTCCGGGGTGTCCTCCGGCTTGATGAAGCCGACGAGGATGTACAGGACCAGGGACACCGCCAGCGGGATCGAGACCTGGTACTGGAGCGGGACGCCGCCCTCGATCTCCCAGCTGATCGGGTAGTTGACCAGCCAGAAGGCGAGCAGGCCCATCGACCAGCTGGTGAGCGCGGCGGTCGGGCCCGAGCGGCGGAACGGGCGCAGCAGGCCCAGCATCATCGGGATGGCCATCGGGCCCATGAGGCCGGCGACCCACTTGATGACGACGGTGATGATGTCGCCGAACGTAGGGGAGTTGACCTGCGTCGCCGCCGCCATGGACAGGCCCAGGAAGACGACCGTCGTGATCCGGGCGACCCGCAGGCCCTGACCCTCGCTCCAGGCCCGCGCCCTGCGCCACACCACCGGCGCGCAGTCCCGGGTGAAGACGGCCGCGATCGCGTTGGCGTCGGAGGAGCACATGGCCATGGTGTGCGAGAAGAAGCCGACGATGACCAGGCCCAACAGACCGTGCGGGAGCAGCTGTTCGGTCATCAGGCCGTACGAGTCGGAGCCGTCCGGCTTCTGCGAGGTGACCAGCAGCGGCGACATCCACATGGGGAAGAAGAGGACGACCGGCCAGACCAGCCAGAGCAGAGCCGACAGACGCGCCGAGCGCTCGGCCTCGTGCGCGCTCGCCGTGGCCATGTAGCGCTGGGCCTGGTTGAGCATGCCGCCGTTGTACTCGAAGAGCTTGATGAAGAGGAAGGCGAGGAGGAAGACCGTGCCGTAGGGGCCGACCAGCGGCTCACCGTGGCCCTGCAGTTCCGGCCGGTCCCAGGCCTCGAAGAAGCCGATGCCCTTGTCGTTCAGCTCCATGACCACGGCGACGAACATCGCGATGCCGGCCAGCAACTGGATGACGAACTGGCCGAGTTCGGTCAACGCGTCCGCCCACAGACCGCCGATCGTGCAGTAGACGGCCGTGATGGTGCCGGTGATGAGGATGCCCTGGTTCAGCGACACCCCGGTGAACACCGACAGCAGCGTCGCGATCGCCGCCCACTTCGCGCCCACGTCCACGATCTTCAGCAGCATCCCGGACCAGGCCAGCGCCTGCTGGGTCTTCAGGTCGTAACGGTTCTTCAGGTACTCCAGCGGAGAGGCCACATGGAGACGCGAGCGCAGCCGGTTGATGCGCGGGGCGAACAGCTTCGAGCCGATGGCGATGCCGAGCGCGATGGGGAAGGACCAGGTGACGAAGGAGGTGACGCCGTAGGTGTAGGCGATGCCCGCGTACCCGGTGAACATCACCGCGCTGTATCCGGACATGTGATGGGAGATGCCGGACAGCCACCACGGCATCTTGCCGCCCGCGGTGAAGAAGTCGCTGACGTTGTCCACCCGCTTGTGCGACCAGACGCCGATCGCCACCATCACGCCGAAGTAGCCGATGAGCACGGCCCAGTCGAGACCGTTCATGTGCGCCCTCCCAGGGATCAGCCCGGCGCTCATCCTGGGCGCTGTCGCGTGGACACGACAAGTGAGCGTAAGGTCAAGGGGAGGTAAAAGTGTTCGTCATGAGGGTCCGAGTTCATCCATGTGAACTCATCGCATCAGCTCCCCCGCGTTGACCAGCAACGACTGCCCCGTGAGGGAGCGTGCCCTGTCCGACGCCAGGAACACCACCGCGTCCGCGACATCCCCGTCCGTGGCGAGATCGGGCAGCGCCATCCGGCCGGTCAGCCGGTTCAGCACGTCGGCCTCGGGCACGCCCTCCGTCCGCGCCGTGAACCGGACGTACGCCTGCACCGGCGGCCCCCACATCCAGCCCGGCAGCACGGTGTTCACCCGGATCCGGTGCGGCCCCAACTCCCGGGCCAGCGAGTACATCGCGCTCGTCAGGGCCCCCTTCGACGCCGCGTACGCCGCCTGCCGCACCTGCGAGGGGGCGGCGACCGAGGACTGCGTCCCGATGAAGACGACCGAGCCCCCGCGCTCCTTGAGGCCCGGCAGACAGGCCCGTGTCATCCGCAGCGACCCCAGCAGGTTCACGTCGATCACCGACTGCCACGTGGTGAAGTCCGCGTCCTCCAGGCCGCCGAAGTAGCCGTCCAGGGCGGCCACATGGACGACCGCGTCGATCCCGCCGAACCGCTCCCGCGCGAGCGCCGCCAGCGCCTCGCACTGCCGCTCGTCGGTGATGTCGGTCGCCCGGTACGCCGTGTGCGCCCCGTCGGGATCGATCTCCGCGGCGCTCTTGGCGAGGTTGGCCTCCGTGCGCGCCCCGAGGACCGCGTTCCCGCCGTCGCGCACCACCGTGGCGGCGACCTGGTGGCCGAGCCCGGCGCCCACTCCCGACACGACGACGGTCTTGCCCGCGAGCAGTGACATGGCGCTGCCTCCCGACTCTGGACGCACTATCTGACGGCCCGTCAGAGTATGGGTGACCGCAGGAAAGGGGAACCGCATGAGCGAGGACACCCGCAGCGAGACGTACGCCGAACTGGCCGCCGTCGGCCCGTACGGAGTCCACCCGGGCCACGCCCTGATCACCATGGTCGAACCGCACCCGGGCCACGAGTACGCCTACAACCGCTGGTACGAGGACGACCACTACTACGCCGGAGCGATGGCCATGCCCTGGATGTACGCGGGCCGCCGCTGGGTGGCGACCAGGGACCTGCAACTCCTGCGCTACCCGGAGAAGTCGGCGATCGCCCAGCCGGTCACCGCCGGCTGCTACCTCTCGACGTACTGGATCACCGCGGGCCGCTACGACGACCACATGCGCTGGACGGTCGCCATCAACAAACGCCTCAACCGCGACGCCCGCGTCCACCAGGAGCGCACCCACGTCTTCACGGCCTTCCAGGACCACGAGGCCACGGTGTACCGCGACGGCGCGGCGGGCCCCCGCGACTTCCACGCCCTGGACCATCCGTACGCGGGCCTGGTGGTGCAGGTCATCGACACGGACTCACCGCGGCGGCGCACCGAACTGCTGGAGTGGCTGCGCGCACGCCACCTCCCCAAGCGCCTGGCGGGCTCCCCGGCCGCGATGGTGACGGTCTTCCGGCCCACGCCCCTGCCGCTGGACCGCATGTCGTACGTCAAGCAGGTCGAGGGGGTCGACACGCGCCTGACGCTGCTGTGGTTCGTGGAGGCGGATCCCAGGGAGTGCTGGGAGGACTGCTTCGCCGGCCTGGACACGGCGGTCGGCGAGTCGGGGCTGGGGACGGTGGAGCTGGTGGCGCCGTTCATCCCGACCATCCCGGGGACGGACACGTACGTGGATCGGCTGCGCTGACGGTCACGAAGCGGGGGCCTGGGGGCGGCGGCCCCCAGGAACGCCGGTCAGCGCAGCTCCTCCGGACAAGGCGTGCCCCGCGGCACCCCGTACGGCGCCGCCAGCCGGTACTCGCCCGCCCGCGGAGCGACCAGCATGGTCCACCGGTCGCCGAGCGCGTCCTCCTCCGTCTCCATCAGACAGCCGTTGACGTTGTCGTACGACTTCGGCTCGTCGTCGGGGCGGTTCTTGGACGCCTCCGTCTCCTGCGGCGCATCGAGCTTCTTGCCGTCGGCGTCGACGATGCTCAGCCAGGGCGAGTAGGGGATGCGGATGAGGACGCGGCCGGGCTTGCTCACCCGCATCGTCATCTCGCCCTGCTCGGCCCGCTCGACGACGGCGTTCGGCTCGGCGAGCGGCGCCGGGTCGGTCATCTTGAACAGCTGCCAGTTCGCGTCGCCCCACACCTGCTTCAGATACGGCATCCCGCGCCGCAGCAGCTGCCGCTCGCGCTCGGCGCCCGTGGGGTCCGGCTCGTCCTTGGGCAGCACGACGAAGTGCACGGCCCAGCGCTGGAGCCACTCGTGATAGTTCGCGGAGTTCAGGGTGCCGTCGTAGAAGAGCGGGTTGCGCTCCATGTCGGCCTGGCGGTTCCAGCCACGGGCCAGGTTGAAGTACGGCGCGAGGGCGGCGGCCTCGCGGTGCGAGCGGGCGGGCACGACCTCCACCCGGCCCTTCTCGGCGCCGACCTCCTGGAGCTCGTTGACCAGCGGGGCCAGCTCGCGTGCCCAGGACGCCTCCGGGGCGGCGTGGATGATGTCGTCGACCGTCTTGTAGCCGATCCAGCCGACGAAGGTGAGCAGCGCCAGCACGCCCGCGCACCACTTGCGCGAGCGCGGAACCGTGAAGGGCAGCGCGGCCACGAGGGCTGTCCCGCCGAAGAGCATCGCCAGACGGGTGATGTTGGAACCGATCTGCGAGCTGATCACCCAGACCAGCACCACCGAGAGGCCGTAGACGGCCGACACCAGCCGGACCGTCTTCCAGTCCTCGGGCACCAGCACGAAGGTGGCGACGGCGATCAGCAGCGGCAGCAGCACCGAGCCGATCACCATCGGCTGCGTGCCGGAGAAGGGGAACAGCCACGCCGACACGGCCACGACCGCCGTCGGCGCGAGACCCAGCGCCCACGCCCCTGGCCGCCGCTTCTGCAGGAACAGCGCCACCGCCACGAAGCCCACGAACAACCCCGCCACCGGCGACGACATGGTGGCCAGCGCGGCCAGCGGGGCGGCGCACAACGCCTTTGCCCAGCGCTTGTAACGCCAGCGGTACGGCCAGCAGAACACGACGGCGACCGCGCCCAGCGCGAACATCGTGCCGAGCCCGAAGGTCACCCGCCCCGAGATCGCGTTGCAGACCAGCCCGAAGACCCCGGCCAGCGACGCCCACAGGGGGTTCCGCACCGACCGGCTGCGCAGCAGGACCAGAGTCAGCAGGCCCGCCGAGACCGTCCCCGCGATCATCATCGTCGTACGGACACCGAGGACCGACATCAGATACGGCGACACCACGCTGTACGACACCGGGTGCATACCGCCGTACCAGGCCAGGTTGTACGCCGAGTCCGGATGCCGGCCGACGAACTCGGCCCAGGCGTCCTGGGCCGCGAGATCGCCGCCGCTGCTTGCGAACGTGAAGAACCAGATGACGTGGAGGAGTCCGGCCAGCGTCGTGATCGACAGCACCGGATGGCGCAGAAGGCGCTCACGCAGGGTGAGGAAGACGGCGTTCAGGCGCGACGGAGGTCTGTCCTCCGGAAGGTCCTGACGGTCTCCCTGGCGTGGCGCGGGCACGCGTATTCGCGGACCGGCTCCCCGTCCCGGATCGGCGTCGTCTGCGCGTGTCGGCTCCGCAGTGGCCACCTTTGAGGCACTCCCCGTACTGTCCCGTCTTCTGTTGCGGCCGCTTCCCGTTTTTCGTGTGTTGTCGGCCCTGTCGCTGAAGATTCTCCGGCGGTGCCCAGTCAGCGGCGACCTGCCCGTTTCGTGACGCTAGCACGCAGCCCGCCGACGAGCGCCGTCGAGCGCCGTCGGCGGGCTGCGTGCGATGCCACCGGCCCGTCCCGGGGGTCAGCCGAGACGGGTCAACTTGTCCGCGAAGCCCGGTTCGGTGAGGTCCTTCTGCAGGGCGACCGGGATCTTGACCGCACCGCTCGTGCCGTCACCCACGGTGAGCGTGCCCACCTTGGTACCGGCCTTCGCGGTGTGCGGTACGGCGTCGGGGGCGAAGGTCAGCTCCACCTTCAGCCCGGACCAGCCGACCGCCGTGACGTCCTTGGTGGCGACGACCGGCGTGCGGCCGCCGAGGCCGTCGTCGACGTAACCGACGACGTCGCCCTTCTTCAGCAGCGTCGCCGACTTCAGGGCGTCCTGCGCGGCGCGGATCAGCTGGTCGCCCGAGTCGAGAGCGGCGGCGAGGATGCCGTCGCCCGAGTCCGGCTGGCGGATCACGGCGCCGATGATGGTGCGGGTCTCGCCGCCGACATCCTTCTTCGCGGCGAACACGAGGTTGCCGAGGGCGGAGGTGGTGGTGCCGGTCTTGATGCCGACGACGTTGTTGTGGCCGACCAGCTGGTTCCAGTTGGGGTGGTTCTTCCCCTTGTAGTCGTCGTACGACATCATCGCGGCGACCTCGCGGAAGGCGGGCTGCTTCATCGCCGCCTTGGCCAGCTTCACCTGGTCCACGGCCGTGCTCACGGTGGTGTTGTTCAGGCCGGAGGGGTCGGTGTACGTCGTGTTCGTCATGCCGAGGTCCTTGGCGGTGGCGTTCATCTTCGCCACGAACGCCTTCTCGGAGCCGGCGTCCCAGCGGGCGAGGCGGCGGGCGATGTTGTTCGCAGATGCGATCAACACGCTCTCCAGGGCCTCGCGCTGGGAGATCTTGTCGCCCGCGGTCACGTCGACGGTCGACTCCTGGCCCGCGTCCGACTGGTCCTCGGCGAGCTGATCGATCTCGATGTCCGGGCCCTCGGCGCCGCTCTTGAGGGGGTGCTCACGCAGGATGAGGTACGCGGTCATCACCTTGGCGACGCTGGCGATCGGCACGGGCTTCTGGTCGCCGGAGGAGCCGAACGTGCCGAGGCCGTCCACGTCGAGGGCGGCCTGGCCCTCGGCGGGCCACGGGATGTCGACCTTGCTGCCCTCGAAGGTGTGGCTGTCCTCGGCGGTGAGGTCGAGGGTGGGGGCCGGGAGCGGGCGTACGGACTGGACGACCCCGAGGATGACCACGAGCAGCAGGACCAGCGGGGTCCAGATCTTGACGCGCCGGATGATCGTGCGGACGGGGGTCTCCGGGGGCGGAGGCGTGTTCGTCAGCTCGGCGAGCAGGTCGAGCGGGGGCTTGGGGGGCAGCGGCTGCTGGGTGGTGCGCTCGGGGCCGACCTGGGGGATCGCGGCGGTGGCGTCGGGGGCCGGGGCCTTCGGCGTTTCCTGGGGGAGGTCCGGCTTGAGCGCGACGAACTTGCTGGTGCGCTCGGCGGGGGTCTCGGGCTGCTTGGGGGCCGGGGCCTTGAGGGTGGTGGTGGGCTGGTCGACGGAAGGCTTGGGCCGTACGGCCTTGAAAACGGCGGTCGGCTGGTCGACGGCCGGCCCGGCCTCGGTCTTCCCACCCGCACCACCCGTGCGGCTCTCGTCGCCGGGTGCGGGTGGCCCCTGCGGGGCGTCCTCGCCGTCGGCGACACCCTTGCCCGTCGCGTCCGCGTCCGCGGCCGTGGGGGTGTCGTCGGCGTCGGAGGCCTTGGCGGGCTCGCCCGAGCCGTCCTCGGCGTCTTCGTCGCCCTCGGCCTTCCCGGCATCCTGAGCCGCGTCCACGGCGTCGCCCGCGGTCCCGTCCTGCGCAGCACCCTCGGCGCCGTCGGCCTCATCGCGCGCGTCGGCGGCGTCGTCGTCCGAGGAAGCCACCCAGGCCGCCACAGCCGCCCTCAGCCGATCGTCACCCGGCACGGAAGCCTCATCCCGGTCACCGCCACCGTCACCGTCGCCCGGAACCTCGGACGAGGCCCCGCTTGCGGCACCCTTGCCCTCGGCGTGGGCGCCTTGGGCGTCGTCGGCTTCAGCGTCGCGGTTGTCGGCGTCGTCGCCTTCGGCGCTCGCGGTGTCCGTGTCTGCGGCACTCTTGCCCTCGGCCTGCGTGCCTTCGGCGTCGTCGGCTTCAGCGTCGCGGTTGTCGGCGTCGCCGCCTTCGGCGCTCGCGGTGTCCGAGTCTGCGGCACTCTTGCCCTCGGCCTGCGTGCCTTCAACGTCGTCGGCCTCAGAGCCACGGTTCTCGGCGTCGCCGCCGCCCTCGACGCTCCCGGCCTCCGAAGCCTCGGCACGCCGCGCGCCCTCGGCATCGTCGGCCCCGGCGTCAGCGCTCCCGGCCCCGCCGCCCCCGGCCCCGGCCCCGGCGTCAGGGCTGACAGCCCCGCTGTCCGTGGACCCGGCGTCAGCGCTCCCGGCCCCGCTGTCCGCGGTGCCCGGCTCCGCGTCGCTGTCCTCGGCCCCCCCGGCCTTCTCCAGCTCCGCCCTCACAGCCTCCAGCTCCCGCCGCGACAGGACCCTGGTGGCCGTATCCACGCCGCCGCGCGGCGTGCCGCTCTCGCGGGTCACCGCCAGTCGAGGGTCGCGCTTCTCACCGGTGTCGGCTGCGCGCGTGCCGTCGGCTTCGGGGCGGGACCCGGGAACCGTACCCGCGCTCCCCGACGTCGGTTCTGCCGACGACTCGCGCTGCTTCGACCTGTCGGGGGACTCGCCCGCCACCGATGCCTCCTCCATGTGCCGCCGCACGCCTGCGTGCGTCTGCCGAACCGTGAGTCGTCGCCCGGACTCCTTGCCGTACGACCCCCCGTGCCGCTGTCCGAACATGTACCAGTGTCCTGTGCGCGGCCCTAACTTCTGCGGTAGACGAGAACGACATACCTACTGGTTCCCTCACGAACCGGTCACGCACCCTCGACAGATGAATGTGAGAGGGGTCACCCTGTCTTTCATCCACGCGGGGAGGCATGGATGGGCAGGAGCCGCAGAACGATTCCGGAGGAGCTTCTGCTGCTGGCGTTGGACCCGGCCACGGGTACCACCGCACAGCCGCAGTCGCTCGACCTCGGTCTGGCCGGAGCGCAGCTAGTGGAGCTGGCGCTGGCCGGACGGATAGCCCCAGACGGGGATCGTATCGCCGTGGTTGTACCACGGCCGACTGGAGATCCGACATTGGACTGCGCGTTGGAGTTGCTGCGAAGGCGTGGCGCTCCCGTGCGGGCGGTGAACTGGATTGGCGGGCCCCGGCTGGGGCTGCGCCAGACCTATCTCTCGCATCTGGAGCGGTGCGGCATGGTGCATGCCGTGGCCGGTCAGATGTGCGGGGTGTTGCCGACGACTCGTTACCAGGCGACGGACAACGCCATCAGCCGGGAGATCAGGGCCCGGCTGGATTCAGCGATCCGTACCGGCGTACCGCCGGACCCACGGACCGCGGCGCTCGCCGCCCTGGCACACGCGGTCGGCCTCGGCAAGCACCTGTATCCGGGGAACGAGGGGCGGTCCTCTCGTTCTCGGTTGCGGGATCTGATCAGGCACGACCCCATGGGCGGTCTCGTCGCGCACGCCGTGATGGACGTCCAGAACGGCGTGGCGGCCCAGCCGCGCCGCAGCCCGGCCCCGGCCGGCCGTCAGGCCGCCCCCGGAGGCAGGGTCGCAGCGGAACCCGCCCGTGGCGTTCCGGTGCAACCGCGCCGCGGATCCATGGCGCGCGTCGTGGCCCACTGAGCCGCAGTCCCACGATCCGCACCTACCGGTCCACCGCACGCACCACGCACGACGCACCGCGCACCACTTGATTTGATCCATCGCTTCACGCGCTCTACACCTTCATACGCTCCACAGCTTCATACGCACGCCACGTGCAGCGCCGCACCGCAGTCCCAAGACCCGGTACGGGAGCCGCTGGTCCGCGCGGGGCGACGGGACCGTACGTCCGTACATCCGTACTTCCGGATGGGCGTCACCGGTCCCGCCGCCCCGCGCGGCCGTATGTGCGGCCCCGTGCGCGCCCGTATTTGCCGGGGGTCTCCCCGAACTGGCGTGTATCCAGCGCATATCCACCGTTTCCCAGCGGTAGTAAGCACCTTGGTGGCAGTCTGCTCAGCAGCAGATACGCAAAGTGGCAATCAGCCAGTCACGCAGCCGGAGGTGCACGTCCCGTGGCGTCCAATGTCAATCCCACCGTCAGGCGACGCCGGCTGGGCCAGGAGTTGCGCCGGCTCCGTGAGCTCAAGGGCATGACGGCCGAAGAGGTGGCCGAGCGGCTGCTGGTGTCGCAGTCGAAGATCAGCCGGCTGGAGAACGGGCGGCGCAGCATCAGCCAGCGCGACGTCCGCGATCTGTGCGGCGTCTACGAGGTGGAGGACCACCGCATCGTCGACTCGCTGATGCAGATGGCGAAGGACTCGCGCCAGCAAGGGTGGTGGCATTCCTTCGGCGACATCCCGTACAGCGTCTACATCGGCCTGGAGACCGATGCGGCGAGTCTGCGGGTGTACGACCCGCAGGTCGTCCCGGGCCTGTTGCAGACGAAGCAGTACGCGGAGGCCCTGATCGCCGGGGCGTTGCCGGAGACACCTCCCGCCGAGGTCGAGAAACGGGTCCAGGTGCGCATGCGCCGACAGGAACGAATCTCCACCGAGGAGAACCCGCTGCGCCTGTGGACCGTCCTCGACGAGGCCGCCCTGCGCCGGGTCGTGGGCAACCGCTCCCTCATGCGCGACCAGCTGGAGCAGCTCGTCGAGCAGTCCCAACTGCCGCACGTCACCGTGCAGGTGATCCCCTTCGACATGGGCGCGCACCCGGGCCTCAACGGGCAGTACGCGATCCTGGAGTTCCCGGACGCGGCCGACTCCAGCGTCGTCTACATCGAGGGCGTCACCAGCGATCTGTATCTGGAGAAGGCGAACGACGTCCAGAAGTACAGCGTGATGTACGAGCACCTGCGGGCTCAGGCCCTGAACGTGGACCAGTCGCGGCAGTTCATCGCGGACATCGCGAAGGAGTACGCACGCTGATCGGCGTGCTGATCAGCGTGCTGATCATCTGGGCTGATCACCCTTACGGGGGGCCATCCCGACCGGGGGAGCGCGGTACCGTACACCCTCTCCAGGCCGGGATGGAAGTCTCCACTGGAATATGCCATCCAGTCGAGTGAATAGTCGCTTCGTAGGCCGATGTTGGCTAGTAGCGTCGATCACGCCACCGAGCAACAAGGTTGGCGTGAATCGCCTTGCGGAGTCCGGTCCGTTCCGGACGTGCGGCGCGATGACAGCAACTCAACATCTGGCAATTCGGAGCAAACATGGCAATTCGTCAGGGTGCCACGGACACGTGGACCAAGTCCTCGTACTCCACCGGGAACGGCGCGTGCGTCGAGGTCAAGTCGCCGGTCGTAGCGGCCATGGCGGTGCGGGACTCCAAAGTTCCCGAGGGCCCGGTCCTGGCGTTCCCCGCGAACGCGTGGAACACCTTCGTGGCGTCGGTCAAGGCGTGAGGGGCGAGGCTGTCTGATACTCACCTTCGACCGACCGCACGATCAACAACTGCACAAGCACCACAGGAAGAGCCCTCTCGACCAGCCCGCCGTCCTTGCCGAGAGGGCTCGGCCGTGCCCCGGATCACCTCACCGGGAACGCCACATCGCACACCGGGTCCTCGGCCCCCGCCGCGTCCCAGTCCGCGAAGTACACCTCCCGGCACGGGCCCGCCTGCCACAGCCCCTGCTTCGGAATCCACTCCTCCACCGCCTCGAAGGCGGCCAGGATCTGCGGATGGGCCACCTGCGCCTTGGTGATGCGGGTGTAGGCGAGCCGCTGGGCCGGTTCGACCCGTACCTTCATCTCCCGCCCGCGGCCCTGCCGCTCGACCCACGCCCGCGCCGCCGCCTCGTCGGCCACCGGCACGCACGACTCGGCCGGACCGTCGCTCTCCATCGACACGTCGGAGTGGTACACGACGAACGGCGCCGCGGTGATGCCGCCGCACTCCCGCGAGCCTTCCTCCAGGCGCCCCAGCGAGGCGCCGATCCACGCGGGCAACTCGCCCGCCAGCACATGCCGTGTCTCGGTGATCAGTACCTGCTCGGGCACGTCCACCGTCTCGACCACGAACTTCCCGTACATCTCGGAGCTCCTCCCCGACAGTCGTCCACGGAGGTATGCGGCGAGCGTCCGCTGCCCGGCCACCCGCGCCTCGACATCCGCCCAGTACGCGTCGAGCCGGTCCGCCGCGGCGGCCCCGTCCGGTGCCTCGACGACCTCCGCGACCCGCGCGAGCGGCATGTCGAGCTGGCGCAGGAGCGCCACCAGACGGGCGCGTTCGATCTGGCCGGTGCGGTAGTAGCGGTAGCCGCTCACCTCGTCGACGTGCGCGGGCGGCAGCAGCCCGAGGCGGTCGTACAGGCGCAGTGCCTTGGCCGACAGCCTGGCCCGCGCGGCGAACGCGCCGATGGTGAGCAGTTCGTCGTCCACGGCCTCATCCTCCGTCACCGGGCGGCTCTCGCGCCCGGTGCGAAGGACGTTCCGCCCTGCCCCAGGGGGAAGGTCAACAGGGGGAAGGTCAACACCGGCTAGGCGAGCGCGCCCTCCACCGCCGCCACGACCTCCGCCGCCTCCGGCTCGGTCTGCGGCGAGAAGCGGGCGACGACCTGGCCGTCCCGGCCGATCAGGAACTTCTCGAAGTTCCAGCGGATGTCCCCGCTGTGCCCCTCGGCGTCCGCGAAGCCGACCAGGCGGTCGTAGAGCGGGTGCCGGCCCTCGCCGTTCACCTCGACCTTCTCGGTCATCGGGAAGGTCACGCCGTACGTCGCCGAGCAGAACTCGGCGATCTCCTCGGCGCTGCCGGGCTCCTGGCCGAGGAACTGGTTGCAGGGGACGCCGAGCACGGTGAAGCCGCGCTCCGCGTACTGCTCCTGGAGCTTCTCCAGGCCCGTGTACTGCGGGGTCAGGCCGCACTTGGAGGCCACGTTCACGACGAGCACGGCCTGGCCGGCGTACTGGGAGAGGTCGGCGGGGCCGCCGGTGAGGGCGTTGATCTCGACGTCGAGGGGGGATTCGTTGGTGTCAGCAGTCATGAGCGGATGCTAGCTCCGGCAGGTGCGGGTCCGGGGGGGCAGGCCCGTCCGGCCCGCCGGACCCTCCTGCTTTCACGAGCACCTCCCCGGCCGCCGTACGCGAATACAGCACCGACCGCCCCGCCCGCCGCCGCTCCACCAGCCCCGCGTCCAGCAGCACCCGCAGATGCCGTCCGACCGAGCCCAGCCCCTGCCCGGTCACCGCGACCAACTGGGTCGTGCTCAGGGGCGAGTCGAGCAGGACGAGCACCGTGGCGCGCGCGGGCCCGAGCAGCGCGCCGAGGCTCGCGGGGACCGTCCGGGCGCCGGGGTCGGCGAGTGCACCCGCGCACGGGTAGACGACGGCGTACCGCTCGGGCTCCTCCCAGGAGACCCAGCCGCCCTTCGGCGTGACCGGCACGAAGACGAGTTCGGCGCCGGAGATCTCCCGGGGCGGGTACTCGTGCAGGTTCACCTGGAGCCGGTTGTCGCCGAGCCAGCGCGTCCGGCCGGGCCGCAGGGAGTCCAGTACGGCCGCCCAGCCGCCCCGGCTCACCTGCGCGGTCCGCGCGACCACGTCGGCCTCCAGGACGCGCCGCCGCCGGTCCCAGTCCGGCCGTACGGCCTCGGCCCAGACGTACTCGAGGAGCGCGGCGGCGCGTTCGGGCAGGTCGTCCCGGTCCAGTACGGCGGGGAGGGGCCCGGCGAGGGAGACGGTGAGGTGGGCGCGGGCCTGGCCGGGGTCGGCCGCGCGCACCCGTGCCACGCCCTGCTCGAAGGGCTCGCGGTCCCTCGGCGTCGGGGTGAGGAAGTCGGCGATCCAGTCCTTGCCGAGCCCGGCGCGGACGAGGTGCGCGGTGACCGGGTCGGTGGCCAGGCGGGCCCGGTAGGCGGGACGGTGCGCGGCCAGCCAGGCGCGCTCGCCGGGGTGGGCGGCGGTCCCCGAGTGCAGCAGCTTCAGCGCGGCGAAGGTCTCGGCGAGCGGGGAGAGGAGGAAACGGCTGCCGGCGAGGGTGTCGGCGTTGATCTGCCACCAGCCCATGAGCTCCCCCCCCCGTGACCTTTCGCGCCGTGGCGAAACACTAACGGCCCGTTCGCCGGCCGCCCCAGACTCCGCCCATGCGCAGCTACCGAGACCTCTTCCGCACCCCGGAGTTCACCCCGTTCTTCCTCTCCTACGCCGCCTTCAACGCGGCCCTGACGATCGGCGGACTGTCGCTCGCCACGCTGGTCTACCGGGCCACCGACTCGCCGCTGCTGGCGGCGCTGAGCATGTTCGGTCCGCAGCTGGCGCAGGTACTGGGCGCGACCTTCCTGCTCTCCGGCGCCGACCGGCTGCCCCCACGGGCGACGCTGGCCGGGACGGGGCTCGCCTTCGCGGCCCTCACGGCGGTGCTGACTCTGCCCGGACTGCCGGTCTGGGCGGTCTTCGCCGTCGTACTCCTGCAGGGCCTGATCGCGTCGCTGGGCGGGGGAGTGACCGGGGGGCTGCTGAACGAGATCCTCCCCAAGGACGGTTTCGTGCTGGGGCGTTCGGTGTTCAACATGGCCTCCGGGCTGATGCAGGTCCTCGGTTTCGCGATGGGCGGCGCGCTCCTGGCACTGCTGTCCCCGCGCACCTGCCTGCTCCTCGCGGCGACGCTGTACGCCCTGGAGGCGCTGGGCTACCGGCTGGGCCTGTCCGCCCGCCCGCCCCGCGCCTCGGGCCGCCTCTCGGTCGCGGCGACCTGGCGCAACAACGCCTTCCTGTGGTCCTCACGGCCACGCCGCCTCACGTATCTCGGCCTGTGGATCCCCAACGGCCTGGTCGTCGGCTGCGATTCCCTCTACGTCTCCTACGCCCCGCAGGCCGCCGGCGCGCTGTTCGCGTCCGGGGCGTTGGGCATGTTCGTCGGTGACGTGGTCGTCGGCCGTTTCGTACCGCCCGCCCTGCGCCCCCGACTGGCCACCCCGCTGCTCCTGCTGCTGGCTACGCCGTACCTGGTCTTCGCGTTACGGCCGGGCGTGGCCCTGGCGGCCGTGGCCGTGTGCCTTTCCAACGTCGGGTTCGCCGCGAGCCTGGTCCAGCTGGAACGTCTGATGTCCCTCACACCCGACGACATGGCGGGCCACGCCCTCGGGCTGCGGTCCTCCGGCATGCTCACCATGCAGGGTGTGGCCGCGGCCATCGCGGGAACGGTGGCCCAACTGACCTCGCCCGCCACGGCGATGACGGTGATGGCCGTGGCGTCCCTCGCGGTGACCCTGTCACTGAAGGTGGCGAGCCTGCGGAACGCGGAGGAGGGCGGGCTGGTGGTCCTGGCGGGAGGTGAGGGGGACCAGTGACGGTCGCAGGCCGGTGGCCAAAACCTCACGGCGCGTGAGGTGTATCGCGTCAACTCCACCTCGGCAGCGGGGAGTTGGGCCTAGGTTGGTTGCTGTTTTGATCACGGCGCCACCCATCCGCCCCGACCGCAGGAGCCCACCGTGCCCGACCCCCACCCCCGCATCGACACGTCGACACCGCACTCCGCCCGCTTCTGGAACTACTTCGTCGGCGGCACGGACAACTACGAGGTCGACCGGCGGATCGGGGACGAGATCAAGGAGATCTTCCCGGGCCTGGTCCACGTGGCCGTGTCGAGCCGCCGGTTCCTGGGCCGCGCCGTACGCCACCTGGCCGGCGAGGCGGGCATACGGCAGTTCCTGGACGTCGGCACCGGCCTGCCGACCGCCGACAACACCCACCAGGTGGCCCAGCGCGTGGCCCCGGACGCCCGGATCGTGTACGTCGACAACGACCCCGTCGTGCTGGCACACGCGAGCGCCCTGCTCACCAGCACCCCCGAGGGCAGGACGGCGTTCCTCGACGCCGACCTGTACGACCCCGAGGCCCTCCTGGAGGCCGCCGCGGGCACCCTCGACCTCTCCCGCCCGGTCGCCCTGATGATCCTCAACACCCTCGGCCACGTCCCCGACCACGACCAGGCCCGCGACCTGGTGCGCCGCCTCATGGCCGGCCTCCCCGCGGGCAGCCACCTGGTGATCAGCGACAGCACGGCGACGAGCGAGGGCATGATCGCCGCGTCGGAGGCGTACAACGCGAGCGGCGCGGTGCCGTACCACGTCCGCAGCATCGGCGAGATCGCCGGGTTCTTCGACGGCCTCGACCTGGTGGACCCGGGCATCGTCCAGGTACCCGAGTGGCGCCCCGACGTCCACGGCCCGGCGGACATCGCGACGGCCGCGGTCGACGCGTACTGCGGGGTGGGCCGCAAGCCGTGAGGCCCGGCGCGGTCAGCGGCGGCGCGGGGGCGCCGTACCGCTCACCGCCCCCGCTCCACACTCACCGTCCCCGCTCCACGTACTCCTTGAACTGTTCGAGATCGCCACGGACGAGCCGCTCGATGGCGTTGGCCTGGGCGAAGCCCTTCGGCCCGCCGAAGGTCTCCCTGACGGTGCCGGGGTCGTACTCGAGCCGTGCCTGCACACGGGTGCGGTTCCGGTCGATCGGCAGCAGCGAGAAGGAACCCGACAGGTCGGGAGCGCCCGTGGTACGCCACTCCAGCACACGCTCCCCCGCCCGATCGGACACCTCGGCATCGAACTCCCGGGTCCCGCCCCCGGCCTCCACGTCCAGGTGCGCCCGGCCTCCGGCCTCCGTACGGGCGTCACGCACTCCCGCGAGGAAGCGCGGATAGTCGTCCACCCGGTGAAGGCTCTCCCAAGCCGTGTCGATCGGAACTCCCACATCGACGTGTTCTTCGAGGGTGCTCATGGCCCACCTCCACGTCCGGCTCACAAAGCATTGCCTGCTGCTTCCAGTGTGCGCCCGGGGCGCTTGCGGGCGGTCCGGCCCGTCGGCCCCCGTCCCACCATCGCCGCAGCTCGGCGCACCCTGACGCCAGGCGCGTCGTTAGGGTCGTCATGAAGATCATCGCTACCGCCGCGCTTGCCGCCGCGACTCTCGTCCTGACCGCCGCCGTCCCAGCCTCGGCGGACGGGGACCACGGAAACCGCCAGGTCACCCAGAAGAGCTCGCCCGGCACCGCCGCCACGCCCGAGAACAACATCCCCATGAGGATCAACGTCGACGAGAGTGCGGAGACCGACCTCCAGCAGGGAATCCTTCCGCGCATCGTGGGCCAGCTGCTCTAGCGGTACCGAGGGACGGGGAGCCGGGCGCCGGGTAAGGCGGAGATCGCCACGTCCCCGCCGCCGGCGGCCGCTCACCGTCCCGCCAAGGCGACATCTACGCCAAAGGTGTCAAAGATGTAAAAATCTATACGTACCTCTGTGGGCGCGGAGAGGGACGCCGATGGATCTGGACACTGTCGCCGACGAGCTGTACGGCCTGCGGCCGGAGGAATTCGTCCCCGCCCGCGCCGCGCACGCGGCCGCGGCCCGCACGGCCGGCGACCGCGCCCTCGCCGACCGGATCACCAAGCTGCGGCGCCCGAGCCTGTCGGCCTGGGCCAGCAACCTCCTCGTCCGCGAACACCGCAGCGAGGTCGAACCGCTGCTCCGCCTCGGAGAAGGGCTCCGACAGGCACATCGCGACCTGGACGGCGCCCAACTGCGCGAGCTCAGCCGCCGGCAACGCACCCTGATCAGCGCCCTGTCCCGGCAAGCCGGACAACTGGCCGCGCAGGCGGGCCACCCGATCAGCGACGCCGCCCAACACGAGGTCGAGGACACCCTGCGCGCCGCCCTCGCCCAGCCCGAGGCCGCCCGGGAGTGGGCGAGCGGCAGACTCACCAAGCCCTTCAGCGCCACCGCCGACTTCCCCGCCGTGACCGAGACCGCCGTCACCGAGAGCGCCGCCCGCCGCCGCGCCCCCGAGGCACCCCCACCGACCGAACCCGAGCCCTCTGCGCCGCCTCGCCGTGACCGCAAGGCCGACGCCGACCGGCGCAGACGCCTCGCCCAGGCCCGCAAGGACGCCGACGAGACGGTGCGGGCACTTCAAGCGCGGGAGGACGAGGCGGCGAGCGCGAGCCGTACGGCCGACGCCGCCAGGGAACACCTGGATGAGGTGCAGCGGCGCATCAGCGAACTGGCCGCCGGACTGCAACGCGCCAAGGACGAGCAACGGCAGGCACGCGCTGCCGAGCAGGCGGCACGCGACCAGGTGCGTACGGCCGATCGTCAGGTCCGGGAGGCCCGGCGCCGGGCGGCGGCCGCTGCCGCGGACGTCGAGCGCCTCAGCTGACCACCGAGCGACTGAATCCGCAGGCCGGGCAGCGTGTCTGGCGGGCGGGGCGGCCGGCTTGGAGCAGGGTGGTCGGTACCTGCCGCCGTCCAGGAGGAATTGTGAAGCGTCGTCTCGTCGCCGCCTTGGCCGTCGCCGTCGCCGGCCTGATGCTGTCCGCCGTACCGGCCGCGGTCCAGGGCGCCCCTGGGGAAATGGGCCGGGACGACTGGAACATCTTTCTCACCAACGTCCTCGTGTAGGCACGGGCGGCACACGGCCCAGGCACGGCCCAGGCACGACCTAGGAACGCCACCGCCTCGCCATGGCGACAGCGGTTCCGACGCCCGCGATCGCCAGCCCGATCCCACCGAAGATCAGCGGCAGCAGCCACAGCGAGGCGAACCCGTTGATCCGCGCGTCCTCGGGGGAATCGGCGCGGTAGAGCACCTCGACCCGCTCACCCTCGTCGTACGACGGTGGATTG
This sequence comes from Streptomyces sp. NPDC093591, assembly GCF_044764885.1. Lineage (NCBI taxonomy): Bacteria > Bacillati > Actinomycetota > Actinomycetes > Kitasatosporales > Streptomycetaceae > Streptomyces > Streptomyces sp. NPDC093591. The sequence continues at coordinate 150,102 of NZ_JBIWIY010000005.1, forward strand.
GAACCCGTCGAGCTCCGGAACGTCCGCGACGTGCCGTCCGCCGACGTGAACTCGACGACCGGGTACGCCACGGGCTCATCGCTCTGCCTCTTCTTGCGGGACGTGCCGCTGTCGTCCTTCCGCCACTCCAGCGCGACCACCGTCCCCCGGGCACGCTCCGCATCCATCAGGAACGACACCGAGATCCCCGCCAGGACCAACCCGACGACCAGGAACACCGCCCCGAACGCGATCGCCCCGAACGCGAACCACCGGCGGGCACCCCACCCACGCACCTGACCCTGCACGACGTCCCTCTCACTCGCCCGAAGTGGGAGGGACGTTATCCCAGGCACCCGAAGGCCCCTCGGCCTGAGGGCCCGACTTCCGGCGGGCCATACCCAGTTCAGCTCCCCCAGGCGCGGGTGGGCACCGCCCCCCGGTCCGGTGCTGATCACCGACGACCAGGCCTCCGCGAACTGTGCTGGAACTGTGCTGCGACTGGGCTCGCCCCTCGGTCGCCCACGCCGCGACACGACGGTCGACCCGTTTCCACAGCAGCTCCGGGGCGACCGGCAATCACCATGGTGCCGACCGCAGGCTGGAGGCGCTGCCTGGGCGGTGCGGGCGGTTCGTCCTCGCGGGAGACCGAACCGCCCGTACCCTTCTTGGTATCTACGGCGTCACATAGCGGGCGCCAAACACTGGAGGCAATACCCCGTGCTGATTGCTCAGCGTCCCTCGTTGACCGAAGAGGTCGTCGACGAGTTCCGCTCCCGGTTCGTGATCGAGCCGCTGGAGCCGGGCTTCGGTTACACCCTCGGCAACTCCCTGCGTCGTACGCTCCTGTCCTCGATCCCGGGTGCGGCGGTCACGTCCATCCGTGTCGACGGCGTTCTGCACGAGTTCACCACCGTGCCGGGCGTCAAGGAGGACGTCACCGACCTGATCCTCAACATCAAGCAGCTGGTCGTGTCGTCCGAGCACGACGAGCCTGTGGTGATGTACCTGCGCAAGCAGGGTCCGGGTCTGGTCACCGCCGCCGACATCGCGCCGCCGGCCGGTGTCGAGGTGCACAACCCCGATCTGGTCCTTGCCACGCTCAATGGCAAGGGCAAGCTGGAGATGGAGCTGACGGTCGAGCGTGGCCGTGGCTATGTCTCCGCCGTGCAGAACAAGCAGGTGGGTCAGGAGATCGGGCGTATCCCGGTCGACTCGATCTACTCGCCGGTGCTGAAGGTCACGTACAAGGTCGAGGCCACGCGTGTCGAGCAGCGCACCGACTTCGACAAGCTGATCGTCGATGTCGAGACCAAGCAGGCGATGCGTCCGCGTGACGCCATGGCGTCGGCCGGTAAGACGCTGGTCGAGCTGTTCGGTCTCGCCCGTGAGCTGAACATCGACGCCGAGGGCATCGACATGGGCCCGTCCCCGACGGACGCCGCCCTGGCCGCCGACCTGGCGCTGCCGATCGAGGAGCTGGAGCTCACCGTTCGGTCGTACAACTGCCTCAAGCGCGAGGGCGTCCACTCCGTGGGTGAACTGCTGGCGCGCTCGGAGGCCGACCTGCTCGACATCCGCAACTTCGGTGCGAAGTCGATCGACGAGGTCAAGGCGAAGCTGGCCGGCCTGGGTCTGGGCCTGAAGGACAGCCCGCCCGGATTCGACCCGACCGCCGCCGCCTTCGACGCGGACGACAACGCGGACGCCGGTTTCGTGGAGACCGAGCAGTACTGACGCCGCGCCGGGCTGCGGGGGAGCCGGGACGGCAGAGCGGCTGGTCATGAGCACCGGCCGACTGCACCCGGCTTCCCGAGGGCTTACGAAACAGCCCCCTCGGAGATCACTCCGAGGGGGCGACGTCTCTTCCCGTGTGCGTTACTTGCCGAGCACGAGGGTGTTGTTGCAGCCCTGCCTCGAGCCGAGGTTGGTGGTCTGCGTGCCGGGCGAGCCCTCGCCGTTGGCCCGGTTGCCTTCCCGGCCGTTCTGGTACCCGAACTGGCCCTGTACGTCGACGTTCTCTTCGATCGTCGTGCAGGACGTGCTCTGGCTGATGAAGACCGTCCGGCTCTCTTTACTGTCGGCCTTGTGCTTCTTGCCGTGCTTCTTCCCGTGCTTGTGCTCCTGCTTGTGTTCCTGCTTGTGTCCGTGCCCCTGCCCGTCGGCGTAGGCGGTGCCGGTGCCGAGGAAGCCGATGGCGCCGATGAGGACGGCCACGACAGCGGTCTTGCGAGGCTTGCGCATGTCTTCTCCGAGCGTTGAAGCGGACGCGTACGCGATCCGCCACGTCATAAGATGACGAGAGGTTAATGCGCAAATGTCTGATATATGCCCGTCGGCACGCCGGATCGTCTGATCAACGAGCGAGGGCGGCGGGCCCGCGGTCGGCCCAAGTCCCCTGTGTGGTCAAGGGATTACGAAGTCGAACGCGGACATGGATGCTCCGCGCAGAACCACCCGTGTGGCCGCGCCACGAGTGCGGGACGGCCCAGGGGCTTCGCCACCACCCTGGGGCGTCGACGAAACTCCCGTACGGTGTCGACGAGTTCGTCACGACGGCGCATCCCGACGACGTCACGCTCGTCGGGCCCCGCCATGAGGCTGCCGCCGATCACGCTCTGACCTGTGACCGTCCACCCCTGACCGCCTGACGGCCGCCCGCCTGCCATGGTCGCAACGTGGAAGATCAGGCGGCCATGAACGCCCCCCGCGTCTCGCTCACGCGGTCCAGGAGCCGCACCTTCTGTAACTGTTCCAGTTCGCACTGTTGACACCCCGCCCGCTTCCCCTTAGCGTCGCGCCAATATTTCGAACATGTGGCTATATTTCGAACGTTGAAAGGCGAGTGCCCTGTGCGTAGCCGGAATCAGCACGCATGTGGTCGGAACACGGCACCGGCTCGAACAACCTGCCGGGCCGACCTGCCCCCGACGACCTCGGCGGCCATCTGCGGATCCACGAGGGCGCCGAGCTGATCCGCCACGGCCTGATCCGCCACGGCGCACGCCTTGTCGGAAGTCCGGTCTGTCCAGGGCGCCCGGGGGCCCACCTGTACGGCACCCGTCCGCGGGGCCTGCCCCTCGACACCGCCCGGTAGCCGGTGCGGCGCGTCCCACGCGCTCTCGACCCGCCTGCCGTCTGCCGCCCACCCGGCCCGCTCCACCGCTCCCCCCGCCACGTCCGTTTGCGCTACGCCGTCATCCCCTCTCCGACGAGAAGCACAAGGAACGATCACCATGCTCAAGCGAAGAACCGTCCTCGCCGCAGGAGCCGCCCCCCTCGCTCTCACCCTGTCCGCCTGCAGTCAGGGCAGTGAGAGCAGCTCAGGGGACAGCTCCGAGGGCGGTAGCGTCGGTATTGCCATGCCGACCCGGTCCTCCGAGCGTTGGCTCACCGATGGCAAGGGCGTCGCCGAGGGCCTCAGGGCCAGGGGGTACAAGACCAAGCTGGTCTACGGCGACGACGACCCGGAAGTCCAGGTCTCACAGATCGAGAAACTGATCCGGCAGGGCGTCGACGCACTGATCATCGCGGCCATCGACAACAAGTCGCTGAACGACGTGCTTCAACAGGCCGCCGACGCGGACATTCCGGTGATCTCCTACGACCGGCTCATCCTCGGCACCAAGAACGTCGACTACTACGTCTCCTTCGACAACGAGATGGTCGGCCTGATCCAGGCCCACTACATCATCGACAAGCTCGGCCTGGAGGACGACAAAGGCCCGTTCAACATCGAGTTGTTCGCCGGCTCCCCGGACGACAACAACACCAAATACTTCTTCGACGGCTCGATGTCGCTCCTGCAGCCGTTCCTGGACAGCAAGCAGTTGGTCGTCCCGTCCGGCGAGACCCAGCTCAAGCAGATCACCACCCCGCGTTGGGACGGGCCCACCGCGCAAAAACGCATGAGCGGACTCCTCACCAAGTGGTACCGCAGTGAGCGAGTCGACGCGGTCCTGTCGCCGTACGACGGCATCTCGAGGGGCGTCCTGTCCGCGCTGAAGTCGGGCGGCTACGGCTCCGACCTCAAGCCCCTCCCGGTCATCACCGGTCAGGACGCCGAACTGGCGTCGGTGAAGTCAATCATCGCGGGTCAGCAGTCGCAGACCGTCTACAAGGACGTCCGTAAGCTCGCCGAGGCAGCCGCAACCATGGTCGACGACATTCTCAATGACAGGTCGCCGTGGATAGACGACTCCACGGGCTACAAAAACGGTGTCAAGGCCGTGCCCGCCGTCCTGCTGCAGCCCGTGAGCGTCGACAAGACCAACTACGACACCCTTGTCACGGACGGCTACTTCACCGCCGGCGAGCTCAAGTAGCGGCAGGGCCTCTACGTGACAACGCCCTTCGCCATGAGTCGCTTGCCATCCTCTCCCGTATGCGGCGCAACGCCGAAAGCCTTCTGGAACTCATCTGGAACGGGCTGACTTTCTCGCCACGGAGAACCGGTCGAGGTGCCGGCCTTGTTGCCGGATGCGACGGGGCGAGCGTTCGTGGACAGTGCCCCTTCGGGTGTCAGTTGGCTGCCGCGCCGGTACGCGGTCCGATAGGCGTCATCGTCCAGGTGCTCCCGTATCGCCTTCGTGGTCCGGTCGACGTCGCCCCGTTCGGCGGGAGGAAGCGGCATGCCTACGGAGTTCCTGGCAGCGTGCGCGGCTCCGAGCAGCATCGCGGCGTACGCGTTGCGCCCCACGAGGCCGTACGCGTTGCGCCCCGCGAGGGCGTGGGCGCCCGCCAGGCCCTCAAGCGCCAGCGCCTCGGCTCGCGCGTCTCCCGTGTTGCGGGCCGCCATCCAGCCGTCCAGGTGCAGGCTCAGGGCCTGGCCGAGGTCGCCGCTCGCGGGACGGACGGCGACCTGTCGTACGCCACCGCCGTGGTCAAGGAATCCCTGCGGCTGCACCCACCGGTCTGGCTGATGACCCGGGACGTCACCCTCCCCACCAAGGTCGCCGGATACCGCGTCGGCCCCGGCGACCAGCTGGTGTTCAGCCCGTACCTTCTCCAGCGCGACGCACGTTGGTGGGGACGACCCCGACCGCTTCCGGCCCGAGCGCTGGCTGGACGAGTCACAGGCGCGCCGCGCCCGCCACGCCTGCATCCCGTTCAGCGGCGGCGCCCGGATCTGCGCCGGCTACCGGCTGGGCCTTCTCCAACTCACCCTCGTAGCCACACCATTGGCCACCGAGTACACCGTCGAGACCGTGGGCGATGTCGACTTGACCCCCATCTACGAGAGCGTGCTCGCCCCGACCGGCCTGCGGATGCGGTGGGATCCGACACCGGCTCGGTGACCGGCCTGGGCTTCTTCGGGGCGCCTCTCGTCGTGCTGAGTGCGCTGACCGTCGACGGCCGGCGGATGCGTGAGACGGGCCGAGGAGACGATTCCGGTTGCGCTCCTCGCCTGGGGGTGGCCCGGTGCCGGTTGGCCCGCGCGCTGCTGGACCAGCATCGCGTCCGCCTGGCGGGGCACCGGCTGGGCGGGGCTTCCCGGACTCATGCGTGCTGGATACGTTCCGGAGCCGCAGGCTGACTCGGATGTCGTGGGGCGCGCACCCTCGCCGTGCGACGGCCGGGGTTCCGCAGGGCGCGGACGCCAGTGCCGCGGAGCCGGGACCCGGCGTTGCGGCCGAGGACCGGCCCGGGCTCGCCGTCGCGCAGCTCCAGCTGCACCCGCCCGCGGGTGACGACGCCGAACGCGTCGCACCACTGCGCCGCAACCACCGGGACACGCGCGCCACCGCGCAGCGTGAGCGTCCGCACCGGGACTACTCCGTGCCGACCACCGGCAGGCGCTCCGGCAGCCCGAGCCGCGGGAACCGGTCGCCGTGGAACGTGACGATCTCGGTGATCGCCCCGTCGGTGACGCGCAGGACGTCGATCGTCAGGGGCAGGTACGCGCCCTCCCGCTGCTGCCAGAGGTAGAAGGCGACGGCGGGCTGCCGGTTCACGGAGGTGGGGACGCCGCGCAGGCCCTTCATGCCCTCGAAGCCGCTCTCGACCCAGTCGTTCACCACCGCGTCGCGGCCGACGTACAGGCCCGGCGTAGGCGGCATCGAGCAGCGGATGTCGTCCCGCAGCATCGAGGCGAGCACCGGGATGTCGGTGGCCACGCTGGCGTCGGTATAGCGGCGCACCAGCTCGCGCGTCCCCGCGTCCAGCTCGCCGCCGGTCCAGTCCTGCCGCTCGGCGGGCAGGTGCTCCCGCATGCCGGCGCGGGCTCGCTGCAGCGCACTGTTCACGGAGTTGACGGAGTCCCCGAGGATCTCCGCGACGTCCTTCGCCGGCCGACCGAGCACGTCCCGCAGGATCAGCACGGCCCGCGGGCGCGGCGCGAGGTGCTGGACTGCGACCACGTACGCCAGCTCGATCGTCTCCCGCGCGACGGCGACGCTCTCCGGCTCGTCCGCGTCACCCGCGGGCAGTTCGTCGAGCAGCCGGTCCGGGTAGGGCTGCAGCCACAGCACCTCGCCGCCGGTCGCAGGCTCCGGGCGGCGCTTGGCGAGCAGGTCCAGGCAGGCGTTGGTGGCGATCCCGTACAGCCAGGCCCGGAACGCCGACCGCCCCTCGAAGGTCTCCCGCCGCCGCCAGGCACGGAGGAACGTCTCCTGCACGGTGTCCTCGGCGTCCTCGAACGACCCGAGCATCCGGTAGCAGTGCACGTGCAGCTCCCGCCGGTGCCGCTCCGCCAGCCCCGAGAACGCCGCCTCGTCGACCTCGCCCAGACCGCTCACGCCCAGTTCCTCCAGCTGTGTGTCCGCGCTCATGACGTCGTCCTTCCGCCTGGTCGTGTCCCGTCGTAGGTGTGACGGGTGCGGGCGCCAAAACTCATCACCAACCAGGGGCGGTCGGCATGGCTGAGCGTTTCTCATCCTTGGCAGGTCGGGTTTTCGAGGTGGTGGAGAACGGGGATGGCCCGCACCATTGCGGTCGTCCGGGAGGGGCTGCAGCGCAGGCCGGCCGGGATGTTCCAAGTCTTGAGGGCGGGCGACGGCGCATTCGCCGCGGCAGCGGATCCGGCCGACCCGACCTGGTCCCTTCCCCCAGCTCGCCCGTCCGGTCAGTCAGCGGGCAGGCCGAACCAGCGGAGGAGTACGGGTCGTGCGTCGTCGGGGGCGTCCTCAGGCCCGCGGGCATAGCGAGCGAGAAGGTTCAGATAGTCGTCATGGAATGCGTCCAGCTCACCCTTCGTGAGGTGGATGAGGCTGCGTGAACCCCGCATCCAGCCTTCGGACTCCTCCTGTCCGGCGGTGAACTGCCGGGCGAGCTCGACGTCCTCCTCCATCCTCATCCGGTCCAGCTCGGCCGATACGGCACGCTCGGCCTCCGTCAGCTCACTCTGCGGTGGTCTGCGGATGTCGAGCCCGCGCACCCCGCGCCACCAGCGCTCCCTCCCGGTGGAGCGCTCGGGGATGTCCTCGATGAGGCCACTGCGTTCCAGCATGCGCAGGTGGTAGCTGAGCGTTCCGGTGTTCTCGCCCAGGGCGGCGGCCAGCGTGGTCGAGGTGGCCGGGCCCACCGCGCCGAGGTGGCGCAGGATACGCAGGCGCAGGGGGTGCGAGAGGGCCTTGAGCACCTCGGGGCTGTCGACCGTGCGCCGCCCTGCGGCTTCCGCTCTCCGCTCTTTCGTCATGGCGACAGCCTACCCAGATGGCAGCTGTTTCTCTGCAGACCTTTCTCTGCAGAGAAATCTCTGCAATGCTGGGGCGTATGACGCCGAACCGAGTGACCTTGAATCGCGCAGTCCGCCGCTTCGCAAGTGCTGCTGCGGGGGCCCTGCTTGCCGGAGTCGCCCTGGGCGCCGCACCCGCGCACGGAGCCGAACAGGCCGCGGATCTGCCCGAGTTCGACTTCTCCGCCTGTCCGACCGTTGATGAGCTTCCCGCGGGCGCGGACCCCGGCACCTGGCGCTGCGAGGTCATGCACGCCACGGGGCATCTGCGCATGGGTGCCATCGACGAGCCCCTCACCGAACCTATGAAGATCACCTTTGCGGAAGGCCGTGTAGACGGTGAGTTCCGCCAGGTCTTCGGGGGGATGGCCGCTGCGCCAATCAGGGTGGGAGGCACCCCGTTGACCCTGTCTCCGCAGTACGGCGGCTACTCGGACTTCCTGTCCGACGCCACCCGGCGCGGCGAGTTCGACATCAAGTTCGCCATAGGGTCGGTGCGCGGGCTGCCGGTCCTGCCGTCGTCGGGCTGCTCGGTGGGCAGCGATGAGGATGCGGTCCACCTGGTGCTCAAGGACACAGATCCCACCCGGGTGATATCCAGGGACCCCCTGGTCGCCGCCTTCGGCGCCCAGGACGCGGAGTTCGCCGCCCCGGGCACCAGCGGCTGCGGCCGCGTGAGCCGCGCACTCGACCGAGCCCTGGGCCTGCCGTCCGCTGCGGGGGCGAACGCCTTCGACATGGATGTCATGGTGGCCATCCGGCCCTACATGTAGACCCGTTCGGTTGAGCAATTGCCACTACCTGTAAGCCAGTTGAGATGACCCAGGCCGCGTGAACCTCGGAGCGTTCCACGAGGGGGCCGCGCTCGAAGCGAGCTCAGGTTCGGGCGAGGGGAGGTGCGTTCACGGCCCGCCGGCGGACTGGGGCGGACTCGGCGAACTTGAAGACCATCGCGAGGGGCACCCGGGAGCCGACGCCCTTCGTGACCTTCGTCCGTGGCCGCACCGTCGCGAAGGTCGACTCGCTGGGGTTGGTGGCCCGCAGGTGGATCCAGTGCTCGGCGCGGAAATCGTAGAACGTCGGCAGCTCGGCCTCGTCATCGACGGACGAACTTCTGACGCCGTTGGGGAACTTCGCCTCGTACTGCTTGGCGAAACGCCTTGACCGCGACGGCCGTGTGCTCGCGGTCCTCGGCGTTCAACCAGGGCAGGCGGCGCCGAGTTCGAGATCAAACCTCTGAACTGGCCCTTAGCGCTGTGCCCCCGGCAGGATTCGAACCTGCGACACCCGCTTTAGCAGTTTCCTCGGAGCGAGGCTGTGACCTGCGCGGACATCAACCACAGGGCGTCGTTCCCAGAAATCATTTCTCCGTAGTTCTCATGCGCTCTCAGGGTTTCCCGACTCCATGTCGGGGCCTGCTTCCGCACCCCGAGACGGGTGCCCGGGTCGGTCTGGTACTCCAGCCGTAGATCGTGATCTCGATGGTGAGGGGCGTCGAGGCGGCAGGTGTCCAGCGTGGATCATCTCGCCCGAGATCGCCCATGCCGTCGCGGGCGTCGGCTCCTTCTCCGTCTACCCGGGTTCACCGCGACGGAGGGCGTCCCTTATCTCGCTGAGCTTCGCGGTCGTTGCCGGGGTCCGCTCGTGTGCTTGTTCAGCGAGTCGGAGGGCATCGTCGATCTCGCTGAGCTTCCTGGAGGACAGGACGGCCGCCCGCTCTATCAGGTCGTCCCGGGACACGGTGGTCAGCCACGTGCACGGGGTGAAGCCTGGACGCGGGAACGCGAGCCGCAGCACGCCTTCGAGCGGCAGCCCTTCACCGGCGCCGACCGTCACTTCGATGCCCAGACCGCTGATGTCGACGCCCGCCGGAGCGACGACCTGCATCACCTGGAACCCGGACGCGTCGTCTCCTGACAGCAGTACGACCAACCTCCGCTCGTCGAACTGGACCCACCAGACTTCGCCACGTTGCACAAGCCCTCCGATACACAGGACGGCAGGCAGACGCTGCGCGACCCGACGCGGTGTGGAGACGGGTGCGGCCACCGTTGATCATCGGTGTGTGAAGACAAACGATCATGCGGTGGCCGCAGGTCACAGCGTAACCCTGCCTGCTGGCAGGAGGCGTTCGAGGGCCTGATGAGCCGGATAGCGGGACGCTTCACACGGGTCGAAGCCCGACCCCGGGCCCGGAAGTTGGTACTCGGCCTGTTGTCGGACCTGCCGCGCAAGAACTGCTGGACCATCGCCGAGTGGGCCGGGACAGGATCCCGGACGGCATGCAGCACCTGCTCGGGAGGGCGAAGTGGGATGCCGACCAGGTCCGCGACGAGGTGGGTGACTACGTGGTGGAGCATCTGCACGACGACGAGGCGGTGCTGGTGGTCGACGAGACCGGCGACGTGAAGAAGGGCACCGACACCGTTGGAGTCCAGCGGCAGTACACCGGCACCGCGGGCAGGATCGAGAACGCCCAGGTCGGCGTCTACCTGGTCTACGCCGGCTGCCGCGGGCACGCCGCAGTGGACCGGGAACGCTATGTTCCGCGTTCCTGGACCTCCGATCCCGACCGCTACCGGGCCGCCGGCCTCGGTGACAATACGGAGTTCGCGACCAAGCCGGATCTGGCCGCTCGCATGGTCACCCGATTCCTCGACGCCGGCCATCGGGCCGCCTGGGTCGCGGGAGACGAGGTCTACGGCGGCAACCCGAGGCTGCGCACCGCGCTGGAGGAACGCGGCACCGGCTACGTCCTCGTGGTGGCCTGCTCGCACGAAGTCACCACAGGCGCCGGGAGGTTTCGCGCCGACAGGTCGGCCAGGAAGGTGCCCAAGAGGGCCTGGCAGAAGCTGTCCGCAGGGGCTGTACCGGTTGCGCAGCTCGGCCGACGCTGACGAGGTGCGCCACCCGCTCGCCCTACGGGGCGGACGGCCGCGCCTGCTCAACGGCAGAACCGGCGAGGGCAGTACCCCGGCGTTCGGTCCGGGCTATCTGCACCGGCTGGTCCCCGACATCACCGAACGTGACGTGTACGTGTGGCCTGCCCGCCCGTCATGGCCGGGGCGGGGCCGTGCTCGGCGGCCTGCGAAACCTGCAGGTCCCCTCGCGACAGGTGCACGCCGAGAAGTTTGGCCTGGCCTGGACTGGAGCTGCTCACACAAACGGCCCCGGACGAGGAGTCCGAGGACGGTCAGCCTTCCAGGGCGCCGGGCGCCGGCACGGTGGCCCGGCATGTGAAGCTGCGCGCGCAGTGGGAACGTCCCGCCGAACGCAGCCACCGGGCCCGCCCGATCGACTCCTTGTTCAGGCGATGGCGTAGTCGGCGAGAGCTGGTTCCAGCATGTCGAAGGCGTCGGCCGCCTCCGTGGCGATGGTTTCGGCGATCTCGTCGTTGGAGTGTCCGGCCAGGGTGAGGTCCTGGATGCGCTGGAACAGGATGCGGTGGACGGCGCCGAGCAGTCCGGCGGCTGTCTGGACGGTGATGTCGTTCGGCGGTGCGCCGACGGCTGCGGCGAGAGCGTGGGCCAGGGCATGTTCGCGCTGGTCATGCAGGCCACGCAGACAGGTCGAGAGGGCGGGACTGTCGGCGATCATGCGGGCGAAGGCGGGGCCTGAGAACCCGGAGACCGGATCCGCGGCCGCGGCGGCGTCGGCGAAGGCGTGGCGCAGTGCAGCCAGGGCGGACTCGCCGGGCCGTCGAGCGGTCACCGTGTGTGCCAGGGATGCGATGAACGCGTCCTGGTGGTCCAGGGCCAGATCCTCCTTGCGTGGGAAGTAGTTGGTCACCGTCTTCTTGGCGACCCGCGCGGCGGCGGCGATCTCGGCGATGGTGGTCCGCTCGAAGCCCTGGGTGAGGAACAGGCGGGTGGCGTGGTCGGAGATGAGCTGCCGGGTCTCCTGCTTCTTGGTTTCCCGCAGGCCGGTGGGGGGCGCGGGCGATGTGGTGTCGGTAGCCATGAGGCAATCTTACTCCCGTAGCATTTTTATGTTGACACCCTCACGTGTCTCGGGATAATTTTACTCTCGTCGTAAATTTGCACCGGTGGATCGAAGAGGAGAGTCCATGCCCGAACTCAGCTGTGCGTCCCTCGCCCTGACCGCCGACCTCGGTGAGGTCCTCGCCGGGCGTACCGGCAGCAGCCCCGTGCCGACCCCCGCGCCGGTCCCCGCGCCGCGTCGCCCTGACAGGCAGCAACTCGCCCGGACGGCCGCGGCCCGCACTCGGCGTCTCACCCCGCCCGTTCGCAGCCTGCCGCGACGCGGCGGCTACTGACCCGCACCCCCACCGACGATCACGCCCGACCGCCTCGCCCACCAGCGGCCACAGGCGTCAGGCTCCGCGAAAAACCCATGAGGAGAACCGTCTTGCAGATCACCGCGTCCACCGTCTCGCTCACCGTCGACGACGTCGCCGCATCCCAGCGGTTCTTCACCAGCCACCTCGGCTATGTCGAGCAGGCCGCCGCCGATGGGTTCGCCTCCCTGACGCGGGACGACGCCGCAGTGGACATCGTCCTGCTCGCACGTGGCATCGAAGTGCTGCCGGCGGACCAGCGGGACCAGCACGCCTCCGGCCTGATCCTCGCCTTCACCAGCACCGGTATCGAGGACGAGGAGAAGCGGCTGCGCGCCGAGGGTGTCGACATCACCATGCCGCTGCGTGAAGAGCCTTGGGGCGAGCGGCTGTTCCAGATCAAGGACCCGAACGGTGTTGTCATCCAGTTCGTCGAGTGGGCCACTCCTTCCGACCCCGCCTCCTGATGGCGGGTGCGGAGCATCCGACGACGGGAGTGTCCACGTTCCCGTCCACCATGTTCCGCCCTGCACGATCGTCGTCCTCGTCACCGAACGCGTTCGCACCCTCATGTCCGGAACCCCGGACGACATGGCCCGCATCGCCACCGAGCACGGATTGGGGAAATCTCTGTGACCCAGGTATTCATCGAAGAGCACGCGGTGGCCGACAGTGCGGCCGGACCCTACGCCCTCACGACGGGATCGGACGGCGCGCTGTGGTTCACCCTCGTCCACAGTGGCCGGATCGGCCGGCTCGTCCCCGGCGAGGAGCCGACGAGCCACCGGCTCGACCCCACCTGCGGGCCGACCGTCATCACACCCGGCCCCGACGGTGCGCTGTGGTTCACCGAGTACCGGGCGGACCGGATCGGGCGGATCACCACCGACGGCGTCATCGACGAGTTCGGCGTGCCCACCGCCGGCTGCGGGCCGTTCGGTATCGCGGCGGGACCCGACGGTGCGCTGTGGTTCACCGAGACCGCCGCCGACCGTATCGGCCGCATCACCGCCGACGGCCGCGTCACCGAGTTCCCGCTCCCCGTCACGGGCGCGTTCCCCTCGGCGATCACCGCCGGTGACGATGACGGGATGTGGTTCACCCTCAACCAGGCGAACGCCCTCGGCCGGATCGGCATGGACGGTGCGGTCACCATCCATCCCCTGCCGACGGAGGCGGCAGCGCCGGTGGGGATCGCCGCAGGCCGCGACGGCGCGCTGTGGTTCGTCGAGATCGCCGCCGGTCAGATCGGACGGATCACTCCCGACGGGCAGATCACCGAGTTCCCACTCCCCGACCGCACCGCGCGACCGCACGCCGTCACCGTCGACAGCGACGGCACCGCATGGTTCACCGAATGGGGAGGCAACCGCGTCGGCGCGATCACCTCCGACGGCTCCCTCAGCGTCCACGACCTGCCCACCCCCCACTCCGAACCGCACGGCATCGCAACCGGTCCCGACGGCGCCGTGTGGACCGCACTGGAGATCGGTGCGCTCGCCCGCATCGCTCCCATCGCTCCCATCGCCCCAGCGGACAGCGCCACCTGACCAGGCTGCTGTCCCCCCTCACACGACATCAGCAGAGGCCGCCCGCAAGGCGGCCGGACAGGAACCCCGTGAAATACGCACTCGTGATCTTCGAAACGGACGAGTCACGCCGCCGGATCCAGGCCGACCGCGCTGCTTACCGCAAGGAATACGAAGCCTGGATCGGCAGCATCGCCGCGGCCGGGAAACTGGTCGGCGGCGAGGCTCTGGAGACCGAGAACATCACTCCCGCGACGGTGCGCAGAACGGCCGACGGAACATCAGCGGTGACCGACGGGCCCGCGCACGCCGGTGAGGAGACCCTCGGCGGCTGGTTCATCATCGACGTGGCCGACCGCGAGGAAGCCGTCGAACTGGCCACGAGCCTCCCCACCCCGGAGACCGTCGAGATCCGCCCGATCCTCGAATCCGCCTGAACCGGGCAGGGGACCGGCCCGGTGACCTCAAGGCGAGAGGCCAGGTCGAGCTTCACCTCGTTGTACGGGCGCACGTGGCCCCAGCGATCTGCTGCGAGTTCCAGGACGGGGACGGCTGTTATCCCTCTCATGGCTAGGGTCGGCCATGGTGGGGCCGCACTTCGACGAGGTCGGGCGACGGCAGTCGTCACTCACTCTTATTGATGGCCGAGAGTGCTCACGCCGAGGCTGTCAGCCACGCCAAGAGCCGCCGCAGGATCAATGCTTCGGCCGGACTCGACGGTGCAACCAGGGCCTCGCGCAGGGCTTGGCCGGCCTGCCGTTCGGCCCCCATCTCGTCGTCGACGACGCGGGTCTTCGGTTGCCAACCGAGACGGCGGCCCGCCTCGCGTGCAGCACGACGGACGTCCTTCAGTTCGCCCATCTCCGCAAGATCGCCGCTGCTCAGGATCAGCTGCCCGTGGTAGCCCTGCAGCGAGGCTTCAGGGAAGCCCGCATCAGGCCCTGCGGGCCCCATCCCGCTGGATTCAACGTACTGTCTGCCCCGTCCAGCACGCCGATGCCGCTCACACCCCCCGTCGGCCGGCATCCGCCGCCAAAACTGTTGGGCACTCCGCCGGGCCTGCTTGCTGAAGCCCTCGCGCGGAACTTTGTGATCGTGGATCGCGGTTCGCCTCATGCCCGGCCGGCCAGCGTCGTGATCCCAGGTGGCGGACCTCACCCGCGCCGTAGAACGGCCGTATGAGGCTTCGGCCGCCTGTGGAGCCGATGCCGGCGCAAGTCCGCGACAGCGTGCCCGCGCCGGGGGCGCTGCCTGATGGCCCCAACGTGCTCGTTGTCAGGCTGCGGCGACCGTGTCCTCAGCTGACCTGCGCATCGCGATGATCCGCGCAGTCACTCCGGTTTGGCCGTGATCACCGCTGTCTCTCCCGTCGCCGCGACGCTTGCCGTGCCGTCGGCTGTGACGAAGGGCTCCTGACCGGGCTGACGTGCGCCGAGGCATGCGAGGGTGAGCGTGGCGGTCACGGCCAGGACGACAACGGCGGCTCCCGAGAGCAGGAAGGCGTTCTCGACTCCGGCGAGGGTGATGGTGGTCGAGGCCACGAAGGGGGAGATCGCCAGGGCTCCTGCCACCCCGGCCTCCCACAGGCCGAGCGCCTTCGCCAGATGATGGCTCGGTATGCGCTGCTGCACCAGTGCGATCAAGGGAATGTCCGTGAGGGCCGAGGCCAGCCCCGTGGCGGTCAGAAGAACGGCCGCCACAGCATGGGAGGTGACCGTTCCCAGTGGAGCCCGGAAGATCCCGAGCAGGGCCCACGCCAGCACCGCGGCCAGTGCGAGTCTGCGGATGCGCAGGCCGGCCAGGAGCAGCGCGCCCACCACCTCGGCGACCCCGGCGACGCCGAGCAGCAGGCCGTACTGGCCGCCCTGCCCCACGACCGTGACCAGCCCGACGGTCAGGAAACCGTTGGTCAGGGCGAGGGCGAGCACGAAGGTCACGATGACGACGAGTACATCGGGAGCGGCCCGCACTGCCCTCAGCCCGGCGCTGAGATCGGACCACAGCCCGGTCTGCCCGCTGGTCGCGGCGGGGCGGGTCACGCGGATGGCTGCCACGGCGACCGCCGAGCCCAGGAAGGTCAGCCCGTTCACCACCAGCACCGACTGCAGCGAGCCGAAGGCCAGCAGCGGCGCCAGCATGAGCGGGCCGACGAAGAAGGCGGCCCGGAAGGCGACTTGCAGCAGTCCGTTGGCCTGCTGGAGGCGGTCGCCCGGCACGATCTGCGGAACGATGGCGTTGCGGGCCGGGGCGAACGGGGCGCCGATCAGCGCCAGCAGCGCCGTGGTCGCCACGAGCAGGGGCAGGTTCAGCAGGTCGAGGGCGAGCAGGACCGAAGCCACGGCCACCACGGCGACCCGGGCCAGGTCGGTGGCGATCATCAGCTTCCGGCGGTCGCGGCGGTCGGCGTACGAGGCGACGACGAAGGTGGCCACGAACGCGGGCGCGAACGCGGAGACGCTGACCAGGGCGACGGCCGTGGGGTCCTTCGTCAGTGACCAGGCCAGCCAGGCGGTCGCGGCGGTGTACAGGCCGTCGCCGAAGCGTGAGATGCCCTGACCGGCGAAGAGAAGCAGGAAGTTGCGGTCCTTCAGCAGTGACATGCGGCCACTGTCGGGTTCCGTCCGGGGCCTGATCCAGTTATTAGGCAGATGGCTAATCAGTCGGGCTCGTTCGCCTCGCCGTCGCCGTGCAAGAAGCTTTCGAGACTGGGGGTCAGGCCCGCCACCTGTCCGGGCGCAAGCCGGTACAGGACGTAATAGCCCTCGCGGCGGCGCTCCAGCAGGCCCGCGTCCGCCAGCACCCGCAGGTGCTTGGACAGGGCGGCCTCGCTGACTCCGACGAGCGGGGCCAACTCCTGCGTGCTGCGCGGGCGTTCGGCGAGCAGTCGCAGGGCGCGCAGCCGGGTGTCGTCGGCGAGCGCGCGGAGTGTGCCGACGAGCCTGGTCGGCGGAATCCGCGGGCGGGCCTCCCGGACGATCGAGGAGACGGGGAAGACGAGCCCGAGCGGCCACGGACCGTCGCAGTTGACGCGTACGTGCGGCCACACGTAGGCGCTGGGGGCGAGGACGAGTGTGTCGTCCGGGCCGATGGCGACCTCGTGGTCGTGCGGCCGCTCCAGCCAGAAGCGTTCGGCCTGCGGATCGCTGCGCACCTCCGGCCACAGGCCGCGGAGCATCCCGTACAGGCCGCGCTGCTCGATCTGGTGTCCGGCCTCACTGACGCCGGCGGCGAGTTCGGGTTCGATCCGGGCCCATTCCTCCTCGAACGCCTCCCGCCAGTAGCGCTCCAGCATGCTCAGGAACCGTTCGAGCAGCGCGCGCGGATCGTCGAGGAGCATCGCGGCCATTGCTTCGTCGCTTTCCCGTGCGACTCGCTCCCGCACCAGGCCGCGTACCTCCGGTTCGTCCAGCACGCGCGGATCCCTGCCCTTGCCGCCGCCCGGCCAGGGCGTGAGCAGGGGGACGGCGAACTCCAGGCGGACCAGTTCCGGATCCGCCCCGCGCAAGCCGGCCAGTTCGTCTTCGAAGTCCGTCAGCCCGCCGGTCGGCTGCGGAAAGAGGAACTCGGGGAAGTACGAGCGCACCGCGTAGGAGAACGCCTCGATCTCCCGCTTCAGCGCCGGGGACAGCTTGCGCATCGCACGCACCCAGCCGTGCTGGACGGGGTGGTGCTTGGGCTCCACCAGCACATGGAGACTCAGTACGGCTTCCATCGTCGGCGAGTAGGCGAACCCCACCCGCTCCGCACCGCCGGCCGGGACCCGGAACACGATCGTCATGACCCGTCATCCTTGCCTCACGGCGTCCGCGACGGGAGCCGCGCCGCGCCGCAAGCGGCAGGGCCGACCAGAAGGACATCCAGGAGATGCTCGGCCACTCGCCGATCACCATCACGGCCGACACGTACACGAGCCTGTTCCCCGAGGCCGACCTCGCCATCGCCGAGGCCGCAGCGCGGCTCGTACCGCACGCCCGCGCCACCTCCGAGAACACCCCTCCCACAGAGGAGCCAGAGCCCGCCGACGCGGAAAAGCCCGACACGGAAAAGCCCGACACGGAAAAGCCCGACACGGAATCCGTGCCGAACGGTGCTGATCCGTCGGGAGACATTCGGGAGATCAACTCCCCATCCGCTCACGCAAACGGCCCCGGACGAGTAGTCCGAGGCCGATTAGAAGCCCTCCGCGGGTAGAAACCCCAGGTCAGAGCGTCAACACGGCGTCCTGCACCGTCCGCTCACGCATCGCTCACGCGTGTGGGGCGTTCTCACCTGCGGCGGAGTGGGCGTCTCCGCGTCGGCCGCGGGGAGGGTGCCGGACGAGAGAGGCCTGGCAGGTTCTGGGGACAAGGTCTGATTCACCGGTCGCCGCAGAAGCTCACCCCTGAGGGGGAGGAACCGGGAAGAGCAGGCAGCTACTGGTGGCGTGGGCGAGTAGACGGTCTTTCGCGTCGACCAACTGCGCTTGGGCGAGGGCGGTTTGGCGGCCCTTGTTGACAACCGTGCCGACGGCGCGCACGGTGCCCGTCTCCACGGTGATCCGCCGTAGGAACTTCACCGTCAGGTCGAGTGAGGTGTACGCCATGCCTTGCGGGAGGGTGGTCTGGACGGCGCACCCCGCGGCAGAGTCGAGAAGGGTGGCGAAGATGCCGCCGTGCACGCTGCCGATCGGGTTGTAGTGCTCCTCGCCGGGCGTCAGGGAGAAGACCGCCCTGCCGGGCTCCACCTCGTCCAGGCGGAAGTCGATGGCGTAGTTGATGGGCGGCCCCGGCAGCCGCCCCGCCTGCAACTCGCGAAGGAAGTCGATGCCGGCCATGCGCCCGGCGGCTTCCGCCAGCATCGCGGGATCTTCCCATTGGTACGTACGTGTTCGTCCCACGACCGAGCGCCTTCCCCTCTGGCTTTTGCAAGTGAAGCTAGCTTCCGGCTCTCCTGACTGTCAATGACGAAGTCAGGCCCTTACGATGGCTGAATGGAGTGGCTTGAGGCGAGCACGGAGAACTGCCCCGTCCAGCGCACGCTCGACGTGGTCGGAGAGAAATGGACGTTGCTGATCCTGCGGGACGCCGTCAACGGAGTCCGCCGCTTCGACGACTTCCACCGCCACATCGGCCTGTCGGAGGCCGTCCTCAGCGACCGCCTGAGGAAGCTGATCGCGGCCGGCATCCTGAAGACCGTCCCCTACCGGGAGCCGGGCAGCCGCTCCCGCAACGAGTACCGCCTGACCCGCAAGGGCTGGGATCTGTGGCCCGTCCTGATGGCGCTGAGCCAGTGGGGCGAGGCGTACGCCCTCGACTCCGCGAGTCCTGTGCTGGACGTTCGCCACACCGACTGCGACGCTCCGGTCCGAGTCGTCGTCGAGTGCTCCGAGGGGCACTCCTCTCTCACCCCCAAGCACGTCACCGCCCGGCTGGGACCCGGTGCCCGGCCTCGGGCTGAGTCATCGGTATGAGACCGCGGGCGGGGCTCGACGCGGGGTGTCGAAGCGCTCCCTGTACCAGCTGTTCGAGAGCAAGGACGAACTGCTGGCGGCGAGCCTGGAGGAGCGCACCTCCGCCTACGTGGCGCACCTCCGCCCTACGTGGCGACCCTCCTGCCCGCGACAGACGACGACCGGTGACCCCGCCGGCGGATCCTGCGTGTCGTCGAGCAGGTGGAGTTGCAGGCGGGTTCACCCGAGTTCCGAGGCCGAACAGAGCGGGGCGAGCGATTCCGACTGTTGTCACGGCAGCCCAGTCCGGTCTTCGACGGCGCGAGTGCCCGTGCGGGGATCGGTGCCGACAAAGCTGACCGGGCTCGTCGCACCCATGGTGGTCACCTTGCTCGAACCCGCAGGCATGCGCTGACGCCTCCCTTATCGAGCCGGCCTGGTGGTCGATGCGCTCTTCGGCCGATTCCCTGACCTTGCGATCGCCGAGACTGCAGAGCAACTCCCCGTCCGCTCACGCAGACGGCCCCGGACGATGAGTCCGAGGCCGAACAGGACCCCTCCCTGAGGGAGAAACCCCAGGTCAGAGCGGTATCGCGTTGTATCCCCGGCAGGATTCGAACCTGCGACACCCGCTTGAGGAGTGGGATCGAATCCTTGCCGAGGGGTGACTGGCTCTGCCGTGTGGTGCTGTTCTGCCTGATCAGCGCCACACCGCACAGGGGGGGACGAACCAGTGCGTGATGGCTCGTCCCACACCGTCCGCTCACGCATGGCTCACGCATGTGGGACGTTCTCACCTGCGGCGGAGCGAATGTCTCTGGGCGGCTATCGGACGTGAGCCCCCGTGTGGGATCTCAGAACGCGCGTCACATGCCGACGCTGTGGCCTGCCGCTTCCTGCTCATTCTCACGCCGATGGCCATGCTTGTGTCTCAGGAGCGTGGCGATTTCGGCCTCAGGGAGCAATGGAACAGTGGTTGGCATTAAGCATTGACCGACGTCATGGACGCCGTTGACGGCGGGCGTTCCCGCCGGTTACCCGTGCTTGTCCGGTCCGGCGTCGGCGAAGGCGCGGTATCCGCCGAGATCTAGGGCTGGGCGAGGATATCGCCGCGGTGTACGACTCGGACCGGACCCGGGCCATCATCGGATGCTGATTCGCCGGCGTAGCGAGGTCGTGTCGGACATTCAGCAAGACCGCCGTCGTCGTCATCACCGCGAAGTCCGCCGGGCGCAGGGTCTTCGGCTCGCCACCGTCAGGCGTCCGTCTCGCTTGACCGCTTGCGCGTCAGTCCGGCAGCCAGTGCAGCTCGTGCGCCAGGGTTTTGGCGACGGCACGGATGCGGCGGTGTAGTGGTGACTGCTCGCGTGGGAGGACCAGATGGATCGTCAGGCTGGGCGCGCCACGCAGTGGTCGCCAGGTGAGACCGGCCGGTTGTGCCGTGGCCGCGGCTTCTCCGGCAGGGGCGAGGGTGACTCCGTCGCGCAGGTCGCGCTGAGACATGTCGAAAGAGACTGCGGGCGTGTGGAATCGGGGGTGTGGTCGGGTGTCTCGGAACAGTGCGGACAGCTGATCGTGGATCACGGGGTTGGCCGCACGGTCCGGGAGTCGCAGCGGATACGCGGCCGCGTCGGCGATCTCGATCTCCGGGTGTTCGGCCAGCGGGTGGTGCTGCGCCAGCTGGACCCCGGCGCGCATACGCCGCAGCAGGAACCGGCGCACGCCACGGCCCGGCTGTTCACCGCGGGTGATCCCGGCATCGATGCTGCCGTCGGCGACCGCGGGGGAGATCTCCGGTGTCGCCATCGGGACCGCGCCGACCTCGAGTCCGCTGTTGCCGCGAATCAGCCTGTCTACCAGGGCCGGTGTCGTCTCGGCCCCGGTGCTGAGGCTGTATCCGATGCGCAGCGTGCCCAGTTCACCGGCCGCCGCGCTCCGGGCGGTGTCCCATGCTCGGTCCAGTGCCGCCAGCGCGGGCGGCGCGGACTCCGCCAAAGCCGCACCGGCCGTGGTCAATACGACGCTACGCGTGTTGCGGACCAGCAGGGCCGTGCCGAGTTCCGTCTCCAATCGGCGCATCCGGGCGCTGAGTGCGGGCTGTGCGATACCGATCCGTGCGGCCGCGCGGGTGAAGTTCAACTCCTGTGCCAGCACCAGGAAATACCGCAGGCTCACCGTATCCGGCGCCACGTGGCCTCCCCGCTGATTGATAACGATCCGTTCTGAGTCTATCCCGTACCGGTCTTTCCCTCGGCCGCACATCAAGCCCTAACCTGCGCATATGGCGATTCAACTGACCGCAGTACCCGTCGCCAGGATCGATCGATCTGAGTGTCAATTCGGAGTCGGACATGTCCGGCCGAACACAGGAGAATTCCATGGCTAAGGGCTACTGGGTCAGTGTCTACCCCGCAATTTCCGACCCTGAGAGGCTGACTGCCTACAACGAGCTGGCCGGTCCGGCTGTCCAGGCTGGGGGCGGGCGCGTCCTGTCCCTCCTTGGCGGTCGAGTCGTCGCCCACGAGGCCGGAATCACGCAACGCGTCGTTCTGATCGAGTTCGACAGCTTTGAACAGGCCGTCGCGGCATACGAGAGCGAGGCATACCAGAAGGCGCTGGTGGCCCTCCCCGACGGCGTCGAGCGCGACTTCCGCATCATCGACGGCATCGACTGACCGGCGGGCCCAGCCATCGCTGAGCATCCGTCACCTGCGGTGGTTGGTTCCGGACGGTTCTTCAATGTCCGGAACCACCAGGTCAGAACAGGTGGGCCGTGAAGGTCAATCCGCCGCAGGACGGCTCGTGCCGCACCATCCGCTCACGCATCGCTCACGCACAAAGGAATGCTGACCAGAACGTTCACCCCTCCTGGTGCTGGTGCGTCTTCCAAGGAGGGTGAGCGGGTCTCAGGCGCGAGCACCTTCTGTTCTGGCCTTCTCCGCCACCGCCAATCAGCTCGGTGAAACCCTGGAAGAACTCCTCGACGAATCGGGCACCGGATCGCTTCCCGCCCTCTCAAGCGTTTCGGTGATAAGCCTTGTTGGCAATGCGCCAGCGGCCGTCGTCGTGGACCAGCAGGAAGATGTCGGTGAAGGTGTCCGCGCCGTGCCAGAGCGTCATCGTTGCGGTCGCGACCGTGCCGTGGACGTCTATGGCGTCGATGCGGCGGGAGCGGGTCGGTTCGTCCGGGGCTGGCTGGCCGTGGAAGAGAGCGCAGTACTCGTCCAGGCACCACGAGACGAATGCGCCGTTCCGTATTCCCTCGATATGGGCGGTGGGCAGGAACGCGTCGCGGAAGTGGGAGGCGTCGCCGGTGGCGTGTCCGCGGATGTAGGCACGAAGCGGTTCGAGCACGGCGTCCTCCACGGCGGGGACCGTGGCGGCAACGGCGATGTCTGCCTCAGGGGCTGAAGGGGTGTCGGCCAGGTCGGCTGCGCTGCGCAGGGGCGTGTTTGACGCGGCGGCCAGCAGCGCCATGTCCTTGGCCAGCGCACCGATCGTGAACTCGGCCCTGACAGCGGTCGGCTCGTCGGCGAGGAAGGTCCGCTTGCGGGCGACGAGTCCGCCGAGCTGGCCGAGTTCGAGGACGTCCAGCACCTGGGCACGGGGCAGGCCCAGGGCGTCGGCCTGCCGCAGTGAGTCGCGCAGCGCGAGGACGGCGCCGGCGAGGCTGTTGTTGGCGATCAGCTTGAGCGCGGCGGCCGTGGCGGCGTCGTCGATGCGCCGCACGGTGCCCAGCGTTTCCAGAGCCGGCCGGGCTCGGTCGAGCGCGACTTGGTCGGCGGCGGCGAGGATCTGCAGGGTGCCGGCGGCGGCAGCGGGCGCGGAGCCGAGCAGAGGCGCGTGGACGTAGGACTTGCCGAGTTGCCGGGCCAGCGTCGACGCTTCGGCGGGGGCGATGGTGCTGGTGTTCAGCACGATCGTGTCCGTTCGTAGCGAGTCACGGACGTGGTCGACGACCTGCTGGCAGGCCGGGCCGTCGAACAACGCCAGAAGAACGATGTCGGCCTTCGCCACGGCGTCGTTCGGGTCGTCGGTCGCCTCGACAGCGCCTGTCGTGTGCCCAGAGCGTGTCCAACCGACGACATCCCAATGATGTTCGGCGAGTCGTGTCGCGATTGCTGCGCCCATGCGACCCAAGCCGAGGACTGCGATCGTGTGCGGTGCGGTCATGCATCCCAGCGTGGAGGCGTCGCGATGCCTGCGACAAGCGCAGGTCTAGCAGGGCAGCCATGCGGGATACGCAGATCGGCTAGGCATACTTGCGCCATGGAGTTGACCGTGTGGCGGACGTTCGTGACGGTGTGTCGGCTCGGGTCGCTGTCGGCGGCGGCCACTGAGCTCGGTTACACGCAGTCGGCCGTATCTCGGCAGATCGCCGGGCTGGAGCGCCAGCTCGGGGTGCCGCTGGTGCAGCGGCATGTGCGCGGCGTGCGTCCGACGGCTGCCGGCGAGGTGTTCCGTCACCATGCCCTGGTCACGCTCAACGACGCCGATCGCGCAGTGCGTGCTGTACAGGACGTTCGTGACGGGGCGTTCAGCCGGACTCTGGCTGTCGGCGCGACGCCGTCTCTGGCTGCCGGGATCGTGCCCGCGGCGATCCGCCGCCTGCTGGACGAGGCCGCCCCCCTCCGGTGGAGCCTGGTGCCCGGGCTGAGCTCACAACTGCACGACCGCGTGATCGCCGGCGATCTCGACATCGCCGTCGTCACCGATGCACCACCGGGGCTGCCCAATGACCCACGTGTCCAACGACGGTTCCTGGGGATGGACAACATGGTTGTCGTGCTGCCCATCGACCATCCGCGGGCCGGACACGGCCCGGTGCACATCCAGACGCTGACCGACCAGACCTGGGTCGAGGACAACGACGGCTCGGCAGCGCTGCTGCGCCAGCACGCCGCCCGCGCCGGAGTCACCGCCCGCATCGACCTCACCGCGGCCGATCTGCCCGGCAAGATGGCCATGGTCGCAACCGGCCACGCCATCGCGCTCATACCCGGTGTGCTGACGTGTGCGCTGCGGGCCGACGTCACCACAGTGGCACTCATCGATCCCCCGACCCGGGGCGTCTACGCGATCACCCCGCGTCGCGACCCAAACCCATCCGCAGCGTCCCTGCTCGACCAGCTCGCGACAGCCTTCGGCCCACGGTGTCCCACCCACGCCGCGCACCAGCCGACCGAGACGAACGTCGACCCCGCTGCGCTGGCACTTCACGACGACATCACGGAAACACCCGGCTGAAAACCACCCCCTGCAGCAGGAGCGAATCGGGCATTGCTCAGCGCGTCCGATCCACGGCGTACTCGTCCTCGGCCCCATGGCCACCATCGACGATGTCGTCGCATCGGATGCCATGCCATCTGGCCCTGTCGGCAGGAGTCTGTGATGGGGACACCCCCCAGCCAGTCATCCTCATGGCTTGGTCCAGCCGGGCTCGGGTTCGTCGACCAGCGAGGCAGGCCACGTCCGGTGGTACGTCACTCGGACGACGTACGCGGACTGGCCTCCCACGACGGACCCACCCCCGACGGTCGTGGCCGCAGGGCGGCGGCCGTCAGTGTGACGAACAGTGCGAGGACCACTGGGATGGTCAGGGCCCATGCCAGGCCGGTCAGCTCCGCTACGGCGCCGATGAGCAGCGGCCCGGTCAGGAAACCGAGGTAACCGATGCTGGCCACGCGGGCGATCGCGCGGCCGGCGTGCCTCGTTCAGCCAGGCGTCCACCTCGTGCCACGACCCTGCTCCTGCCGCTCCCGTCGCAGTCCAGTGATGACCGGAGGGGGTGCTAGTTGGCGCGGATCTGGATTGAAGACCGCATAGGGCACGCGGCGTACGTACGCACCGTGGCGGAAGCCAAGCGGGCAGGTCGTACGCCACCGGGGCGCTACCGCGTGCGCTGGTACGACCCCGACGGCAAGCCGAAGATGAAGACCTTCGCCCGCAAGGTCGACGCCGACGCGGAGCGGACGAGGATGGAGTCTCGTCTCAACGACGGCTCCTACCGCGATCCCGCAGCCGCCCGCGTGAAGTTCGCAGAGGTGGCGGAGTCCTGGCCACATCGTCGAGGCGTACGCCGAGGACGACGGCAAGCCCTACCTCGACACCCCCAAGAACCACGAGCGCTGGTCGGTACCGATTCCACGATTCCTGGCCGAGGAGCTGAAGCCTCACGTTCAGGGGCGGGGAGATGGGGAGTTGCTCTTCACCGCTCCGCAGGGCGGGCCGCTACGGGCCCGCAGCTTCCGTCAGCGGTTCTTCGCACCGGCGGTCGTGAAGGCCGGGCTGGGGCACCTCAAGGTCACCCCGCACAAGCTGCGGCACACGGCGGCTTCGCTCGCCATCGCCAGCGGCGCGGACGTCAACGTCGTACAGACGATGCTGGGCCACAAGTCGGCGACGCTGACCCTGGACACGTACGGGCACCTCTTCCCGGACCGCCTGGACGAGGTCTCGAAGAAGATGCACAAGCGCCGCTCCAAGCAACTCGCCAAGGCGAAGGCCAAGCTGGAGAAGGCGGAGAAGAAGGCCCGCAAGGCGGCAGAGGCAGTCGCCGTCCTGGAAGACGATGCCGCGTGATGTGTGCCTTACGTGTGCTGTGTATGACAGCAGGGGTCGCTTCGGCGGCGCGGCGGAGCGCCCCCTGCTTTCGGGCTGCTAGGGCAGGTCGCGGCGGACCAACGCCTGAGCGAATGGTTCGCCGGTGGCGCGGGCGTAGGCCATCCGCTCGCGCACCTCGCTGAGGGTACGTGGGCGGTAGCCGGGGCCGCCGCAGCAGCTCTTGTGGAAACGCACGCCGGCGTTCAGCAACACGGAGAGGGTGCGCCAGGCGGCGGTGTCCCGCCTCTTGGGTGCCGCGAAGGCGGAGCCGACGTGGATCAGTGGTTCGGCGCAGCGTGGACAGACCCGGTCGTGATCGTGGTAGCCGGGGTAGGGCTGCTTGTACGAGGCCCGGCAGGGCAGGCAAACGTACGAGGTCATTCCATGGGCCATGCGGGAAGGGTAAAGCCGCCACAGGGCGGGCTCGATAGATTTCCGGCGTGCTGCGCAGGCTCTGGGGCAAAGGTGGGGCGGCGACGGCCGACCGTACTTGCTTCTACTCGCCGCCGCGGAGTCCTGCGTCGATGGCGTCAGCAGCATCCCCGGCCGCCAACTCGCTGAACTCCTTCGGGACCGCGCCGTCGTCATACACGAAGAGCCTTGCGCCGACGACGTGGGTCTTCGGGTGCCAGCCGAGACAACGGCCCGCCTCGCGTGCAGCACGACGGACGCCCTTCAGTTCGCCCATCTCCTCAAGATCGCCGCGGCTCGGGATCAGCTGCCCGTGGTAGCCCTGGTAGCGAGGCTTCAAGGAAGCCCGCATCAGGCCCTCCAAGCGGTCGACCAGCCTCTCGTGCCGGCGCCGGGCCAGCTCATCCTTCGAGGGCATCTCACACAGCTCCCCACCTCTGCCCGCAGCCGCATGTGTGCCATATGTGTGCTGCGAGTACGAAGGCCCTCCCGTCCGACGGACGAAAGGGCCTCTGACCAGGTGATTCTTTGTGCCCCCGGCAGGATTCGAACCTGCGACACCCGCTTTAGGAGAGCGGTGCTCTATCCCCTGAGCTACGAAGGCAGGGGCTTGTAGAAAACCTTGTTGAAAACCCAGGGTGTGGATCTTCGACGAGGAGCGCAAGCCCGCTGGTCAGACGTGGTGCAACACTCTCCGCTGGGTCATCTGAGCAGACAACGTCACGTACCAACGACTGACCAGGGGTAGCTTAGCGGATGCGCGCCAGTGAGGGTCCTCTGTCTGGGGGCAGGAGGTCGGGGCGGCGAGCTGGAGCGCCTCTGACCTGCGGTTCCTGGGGCTTGCATCGCGTGGTTGGTGGACGTTGTGGGAGCCGGGACCGAGGGCCGTCGGACCGTTCTGCTCCCTGTGTCAGCTTGTGGGGCTACTTGCCGCTGTCTCGGGGTGCCTGGCATGACAGGCCGCTCCCGCGGAGGCAGGGGTCTCTTGCGCAGCACGCAAGCGGGACACGCTCACAACCTCGGGGTGGGCCCACGGACGCGACGTCCTTGTCATGCTGCTGACCGCACTGGCCACGGCGTTTCCCGACGGCGGCACACCATCGAACGACTCACCCCCGGCGGCACCGACGAAGCACTGCTGTACTGGCGGTTCATCGGCACCGCCTTCCTCGGCGCCCCGGCAGCCGGTGCCCGCGTGGACTTCGCCGGCACCGACCTGTTCGCCGCCGGCAGCGGAGCCTTCACCGCACAGCGCCACGTCGAAGACCTGCTCACCCTCACCGGCCAACCGCGCCCGGACCACACCGGATCATGACCGTGTCACCGACGCCGGACAGCAAGCGGCGGCCGCATCGAGAAAGTCGATGCGGCCGCCGCTGCCGTGACGAGGTTCCGTCGCCCGACGGTGATGCCGGGACGACGAGAGTCAGACGCCGTAGGGGTTGTCGATGATGTAGACCCAGTCCCCCTCGCTCGTCCTCCTCATCACCTCGACCGCCTTTCCTTCCACGGTGCCGCTCTCGCTCGTGATCCGCCAGGACGGCTGGACCATCGCCAGGTCGCCGTTCTGATGGACCGACGTGGCCACCACCTCCATGGTGCTGGGCGAGGCGAGGTAGGGCTTCAGCGCTTCCTTGATGCCTTCCCTGCCGTAGACCGGCTCCTGTCCCGGTCCCGGTACGAACATGGCGTCTTCGTCGAACAGGGAACCCAGTCCGTCGAGGTCCCGGTCCTTGAGGTACTGGGCGAAGCGCTCGTGCACGACTTCCGGTTTCATGTTCTTTCCTCTTCTTTTCTTTCGTTGCGGACGGGCGGGTCGGCTACAGGCCGATCTACGTGAGCCATTGACCGGTGGTGCGCAGCGTCAGCCCCACAAGCGGCTGGGCGCTGTCGTGCGCGTCGATGGTGTTGTCCGGCACGGTGGCGAGGTCCTCGTGCAGTGCGGTGACCGCAGCCGCTCCCGCGTCTCCTGCGGCGTAGAAGGAGCGGGCCGGTGTGCCGGCGGCGGCCCTGGGTGAGGTGTCAGCGGGTGTGCGGGTCGGGCAGGGTGATGGGCTCGCCCGGGGTGGGCCAGTGCAGCGGGACGCCGGCGGCGTCGAAGGTCTGCTGGACGTGGCTGCGGTCTTCGGTGTAGTGCGCCCAGCCCTCGGCGTGTACGGCCACCACCAGGGGGCCGCCGAGCAGGCGGCGGGCCTCGACGGCCTGGGTCGCGGTCAGCGACAGTCGTATGTCGCCGAGCTCCTCGAAGCCGGCCGCGCCCAGGTGCAGCAGCGCCACGTCGACGCGGTACCGGTCGGCCAGGGCACTCATCGCGTCCAGGTCGACGGTGTCACCGGAGACGTACACGCTCGGTGCCGAGCCGTCGTCGGTGTGCAGGAGGAAGCCGGTGACCGGACCGGTGATGTCCTCGGTGCCGACGGGACCGTGGCGGGCGGGGACCGCGGTGATGTTCAGCGGCGTGCGGCCCGGCTTCGACAAGGTCCGGGTCTGCCAGGGCTCCAGGCCGACGGCTGCGCCCCCGAGATCCTTGGCGCCGGCGACGGTGGTGAACATCTCCGAGGCGCCGGAGGCCACCGTACGCCCGGCGGTGTCGAGGTTGTCCTGGTGCTCGGTGTGGCTGACCAGGACGGCGTCGAGGGCGGGCAGTTGTGTGGGCTTCAGCGCCGGGTCGGCGGTCTTGCGCACCATGACCGGGCCGTTCTGGTACTCGGTGCCGGCGGCGTCGAAGGTCGGGTCGGTCAGCAGCGTCCAGCCGGCCAGGTGGATCAGCGTGGTGGGGCCGCCGAGCACCGTCACGGTGTTCGCGTCACGGGTCACGGCATCGTGGGTTGCCACAGGTACTCCTTGACGATCAGGGGTTGGCTCACTCACTCTGATCGAGTTACTTTCTCCTGGGAAGTACATACCTTCAGGTGAGGTGAGCACGTGCAGGAAATCGCGCGGGGCAACGTCCGTAATCCCGCCTGCCCCGGCAGGCAGCTGTTCGACCTGGTCACCGCCCGGTGGGCCGCCCTGGTCCTGGTCGACCTCATGGACGGCCCGCAACGCTGGTCCGAGCTGCGCCGGCGGGCCGGCGGCGTCAGCGACAAGATGCTCGCGCAGACCCTGCGCGACCTCGAAACCGGTGGACTGATCACCCGCACCGTGCTCACCAGCCGCCCACCGACGGTGCAATACGACCTGACCGACCTCGCCCGCGGCGCCACCGCCGCACTGCAACACCTGCAGAACTGGGCCGAAGAACACACCAGCGACTACGACCACTACCGGCGCACCCACACCCTTGATCCGAAGCCCTGAAAAGGGCAGGCTCGGTGCACACGTCACCGTGCTTCCCGTCCTGTGAGTCAGCGCAGGTCTGCCAGGATCCGCTTGATGTCCGCGGTCAACGTCGTGGGTGTCGAGACCCTGCAGGCTCGAACCGACAGAGCGCCCGCAGTGTCGGGCGGATCAGCCTCCACCAGGTATCCCACCTCCACCAGGTATCCCACCTCCACCAGGTATCCCACCTCCGTCAGGATGCCGAACAGAGCCGCGTGAAGATGACGTCGGGCGGATTCCTGCCCGCGATCCGCCGGGCCCATGGGCCACCCCCCCCGCAACTGCTCGTCGGCCGCGGCGCGGCGCAGACTGCGGGAGACGAACCACTCCACGCCGACTGAGTCACCACGATCGGTCACCAGGACACCGTGGGCGCGGTAGCGGTCGTCGCTGTCCGCTTCGGGCAGTCCGGCGGCCGCCAGAAGCGTTCGGATCTCCAGTCTCAACGGGCCGCGACTCGGAGGCGTCCCTCGGGATTCGCCCCGGTTGCCGGTGATCGGGGGACGCGCCCCGTCGATCTTCTTCTGGCCTTCTTCGGCCCTCTTCGGCCTTCTCCGGTCCCGCTTGACCTCAAGTCAACTTGAGATTTTACGTTGCTTGCGCGGTCCCCGCCGAGGGGCGCACCGCGCACCGTGAACCTCCCGCCCGTGAACCTCCCGACACCCCGGAATCGAGGCACACCCATGTCCCAGGACCCGCGCACCTCCGTATCCCACGCGTCCCACTCGCCACTCAAGATCGGCGTCCTCATCGGCAGCGTCCGCCCTGGGCGTTTCGCCGACAAGGTCTCCCAGTGGTTCGTCTCCGAGATCGGGCAGCGTGACGACATGGAGACGCATGTCATCGACCTGTCCGAACCCGCTCTCGCCGATGAACTCAAGCTCACCCTGGAGCGGTCCGCCGCCCCGGACGGCGGCGCCCCGACGCTGGCCGAGCGCATCGGTGGGCTCGACGGGTTCGTCGTCGTCACGCCGGAGTACAACCACGGCTACCCCGCGGCGCTGAAGCTGGCCATCGACTACGTCTACCGGGAGTGGCGGGCCAAGCCGGTCGGCTTCGTCTCCTACGGCGGTATGGCCGGCGGGCAGCGCGCGGTGGAGCAGCTGCGGCAGGTCTTCGCCGAGCTGCACGCCGTCACCCTGCGCGACACGGTCAGCTTCCACATGGCCTGGGAGCGCTTCGACGACGAGGGGCGGCCGTACGACCAGGACGGCACCTCCAAGGCCGCCGCCGTGCTGCTGGACCAGCTCGCCTGGTGGGGGCTGACCCTGCGCGAGGGCCGGGCCGTCAGGCCGTACGACGGCTGAACCGCCAGGCCGAAGGGTCAGGACACCGCCACCCGAGCGAACCGCCCCGCCACGCGCAGGTCCTCCTCCACTCGAGCCGCCGTCTCCACCAGCTCCGGCAGCACCTCCCGCAGGCACTCATCGACCGAGCGCCGCGCCGCATGCATCGCCACGTTCACCGCGGCGACCACCCGGCCCGTCCGGTCGCGCACCGGTACCGCCACCGATCGCAGGCCCTCCTCCAACTCCTCGTCGACCAGGGCGTATCCGCGCTCGCGGACATCGGCCAGCACCGTCGCGAGAGCCGTGGGGTCCGTGATCGTGCGAGGGGTGAGCGGGTGCAGCCCGGTCAGGAGGGCGGCCAACTGCCCTTCCCGCGGCCGGGCATCCGCCAGCAGCACCCTGCCCAGGGACGTCGCATACGCCGGCAGCCGCGTGCCGAGGGTGATGTTGACGCTCATCACGCGGCTGGTGGCGGCCCGGGCCATGTACTGGATCTCCTCGCCCGACGGTGTCAGTACCGCCAGTGACGCCGACTCGTGGACCTGCTCGGCGAGTTCGGCCAGATGCGGGGTCGCGATCTGGGACAGGGACGTGCGGGACAGGGGCGGGTAGCCCAGCGACAGTACGCGCGGAGTCAGTGTGAAGCCGCGGTTCCCCGACTGGCGTACCAGGCCCAGATGCTCGTACGTGATCAGCGCCCTGCGTGCCGTGGCCCGTGCCAGGCCCGTCGCGCGGGCCACGTCCGTGAGGGTCAGCTCGGCCCGGCCCTCGCCGAAGGCGGTCAGCACGGTCAGCCCGCGCGCCAGCGACTCGACGAACTCCCGGCCCAGTTCCTGCTTGGAGGCGCCCGTCCAGATCGCCAGGCCCGCCGGCGCCGTCCCGGGCCTCGGCTGCGGTGCCTCGCGCAGCTCGCGCTCCATCTTCGCGACCGCCGCCCGCAGGCGGGGGAGGAGCGTGTCGCGCAGGTCCGCTGCGGTGTGGCGGCTCGTGTGACTGACCACGTTCGCCACGCAGGCGATACGGCCGCCCGCGCGCGGATCCCGTACCGGTACGGACACGGCCACGAGACCGGGCTCGATCAACTGGTCGTCCAGCGCCCAGCCGTCCTTGCGCGCCCGCTCCGCCCGACGCTCGAAGTCCGCGTCGGGCGAGGTGTGTTCGCGGGGCGGCACGGCGGGAAAGCCCCGGTCCTGCGGGTCCGCCGCCCGGCGCTCGCGCCAGGCGTGCCACTCCGCGTCCGTCCACTCCGTCGCGAACAGCGGTCCCGGCGCGGTGCGTTCGGCCGGGAGCAGGTCGCCGATGCGGAAGCTGAGGGACATCGCGCGGCGGCGGGTGGCCTGGTGGATGAAGCGGATGCCGTCGCGGTCGCCGACCGCCAGCGACACCGACTCGTCCAACTCGTCGGCCAGCGCGTCCGCGTGGGAGGAGAGGAGGTCGGGCAGGCCCAGGGCGGCCAGGTAGGCGTTGCCCAGTTCCATCACGCGGGGCGCCAGGACGACGTCGCGGCCGTCGAGACGGACGTACCCCATGCGCGCGAGCGTGGACGCGATCCGGTCCACCGTGGAGCGGGCCAGTCCGGTGGCCCGCTCCAGCCCGCTCGCGCTCAGGGTCCCGTCGGCCCCCGTCAGCTGCCGCAGCACCGAGACGCCACGGATCAACGGCGTCACCGCCTCCGCCGGTACGGCGGGGGCGGCGTCCATGGTCGTCTTCGCGGGCATCGGCTCTCCGGTACGGCGGTCGCGGCAGGCTCTCACCGTAATGCGACCCACGCGCGCGTACGACGACGTGAACCCACGCGCGCGTACGACATCCCGGACATGCCAATCCCCGGACACGCCAATCCCCGGACATGCCAATCCCCGGACATGCCAATCCCCGGACATGCCAATCCCCGGACATGCCAACCCCGTAACCACCCCACCACCAATCCCACCCCGCCACCGCCCCCACTCCACCCCCGCCCCCACTCCACCCCCGCCCTCACCCCTACCCCCGCGACACCCGCACCCGATACTCACCCCCCACATCCGCCCCCACCACCGCGATCCGCACCCCCCGCTTCGTATCCCGGAATTCCTCCCCCAGCACGAACGTCGCGTCCGACAGTTCGGCGTGGACGTTCGGGCTGCGGGTGCAGCCGCCGCTGTCCTCGTGGGAGTCGTGGACCTTCACCGGGCCCATCCCGGTGTCCACGTCCGCGTCGACCTTGTAGATCAGGACGCCGGGGCGGCACACGGTCTCGTCGTTGCCCTCGCGGGTGCGCAGTTCGACGGCGTAGCCGCTGCGGCCGTTCAGCGGTACGAACACCAGCTTCGGGCCGCCCTTGAGGGCCAGCGGGGTCAGGGCGTACTCGGACGTCCCGGCGTCGGCCGCGCACCGCACCTGTGCCGCGTCCAGCCAGCCCAGCTTCCACTTGTGCCAGCCGAGCAGGTCGTTGTTGGCCCCCCAGTCCTCGCTCATGATGTCCCAGTGGCCGACCGCGCCGCCGCCCTCGGCGGTGTACAGGTCGGGCAGGCCGAAGACGTGGCCGTTCTCGTGGGGGAGGACCCGGTAGCCGGTGCGGTGGTAGGTGCCGGAGCCGTCGTCCTGGCGGGAGTAGACGAAGGAGGCGTTGGCCACCGAGACGCCGTCGGCGACCGGGGCCTCCATGTTGCCGGCGAAGGACACCGACAGGACCGTGTCCAGGGCCGAGGGGCCGGCGTTCGGTGTCACCAGCACGTTCAGGAAGTCGTACGACCGGAAGTCCACCTTGGGGTCGGCCGCGGCCACGATGTCCTGGACCAGCTGCCGGTACCCGGGGTCGAAGGGCGCGCCGCGCTCTATGCCGTACGCCCGGAAGGACTTGGGCATGCGCAGCCAGTCACGGATCGGGGTGCGGGGGTGGTAGTCGAGGCGGCCGTAGGAGCTGGTGCGGAACCACTCCTGGGTCTTCGGGAAGAACTCCGCGAAACGGTCGAGCGCGCGGCCGGGACCGGTCGCGTCGGGGAAGTCGACCATCAGGGTGAGGGCGCGGACGGTGCCGGTGGAGCGGGCGTAGCCGCGTGCTGTCGGTATGCCCTCCGACATCTGGACCGTCGGGCGGCCGCTGATCATGCAGGGGCCGAGGGGGGAGGAGCGGGCCGGCGCGATCGGGCCCGCTCCGGTGGCCGTCGGGGTGCCCGCCGTGAGGTGCCCGGTGCCTGCCGAGGTGCTGACCGCCAGGGTCAGGGCGGTCACGGCGGCGAGGGCGGCCACACGGCGGGGGCGTATCCGACGGCTCGGCTGCATGCACGGGCCCTTCCGTCCGTGGCAGCCCGCCCGACCGCGTGCTGCACCCTCTCGATCACCCTGTGTCGAGGGGTGCGCGGGCGCGCGCTGGAAGAGACCGAACGTGGGTTCTTGCAGCGGGATGCTTGTGATTCAGGTCACATGAAACTTTTCGGGTGGCGGGAAATAACCGGGGAGGTCTTCCCCGTTTAGCCATGTGTCCGAGCGAAACGGGGAGACCTTCCCCGGATCGCCTTCCCTGGATAGCCATCCACTGGAACTCAGGAGTACGCCGTGCAGACCGCGACCCCCGTAGCGCGCAAGGCGACCCGGCCGCGCGCCGACGCTCTGCGCAACCGGGAGCGGATCGTCACCGCCGCCCGGGAGATGTTCGTCGAGTTCGGCCCCGATGTGCCGCTCGACGAGATCGCCCGCCGGGCCGGCGTCGGCAACGCCACGGTGTACCGCAACTTCCCCGACCGCGACGCGCTGGTCCGCGAGGTCGTCTGCTCCGTCATGGAGCGCACGGCCGCGGCGGCCGAACACGCGCTGGCGGAGACCGGGGATGCCTTCGGGGCCCTGGAGCGCTTTGTGCACACCGCCGCCGACGAGCGGATCAGCGCACTGTGCCCGATGGTCCAGAGCACCTTCGACAAGAACCACCCGGATCTGGAAGCCGCGCGCGAGCGGGTCGAGCAGCTCGTCGGGGAGATCATGGGCCGCGCCAAGGCGGCCGGCCAGCTCCGCTCCGACGTGGACGTCGGTGACGTCATGCTCGGCGTGGCCCAGCTCAGCCGGCCGCCGGCCGGGACCGGGTGCGACCTCGCCGACCGTTTCGTCCACCGCTATCTGCAGCTGTTCCTGGACGGGCTGCGGGCCCCGGCCCGTTCCGTCCTGCCGGGCACGGCGATGACCATGGAGGACCTGCGGCAGGCCTGACCGATAGGTCCCGACCGACCTGTCCGACCGATTAGTTCAGCGCACCACAGCAGTCATCGGCTCAACGACTCTCGTCGGCCGTCGCGGCCGACGAGCCGTCCCCTTACCTTTCACTTTTTCCGTCACGAAGTCCCGAAGTGGGTACCCCCATGTCTGAAACGGCCGCAAAGGCCCCCGGCAGCACCCTCGGTGCTGTGGATCCCAACCGCTGGAAAGCGCTCGTCTTCATCGCGCTGGCCCAGCTGATGGTCGTCCTCGACGCGACCATCGTGAACATCGCCCTGCCCTCCGCCCAGCAGGACCTGGGCATCTCGGACGGCAACCGGCAGTGGGTCGTCACGGCCTACGCGCTCGCCTTCGGCGGTCTGCTGTTGTTCGGCGGCCGGATAGCCGACCTGTGGGGCCGCAAGAACGCCTTCGTCGTCGGTCTGATCGGCTTCGCCGGTGCCTCCGCGCTCGGCGGTGCGGCCACCAACGAGGCGATGATGTTCGGCGCCCGCGCCCTGCAGGGTGTCTTCGGCGCGCTGCTCGCGCCCGCCGCGCTCTCACTGCTCGCCGTGATGTTCACGGACGCCAAGGAGCGCGCCAAGGCGTTCGGCATCTACGGTGCGATCGCCGGTGGCGGCGGCGCCGTCGGCTTCATCCTCGGCGGTGTGCTCACCGAGTACATGGACTGGCGCTGGACGTTCTTCGTCAACATCCCGTTCGCCATCGCGGCCGCGGCCGGCGCGTACTTCGTCATCCGTGAGCCGGAGGGCGGCCGCAACCGCAACCCGCTCGACATCCCCGGCGTCCTGCTGTCCACCCTGGGCCTGGTCGCGCTGGTCTACGGCTTCACCCGCGCCGAGTCCGACGGCTGGGGCGACTCCGTGACCGTGGGCATGTTCGTCGCCTCCGTGGTCCTGCTGCTCGCCTTCGTCGTCACCGAGGCCAAGGTCAAGGCCCCGCTGCTGCCGCTGCGCGTGGTGACCGACCGCAACCGCGGCGGGATCTACCTCTCGCTCGGTATCGCGATCATCGCGATGTTCGGCACGTTCCTGTTCCTGACCTACTACCTGCAGATCGTGAAGGGCTACTCGCCGATCAAGACCGGCTTCGCCTTCATGCCGATGATCGTCGGCATGATGGTCGGCTCGACGCAGATCGGCACCCGTCTGATGACCCGCCTGCCGGCCCGCATGCTGATGGGCCCCGGCTTCCTGGTCGCCGCGGTCGGCATGCTGCTGATGACGCAGCTGGAGATCGGCTCGTCGTACGCCTCGATCATCCTGCCGGCGATGCTGCTGCTCGGTCTCGGCATGGGTACGGCGTTCATGCCGGCCATGTCCCTGGCCACCCTGGGCGTCGAGCCCCGGGACTCGGGTGTCGCCTCCGCGATGGTCAACACCTCACAGCAGGTGGGCGGCGCGATCGGCACGGCCCTGCTGAACACGATCGCCGCCTCGGCGACCACGTCCTACGTCGCCGACCACATCGGCTCCGCGAGTTCCCGCTCGCAAGCGCAGCTGGTCCAGCTGCAGGGCATGGTGCACGGCTACACCAACGCGATCTGGTTCGCCGTCGGCATGCTGGTGCTCGCCGCGGTGATCGTCGTGACCTTCGTCAACGCCGGCCGCCCGGACGGTACGACGGTGGCGTCCTCCGAGGAGGGCGCCGAGGACGAGGTACGGGTGCCGGTCGTCGCGCACTGAGGCCGACGACGACCGTACGGCCGTACTCCTTCGGGACCAGGCGTACGTACGGGGATGGGGACGCTCCGTACGTACGACCTCCAGGACCTGCCCCGGCTCGCTGCTGAATG
Organism: Streptomyces sp. NPDC093591; assembly: GCF_044764885.1. Classification (NCBI taxonomy): domain Bacteria; kingdom Bacillati; phylum Actinomycetota; class Actinomycetes; order Kitasatosporales; family Streptomycetaceae; genus Streptomyces; species Streptomyces sp. NPDC093591. Next base: position 186,620 of record NZ_JBIWIY010000005.1, read on the forward strand.
AGCGGTTCAGCGCAGCCAGGGCAGGTCCGCACCCGCTTTGCTGGGCTGCAGGCCCTCGGCGACGATCCGCATGATCTCGCCGAGGGCCTTCTGCTGTTCGGCGGTGAGCCGGTCGAACACCGCCTGGCGCACGGCCTCCACATGGCCCGGCGCGGTCTCCCGCAGCACCTCCATGCCCGCGTCGGTCAGGACCGCGAACTGACCCCGCTTGTCGTCGGGGCAGTCCTCGCGCCGGACCCAGCCGTTCTTCTCCAGTCGGGCGATGGCGTGCGAGAGACGGGAACGGGTGATCTTCGCGAACATCGCCAGCTCGGTCATCCGCAGCCGGCGGCGCGGGGACTCGGCGAGCTTGACCAGCAGGCCGTAGTAGACGTGCGGCATCCCCGCGTCCCGCTGGAGCTGGCGGTCCAGGTGGTCCTCGAGCAGGGTGGCCGCGTCGATGTAGGAGCGCCAGACGCGCTGCTCGTCGTCGGTGAGCCAGCGCGGTTCCTCCGCGGATGCGGATGCGGGCGAGGGTGGTGCGGAGGTCGATGCCGTATTCATGTACTCCACTGTACGAGAGCTCTCCTTGAAATTTTAACTACTGCGACGTACCGTCTTGTGAGCAGAGAAGCTTTAGATTTGAAGCAAATAACGCTTCAGGTCTCCGGAGGGAGTCGCCGCCATGTCCGCCGCCACGCAGGAGCGCATGCCCGCTCTCTATCTCAGCCACGGCGCCCCGCCGCTCGCGGACGACCCGGTCTGGCCCGGCGAGCTCGCCGCCTGGTCCGCCGGGCTGCCGCGCCCCAAGGCGATCCTCATGGTCTCCGCCCACTGGGAGGAGGCCCCGCTCGCCATCGGTGCCACCGAGACCGTTCCTCTCGTCTACGACTTCTGGGGATTTCCCGAGCACTACTACAAGGTGACGTACGCGGCCCCCGGCGCGCCCGAACTCGCCGAGTCCGTACGGAAACTGCTGCGCGCCCCAGGCGTCCCCGTCCAGGACATCCCCGACCGGGGCCTCGACCACGGCGCCTACGTCCCGCTCGTCGAGATGTACCCCGAGGCGGACATCCCCGTCCTGCAGGTCTCCATGCCGACCCTCGACCCGGTGAAGCTCATGGAGATCGGCCGCAAACTGGCGCCGCTGCGCGACGAGGGTGTGCTGATCGTGGGCTCCGGGTTCTTCACCCACAACCTCGCCGCCCTGCGGCAGGGCGGCATCCCCGCCTGGTCCGTGGAGTTCGACGACTGGGGCCGCCGGGCACTGGAGGGCGGCGACTGGGACGCCCTGCTGGACTTCCTCCACAAGTCTCCGGCCGGCCGCTACGCCCACCCGCGCACCGAGCACTTCGCCCCGCTGTTCGTGACGATGGGCGCGGCGGACGCGGCCGGTGAGCGGGCGGCGCAGAAGTCCGTGATCGACGGGTTCTGGATGGGGCTGGCGAAGCGGTCGGTGCAGTTCGGCTGACGGGCCGGCCGGCGCTACAGCTCCTTCTCGTACCAGGCGACGTCCCAGTACCGGCCGAACTTGCGGCCCACCTCGCGGTAGGTGCCGACGTGCCGGAAGCCGAACCGCTCGTGCAGGCGCACGGACGCCTCGTTGGGCTGGGCGATCCCGGCGTAGGCCCGGTGCAGGTCCTCGTCCGCCAGTGCCTCGAACAGGGCCTTGTAGAGGAGGGTGCCGACACCGCGGCGGCCGGCGTCCGGTGCGAGGTAGATCGTGACCTCGACGGAGGTCTCGTAGGCGGGCTTCGGCCGGAAGGCGCTGGATGTGGCGTACCCCAGGATCTCCTGAGAGTTCCCTGAGGACTCCGCCGCCGCGGCAACCATCAGCCGGTGCGGTCCGTCTTCAGGGTGGGAGAGCAGCCAAGGGCGGCGCTCTTCCGGCGTGAAGACCGCAGTATCGAATGTGATGGGCGTCTCACGTACATAGTGGTTGTAGATACCGGTGAGGGCTTCGAGGTCACTCTCGACTCCCGGCCTGACCTGCACCTCTGTACGTTCCGACGGCATCGGGCCTCCTCGTGTGGCCGGACAGGGTACTGCAAGATCAGAAAAATAGGGGGGCGGGTTGGGAATTCTGTCCTGATTCCAGTCGTTGTTTCCATCGAACGGCGGGCACTCGAGAAGAGTCCCAAGCGTTCAAGAACCACCCGCCAGCCCTCCCTCACTGCCTTAAAGGCGTGGGGGACCCCCACCGCAAGGGAGCACGCATGGCAACCCGTGCCGTCGCCCGTCGTCAGTCCGCCACCGGCGGGACCGCCGACGCGGCAAACAGTGTTCGCGCCCATGGCGGCGAGATCGCGGACCGCGACCTGGTCGGCATGTACCTCGACGAGATCGCGCGCACGCCGCTGCTCGACGCTGCAAAAGAGGTCGAGCTGTCGCAGATCATCGAGGCGGGTGTGTTCGCAAGGCAGGTCCTCGACGGGTACGAGGAGGCCAGGGCGGACGCCACCCGCGAGGAGCTTCAGGCCCTGGTCGCCGAGGGCGAGCGGGCCAAGGACATCTTCATCCGCTCCAACCTCCGCCTGGTCGTCGCGGTGGCCCGCCGCTACCCGCGCAGCGGCCTGCCCCTGCTCGACCTGATCCAGGAGGGCAACGCCGGTCTGGTGCGCGCGGTGGAGAAGTTCGACTACCGCAAGGGCTTCAAGTTCTCGACGTACGCGACCTGGTGGATCCGCCAGGCCATCACGCGCTCGATAGCCGACCAGTCCCGCACCATCCGCCTCCCCGTCCACCTGGTGGAGGAGCTGGGCCGCATCCGCCGCGTCCAGCGCGAGTTCAACCGCGAGCACGGCCGCGACCCGGAGCCCGCCGAGATCGCCGCCGAACTCGGCTCGAACCCGGACCGTGTGATCGACGTCCTGGACTGGGCCCGAGACCCGGTCTCCCTCAACATGTCGGTGGACGACGAGGGCGAAACCCAGTTCGGCGACCTCCTCGAGGACACGTCCGCGGTCTCCCCGGAGCAGTCCGTCCTCACCCTCCTCCGCAGCGAGGAACTGGACGACCTGATCGGTCGCCTCGACCAGCGCACGGCCTCCATCATCAAGATGCGCTACGGCATAGAGGACGGCCGCGAGCGCACTCTGACCGAGGTGGGCAAGGAGCACGGCCTGACGCGCGAGCGCATCCGCCAGATCGAGAAGCACGCCCTGCTGGAACTCAAGAAGCTGGCCCGCAGTACCGGCTTCGACGCGGCGGCATAGCCCCTCCGGCCGACGGGGCGGGGGCGTACGACCCGTGCCGCCGCGTACGCCGGGTGGCCAAAGACCGCGCAAACATGGCGATGTAACGCCGCTTCAATGCACGGGCCACCGGGAACAAGACAACCGGGTAAGGGAGTTCGGGCCCTGAGGCAACCGCCCACAGGCCCGAACCAAGCCCCCGGGCCCCCGGCCGAGCACTACGACCACCCACAGACCAAGTCCCGACGCACTCCCCCCGGCGCCGGGACCTTCCCCGAGCCGGGCTTCGGCGCCTATCCCCCCTGGGTGCCGGGGCCCGGCTCTTTTTCGAGCACGGGTGGGTCACCCCGTACCTGAACCACGGGGTGACCCACCCGAATGGCAGATTGTGCCACACAGGCATAGCCTGCCGAACGTGAGCAGCCCCACCCCCGCACACACCCCGTCCCTCATGGAGCGACGCAAGGCAGCGACGCGCATGGAGATCGCCCGCGCCGCGGCCGCCCTCTTCGTGAAGCAGGGACTGCGGGCCACCCGAGCCGAGGACATCGCCCAGGCCGCCGGCGTAGCGCCGCGCACCTTCTACCGCTACTTCGCCACCAAGGAGGAGGCGGTGGCCCCCCTCTACGCGGCCGGCGCCGACCGCTGGGCAGAGGCAGTCCGCACGGCCCCACCCGAACTGCCCGTCCTCCAAGCCCTGGAACACGCGGCCCACCACACCCTCACCCCGGGCGCCGGAGTCTCCGCCCCCTCCTGGGAATGGATCCGCACCCTGGTCCGCCTGGCCGACACGAGCCCCGCCCTGCGCAAGGTATGGGCAGAGGTATGCCACGAGGCGGAGACAACCCTGGCGGACGTACTGACAAGCAGAGGCCACGACAACGTTGCCGCCCCCGACCTCCGCTTCACCGCCGCCGTAGCCGCCGCCTCCGTACGCGTGGCCGTAGAAACCTGGGCAGCAGGAAACGCCCCCGCACAGGGCCCCGAGGGCCCGGCCGCCCTGGCGACGCGCAACTTGGCGGCACTGCGGGACTTCCCATGGCAGGACATGGCCGTACCCCGGACGTGAAGTAGGCGAAGTGGCCCCACGGGCCCGCAGTCGCGTACGGCGGGAAGGGGACGTGCCGGGGGGTGTCCGCCCGCAGAGTCCGGTGTCAAGACACGGCACCTCTCGCGCAAGGCCCACCACCGGACCGAGGACGGACACCCCGCACGACGCCCCCCCCCCCCCCCCCCCCCCCCCCCCCCCCCCCCCCCCCCCCCCCCCCCCCCCCCCCCCCCCCCCCCCCCCCCCCCCCCCGGCCCCGACCCACCCCCCACCCGAAGGCGCTACACGCACCCCCACCGAACAGCAACGGGCCGCCGCAGGCACCCCCGGCCTAACCGCCGGAGGCACTGGCTCGAGTCAACCGCCCCCCCAACTCCCGCACACACCGCACCAGTTCCTCCGGCGACTCCACCACGAACTCGCAGTCCACCATCGCCAACCGCACCGCCATCCACTCCACGGAGTCCCCACCCGTACCCCGCAGCCGACACCGCCGCCCGTCGACAGCCTCGGGCACCCCCAACCACCCCGGCAACCGAGCCGCGACAAACTCCGCAGGCGCCTCGAACGTCACCGAGAAGTCGTACGTCTCCTGCCGCCGCCACATCGACTGCCGCAGATACTCCGCCGCACTCCCCGTCGGCAACTCCCGCGGAGCGAACCGCGCCCCCGTGGCGAACGGCTCACTCACCCGGTCCACCCGAAACGTCCGCCAGTCCGACCGATCGAGGTCGTACGCGACGAGGTACCAACGCCGCCCCGTGGACACCAGCCGATACGGCTCGGCCGAGCGACGCGACTCCGTCCCGTCCCCCGCCCGATACGCGAACCGCAACCGCTCCCGCCCCGCCACGCACGACGCCATCACGGTCAGCGTCTCGGGCGCGATACTCGCCCCGTCCCCACTGGTCAGCGGCGTGGTCGCGGCCTGAAGCGTCGTCACCCGGTGCCGCAGCCGCGCCGGCAGCACCTGCTCCAGTTTCGCCAGCGCCCGCACGGACGCCTCCTCCACCCCCTCGACCGCATGCCCGGCCCCGGCCCGCAGCCCGACCGCGATCGCCACGGCCTCCTCGTCGTCCAGGACGAGCGGCGGCATCGCCTTGCCGGCCACAAGCCGGTAACCACCCTCGGCCCCCTTGGTCGCCTGCACGGGATACCCCAGCTCCCGCAACCGGTCGATGTCCCGCCGCACCGTGCGCCGGGACACCCCGAGCCGATCGGCGAGTTCACCGCCGGGCCACTCGCGGGGCGTCTGAAGAAGGGACAGGAGCGTCAGGAGCCGTGCCGGAGTATCCGTCGTCATGATTCCGAGGATGCCGCACAACTAGGACGCGATCTGACCTAATGAAGGCATAGCTTCCACCCATGACCTCAAGGACCTCAGCCGAGACCGAACCGCCCCTCCTGCCCAACCCGGGCGCACAGCCCGCGCAGCCCGCGCCGGCCCCGGCCGACCGCCGCCGATGGTTCGCCCTGGCCATCGTGATGACCGCGGCCTTCATGGACTTGGTCGACGTCACGATCGTCAACGTCGCGATCCCGTCGATCAAGCAGGAGGCGGGCGCGACGTTCAGCCAGATCCAGTGGATCACCGCCGGCTACGCCCTCGCCTTCGCCGCGGGCCTGATCACCGGCGGCCGCCTGGGCGACATCCACGGCCGCAAGCGGCTGTTCCTGATCGGCATCGGCGGCTTCACCATCGCCTCCGCCCTGTGCGGCTTCGCCGCGAACCCGGAGATGCTGGTCGCCTCCCGCATCCTGCAGGGCGCGATGGCGGCGCTGATGGTCCCGCAGGTCCTGTCGATCGTGCACGCCACCTTCCCGGCGCACGAACGCGGCAAGGTCTTCGGCCTGTTCGGGGCGGTGGTCGGCCTCGGCGCGGTCACCGGCCCCCTCCTCGGCGCACTCCTGACGGAGTGGAACCTCTTCGGTCTCGAATGGCGCCCGATCTTCCTGATCAACCTCCCGGTCGGCATCGCGGGCCTGATCCTGGGCAGCCGCTTCATCACCGAGTCCAAGGCGCCGAAGGCGCTGAAGCTCGACCTCGTCGGGGTCTCGCTCGTCATCCTCGGCCTGCTGATGCTGCTCTACCCGCTGACCCGCGGCCGCGAGCTGGGCTGGCCGACGTGGGGGTACGTGTCGATGGCCGGCGCACTGGTCGTCCTCGCGGCGCTGGTGGCGTACGAGAAGTGGAAGACCGCACGTGACGGCTCCCCGCTCATCGAACTGTCGCTGTTCAAGGTGAAGAGCTTCGCGGCCGGCATCGCCGTACAGACCGTCTTCGGTGTGGCGCTCGGCATCTTCTTCCTGGTCTGGACGATGTACATGCAGTTCGGCCTGGGCTGGAGCCCGCTGAAGGCCGGTCTGACCGGGATCCCGTTCTCGATCGCCGTCTCGACGGCGGCCGGCCTGTCCGTCCAGAAGCTGGTCCCGCGCTTCGGCCGCAAGGTGCTCCAGGCGGGCGCGCTGGTGATGGGGATCGGCGTGCTGCTCTACATCTGGGAGTCCGGCCGCTACGGCATGTCCATCGCCCCCTGGCAGATGGCCCTGCCCCTGGTCGTCATGGGCGTCGGCATGGGCCTGATCGTGGCCCCGCTGACGGACGCGATCCTGTCGGAGGTGCCGCGCGAGCACGCGGGTTCGGCCTCGGGCCTGATCAGCACCGTCCAGCAGATGGGCAACGCGCTCGGCCTGGGCCTGGTCTCGGTGGTCTTCTTCGGGGTCGTCGACGACCGGCTGACCGAGGCCACGGGGCCTACGGCGGCCGGCCTGGCCTTCGCGGACGGTTTCCAGCACGCGCTGGGGTGGGTGGCCGCGGTGATGGGCGTCATCTTCCTGCTGATGTTCGCGCTGCCGGGGCGCCCGGCGCAGCACGTCGAGGGAGCGGCCGAGGAGCCGTCGCCGACGTCGGAGAAGGCGCCCGCGCTGGTGGGCTGAGCGGCGTGCCCGAGAGCGGGGGAGGGGCCCGGCACTTCGGTGCAGGGCCCTTCGCCATTCCACCCTCTGCCCCGCCCGGAAGCCCGTTCATGCCCGATTGCGCCCGAACCTGTTTACTTTCCGGAAATCCCGGCGTAGCCTCCCAGCGAAACCACAAGTTCGGGCACAGTTCGGAGGCGAACGGACATGTACGCACCGGAGCGGCAGCAGGAGATCCTCCGGCTGGCTCGTGACGGCGGCCGAGTGGACGTCCTGTCGCTGGCCGAGGAGTTCCAGGTGACGGCGGAGACGATCCGCCGGGACCTGAAGGCGCTCGACCGTGCCGGGCTCGTGCGCCGGGTGCACGGTGGTGCGATCCCGGCCGGGCGCCTGGACTTCGAGCCGGACCTCGCCGAGCGCGAGTCGACGGCGGCCGACGAGAAGGACCGCGTCGCGAAGGCGGCCCTCGCCGAGCTGCCCACCGAGGGCACGATGATCCTCGACGCCGGTACGACGGTGGCCCGCCTCGCCGCCGCGCTGCCGCTGGAGACGTCCCTCACCGTCGTCACGCACAGCCTGCCCATCGCGGCCCGCCTCGCGGACCACCCGGGCATCCAGCTCCACCTGGTCGGAGGGCGGGTACGGCACCGTACGCGCGCCGCCGTGGACGCCTGGGCGCTGCGCGCGTACGGCGAGATCCGCGCCGACGTCCTGTTCGTGGCGGCCAACGGCTTCTCCGCCGAGCACGGTCTGACCACCCCCGACCTCGCCGAGGCCGCGGTCAAGCGTGCCGCAGTCGCCGCCGCCCGCCGCGTCGTCCTCCTCGCCGACTCCTCCAAGCACGGCCAGGAGCACTTCGCCCGCTTCGGTGACCTGAGCGACGTGGACCTGCTGATCACCGACAGCGGGCTGAGCCCCGAAGACGCCACCGCGATCGAGCGCGGCGGCACGGAAGTAGTGCGCGCATGATCCTCACCGTCACCCCGAACCCGTCGCTGGACCGCACCTACGAGGTCCCCTCCCTCGACCGCGGCGAGGTCATACGCGCCACCGGCGAGCGCATGGACCCGGGCGGCAAGGGCGTGAACGTCTCGCGCGCCGTCACGGCGGCCGGGCAGCGCACGGTCGCGGTACTGCCCCTGGGCGGTGCGCCCGGCGCGCTCGTCGCCGACCTGCTCGACGCGCAGGGCATCGAGGTGGCCCCGGTCCCGGTCGCCGGGGCCACCCGTTCGAACATCGCGCTCGCGGAGTCGGACGGCGTACTGACGAAGATCAACGCGCCCGGCCCCGAGCTTTCCGCGGCCGAGCAGGAGCTGCTCCTGGAGACGGTCCGCGAGCAGTCGGGCGACGCCGACTGGATCGCCTGCTGCGGCAGCCTGCCCCGGGGGCTCGCGCCGTCCTGGTACGCCGATGTGGTCGCCCGGGCGCACGCGGGCGGCGCGCGGATCGCGCTGGACACCTCCGGGCGCGCCCTCCTCGAAGCCCTGCGCGCTCGGCCCGACGTGGTGAAGCCGAACGCCGAGGAGCTCGCGGAGGCCGTCGGGCGCCCCCTGACCACCGTGGGCGACGCGCTGAAGGCGGCCGAGGAGTTGCGTGAGATGGGCGCGCGCGCCGTACTCGCGAGCCTGGGTGCCGACGGACAGCTGCTGGTGGACGACGCGGGCGCCTGGTTCGCCAGTGCGCGCGTCGACGTCGTACGCAGCAATGTCGGCGCCGGTGACTCTTCTCTCGCCGGTTTCCTGATCGCCGGCGGCAGCGGCCCGCAGGCCCTCGCCTCGGCGGTCGCCCATGGCGCGGCGGCCGTACAGCTCCCCGGCAGCGTGATGCCGTCCCCGGGTGACCTGGACATGGCCGCGGTGTCGGTCACGGCCGAGGTGCCGGTGGATCGCGTACTGAAGGAGCCGGTGTCATGACGAATGTCGTGGTTGTCACAGTTCTTGCCGATCCGGTCCGTGAGCGGCGAAGCTCGGCGTTACTCACGCCCGCCGACGGACGGCAGGGCCACCTGAGCCGCTCTGCCGCCCGGGGGAGGCGGGCTTTCCCCGACCTCGCCTCCCCCACCCCCCACTCCACGCCTGTCACCCCCCACCGCACCCCCGTCCCCTTCCCCGCCCACCAGACTCCCCGGGCGATACGCGAGCGAAGGAGCCCGCGATGAGCGACATGATCACCGCGGACCTGGTCGATCTCGACCTGTCCGCCGACACCAAGGAAGCGGCGGCGCGCGCCCTCGCCGAGCGCATGGTGGCCCTGGGCCGGGTGACCGACCTGGAGGGCTTCCTCGCCGACGTGGCCGCGCGCGAAGCACAGATGCCGACCGGCCTCGACGGCGGCATCGGCATCCCGCACTGCCGCAGCGAGCACGTCACCGAGCCCACGCTCGCCTTCGGGCGCAGCGCCGCCGGAATCGACTTCGGTGCGGCGGACGGTCCCGCCGACCTGATCTTCCTGATCGCCGCCCCCGCCGGCGCGGACGACGCCCACCTGACGATCCTGTCGTCGCTGGCCCGCCAGCTGATGAACGCCGAGTTCACCGACGCGCTGCGGTCGGCGGGCGACGCGGCGTCGGCTGCGGCGCTGATCCGGGGCGAGGAGCCCCCGGCGGCCGATGCCGCCGACGCCGGTTCCGCCGGTTCCGAAGACTCCGTGGCGTCGTCGGTGGCGGCCTCCGCCGACGCCGCCACGGGCACCACCTCCGAGGCCCCCGCCGAAGCGGCCGCGAGCACGATCACCAAGGCTCCCGCCGAGACGTCCGGCGAGCGCCCGTTCCGTATCGTCGCCGTCACCTCCTGCCCGACCGGCATCGCCCACACGTACATGGCGGCCGAGTCGCTGGAGAACGCGGGCCGCGAGGCGGGCGTCGAACTCGTCGTCGAGACGCAGGGCTCGGCCGGCTTCACCCGGCTCGACCCGGCCGTCATCGCGGCGGCGGACGGCGTGATCTTCGCCCACGACGTGTCCGTACGGGAGAAGGACCGGTTCGCCGGCAAGCCGACCGTCGACGTGGGCGTGAAGGCGGGCATCAACCGTCCCGCCGAGCTCATCGCCGAGGTGCGCGAGAAGGCGGCCCGCGGTGAGGTCACGGCGGCGGCCAGGCCCGGCTCCGGCACCCCCGTCGAGCGCGCCGGTGAGCCCGGCGAGGGCTACGGCACCAAGCTGCGCAAGTGGCTGATGTCCGGCGTGAGTTACATGGTCCCGTTCGTCGCCGCCGGCGGTCTGCTGATCGCCCTCGGCTTCGCGATCGGCGGCTACCAGATCAACGAGGCCAAGTCGGTCACCGAGCACTTCGACTGGGGCCAGGTCGACAGCTGGGGCGCGCTGCTCTTCCAGATCGGCGCCGCGGCCTTCGGCTTCCTCGTCCCGGTCCTCGCCGGATACATCGCGTACGGCATGGCCGACCGGCCAGGTCTCGTGCCCGGCTTCGTCGGCGGCGCGATCTCCGTCGCGATCGGCGCCGGGTTCCTCGGCGGCCTGGTCGCCGGTCTGATCGCCGGTGGTGTGGTCCTCGGCATCCAGCGGATCGACATCCCGCCGGTGTTGCGCGGCATCATGCCGGTGGTGGTGATCCCGCTGGTCTCCTCCGCGGTCGTCGGGTTCCTGATGTTCGTGGTGATCGGCAAGCCGATCTCCGAGGCGCAGAAGGGCCTGACCGACTGGCTGAACAGCCTCTCCGGCACCAACGCCATCCTGCTCGGCATCCTGCTCGGCCTGATGATGTGTTTCGACCTCGGCGGCCCGGTCAACAAGGTGGCCTACACCTTCGCGACGGCCGGCATCTCGGTCGCCGCCCCCAGCGACTCCGCGATGAAGATCATGGCCGCCGTGATGGCCGCGGGCATGGTCCCGCCGCTGGGCATGGCCCTGGCCACCACGGTCCGCAAGAAGCTGTTCACCACGACCGAGCGCGAGAACGGCAAGGCGGCCTGGGTGCTGGGAGCCTCCTTCATCTCCGAGGGCGCGATCCCGTTCGCGGCCGCCGACCCGCTGCGCGTGATCCCCGCCTCCATGGCGGGCGGCGCGGTCACCGGCGCGCTGACCATGGCGTTCGGCTCGACCCTGCGCGCCCCGCACGGCGGCATCTGGGTCACCTTCCTGATCGGCAAGCCGTTCCTCTACCTGCTGGCCATCGCGGCCGGTACGGCGGTCACGGCCGGCCTGGTCATCCTCCTGAAGGGCATGCGCAAGACGGCGCCGGAGGGCTCGGCCGCCGAGTCCCCGGCGGCCGCGACCGCGAAGGCGAAGCAGCCGGTGGCGGCGTAAGCCCTCCGCCGGGCGGGCCTCCCGCTTGTCCCTTTGGGGCGCTGTGAGTTGTTCACGGCACCTGCGAGATACGTCACGGTCCGGGCCCAAAGGCCCGGACCGTGGTGTCTACTGGGGCGTATGCCTGAGCATGTCTCGTTTCTCCAGCTGCTGGGGCCGGTCGTCCTCGCCCTGGCGGCCGTGCTCTGGGTGATCGGCCTGACCCGCGTCCTGCGCCGTGCCCGCACCGAGTCGTCGCCGTGGCGCACGCGCCCGGCTCTCTCCGCGCTCCCACAGCAGCGGCAGCCCGCCCCCGAGTTGGAGGCCGTGGAACTCACCCCGGCGGAACGGGACGCCTTCGCGGGACTCGTACGACGGCTCAGCGACGGCCGTTGAACGGAGGGAACAGCGGAGCCGGAGTTACGACACCTGCGCCGCCCGCCGCTCCATCGCATCCCGTGCCGCGTCCTCGCTGACGTACACCTCGCACATGTGCCGCCCGTCCGGCGTCGCCGTGTGCTCGACCTCCCAGAGGGAGACCTCCTTGCCGTCCTGCAGCAGGAAGGCGTGCTCGTAGAGCGAGAAGCACGACCCGGCGCGGCCGGTGCGGCTCGGGCGTCCGAACGCCTGCGTGATCTGGTGCGCGAACGCCGTGGTCAGCAGCGCGGCCGTCGCCGCGTCCGGCCGGTCGTGATTCTCCGCCCGGCGCAGTAACCGGCGCGCGTGATCGGCCGAGTCGTCCGGCGCATACGCGTGCCGAGGCGCGGGTATCGGCGACAGCTGCACCGTCACCGGCAGTTCGAAGTCCGGCGCGTCCGGCGGCAGTGGCAGCCGCGCGGTCGCGGCGCGCAGCTCCTCCTCGTCGATGTACACCTCGTGCTGCGGCTCCCGGCCCCGCGCGGTGTTGTGGACGAGCTCCCACAGCGTGAGCGCCGAGCCGTCGGCGAGCAGCCAGGTGTGCCGGTACGTCTCGCGGTGCAGCCCCGCGCTGTGGTGCGCGGAGTGCAGCGAGCCGTCATGAGCCAGCGCACAGTCCAGCCGTCGTATCGTCTCGTCGGGCAGCTCGAAGGAGTTCAGGGCGCGGCCGAGGAGTCGCGCGAGGTGCTCCTCCGGAGACTCCGGCGACTCGGGTGGTTCGTACGCTGCCGTCTCGTACGGAACGCTCAAGGTTTCTCCCGGCGTTGCTGCATGTCACCTTGTGGGTGCATACCGTAGCCCCTCGGGCGGACATCATGTCCGGGAACCGAGAAAACGTACGTCCGGTAAAACGCGCGGACCGCGCGAGAAGTTCCCGCGCGGCCCGACGAACTGTCAAGAATCCCTGCTCGGACGGAACTTCAGTGGGTTTCGTGGGTCACGCGGCGCTGCCCGCGACCCACTCGTCCCACGACATGTTCCAGCCGTTGAGCCCGTTGTCCGGCGTCACGTTCTTGTCGGGGGAGTTCTTGACGATCACCACGTCGCCGAGGAGCGAGTTGTCGTAGAACCACTTGGCGGGCGTGTCCCCCTGTCCGCCCCGCACGTCCTGCAGGCCCACGCAGCCGTGGCTGGTGCCCTGACGGCCGAAGGGCGGGTTGCCCTTGTTGTACCAGTAGTTGCCGTGCAGGAAGGTCCCCGACTGCGTCAGCCGCATCGCGTTCGGCACGTCCTTGATGTCGTACGCGTCGGCGAGGTTGACCGTGCGACTGTCCATGCGCAGCTTCTTGTACTTCTCGGAGATCACCATCTGCCCGTTGTAGGTGGAGAACTCCGAGCTGCCCGCCGAGATCGGGACGGACTTGACGGTCTTGCCGTCCCGCACGACCGTCATGGTCTGCGTGTCGACGTCGACGGTGGACACCTGCGAGCGGCCGATGGTGAAGGTGACCGTCTTCTTCTGGACCCCGCGCACGCCGTTCGCGCCCTCGACGCCGTCCAGGTCGATCTTCATCGTGACCTTGGAGCCGGCCTTCCAGTACTCCTCGGGCCGGAAGTCGAGCCGCTGCGTCCCGAACCAGTGCCCGACCACCTTCTGCCCGCTGCTGGAGGTGACCTTGATGTGCGACTGCACGGCCTTCTTGTCGCTGATCGCCTTGTCGAAGTTGAACGACACCGGCATGCCGACCCCGACCGTGGTGCCGTCGTCGGGGGTGTACGTCCCGATGAAGCTGTTGGCCGAAGTGACCGTCGTGAAGTGGGAGTCGGCGGCGGCCGTACGCCCGTCGGCGTCCTTCGCTGTGGCTGATATCCGGTACTTCGTCCCGCGCTCCAGCTGCTCCTTCGGCTGCCAGCTTCCCCCGTCGGCGGAGAGCGAACCCGGCACGGCCTGTCCGGTCCCCGCCACCGTCATCTTCACATCGGTCAGCTTGCCGTCGCTGACCTTCACGCCGGTCGTGTTGATCGACGCGCCGGTCGAGCCGTCCTTCGCCGAGATCACGATCTTCGCGGCGGACGTCTCGGAGGAGTCGCTGCCCCCCTTGTCGTCGTGATCGGCGTTGGCGCTCCCGCCACAGGCGGTGAGGGTCAGGGCGCCGATCATCAGGGCGGCACAGGCCCCCAGTGCGCGCCGCGCTGCTATGTCCGGCGTTGTCACGAGCTGCTCCAGTTCTTACGATCTGCGGGATCCGTTCCGTTCCACGGTGGAAGAGGCCACCGTCACCGGGCCGGGTTCCCGTCGTTCGCGGTGAATGCCATCACGTGACACAACCGCGACAATCGCCCGCGCGGAGCAGGCGCCACCCCGCAGTGTCGCTCCCCGTCGTCACTCCTCCCCGTACAACTCCCCGTACGACGGCCACACTCCACCCGGTCCGTCCACCGACTCGGCCGCGCGCACGGCACGCACGATCGCCCGCGTCACCGCGTCCGCGCCCGCCGCCAGAAGCTCGTTCAGCGCGAGCGGGTTCCCGGCGTCGAGCGGGCGGTCCCCGGTGGCCAGCGCGAACACGGTGTCCCCGTCATTGAGCAGATGCACCGGCCGCACGGCGCGCGCGATGCCGTCGTGCGCCGTGCCGGCCAGCTTCTGCGCCTGCGCCTTCGACAGGTCCGCGTCGGTGGCGACCACCGCGAGCGTGGTGTTCAGCGGAGGCGGCGCGTTCTTCGCCGCGATCTCCGCGAGGCGCAGGCGCGCGGCCTCATGAACCCGCTCCTGCGGATAGTCCACCCGCCCCTGGAACAACTCCCCGTACAACACCCCCGTCTCCGGGTCCACCGCCGACCCCGCCGCGTTGGCCACCACGAGCGCGGCCACCGTGATCCCCGAGTCGAGAACGACGCTCGCCGTGCCGACCCCGCCCTTCACCGCCCCGACCGTCGCCCCCGTACCCGCGCCCACGCACCCCTGCCGCACGGGCGCCCCCGTCTCGCTCGCGGCGGCCGCCTCGACCGCCGCCCGCCCGGTGGCCGCGTCCGGCCTCGCCCGGAAGTCGCCGCCCCGGCCCAGGTCGAAGACGCAGGCCGCGGGCACCACCGGCACGACATGCGCCGGATCCACCCCCACGCGCACCCCGCGCCCCTGCTCCTCCAGCCACGCCATCACCCCGGACGCCGCGTCGAGCCCGTACGCGCTGCCGCCGGTCAGCACGACCGCCTCGACCTTCTGCACGAGGTTGCGCGGATCGAGGGCGTCGGTCTCCTTGGTGCCGGGACCGCCGCCGCGTACGTCCACAGCGGCGACGGCCCCGCCCTCGGGTGCGAGGACGACCGTGGTGCCGGTGAGCCAACCGTCGCCGATGCGCGTCGCGTGCCCCACACGCAGCCCGGCGACATCTGTCAGAGCGTCAACTGTCATGCGCCCAGTCTCGTCCAGCCACCGACGCGGATCCGCGATGTCCGGCGATGTGGGGCCGGTCGGGTGCCCGGGCCAATGTGGGGCCGGTCAGGTGACCGGCGCCCGCGCCTCCGTCCCGCGCTCCCGGCTCGTCCGGCGTGCCGCCAGCGTCTCCCCGGTCGCCACCCCACCCGCCGAGACGAGGCCGGCCGCGAGCACCGCCCAGTCGCCCAGGAACGTGCAGCAGATCACCAGCAGGGCCGTGGTCGGCAGCACCAGCTGCTGGGCGATGCCCACCTTGAAGTAACGCGAGTGCAGCGCCCAGACGGTGAGCAGGTAGAGCGCCGTCGGCAGGGTCACCGCCGCCGACGCGGCCAGCGTCGAGATGTGCGCCTTGCCGACGACCTCCTCGACCGCCACCTCCAGGCCCGCGCCGATCGCGGCCGCCGAGGCGAAGACCAGATAGTGGCCGTAACCCCACAGGAACGCCTGCCTGTTGGAGCGCAGATGGCCATGGATCGGCACCACGAAGTAGATCCACCAGGCCGCGAAGATGATCAACAGCCCGCCCGCGGCGATCGGCAGCAGATCACCCAGCGCGTCGTTCTCGTCGATGCCGGTCTTCACGCCGACCGTGGCCGCGGCGATGGTCTCGCCGAGCACGATGATCGTGAACAGCCCGTACCGCTCGGCGATGTGATGCGGATGCCAGGAGGTGGGGTGGTCCTTCTCCGCGTACGGCGGTACGCACATCTCGAGGATCGCCATCACCAGGAACACCCAGCCCCTGGCGTCCTCGGGCGCGACCACCAGGCCGACCCAGCCGATCTGGCACAGCAGCACCCCGCCGGCGTACCGCAGAGCCATCGTCCGTTCCGGTCCCGCACTTGTCCTGGCGGCGCGCAGCCACTGCGTCACCAGGGCAAGCCGCATGATCACATAGCCCACCAGCACCGCTTGGTACTCGTGGTCCTCGAACGCCTGCGAGACCCCGGCCGCCAGCACCAGCACACCGGCGATCTGGATCAGGGTGACGACCCGGTAGAGCACGTCGTCGTTGTCGTACGCCGAGGCGAACCAGGTGAAGTTCATCCAGGCCCACCAGATGGCGAAGAACACCATCGCGTAGTTGAGGATCCCCTCGCCCGGGTGCCCCTCGGCGACGGCGTGCACCAGCTGCATGCCCGCCTGGGCGATGGCCACGACGAAGCACAGGTCGAAGAAGAGCTCCAGCGGGGTGGCGGCCCGGTGCGCCTCACCCCGGCCACGGGCCGTGAGCCTGCGCAGTGGGCGGCGGGTTCCCGGCGGGCGCGGGGAGTCCGGCGCGGGAGTCGAACTGGACGTCATGGGATCAAGCACAGCAGATGGCGCGGGGAATTTCTTGCGAAGGGATAACAAGCGCGCACGTGCCGGGAACACCGCCTGGAGGGTTGCCGCCGTGGAGGGCCGCCGTACGGGCCGTACCCTGGACGCATGAGTACCGCCCCCGCCCCCGAGCCGCGCGAGCCGAAGCCCGCGCTGATCTTCGACGACCCGCTGGACCAGCAGTCCTCGGACGACACGGACCGGGGGTGGGGCGAGCGGCCCGGCGGCGAGGGCGACAGCGCGGCCGACCTGAAGCGCTTCCTCGACGAGAAGCCGCCCCACCACCTCTGAGCCGTTACCGCTCGTTGCGCCCCGCACCGCGCTGGGCCACCAGCTCGTCGCGGATCTCCTTGAGCACCTCCAGCTCGGTCACCTCGATGACCTCCTGGGCGCCCTCCTTCGCCCTGCGCCGGGCCTCCACGCGGGCCAGGTACTTCGCCATCGGCAGGACCATCAGGAAGTAGACGACGGCCGCGGTGATGACGAAGGTGAGCGTGGCGCCCAGGACGGAGCCCCACATGATCACGACGCCGTCCGTCACCGTGCCGTCCGCGGCCACCCTGCACGGGTCCTTCAGGCACGACCGGTAGCTGTCGAGGTTCTTCGTGCCGATCGCGCCGACCAGCGGGTTGATGACCCCCTTCACCACCGAGTTGACGATGTTGGTGAACGCGGCGCCGATGACCACCGCCACGGCCAGATCGACGACGTTCCCGCGCATCAGGAAGGCCTTGAAGCCCTCCCAGACGCTCGCTTCCTTCTTCTCGCTCACTTCGGAGCCACCCCTCGGACGCACACGTTGTGGAACAGACCGCTCCGCAACCTACGTCAGGGCTACGCCATCCTGTCCAATCGCAGCTCAGCACAGCGTCACCGCCAGCCGTGCGGTAGCGCTCGCCCCCGCGAGGCGGGCCGCGGTGGCACGCGGCACCGAGAGCACGACCAGCGCCCCGCTCTCGGTCGCGGCGTCCAGCGGCTCCGGCACCTTCGTCACCCGCGCCCCGCGCGCGACCACCTGGGCGTCGCCGCCCGTCGCGGTGTCCTCGGCGGCGATCACGTCGACCCGGTCGCCGGGGCGCAGCAGCCGCACGGTGGCTCCATCGGCGATACGCACCGGTGCGGCCACCGCCTCGACAGCACGGTGTTTCCGTACGGGCTCCACCACCGGATGCCCACGCGTCCGCCCGGCATCTCCGGGGCCCGCCGCCACGATCGCGGCCGCGGTGACGGCGAGCCCGGCTGCCGCGGCGCGCCTCCGGTGCCGTAGGAGCCGACGCAGCTGATACCGCCCGCCGCGCACGCGGACCGGGGCGAAGTGCGGCACCTCGCATGTGGCCGGGGCGTCCGTGCCCAGCGGGCGCGGAACGACCGGGGAGGAAGCGGAGGAAGAGGGAGCGGAGGAAGAGGGAGCGAAGGACATGGGGGTCACCACCTGCGACGACGGATCGGCTGTCGAAGCCACGATGAGCCATCGCGCCGCCGTCCGCTGAGACCGGTGGACTACCCACGGGTTGTGGACAACTCCCTCACCCGAACGGGACGTTCCGCCCTCCCCGCCCTCCCCACGCCCCCTACGCCCCCATGCTTCCTACGCCCCCACGCCCCCTAGGCCCTCATGCCATCGAGCCCCCGCACCACCCGCCCCCCCCCGCTACGGCAGCTCGAACCCCGGATCCATCCCGCCCAGCGCCGTCGTGCACAGACAGTCCCGCTCGTCGTTCGCCGGCAGCGCGGCCACCGCGTCGAAGAGCACGCCCCGCAGCCGGTCCACGTTCGCCGCGAACACCCGCAGCACCTCGTCGTGCGAGACGCCCTCGCCGGTCTCGGCACCCGCGTCGAGGTCGGTGACCAGGGCCAACGCGCTGTAGCAGAGCTCGAGTTCACGGGCGAGCGCGGCTTCGGGGTGGCCGGTCATGCCCACCACCGACCAGCCCTGGGCCCGGTGCCACAACGATTCGGCACGGGTCGAGAAGCGCGGCCCCTCTATGACCACCAGCGTGCCGCCGTCCACAGGCTCCCAGTCCCGTCCGCGCGCCGCCTTCAGCGCGGCCGCGCGCCCGGTGGGGCAGTAGGGGTCGGCCAGGGAGACGTGCACCACGTTCGGCACGGTGCCGTCGGGCAGCGGCAGCCCGTCGAAGTACGTGCCCGCCCGGGATTTCGTACGGTCGACCAGCTGGTCCGGCACGAGCAGGGTGCCCGGCCCGTACTCGGGCCGCAGGCCGCCCACCGCGCACGGGGCGAGGACCTGGCGCACACCGAGCGAGCGCAGCGCCCAGAGGTTGGCCCGGTAGTTGATCCGGTGCGGCGGCAGATGGTGGCCGCGGCCGTGCCGGGGCAGGAAGGCGACCCGTCGGCCGGCGATCTCGCCGAGGAAGAGGGAGTCACTGGGCGGCCCGTACGGGGTGTCCACCTGTATCTCGGTCACGTCGTCGAGGAACGAGTAGAAGCCGGAGCCGCCGATCACGCCGAGTTCGACGTTCGCCTTGTTCGCCATGCCCGCACCCTAACCGCAGCCACAGATGCCGAGGACCCCGCCGCCGGAAGACGACAGGGTCCCGAAAGAAGCAGCGGGTGCTTACGCGGCGGAGCTGCTGGAGGAGGTGCCGGCGCTCGACGACTTCGAGTCCGAGGACGACGAGGAGGACGTCGAGGACGACGAAGAGGAGGAGTCGGACGAGGAGGACGTCGACGACTTCGACGACGCCGGCGAGCTGCTCGACGAGGAGCCGCGGCTGTCGTTGCGGTAGAAGCCGGAACCCTTGAAGACGATGCCGACCGCGGAGAACACCTTCTTGAGGCGGCCCTGGCAGCTGGGGCACTCGGTCAGGGCGTCGTCGGTGAACTTCTGCACCGCTTCGAGACCCTCGCCGCACTCGGTGCACTGGTACTGATAGGTGGGCACTGTCTTCCTCCTGGCACTCTCACTCGATGAGTGCTAACGACGAACCATAGTGACGTATTCCAGCCGCTCAGTCCACTGCCACCGGCACGCGGTGACCGACGCCACGTGCGACGGTCCGGCCGCCGGGCCGCGCCGCCAGCCGCGAGCGCAGCGCCACCAGGGTCGCCAGGGCGAGCATCGTCCCGCCCATCGGCACCAGGAACCCGGCGCCGCCCCAGAAGCGGTCCTCCAGCTGTCCGGCGACCGTGACGGCGGCGGCCTGGCCGAGCGCCACCGCACCCGTGAGCCAGGTGAACGCCTCGGTGCGGGCCCCGGCCGGAACCAGGTCCTCGACCAGGGTGTACCCGGTGATCAGCGCGGGCGCGATGCACATGCCGACGAGCAGACCGAGGCCGGCCAGCACGAGCACCGAGTGGGCGGCCCACAGGCCGGACGCGGCCAGCGCGAGGGCGGCGTATCCGACGACGAGGCGGCGCTGCGGGGCCACCTTCCACGCGATGGCGCCGCAGGCGATGCCGGAGAGCATGTTGCCCGCGGCGAAGGTGCCGTACAGGACGCCATTGAGTCCGGGTTCGCCGATCGACTCGGTGAAGGCGGCCAGGGAGACCTGCATGCCGCCGAAGACGGAACCGATGCCCAGGAAGGTCACGATCAGCACACGTATGCCGGGCACGCGCAGGGCCGAAGCGTGCTCCACGCGCGCGTGCCCGTCGACGGTGACCGAGGGCTGGGTGCTCTTCTGGGCGGCGAACAGCAGACCGCCGAGCAGGGTGAGCGCGGCCTCCGTGACCAGGCCCGCGGCCGGATCGACGGCGGTGCACAGGGCGGTGGCCAGCAGCGGGCCGACGACGAAGGTCAGCTCGTCCGTCACCGACTCGAAGGCCGCCGCGGTCGTCATCAGGGGCGAGCCCTGGAGCTTCACGCCCCAGCGGGCCCGCACCATGGGCCCGACCTGCGGCACCGAGGCACCGGTCGGTACGGCCGCCGCGAACAGCGCCCACAAGGGGGCGTGGTTCAGGGCGAGCGCCGTCAGGGTCAGGCCCGACAGTGTGTGCAGCAGCACGCCGGGGATCAGCACGGTGCGCTGCCCGTAGCGGTCGGCGAGGCGGCCGCTGTAGGGCGCGAACAGCGCCATGGAGACGCCGGTGACGGCCGCGGCGGCGCCCGCCGCGCCGTAGGAGCCGGTGGTGTGCTGCACGAGGAGCACGATGGAGATGGTCAGCATCGCGAACGGCTGGCGTGCCGCGAAGCCGGGCAGCAGGAACGTCCAGGCGCCGCGGGTGCGCAGCAGCTGTCCGTATCCCGGGCGGGAGGGAGCCGACGAGTCCTTCGGCGGCTCGATGGTGACCGTGGACGCCACGGCCCGTGCCTTTCTGCCGCCTGGTAGCGCGACCCCGTCGGGTGGGGGGCGGCGCCGAGAGCTGTCCTGTCGCGCGGAACTGCGGTAGATACCGGCGCCCACTGAAGGAAGGACGTCCCGGCCGCCATACGGTCGCGCCAGCTCTGCGTCAGGCAGAGTTGGTTTGATCTGGGTGACGCCTGCATAGTACAGGGAACGGCGCCTGTTACTCCTGTGAAAATGAGCACTGTCCGGTGCTTCACCTGCGATTGGGCCGCCCGGTTCCGGTCGCCCCGTTCGTCCCCAGCCACCCGGCCAGCTTGCCCCCGGCCCCCACGGCGCGCAGTCGGCGCTCCGCGGCGTCCCGTACCGGATCCGTGGCGACCACGAGCAGTTCGTCGCCGAGCCGCAGCACCGTCGTCGGCAGCGGAACGAACGACTTTCCCTCGCGGACGACGAGGGTGACGGCGGCTCCGGCGGGCAGCCGCAGCTCGTTGACCTCGACGCCGTGCATCTTCGAGCCCTCGGGGATCGCGACGGACAGCAGATGTCCGCGCAGCCGCTCCAGGGGCGCCGACTCGATGCCGAGGTCGGCGGCCTCGGGGCCCTGGCCGAGGTGCAGCTTGCGGGCGAGCCAGGGCAGCGTCGGTCCCTGGACCAGGGTGTAGACGACGACCAGGACGAAGACGATGTTGAAGATGCGGCGGCTGTCCTCGACGCCGCCCACCATGGGGATCGTCGCTAGGACGATGGGCACGGCGCCGCGCAGTCCGGCCCAGGACATCAGTGCCTGCTCCCGCCAGGGCACCCGGAACGGCACCAGACATGCCACGACGCTCAGCGGGCGCGCCACCAT
Source organism: Streptomyces sp. NPDC093591 (assembly GCF_044764885.1). Taxonomy (NCBI): domain Bacteria; kingdom Bacillati; phylum Actinomycetota; class Actinomycetes; order Kitasatosporales; family Streptomycetaceae; genus Streptomyces; species Streptomyces sp. NPDC093591. Next base: position 208,206 of record NZ_JBIWIY010000005.1, read on the forward strand.
GGTCAGCACCAGCCCGATGGCCAGCGCGGGCAGGAAGTCGTCGCCCAGCTCGGTCGGGGTGACCAGCAGGCCGAGCAGGACGAACATGCCGATCTGGGCGATCCAGCCGAGCCCGTCGGCGAACCCGCGCGTGGCGGGCCAGTGCGGCAGCCGCGCGTTGCCCATCACCATCGAGGCCAGGTACACCGCCAGGAAGCCGCTGCCGTGCGCCATCGCGCCCGCCGCGTACGCGGTGACGGCGATGGCCATGACGGCGATCGGGTAGAGGCCGGAGGCGGGCAGCGCCACATGCCTCAGGCCCCAGGACCCCAGCCAGCCGACCGCGATGCCGATGGCCGCGCCGATGGCCAGCTCCAGGGCTATCTCGCCGAGCAGTACGTACCAGTGCTCGATCGGACCTTGGTGGGAGAAGGCGACCACCAGGATGACCACGGGGGCGTCGTTGAAGCCGGACTCGGCCTCCAGGGTGCCCGTCACGCGCGAGGGGAGGGGGATCTTCCGCAGCACGGAGAAGACCGCGGCGGCGTCGGTGGAGGAGACCACCGCCCCGATGATGAGCGCCTGCCGCCACTCCAGCCCGACCAGGTAGTGCGCGGCCGTCGCCGTCACCCCGACGCTCACCGAGACCCCGACCAGTGCCAGCGCGGAGGCGGCCGGAAGCGCCGGCCTGACCTCCTTCCACTTCGTGCCGAGACCGCCTTCGGCCAGGATCACGACCAGCGCCGCGTACCCGATGACCTGCGTCAGCTCGGCGTCGTCGAAGCGGATGCCGCCGATGCCGTCCTGGCCCATGAGCACGCCGATGCCCAGGTACACGAGCAGGCTGGGGAGCCCGCTGCGCGAGGAGATCCGGACCGCTGCGACGGCGACGAGCAGGACGAGCGAGCAGACGAGCAGGAGCTGGTTGAGGTCGTGGACAGTCAGCGGCCGATCCCTTTCCCTGGCACACGCGCGCGCGTGGGCTCACGTACATAGGACACGAAGTGGTAGTTCTCCGCACCCAACTACTTCGTTACCTTACCTAACTCTTGACGATTTCTTGACACTCCACCGGGCATGATCGAACGTCCGTCCGTGCTGGTTCCCCACTCCGCGTCAAGTGCGACCGAGCCCTGCGCCTATGGTTGCTCCAGCACTCCAGGACCGCCTGCCGCTCGCGTTAGGACAGCAAGGACAGCGATGCCCCCCAACACCACCGCCTCCACGGGTCAGCAGCCCGGCAAGTCCGGCAGGAAGAAGGGGCGCAAAGCCCGCCTGATCGTTCTCGTGCTGGTGCTGGCCCTCGTCGGAGGCGTCGCCGGCGGGGCGTACTGGTCCATCAGTACCGTCCGAGCCTCCTTCCCGCAGACCAAGGGCTCCCTCACGCTCGCGGGCCTGTCCGGGCCCGTCGACGTGAAGCGCGACGACTACGGCATCCCGCAGATCTACGCCTCCTCCGACGAGGACCTGTTCATGGCGCAGGGCTACGTCCAGGCGCAGGACCGGTTCTACGAGATGGACGTACGCCGCCACATGACGTCCGGGCGTCTGTCGGAGATGTTCGGCAAGAGCCAGGTCGACAACGACGAGTTCCTGCGCACCCTGGGCTGGGACCGGATCGCCAAGGAGGAGTACGACAAGACGCTGTCGGCCTCCACCAAGAAGTACCTCCAGGCCTACGCCAAGGGTGTCAACGCCTACCTGGACGGCAAGGACGGCAAGGACATCTCCCTGGAGTACGCGGCGCTCGGGTTCACCAACGACTACAAGCCCGAGAAGTGGACCCCGGTCGACTCCGTCTCGTGGCTGAAGGCGATGGCCTGGGACCTGCGCGGCAACATGCAGGACGAGATCGACCGCGCCCTGATGACCAGCCGCCTCGGCCCCAAGCAGATCGCGGACCTGTACCCCGACTACCCGTACGGCCGCAACAAGACGATCGTCCAGTCGGGCCAGTACGACGAGGTCACCAAGACGTTCGAGCAGAGCGGCGGCACGTCCTCCGCGGGTGCGTCGACCGGCGGGTCCGCGAGCGGTACGGCCTCCTCGGGCACCGGCACCGGCACCGGCCTGCAGAGCCAGCTGTCGGGCCTGCAGAACGTCCTGGACGACCTCCCCACGGCCGTCGGCGTGAACGGCAACGGCATCGGCTCCAACTCCTGGGTCGTCGCCGGGAAGTACACCATCACCGGCAAGCCGCTGCTGGCCAACGACCCGCACCTGTCGGCCTCGCTGCCGTCCGTCTGGTACCAGATGGGCCTGCACTGCCGCACGGTCTCCAGCAAGTGCCAGTACGACGTCTCCGGCTACACCTTCGCGGGCATGCCCGGCGTGGTCATCGGCCACAACCAGAACATCGCCTGGGGCATGACCAACTCCGGCGTCGACGTCACCGACCTCTACCTGGAGAAGCTCTCCGGCGACGGCTACCTGTACGACGACAAGACGGTGCCCTTCCTCACGCGCGAGGAGACCATCAAGGTCGCCGGCGGCGAGCCCAAGAAGATCGTCGTCCGGGAGACCAAGGACGGGATGCCGCTGCTGTCCGACCGCAGCTCCGAGCTGGTGAAGGTCGGCAAGAAGGCCACCGTCGACACGGCCGCCCCCGACCGGGGCGACGGCTACGGCATCGCGCTGCGCTGGACCGCGCTGAGCCCGGGCACCACCATGGACGCCGTCTTCGCCATGGACAAGGCGGCGAACTGGAACGACTTCCGCGCCGCGGCCGCGCTGTTCGACGTGCCCTCGCAGAACCTGATCTACGCCGACACCAAGGACAACATCGGCTACACGCTGCCCGGAAAGATCCCCACGCGCGCGCAGGGCTACGACGGCTCCGTCCCGGCGCCGGGCTGGGACGCCAAGTCCCGCTGGACCGGCTACATCGACCAGGACGAGCTGCCGTACGAGTACAACCCGTCGCGCGGCTACATCGTCACCGCCAACCAGGCCGTGGTCGACAAGTCCAAGTACCCCTACACGCTCACCACGGACTGGGGTTACGGCGCGCGCAGCCAGCGCATCACCGACCTGATCCAGTCGAAGATCGACGACGGCGGCAAGATTTCCACCGACGACATGCGCCAGATGCAGCTGGACAACAGCAGTGAGATCGCCAAGCTGCTCGTGCCCAAGCTGCTGAAGATCGACATCGAGGACAAGCACGTCCGTGAGGCGCAGAAGCTCCTGGAGGGCTGGGACTACACCCAGGACGCCGACTCGGCGGCGGCCGCCTACTTCAACTCGGTCTGGCGCAACATCCTCAAGCTCGCCTTCGGCAACAAGCTGCCCAAGGAGCTGCGCGTCGAGGGCCAGTGCCTGTCGGTCGACCCCGTCAACACCACCGGTCCCGCGGACGAGACGCAGAAGGTGCGCGAGTGCGGTGAGCGCGAGGCCGACCAGGCGCAGCCGGACGGCGGCGACCGCTGGTTCGAGGTCGTCCGCACCCTCATGGAGGACCCGGAGAGCGACTGGTGGACCACGCCCAAGTCGCTCACCCGGCCGGGCGCGGTGCACAACCGTGACGACCTGTTCAGGCGCGCCATGATCGACGCCCGCTGGGAGCTGACCGCCAAGCTCGGCAAGGACATCGACACCTGGAGCTGGGGCCGGCTGCACCGCCTGTTCCTGAAGAACCAGACCCTCGGCACCGAGGGCCCGAGTGTCCTGCAGTACGTCCTCAACCGGGGCCCCTGGAAGCTCAGCGGAGGCGAGGCCACGGTCAACGCCTCGGGCTGGAACGCAGCCGGCGGCTATGGCGTCGTCTGGGTGCCGTCGATGCGGATGGTGGTCAACCTCGGCGACCTCGACAAGTCGAAGTGGATCAACCTCACCGGTGCCTCCGGGCACGCCTACAGCGCCCACTACACCGACCAGACGGACAAGTGGGCCGACGGCGAACTGCTCGACTGGTCCTTCTCGGACGGCGCGGTCGACGAGAGCACGAGCGACACCCTGGTGCTCAGGCCATGAGCCGGTGAATCGCCGAAGGGGCCCTCCACGCGCGCGTGGAGGGCCCCTTCGCATGCGGAGCGCGGCTCAGGCCTCCCGGAAGCGGCGCGTGCCCGACGGCGTCACCACCGCGTGCACCGGCCGGTCGTGCGGTTCCTCGGGAACGTGCTCGACGACCTCGGAGTCGTACAGCAGCACCACCAGGGCAGGATGGGCCCCAGCGCGTTCCAGCCGGGCGAGGACGCGGTCGTACGACCCCCCGCCGCGCCCCAGACGCATCCCGCGCGCGTCGACCGCGAGGCCCGGCAGCAGCACGACGTCGGCGTCGGTCACGGCGTCCGGGCCGAGGCGTTCGCCGCTGGGCTCGAAGAGGGCCATCTTTCCGCCGTGTTGGACGCGGGCGAGGGAGTCCTCTCCGGTGTACGCGCCCCAGTCGAGGTCGTTGTCGGGCAGCAGGGCGGGCAGCAGGACCCGCACACCCCGCGCGCGCAGCGCGTCCAGCAGCGCGAGCGTGCCGGGTTCACTCCCCACGGAGACGTACGCCGCCACCGTGCCCGCATGCGCCAGCTCGGGCAGCTCCAGCGCCCGCCCGGCCAGCGCGGTCGCCGATACCCGCACGTCAGCCGCCGTCAACCTGCTTCTCACCGCGAGGAACTCTCGCCGCAATGTTCGCTTGTCAGTCTCGGCCGGACGCCCGAAGTGACTCACTGGTCGTTCCCGAACCCTTCCTAATGCGCTCATATGAGAGCCAATTAACCGGAGCCTCAGATTCCCTGCAAAGGCACCGGATATGGTGGCGGGCATGACTCAGTCGCACCCTCGGATCAGCAAGGCTGTCATCCCCGCAGCGGGCCTCGGTACCCGCTTCCTGCCGGCCACCAAAGCCACTCCCAAGGAGATGCTGCCGGTCGTCGACAAGCCGGCGATCCAGTACGTGGTCGAAGAGGCCGTCTCCGCCGGCCTCGACGACGTCCTCATGATCACGGGCCGCAACAAGCGCCCCCTGGAGGACCACTTCGACCGCAACTACGAGCTGGAATCGGCCCTTCAGAAGAAGGGCGACGCCGGCCGGCTCGCGAAGGTGCAGGAGTCCAGCGACCTCGCCACCATGCACTACGTCCGCCAGGGCGACCCCAAGGGCCTCGGCCACGCCGTCCTGTGCGCCGCCCCGCACGTCGGCCATGAGCCGTTCGCCGTCCTGCTCGGTGACGACCTGATCGACCCGCGCGACCCGCTGCTCAAGCGGATGGTCGAGGTGCAGGAGCAGCGCGGCGGCAGCGTCATCGCGCTCATGGAGGTCGCGCCCGAGCAGATCCACCTCTACGGTTGTGCGGCCGTGGACCCCACCGAGGACAGCGACGTGGTCAAGGTGCACGACCTCGTCGAGAAGCCCGCCGCGGCCGACGCCCCGTCGAACTACGCGATCATCGGCCGTTACGTCCTCGACCCGCACATCTTCGACATACTGCGCAAGACCGAGCCGGGCCGCGGCGGCGAGATCCAGCTCACCGACGCCCTCCAGCAGCTCGCCGCGGACGAGAAGGTCGGCGGCCCCGTGCACGGCGTCGTGTTCAAGGGCCGCCGTTATGACACCGGTGACCGCGGCGACTATCTGCGTGCCATTGTCAGACTCGCATGCGAACGTGAAGACCTGGGCCCGGACTTCCGGACCTGGCTTCGCAGTTACGTAGCCGAGGAGATGTAGGGATTTGAGCACCGCCGCGACCCGCCCCGCCGGCCAGGACCACCTCTGGTCGGTGGACGAGCACCTGGAGGACATCCTCGCGACCGTCCGCCCCCTCGAACCCATCGAGCTGCAACTCCTCGACGCCCAGGGCTGCGTCCTGGTCGAGGACGTCACGGTGCCGGTCTCCCTGCCGCCGTTCGACAACAGCTCCATGGACGGGTACGCGGTGCGGGTCGCGGATGTCGCGGGCGCGAGCGAGGAGTTCCCCGCCGCCCTGGAGGTCGTCGGGGACGTCGCGGCGGGCCAGGCCGACCTGCTCCAGGTGGGCCCGGGCCAGGCCGCCCGCATCATGACCGGCGCCCCGCTGCCGCCCGGCGCCGAGACCGTCGTACCGGTGGAGTGGACCGACGGCGGCCTCGGCGAGGGCCCGGTGACCGGGATGCGCGCCCGCAGCCTCGCCCCCGAGGGCGCCCAGGGCCAGGTGCACGTCTACCGGCCGGCCGAGGCACGCGCGCACGTACGCGCGAAGGGCAGCGACGTGAAGTCCGGCGACCGCGCCCTCGAGGCCGGCACGATCCTCGGCCCGCCGCAGATCGCCCTGCTCGCCGCGATCGGCCGCGGCACGGTACGCGTGCGCCCGCGCCCACGGGTGGTCGTCATGTCCACCGGAAGCGAACTCGTCCAGCCCGACGAGGACCTCGGACCCGGCCAGATCTACGACTCCAACAGCTTCGCCCTCACCGCCGCCGCCCGTGACGCCGGCGCCATCGCCTACCGCGTGGGCGCCGTCGCCGACGACGCCGAGACCCTGCGCTCCACCATCGAGGACCAGCTCGTCCGCGCCGACCTCATGGTCACCACCGGCGGCGTGAGTGTCGGGGCGTACGACGTCGTCAAGGAGGCCCTGTCCCACGTCGCCGACGAGGACGAGGCCGGCAGCGGTGTCGAGTTCCGCAAGCTCGCCATGCAGCCCGGCAAGCCCCAGGGCTTCGGCTCCATCGGCCCCGACCACACCCCGCTGCTCGCGCTCCCGGGCAACCCGGTGTCGTCGTACGTCTCCTTCGAACTGTTCGTCCGCCCCGCGATCCGCACTTTGATGGGCCTGGAGGACGTCCACCGCCCGCGGACGACCGCGACCCTGGCGGCGGACGAGGCGCTGACCTCGCCGAAGGGGCGCAGACAGTTCCTGCGCGGGACGTACGCCGACGGCGCGGTGCGGCCGGTCGGCGGCGCCGGATCCCATCTGGTCGCGGCCCTCGCGCACGCGGACGCGCTGATCGTGGTTCCCGAGGACGTGGAGAGCGTCGAACCCGGCAGCGAGGTCGAGGTGGTCCTGCTCGGCTGAGAGGCCCTGCTTGGCGGTACCGTGTCGCGCACAGCAGGCCCGTGCGCCGCACCGCGACGGGCCCGGACCGGGAGCGCCACACAAGCATGAGCACGCAGGACCCATCCACGCAGGACCACCTCACGCACATCGACGACGCGGGCGCGGCCCGCATGGTCGACGTGTCCGGCAAGGACGTGACCGCGCGCACCGCCCGCGCCAGCGGCCGGGTCCTCGTCTCGCCCCGTGTGATCGAGTTGCTGCGCGGTGAGGGCGTCCCCAAGGGCGACGCCCTCGCCACCGCGCGCATCGCGGGCATCATGGGCGCCAAACGCACGCCGGACCTGATCCCGCTGTGCCACCCGTTGTCGGTGTCCGGTGTGAAACTGGACCTGTCGGTCGCGGACGACGCCGTGGAGATCGTGGCCACCGTGAAGACCACGGACCGCACGGGCGTCGAGATGGAGGCCCTCACCGCGGTCTCCGTCGCCGCGCTCACCGTGATCGACATGGTGAAGGCGGTCGACAAGGGAGCGGTCATCACGGACGTACGGGTCGAGGAGAAGACGGGCGGCAAGTCGGGCGACTGGAGCCGGGCATGACGTATCGCGCTCTGGTGGTCACCGCCTCCAACCGGGCTGCCGCCGGGATCTACGAGGACAAGGGCGGCCCGCTGATCGCCGAGGGCCTGAAGGGCTTCGGCTTCGACGTCGAGGGGCCGCAGGTCGTGCCCGACGGCGACCCGGTCGGCGCGGCCCTGCGCGCCGGTGTCGAGGCCGGGTACGACGTCATCGTGACCACGGGCGGCACCGGCATCTCACCGACCGACCGCACACCCGAGGTGACCCGCGAGGTGATCGACCACGAGGTGCCGGGCATCGCGGAGGCCATCCGGGCGTTCGGCCGGGAGAAGGTGCCGACCGCGGCGCTGTCCCGAGGGCTGGCCGGAGTGGCGGGGCGCACGCTGATCGTGAACCTGCCCGGTTCCAGCGGCGGGGTGAAGGACGGCCTGGCCGTCCTGGAGCCCCTCCTGATCCACGCCGTCGACCAGATCCGCGGCGGCGACCACCCCAGACCCAGCAGCGGGGGTGCGAGCTGAACAGCCCATCCTGGCCCGTCGTGCTGGGGGACGGCGATGTGGTCCTCCGGCCGATAAAGATGCGCGACCAACGGGCCTGGCGCGAGGTCAACCGGCGCAACCGGGACTGGCTGCGCCCCTGGGAGGCGACGATTCCGCCGCCCACGCCCAGCGGGCCGATCGCGCACCGGCCGACCTACCGCCAGATGGTCCGGCATCTGCGGTCCGAGGCGAACTCGGGCCGGATGCTGCCGTTCGTCATCGAGTACCAGGGGCGGCTGGTCGGGCAGTTGACGGTCGCCGGGATCACCTGGGGATCGATGTGTTCGGGGCACATCGGTTACTGGGTGGACGAGGCGGTGGCGGGCCGCGGGGTGATGCCGACCGCCGTGGCGCTGGTCGTGGACCACTGTTTCCGCACCGTCGGGCTGCACCGCATCGAGGTCTGCATTCGCCCCGAGAACCGTCCGAGCCGCCGGGTCGTGGAGAAACTCGGATTCCGCGAGGAGGGGATGCGTCCGCGATATCTCCACATCGACGGAGCCTGGCGGGACCATCTCGTCTTCGCGCTCACGGCGGAAGAGGTGCCGGAGGGGTTGCTGGGCCGCTGGCACCGGGCAGGCTCACAGGAGACACCGCGCACGAACCCGCAGAACAGCCGGGGCAATCCCGCGTAGCCGGGAAGCAGCCCCCGGAAATTGAATAAGTGTTCGAAATTGACGTCGGATGACCGCCTCGGGGCATTAAATTCGCGCCCTGGGCGGGCTGCTGATCGCATCGGTCACAAAAAAAGTTCGAAATATCAGCCAGATCGTGCGACACACCGGCTCAATTGGCGGATGGCCCCGCGCGAATCCCTCTACCGTGTGAGACGTGAGCAGCAGCGGCCTCATCTACGCAGTCATTGTCGGGGCCTGGGCCGCCTACTTGGTGCCGATGTGGCTCCGTAGGCAGGACGAGCTGAACGAGGCCCGTCCGACGGAACGCTTCAGCACAGCCATCCGGTTGCTGTCCGGACGGGCGGGGATGGAGCGCCGGTACGCCAAGGACCTGCGGGCGCGCTCCACCGACGAGGGGGAGCCCAGCGCCGATGACCCGGGCGACGTCACCGAGTCGGTGGACGTCCGGGCCTTCGCCATGCCTCCGACCCGTCCGCAGACCCAGGCGGCGGTCCAGGCCCAGGCACCGGAGCGCCCGGAGCCGGCGCGCGAATCCGCACGGGAACAGGGAGGCAAGGCGGCACCCGAACACGGGTCCAGGCCGGCCCCCGAACGTGCCAACGCGCCCACGGCCGAAACGGGCTCCGGCCCGGACTCCAAGGCGCGCAAACGGGTCCCCGCACCCCGGCGAGCACCCTCGGACGAGGCGGCCGCGGCGCGTGCCAGGCGCTTGAAGGTGCTCGCGCGCCGACGGCGCACCACCGTGATGCTCTTCCTGGCCTTCACGCTCGGCGCGATCGTCGCCGCGGTCGGCGGGCTCGCCTTCCTGTGGGCGCCCGGCATTCCCGCCGTGATGCTCAGCGGGTACATCGCGTATCTGCGCTCCCAGGAGCGCCGTCGCTTCGCCTACCAGATGGACCGGCGCAGCGCCGAGGCCGCCGCGCAGCGGCTTCGCGAGCATGCGCGCCAGTCGCGCCGGCGGGGCGGCCCCGACTCCGGTGCCGGTCTCGACGAGCCCGACGAGGGGCCCGAACCAGGCACCGACCCAGGCCTGTCCGCCCTCGCCGCGGACCGGCGCGCCCTCGTCGAGCAGACCGATCACGCCGAGTGGGTCGACCAGCAGCGTGAGCGCCGGCGCAGGCCGGGGCACGGGGACAGCTGGGACCCGGTGCCGGTGCCGCTGCCGACGTATGTGACCGCGCCGGTCGCGCCACGGGCCACGCCCGACGTGGACCTCGGCGCGCCGGACGCGTGGAGCTCGGCGCGGTCGAGCCCCGTCGGCCGGGACCGGGACGCGGGCGGCGACGCCGGGGACGGTTCCGCGCGGGGCGCGGAGCCGGGAGAGCCGGGAGACGAGGCCCACGGCGAGGAGAAGGCCGAGGGGGGCGGCCGGAGCGACGCCCGCCGGGCCGCTTCCGCCCGCCGGGCGCGCGAGCGGGGCCGTACGCCACTGTTCGACCAGTACGAGGACGGGGACCGGCCGCGCGCGGCGAACGAGTAGCGGCCGGCCGGGGCCGGGAACGGATTTCCAAGCAGGCCGATCGGGGTGCTAAAGTTTCACTCGTTGCAAGGGCCTGTGGCGCAGTCCGGTAGCGCACCTCGTTCGCATCGAGGGGGCCAGGGGTTCAAATCCCCTCAGGTCCACCGCAACAACTTTCCAAGGGAACTTGGGAGTTGAAAGATCCCGTCCGATCGGTTGATCGGGCGGGATCTTTGTTATGTCCAAGGGGGGGGCGTGGAGAAGGCCGACGCACGGTTACGGGCGACGCGTACGGCGACGCCGCTGCGGAACGCAGCCTTCCGGCGGTTCGTGACCGCCAGTTGGATCTCCGCCACCGGATCCGCGATGGCGCCCCTCGCGCTCGCCTACTCCGTGATCGAGCAGGGCGGAGGAGCCGGGGCCCTCGGTGTGGTGCTCGCCACGAACACCGTTCCGACCATCGTCTTCCTCCTCATGGGCGGAGTGCTCGCGGACCGTATGTCCCGCAGTCGGCTGCTCTTCCTCGGTAATTCGCTGGCGGCCGCCGCCCAGGGGGCCCTGGCGGCCGTCGTCGCCACCGGGCACGCCACGACCGTCTCCATCGCGGTCTGCGGCTTCGTCTCCGGGACGGCGGTGGCCTTCACCGTGCCCGCAGCCCAGGGGGCCGTGGCCCAGATCGTGCCCGCGGAGCAGTTGCAGCAGGCCAACGCCCTGCTCAGGCTGCCGAGCAACGCGGTCAAGGTGCTCGGTCCGGCGATCGGCGGCGTCGTCGTCGCGGTCAGCGGCCCGGCCTGGGCGCTGGCCTGGGACGCGCTCACCTTCGCCGTCGCCGCTCTGCTGCTGCTCGGGCTGCGCCTGGACGCGCCGGTCACCGGCACCGGCGTGCTGAGCGATCTGCGGGAGGGGTGGGCCGGGTTCTGGTCGCGGACCTGGCTGTGGACGTACACGGTCGCGGGGACCGTCCTTGTCGCCGCGTGGCTGGCGGGGTTCCAACTGCTGGGGCCCGTCGTCGCGGCGGAGCGGTACGGCGGGGCACGTGACTGGGGGCTCGTGCAGGGGGCGTTCGCGGCGGGGCTGCTGGCCGGGACGGTGGTGTGTCTGCGCTGGCGGCCGTACCGGCTGCTCGCGGTGGCTGTCGCGGCCTGTCTGCCCATGGCCGTCCCCCTGCTCGTCATGGGCTGGGGACTGCCGCTGCCCTGGCTGCTGTTGACCGCCCTGCTCGCGGGCGTCGGGCTGGACGTGGCGATCGTCGCGTGGACGACCGCCTTCCAGCAGCATGTGCCGCAGGGCGAGTTGGGGCGCATGAGCGCGTTCAACAGTGTCGGGGAGCGGCTGGCGATTCCGCTCGGCTATCTGCTGACCGCCCTCGCGGCCGGAATCTGGGACCACCGGACGGTGCTGGTGGCGTGTGCCGGGCTCGTCTTCGCCTCCGCCGCCCTCAACCTCTGCGTGCGGGACGTCTACCGCATCAACGCCGCACGGAGCTGACCGCTCACAGCGCCTTGGCGTAACACAGGCTCAGCTCGTGGAAGCGGTAGTAGCCGAACTTCGCGCACGGCTCGTACCCGCTGGACGTGTACAGGGCCACCGCCTCCGGCTGCTTGGCGCCGGTCTCCAGCACCATGCGGATGCGGCCCGCCGCCCGCGCGTCCTCCTCCAGCGCGGCCAGGATGCGTCTCGCCAGGCCCCGCCCGCGCATCCCCTCCACGACGTACATCCGCTTGAGCTCGGCGTCCCCGTCCGCGTTGCCCTCGCCGTTCTCGTCCTGGGCGCGCCAGCCGCCGGAGGCGACGGGGGTGCCGAACTCGTCGTAGGCGATCAGGTAGAGGCCGTTCGGCGGCTCGAAGTCCGCCGGGGCGAGGGGTGTGGCGTCCCCGCCGTCGCCGTAGCGGACGCCGTACTCGGCCTGCACCTGGTCGTTGAGCTTGACGGCGTCGGGGTGGTCGAAGGAGACGCGACGTATATGCATGCTAGATACCGTATATCAATTCAAGATCAAGAGTGGTCAATAGGTTCCAGAATCGGACAACGTCCAGTGTGCCGGTATGGTGCCGGGGTGCTCACTGTGACCTCTGTGAATGTGAACGGGCTGCGGGCCGCCGCGAAGAAGGGCTTCGTGGAGTGGCTCGCCGGTACCGAAGCCGATGTGCTGTGCCTGCAGGAGGTGCGCGCGGAGCCGCAGCAGCTGCCGGAGCAGGTGCGGACGCCCGACGGGTGGCACGTCGTGCACGCGCCCGCGGCAGCCAAGGGGCGCGCCGGCGTCTCCCTCTATACCCGCCGTGAGCCCGACCGCATCCAGGTCGGCTTCGGGTCGAGTGAGTTCGACGACAGTGGCCGCTATGTCGAGGCCGACCTGCCCGGTGTGACGGTCGCCTCCCTCTACCTCCCCTCCGGCGAGGTCGGCACCGAGCGGCAGGACGAGAAGGTCCGCTTCATGGGCGAGTTCCTCGCCTATCTGAAGGACCTGCGCGAGCGCGCCGCCGCCGACGGCCGTGAGGTGCTCGTCTGCGGCGACTGGAACATCGCCCACCAGCAGGCCGACCTGAAGAACTGGCGCGGCAACACCAAGAACTCCGGCTTCCTGCCGGAGGAGCGGGAGTGGCTCGGGCAGGTGCTCGACCCCGCCGCCGGCGGTTACGTCGACGTCGTGCGGTCGCTGCATCCGGACGTCGAGGGGCCGTACTCGTGGTGGTCGTACCGCGGGCGGGCCTTCGACAACGACACCGGCTGGCGCATCGACTACCACGTGGCGACGCCGGGGCTCGCCGCCAAGGCGCTCAAGGGGTACGTCGAGCGGGCGGCGACGCATGGCGAGCGGTGGTCGGACCACGCGCCGGTGACGGTCGTCTACGACCGTTAGGCCTGCTCGGCGCCTCGCCGGTCCCCCTCGGTCTGCTCGGTCTGCTTCCGCAGCCTCCGGTCCAGCGCGAGTGACAGTTCCGCCTCCACCACGCTCCGGGCGAGGGGGCGCAGGCGTTGCAGGTCGCCCTCGTGGGTGTGGCGCAGTACCAGGTCGGCGAACATCTCCGCGAGGTCGTCGACGTGTTCGCGGACCCGCTTGCCGGCCGCCAGGACCTCCGCGAGGGGGATGCCCTCGCGGACCAGGGCCGAGGAGACGTCCAGCAGGCTGCGGCTGACGTGGACGATCTCGTCGCCGTCGGTGCCGATGTAGCCGAGGTCCAGGGCGAGGGCGAGGTTCTCCGGGGTGACCTGGCCTTCGAAGCGGGCGGCGAGTTCCTCGGGGGTGAGGCGGACCGGCTCCTCCTCGGTGGGGGCGGCGACGCCGAGGAGGTCGGCGACGTCGCGGCCGTGGTCGAGGGCCTCGGCGAGTTCCGCGATGCCGGTGAGGGTGTGGCCGCGCTCCAGGAGGGCGGCGATGGTGCGCAGGCGGGCCAGGTGGTGATCGTCGTACCAGGCGATACGGCCCTCGCGGCGGGGCGGCGGTATCAGCTTGCGTTCGCGGTAGAAGCGCAGGGTGCGCACCGTGATGCCGGCCAGTCGGGCCAGCTCTTCCATGCGGTACTCACGCTTCTCGGTCACTCCGGAACCTTAATTCGTACGGGCGGTACCCGCGGCGGCGGCCGCTGATGCAAAACGTCGTCGCTCGACCCCTACCGGTCGGTACGGTCCTCCTCTAGTCTCCCATTGCGCCAGTGTTCACTGGCATGGTTCCGGTTCCGGGTGGAGTTCCCGGTGAAACATGGAGGAACAGGCATGGCCGAACGCGAACATGTGCGGGTCGCGGTGGTCGGGTCCGGGTTCGGCGGGCTGGGGGCCGCCGTACGGCTGCGACGCGAGGGCGTCACCGACTTCGTCGTCCTGGAGCGGGCCGACAGCGTCGGCGGCACCTGGCGGGACAACAGCTATCCGGGGTGCGCGTGCGATGTGCCGTCCCATCTGTACTCGTTCTCCTTCGCGCCCAACCCCGACTGGCCGCGCACCTTCTCCGGGCAGGAGCACATCCGTGCCTACCTGGAGCACGTCACCGACGTCTTCCGGCTGCGCCCCCACATCCGCTTCGACTCGGAGGTGAAGCGGATGACCTGGAACGGCGAGCGGCTGTGCTGGGACATCGAGACGGCGAGCGGGGAGCTCTCGGCCGACTTCGTCGTCTCCGCCACGGGGCCGCTGTCCGATCCGAAGATCCCGGACATCCCGGGGCTGGACTCCTTCCCGGGCAAGGTCTTCCACTCCGCCCGCTGGGACCACGACTACGACCTGCGCGGCAAGCGCGTCGCCATGGTCGGCACCGGCGCCTCCGCCATCCAGATCGTGCCGGCCATCCAGCCCGAGGTCGAGCGGCTCACGCTCTTCCAGCGCACCCCGCCCTGGGTCATGCCCCGCATGGACCGCGCCATCAGTGGCGTCGAACGCTCCCTGCACCGGGCCCTGCCCTTCACCGCGCAACTGCGCCGCGGGCTGCTGTGGGGCATCCGGGAGCTGCAGGTCCAGGCGTTCACCAAGCACCCGGGCGAGCTGGGCATGATCGAGCAGTTGGCCAAGCGCAACATGGGCCGCTCCATCAAGGACTCCGCCCTGCGCGCCAAGCTGACCCCCGACTACCGCATCGGCTGCAAGCGGATCCTGCTGAGCAGTGAGTACTATCCGGCGCTCGCCCGGCCCAACGTGGACGTGGTGGCCAGTGGGCTCAGCGAGATCCGGGGTTCGACCGTCGTCGCCGCCGACGGGAGTGAGGCGGAGGTCGACGCGATCGTGTTCGGTACGGGGTTCCGTGTCACCGACATGCCCATCGCCGAGCGGGTGGTGGGGGCTGAGGGCAGGACCCTCGCCGAGACGTGGAAGGGCGGGATGGAGGCGCTGCGTGGCGCGTCGGCCGCCGGGTTCCCCAACTGGGTGACCATCATCGGGCCGAACACGGGGCTCGGGAACTCCTCGATGATCCTGATGATCGAGTCCCAGCTGAACTACATGGCCGACTTCGTACGGCAGTTGAACGTCCTGGGCGGCCGGGTGGCGCTCGACGCGCGGCCGAGCGCCGTGGCCGCCTGGAACCTGCGGGTGCAGGAGCGGATGAAGCGGACGGTATGGAACACCGGCGGCTGCACCAGCTGGTACCTCGACGCCGGCGGCCGTAACACCACCGTCTGGCCCGGTACGACGACCGAGTTCCGGCGGGCCACGCGGCGCGTGGATCTGTCGGAGTACGCCGTCCTGCGGGCCCCCGTCAAGGAAAGCGCCGAGGTGACCGCGTGAGCCGTCTCATGCACGTGAAGTCCGGGCCGTACGCCCCGCCCGCCCCCGCCCGCGAACTCGTCGCCGTCTCCGCCGACGGCGCCCGGCTGCACACGGAGGTGCACGGCCCCGAGGACGCGCCCGCCGTCGTCCTCGCCCACGGCTGGACCTGCTCGACCGCCTTCTGGGCGGCACAGATCCGCGAGCTGGCCGCCGACCACCGGGTCATCGCCTACGACCAGCGCGGCCACGGACGCAGCCCGGCGAGCCCGGCGTGCAGCACCGACGCCCTCGCCGACGACCTCGAAGCCGTACTGAAGGCGACGCTCGCACCCGGCGAGAAGGCCGTGATCGCCGGGCACTCCATGGGCGGCATGACGGTGATGGCCGCCGCCCCGCGCCCGGCGTTCCGGGAGCACGCGGCCGCCGTCCTGCTGTGCAGCACGGGCGCCTCACGGCTGGTCGCCGAGTCCACCGTCGTACCGATACGTCCCGGGCGGCTGCGGACCTGGCTGACCAAGCACATACTCGGCTCCCGCGCACCGCTCGGGCCGGTCACGCCGGTCGCCAGGGCGATCCTCAAGTACGGGACGATGGGCCCCGGTTCGGCCCCGCACATGGTCGAGGCATGCGCGCGGATAGTCCACGCGTGCCCGCGCAAGGTGCGCTACGCCTGGTCGCACGTGCTCGACCTGCTCGATCTCGACCACGGCGTACGGGAGTTGGCGGCGCCGACCGCGGTGATCGTCGGCACGGCCGACCGCCTGACCCCGCCGGTACACGCCCGCTCGCTGGCCGCCGCCCTGCCGAACTGTCTCGGCGTCACCGAGCTGCCCGGCCTCGGCCATATGACGCCGGTCGAGGCACCCGAGCTGGTGACCGGGAGGATACGGGAGCTCGTCACGACGTACGCGCACCCGCGAGCCACGACATACACGCAGGTCAAGGAGGGCGCATGAGCAGGGTGAGCCTCGAAGGACAGGTCGCCGTCGTCACCGGGGCGGCGCGGGGCGTCGGCGAGCTGCTCGCCCGCAAGCTCTCCGCGCGCGGGGCGAGCGTGGCGCTCGTCGGGCTGGAGCCGGACGCGCTCAAGCAGGTCTCCGCACGGCTGCACGGCGACAGCGACCACTGGTACGCCGACGTGACGGATCACGAGGCGATGGCCCAGGTGGCGCGGGAGGTGAAGGAACGGTTCGGAAAGGTCGACATCGTGGTGGCCAACGCCGGTGTCGCCACCGGGGGGCCGTTCGTCGACTCCGATCCGGAGGCGTGGCGGCGGGTCATCGAGGTCAATCTCATCGGGTCGGCGGTGACCGCGCGCGCGTTTCTGCCGGTGCTGATGGAGAGCCGCGGGTACCTGCTGCAGATCGCGTCGCTGGCGGCGATCACCCCGGCGCCGATGATGACCGCGTACTGCGCGTCCAAGTCGGGTGTGGAGGCGTACGCGCACAGTCTGCGGGCCGAAGTCGGTTACCGGGGCGTGCGGGTGGGGGTCGGGTATCTGTCCTGGACCGACACCGACATGGTGCGCGGGGCCGATCAGGACGACGTCATGCGGGAGTTGAGGAAGCGGCTGCCCTGGCCGTCCAACAAGACCTATCCGCTGGGGCCGGCGGTCGACCGGATCGTGGCCGGCATCGAGCGGCGGTCGAGCCATGTGTACGGGCAGTGGTGGCTGCGCGGGATGCAGGGCGTGCGCGGGTATCTGCCGGGGATCATCGGGGCCGTGGGGCAGCGGGAGATGCGGCGGTTCGCCGGGCGGCTGGAGGGGATGCGTTCGGGGCTGGTCGGGGCGGGCGGCGCGGCCGACGAGCAGGAGCGAACTGCGCGGACTACGCGGCGTGACTGATCGACATGCGCGGGGTTATCGGCCGTGTGAATCTGGTCGAGGCCCCAGCGAGGGGCCAACCCCCCACCCACTATGGGAGTGAACCCACATGGGCATGAAGGACCAGTTCCAGGAGAAGTCCGAGAAGCTGCAGGAGCAGGCTCGCCAGAAGGCGCAGCAGGCGCGGGAGCAGGCTCAGCAGAAGGGCCGTCAGCGGCCGCAGCGGGACGAGGAGTCCGAGCGGATGCGTGACCGCCAGGATGAGGAGCGCTTCGACCAGGACTTCGACCGGTAGTCGTCGCGCTCGATGAACGCGGGGTGCCCCCTGTTTTTCTGGGGGCGCCCCGCGGTTGTGTCGTTGTAGGGTCACGCGCATGGGAAACGTACGTTCGACAGGGCCGACGGGCTTCGGGTAGCCCGCCAGGAGACACCTGGCGGTCGCTGCGATCGGAGTCCCGTGACACGCACCGCCCACCACCTTCCCTCTTCGCACAGCCCGAGCTCCGTGGTCCTTTACGACCTCAGGTACAGCGCCCGCTCCTTCATCGACGCGGCACGAGAGTCGACAAGGCCCCGACCCCGCATGATTCGCCGCAGGGTGGACGTCCACTCGTTCGCCCGGCGGAAGCGTGACCGCTCCCTCGCCCAGTCGTCCGCGATCGAGGAACGCCGGGCGCGACAGCGGCTGCGAGCCCAAGTGGGGAAGCTCCTGAGGCTGGTGAACTCCACCGGCGACGAACTCGCCCTCGATGCCGCGGACACTGTGGACGTACCACCGGCGCGTCATCGGCGTAGCTCGCTCTGGCACGCGTAGCCGGTCGACGTGCCGTGAGCCGATCGACGAGAGAACCGAGGTCATGACCGACCACTGCTGTGAGGCGATGACCAGCCGCGTGAACGCGCGCTGCGACCGGCACGCCGACCCCTTCGCCTGCCCGGACGCGCTGGTCGGCTTCAGCGCCAGGTTCCAGGAGTACGGGCTGATCATCCACGACGGCGGCACGTCGAGCATCACGATCGACTTCTGTCCCTGGTGCGGACGACGCCTGCCCGAATCGCAGCGGGACCGGTGGTTCGACGAGCTGGAGCGCCGCGGGATCGATCCGGGGGAGGACGAGGTCCCCGCCGAGTTTCAGGACGGCCGCTGGCTCGCCTCGCTGGAACGCGGCGGAAGCTTCGGCCTCGACCGGTCCGGGACGTGCGAGTAGTCCGGAGGAGTCGCCGGGGGGTTGTCCTCCAGCATTTTCAGGGCCAGTTCCACCGCGTCCGTCAGCTGGGCGTGGCGGCCCTCCGCCCAGTCCAGGGGCGTGCGCAGGACCTCCACGTCCGGGGTCACGCCCTTGTTCTCGATGGACCAGCCGTAGGCGTCGAACCACGCCGCGTTCATCGGCACCGTGATCACCGTGCCGTCGCCGAGGCGGTGGCGGCCGGTCATGCCGACGACTCCGCCCCAGGTGCGCTGGCCGACGACCGGGCCCAGCTTGAGGAGTCTGAAGGCGGCCGTGATCATGTCACCGTCCGAGGAGGTCGCCTCGTCGGCGAGGGCGACCACCGGGCCGCGCGGGGCGTTGGACGCGTACGACACCGGCTGGGCGTTTCTCGTCAGGTCCCAGCCGAGGATCGTGCGGGTCAGCTTCTCCACGACCAGTTCGCTGATGTGGCCGCCCGCGTTGCCGCGCACGTCGACGATCAGCGCGGGGCGTGACATCTCCATCCGCAGGTCCCGGTTGAACTGGGCCCAGCCCGAGCCGCCCATGTCCGGGATGTGCAGGTAGCCGCAGCGGCCGCCGCTCAACTCCCGTACGACCGCGCGGCGTTTGGCGACCCAGTCCTGGTAGCGGAGCGGGCGCTCGTCGATCAGGGGGACCACCGCCACCCGGCGCGCCCGGCCCGCCTCGCCCTCCGCGGAATCAGAGGGGCCCGACGGGCCTTCCTCGGAAGGGTGGTGGTGGGCGAGGGGTCGGGTGAACGTCAGCTCCACCGTCGTGCCGCCGGCGCCGGCCAGGAGGGGGTAGGGGCCCGCGACCGGGTCCACCGGGCGGCCGTCCACGTGGGTGAGCACCGCGCCCTCCCGGATGCCGGTGCCCGCCAGGGGGGAGCGGGCCTTGGAGTCGGACGATTCGCCGGGGAGGATGCGCTTGACCATCCAGCCCTCGTCCCTGCGGACGAAGTTGGCGCCCAGCAGGCCCTGCCAGCGCTGGTAGTGCGCCGGGCCCTCGTTGCGGCGGGCAGCGGCGACGTACGCGTGCGAGGTGCCCAGTTCGCCCAGGACCTCGCGGAGCAGATCCGCGAACTCGTCGGGGGTGGCGACGCGTTCGACCAGGGGGCGGTACTGGTCGAGGACCGCGTCCCAGTCGATGCCGCACATGTCCGGCTCCCAGAAGTACGCCCTGATCAGCCGACCCGCCTCCGCGTACGACTGCCTCCACTCCGCCGTCGGGTCCACCTCGTGCAGGATGCGGCGCAGGTCGATCCAGACCGTCGTGTCGCTGTCGCCGGACTCGGAGGCGGGCACCGCCCGCAGGTCGCCCTCGTCGACCAGGACCAGTCGGGACCCGTCGCCGCTGATCGCGAACCAGTCGAGGTGGTCGACGAGTTCGGTCTTCTTCGCCTTGCTGATGTTGAAGTGTTCGAGGGTCGGCCGTCCGGTCATGTCGTCCGGGTTGGCGAAGGTCTCGCCCAGCGCGCCCGAGATCGGCCAGCGCAGCCAGACCAGTCCGCCGCCCGCGACCGGGTGCAGCGCGGAGTACTTGGAGGCGGCGACCGGGAAGGGGGTGACCCTGTTCTCCAGGCCCTCCAGCTCGACGGTCGTCGTACCGGGGTCGCCGCTCTCCTCGTCCTCCACCGGGTCCAGGCCGCCGGCGGCCGGCCGGCCCTCGGGGTTCAGGGCGAAGGGGGAGGGGGTCGCGGAGGACAGGGGCACCAGGTAGGGGCGGCAGCCGAGGGGGAAGGAGAGGTCGCCGGTGTGGACGTCGTAGACCGGGTCGAAGCCTCGCCAGGAGAGGAAGGCCAGGTAGCGGCCGTCCCGGGTGAACACCGGGTTCTCGTCCTCGAAGCGGCCGTTGGTGACGTCGACGATCAGGCTGTCCTTGATGCGGGCCAGTTTGATCTGGCGCAGGGAGCGGCCGATCCCCGGGTGCGACCACGTCAGCCAGGTCCCGTCCGGTGAGAAGGCGAGGTCGCGCACCGGGCCGTTGACCGACCGGATCAGCTCGGTGACCTCGCCGTTCGAGTCCTCCGTCCCCGCGGCGGCAGCCGCATCATCGGACACGGTGGTGAGGAGCAGCCGGCCGTCGTGCGAGGCGATCGCGAGGCGCTCGCCCTTGGGGTCGGCGGCCATCTCCAGGACCCGGCCCAGCTCGCCCGAGGCCAGTCGGCGCGGCTCGCGGTCGCCCGTCGCCCTGGGCAGATACGCGATCTCGATGGCGTCCTCGCCCTCCGCGTCCGTCACATACGCGACCTGGCCGGTCGAACCGAGCATCTCCGGGAGCCGGACCCGCACGCCGGGGGTGTCGGTCATCGTGCGGGCCGGGCCGTCCCGGTGGGTCAGCCAGTACAGGCTGCCGCGTACGACGACGGCGCTCGCGCGGCCCGTCTCGTCCACGGAGATGCCGTCGACGTGCTGGGCGGCGGGCACCTGATAGGTGCGGCGTCCCGCGCGTGGCCCGCTTAGCCGCACCTCCAGCTTGCGCGGCTCGCTGTCCGCGGTGAGGTCGTCCACGATCCACAGGTCGCCCGCGCACTGGTACACCACCCGGGTGCCGTCGCTGGAGGCGTGCCGGGCGTAGAAGGCGTCGTGGTCGGTGTGGCGGCGCAGGCCGGAGCCGTCGTAGGCGCACGAGTAGAGGTTGCCGACGCCCTCGTGGTCGGAGAGGAAGGCGATACGGCCGCCGACGAACATGGGGGAGTGGAGGTGGCCGCCGATGTCCGCCAGCAGGCGTTCGCCGTGCAGCCAGAGGCGGCCCATGGCCCCGCCCCGGTAGCGCTTCCAGGCGGCCGGTTCGTGCGGCGGGGTGCCGGTCAGGAGGAGGGTCTTCCGCTCGCCGTCGAGGTCGGCGACCTGGATGTCGGAGCACGGTCCCCAGGGGAGTTTGCGGCCGGGATCGCCGCCCAGGCTGACCTTGTAGGCCCAGGTGAAGTGGGAGAACGGCTCACCGTGGGAGGCGACGGCGAGGATGATGCCGTCGGGTGTCCAGCCGCACACCTGGGTGTCCGCCGACCCCCAGTGGGTGAGCTGTCCGCCCGGGCCGCCGTCCACCGGGACCAGATGGATCTCGGGGACCAGGCTGCGCCAGCTCGTGTACGCGATGTGGCGGCCGTCGGGGGAGAAGCGGGGGTGGCCGATCTTGGTGCGGTCCACGGTGAGCCGCCAGGCGCGGCCCGGGCCGTCGAGGGGGGCCAGCCAAAGGTCGTCCTCGGCCACGAAGCACAGCAGATCGCCGCTCAGATGCGGTAGGCGCAGGTAGCTCACCTCCCCATGCTTTTCCTGTGGACGTACCTGGGCAACTCGTGACACAGCGACTCGCGTGACCCAGAACACCAGCGGAACGCGAACGAAACCGTTTCGTTTCGGTGAGGGATGGGGTACCTTCGTGGTGTACGAAACCGTGTCGTTCGGAGTGGGAAGGTGAGTACGGTGACCGAGGTCGCAACAGGGCGTCGCAGCCGCATCACCCCTGAGCGCGAGGCCGAGTTGTACGAGGCCGTGCTCGACCTGCTCCGGGAGGTCGGCTACGACGCCCTCACCATGGACGCCGTGGCGGCCCGCACCCGGTCCAGCAAGGCGACGCTCTACCGCCAGTGGGGTGGCAAGCCGGAGCTGGTGGCCAAGGCGGTCCGGCACAACAAGCCGGGCAGCATCGCCGACATCGACACCGGGTCCCTGCGGGGCGACCTGCACGTCCTCACCTCACGCGAGGACGACTGCACCATGCAGCAGAACGCCGCGCTGATGCGGGGTCTGTTCATGGCGGTGCACAACGACCCGGATCTCCTGACGGCGTTCAAGGAACTGCTCGTCGAGCCGGAGATGGCCGAGTTCCAACGCGTGGTGCAACGGGCCATCGAGCGTGGCGAGGTCCGCGCCGACTGCCCGGCGCTGGACTACGTGGTGCACATGCTCGTCGGCGCCTTCGCCACCCGCACCCTGATCGACGACCAGCCGCCCACGCAGACGTTCCTCAAGTCGTACATCGACGCCGTGGTCCTCCCCGCCCTCGGCGTGCCCGTCAACTGACGCGTCCCTCAACCGGCGAATCCCCTCAGCTGACGTAGTCCCCTTCAGCATGCCCTCCACCTGACGTATCCGCTCACGTCGTCGGGCTGATCAGCCCTGCCCAAGTACCGACCCCACGACCTGACCGGGAGACGCCTCCGTGGCCACGTTCCTGTACAAACTCGGCCGACTCGCCTTCAGGCGACGGCACTTCGTCGCCCTCATATGGGTCGCGCTGCTCGCCCTCGCGGGCGTCGGCGCGGCGAGCGCCCCCAGCGCCGGATCAAGCTCCTTCTCCATCCCCGGCACCGAGGCCCAGAAGGCCTTCGACCTGCTGGAACAGCGCTTCCCGGGCAGCAGCGCGGACGGCGGCACCGCCCGCGTCGTCTTCAAGGCACCCGACGGCGAGAAGATGACGGACGCCGCCAACAAGGCGACCGTCGAGAAGACGGTGAAGGAGCTGTCCGACGGCTCCGAGGTCGTCTCCGTCGCCGACCCCTTCAAGGCGCACGCCGTCAGCAAGGACGGCACGATCGCATACGCCTCGGTGCGCTACGAGGTTCCCGGCATGGAGCTGAAGGACGCCAGCCGGGAGGCGCTCGAAGACGCCGGGCAGCAGGCGCGGGACGCCGGGCTGACCGTGGAGATCGGCGGTGACGCGCTCCAGACGACACCCGAGGCCGCCTCCTCCGAGATCATCGGCATCGCGGTCGCCGCGGTGGTCCTCGTCATCACCTTCGGCTCACTGATCGCGGCCGGACTGCCACTGCTCACCGCCCTGATCGGCGTCGGCATCGGCGTCTCGGTGATCACCGCGCTGGCCAACGCCCTCGACCTGGGCTCCACCACCTCCACCCTGGCCATGATGATCGGCCTCGCGGTCGGCATCGACTACGCCCTGTTCATCGTCTCCCGCTACCGCGCCGAACTCGCCGAGGGCCGTGACCGCGAGGAGTCGGTCGGCCGGGCCACCGGCACCGCGGGCTCCGCGGTGGTCTTCGCCGGCCTCACGGTGGTGATCGCGCTGGTCGGCCTCGCGGTGGTCAACGTCCCGATGCTGACGAAGATGGGCGTCGCCGCGGCGGGCACGGTCGTGATCGCGGTGCTGATCGCGCTGACCATGGTCCCGGCGCTGCTCGGCTACGCGGGCCGCAAGGTGAAGCCGGCCGGAGAGAAGGGCAAGCTCCTCGGACGCGGCAAGAAGACGGCCGCGGACAAGGCCGACAACGCCAAGGCCGACAAGGCGAACGCGGACAAGCCGAACATGGGCACCCGCTGGGCGAGCTTCGTCGTACGCCGTCCCCTGGCCGTCCTCCTGCTGGGCGTCCTCGGCCTCGGCACCGCGGCCCTCCCGGCGACCAGCCTCGAACTGGGCCTGCCGGACGACGGCTCGCAGCCGACCTCGACGACCCAGCGCCGCGCCTACGACCTGCTCTCCGAGGGCTTCGGCCCCGGCTTCAACGGCCCCCTCATGGTCGTCGTCGACGCCCGGGCGAGCGACGCCCCGAAGAACGCGGTCACCGAGGTCTCCGACGAGATCAAGGGCCTCAAGGACGTCGTCACGGTCACCCCGCCGACGTACAACAAGGCGGGCGACACCGCGACGATCACCGTGATCCCCGACTCCAAGCCGTCCTCGGTCTCCACCGAGGACGTGGTGCACTCCATCCGGGACGCGGGCACGGAGATCAAGGCCGACACCGACGCGAAGGTGCTGGTCACCGGCACGACCGCGATGAACATCGACTTCTCGCAGAAGCTGAACGACGCGCTCGTGCCGTACCTGATCCTGGTCGTGGGCCTCGCCTTCCTCCTGCTGATCCTGGTGTTCCGCTCGATCCTCGTCCCGCTGAAGGCGGCCCTCGGCTTCCTCCTGTCGGTCCTCGCGGCCCTCGGCGCCGTCGTGGCGGTCTTCCAGTGGGGCTGGCTCGCCGACCTCTTCGGCATCCAGGAGACCGGACCGGTCATGTCGATGATGCCGATCTTCATGGTCGGCGTGGTCTTCGGTCTCGCCATGGACTACGAGGTGTTCCTCGTGACACGGATGCGCGAGGCGTACGTCCACGGCGAGCGGCCCACCCAGGCCGTGGTGACCGGCTTCCGGCACAGCGCCCGGGTCGTCACCGCCGCGGCGATCATCATGATCGCGGTGTTCTCCGGCTTCATCGGAGCCAGCGAGTCGATGGTCAAGATGATCGGCTTCGGCCTCGCGATCGCCGTCCTCTTCGACGCGTTCGTCGTCCGCATGGCCATCGTCCCGGCGGTCCTCGCCCTGCTCGGCGAGAAGGCCTGGTGGCTCCCGAAGTGGCTGGACCGCGCCCTGCCGAACGTGGACGTGGAGGGCGAGGGCCTGCGCACGGACGCCGAGACCGGGAAGGACACGGACTCCGACGGCGACCGCGCGCTGGCACGCGTCTGACCGTTCACCATTGAAGTGGACCGGCCGGTGAGGGCTCCGTGGGGACGGGGCGCCCTCACCGGCTTTCTTCACTCCGGTGACGCGAACACGCTCCGCTCGGTCACGTCCGAGCCGGTGCGCAGCGGGACCGTCTCGGCTTTGCCACGTCCGCGACTCCAAGACCCCCGACACCGACCACCTCACCGTCGCCCCGGGCACCTGGAAATCATTCGTGATGCACCTATCCGCCCGCTAGCCTGCGGAGCATGACCCGCTTCGACGAGGCTCTGCGTGAGCTCGGCCTGACCGACCTCCACCCCCGTATCCGCCGCTTCCCGGAAGCGACCCGTACCGCCGCCGAGGCCGCCGCCGCGATCGAGTGTGAGCTGAGCCAGATCTGCAAGTCGCTCATCTTCGCGGCCGACGGTGTGCCGGTGCTGGTGCTGATGGACGGGGCCTCGCGGGTCGACGTGGAGCTCGTGCGCAAGGAACTCGGCGTCGAGCAGGTCACCCGGGCCAAGGCCGACGTCGTACGGGAGAGCACCGGATACGCCATCGGGGGCGTACCGCCCTTCGGGCACCGTACGAAGACGCGCGTGCTCGCCGATCGGTCGCTGCTCGACCACGACGTCGTGTGGGCCGCCGCAGGAAACCCGCACGCCGTCTTCCCCATGGCACCCAAGGACCTCATCTCCCATGCCGGCGCCGCCCTGGTGGACGTGCGCGAGCAGCCGCGCACTTCGTGACCCCGCTGGTCACCGCCGCCGTCCTGCTGGCGGCCGTCACGCACGCCAGTTGGAACGCCATCGCCCACCGGATCACCGACAAGCTGGTCGCGTTCACGCTCATCAATGGCGGCGGGGTGCTGATCGGGCTGGCGCTCATGACCTTCGGGGAGTTCCCGGCGGCGGGGGCGTGGCCGTATCTCATCGCGTCCGCCCTCGTGCACGTCGTCTACTTCGCGCTGCTCATGAAGTCCTTCCGGCTCGGCGACTTCGGGCAGGCCTACCCCATCGCGCGCGGCACCGCGCCGCTCGTCGTCGCCGTACTCGCCGCCCTCGTCGCGCACGAGGTGCCGGACGGGTGGGCGGCCGCCGGGATCGCCTGCTCCTGTGCGGGACTCACCGGCGTCGCCCTGTGGGGTCTGCGCGGGCGCCGGCCCGACTGGGCGGCGATCGGCGCGGCGTTGGCGACCGGGCTGAGCATCGCGGCGTACACCGTCCTCGACGGGCTCGGCGTGCGGGCCTCCGGCTCATCCGTCGGCTATATCGCCTGGTTGATGGCGGTCGAGGGCCTCGCCATCCCGGCGTACGCGCTCTGGCGTTGGCGCGGGGAGACGGTCGCCGTGCTGCGGCCGTTCGCGGGGCTGGGGCTGTTGGGGGCGGCCTTGTCCGTCGCCGCGTACGCGCTGGTCCTGTGGGCGCAGACGAAGGCGGAGTTGGCGCCGATCGCGGCCCTGCGGGAGTCCTCGATCATCGTGGGGGCGGCCATCGGGGCCGTCTTCTTCAAGGAGCGGTTCGGGGCCGCCCGGATCGTGGGGGCCGCGTTGCTGGTGGTGGGCATCGGGATGATGCTGCACGCGAGTTAGCGGCCGGCGGTTTTTCGCACCAGGGCGGGCGGTCAGCCGTCGGCTGACCGCCTGTGACCCTTGTGCGGCAGGAGACTTGGACTAGAACGCGCTGTTGCTGCAGCCCATCTTCGAGCCGAGGCTGGTGGCCTGGCTGCCCTCGTTGCCCTCGCCGTTGAGGGCGCCGCCCAGCGCGCCGTTGAGCACGCCGACCACGCCGAGGATGTCGATGTTCAGGTCGTGGGACTTGCACTGGGTGCTCTGCTGGATCTTGAACTCGTTGCCCCCGCGACCCTTGCCGTCGGCGTGGGCGGTTCCGGCGGCCGCGAAGCCGATGGTGCTGAGAGCGGCGACCAGGACGGCGGCCTTGCGAAGCTTGTGCATGTCATCTCCGGTGGAGTGAGTGGAGTGAGGTGGGTGCGCTGTGTGAGGGATCGACTCCTTGTGAAAAGGAACGACCCCTTACGATTTGGGGAGGTTAAGTAGGAAAGGCCCCAAATCATCCTGAGGCACGCCGAGTTTCACGATCTTGCACTAGAAGGGCCGTGTGTCAGGGCCTACGCAAGGACCGGCTTGCCCACCCGGAACGCGAACTGGCCGCAGTACGTCAGCTTGCGCAGGTTCACCAGGGCCGTCCTGCGGCGGCCGTCCTTCGCCCACTGGTCGATCTCGGTGTTGAGCGGGGACTGTTCGTCCCAGTAGCGGCTGTACTCCGGCGGCCGGCCCAGGTAACTCCGCATGATCAGCGCCACTCCGTCGAGCGAGGGCCGGATCTCCCGCAGCGCGAGCCCCGCCTCCTCGACCAGGACCCGGAAGCCGTACGGGGTGTAGTTCCACAGGCTGAAGGAGTGGTACGGCTCGAATTGGGATGTTGATCCGATGAAATGCCCACCGGGTTCCAGCACTCGGGCGATCTCCGCCAGCAGTTCCCGTGGACGGGCGACGTGTTCGAAGACCTGGTGCGAGTAGATCAGCGGAGTCGAGTCCGAACCGAGTGGGAGATGGACGCCGTCGTAGTGCACCACCGGGTCACCGCCGGGGGTGCGCTGGCCGGCCTCCGGGGAGTCCCGGATGTCGATGCCGATCCACCGCACCCGCGGGGCGTGCTTGCGGAAGAGCGCGGCCGACGTGCCCCGGCCGCACCCCAGATCGACGACCACGCCGGGGGCGCCGGGGGCGCCCATCACCTCGTCGACGTAGTAGCGCGAGGTGACCTGACGGGCGTGGTCGTCGGGGATGCAGTCCCGCATGAGGTCCCAGAGGGTCGCCATGCCTCGATGCTACGGACACTCGCCGTTACGTGCGATTCACGCTCCGTGAGACCGTGACTCCCGACAGGTCGTGCGCGGTCACGCTGTTGCGGTCGGTGACCGACCGGCCCAGGGCGTGGTGCGGCCAAAGCCCCGCGGCCACCCGGCGGCTGCGCTCGCTCCACTGCCGGGCCGCCAGGTCACCGGACTTGTAGTGGTTGAGGGCGTAGCCGCCGGAGTGGATGCGCAGCAGGGTGAAACCGCCGGGGTACTCCTTGGCGGCGGCGACCTCCTGCTGGGTGACGTGCGGGGCCCGCGTCAGCACGGTGCGCTTGTTGCGGTGCGTGTGGCCCGCGTGGTGGAGGAAGACGCCGGGGGCGGACGCGTAGGCGTCCACGACGGCGCGGGCCTGGCGGCGCTCCAGGCACTGCCCGCGGGTCACCGGGAAGACCGAGTCCCGCACGGTCAGCGGATGATGGCCGAAGACGAGCGTCGGCTGATCCGGAGCCTGCCTCAACCTCGCCCGGAACCACGCCAGTTGCTCGGCCCCGAGCCCGCCCGCGTCGGCGCCGTTGCCGGACTTGGCGTACGTGTCCAGGCCGATGATCCGCAGCCCGCCGAGGTCACGGGCGAAGTACCCCGGCCCGTCGTCGCCGTCGCCGCCCGGGAAGGCCGTGCGGAAGGTGCCGGTGTCCCGGGAGCGGTCGTGGTTGCCGCGTACGACGAAGTAGTCCCGCCCGTGCGTGCCGAAGCCGTCCAGGATCCGCCGGGCCTCGCGCAGGTCGTGCGCGGCTCCGCCGGCCGAGATGTCGCCGCCGGCCAGCAGCAGGTCCGCCCCGCGCCGCCGGGCCTCCTCGACCAGGGCTCGGCTCATCAGCTCCGGATAGGGCGCCCGCCCCGGCTGCTGCACCACCCCGCGCAGCAGCGGCAGGCCGCCGACCAGGCCCGCGGTGGTCTCGCCGAGGTGCAGGTCGTTGCAGAGCGCGACCGACAGCAGGTGCCGGCCGGGCGGGGGCTGCGGGGTGGTGAAGGAGTACGGCCCGCCGCCCGTACCGAACCCGAACGTCGAGGTGCCCACCGCGTTGCCGCGCACCAGGTGCAGCGGGGTGGGTGTGGCGGCCACGCCCCGTGAGCGGGCCTGGTAGTAGTACGTCTGCCCCGGCTCCAGATCGGTCAGCTCGACCTGGTGGTGGGCGGTCGGCCGGCCCTCGGACGCGGTGCGGTTGAGCCGAGAGGGGTGGGTGCCGTAGACGACCTCGCCCTCGGTGATCGCCGGGAGGGGGTGTCCCAGGCCGTCGTCGGTGCCGGGGATGCCGGTGTACCAGGTGATGACGGCGGTGTCCTCGGTGAGCGTGACCAGTTCCAGATTGACCGCGGTCAGGTCGTCGGGGTGGTGCGAGCGCGCCCGCTGCATGGCGGCCGAGGCCGTGCGCAGCAGGGCGGGGGCGAGGCGCGCGCCGGAGCGCAGCACCTCGCAGGGGCCGGGGAAGGCCGACAGTGCTGCGAGAGCGGGGAGGTGGGCGGAGAAGCAGCAGCGCATGTCCCTCGATGTGGCCCGGAGCGGCGGTGAACGGGGGAGGCGGCGTTGGCGGCTGGGCCAGGGCCGGCGCGCGACATCTCCGTGGAATGCGACATCTCCATGGAAGCAGGGCGGAGCCGGTCACCGAAGCGAGTGTGCCGAGTCTCACTGATCCCGAGTTGCGGTCTTTGCTCCACCACTACGATCGGACGTGCGAAAACTTCATCCAGGGGGCGGGGCAGTGACTGCGCTGAGCGAAGGGTCGGACGCGTCGGACGCGGGTGTCCGCGGCAGGGCGCCGCTGGACGCCGACCGGATCAAGCATCTCGAATTCATCCAGGCGACGATCACCCGCCTGGGCACCAACTCGTTTCTCGTCAAGGGCTGGGCGCTGACCCTCGCCGCCGGTCTGCTCGCGCTCTCCGCCAGCCGACTCAGCTGGCAGCTCGCGGCCGTCGGCGTGGTGCCGCTGCTCTGCTTCTGGTACCTGGACTGCTTCTTCCTGCGCCAGGAAAGAGCCTTCCGCCGGCTCTACGACGCCGCGCGGGTCCCCGACAGCACGGTCGAGGTGCTGTCCATGAACGTGGCGCCGTACCTGTCGAGAATGCCCTGGCCGGAGGTCTGGCTCACGCCGACGTTACTGCTGTTCTACGCGCCCTTGTTGCTCGCCGACCTGGCGCTGGTCGTCATCGCGTTGTGAGGGGGCTGCATTCTCGACGCCGGTCCAGGCATCTCAGCCCGTCCGGCGTTTGAGGACGAGGCCCGAAGGGCCGAAGCGGGGGTCCAGGGGGCGGCAGCCCTCTGGCGGGGTCGAAGGGGCGGAGCCCCTTCAGGATGGGACGGGTAGGGGCGGCGGGGGCGCGTCAGTCCCGCCTCGGCCCCCGCACCGCTGCCGAAAGACGCGCCGCGAGCGCAGCGGCCGCCGCGTCGTCCTGGTCCCGGAACCCCCCGCCCTGCGGCGGCCAGATGGGCCCCATCGCATCCCCGGGCCGGCGAGGCACCAGGTGCACATGAGTGTGGAACACGGACTGCGAGGCCACCGCCCCCGCGGAGTTGATGACGTTCATGCCGTCGGGTTCGAGGACCGCCCGCAACGCCCTGCCCACCACCGTCACGGCGTGGAACAGCCGTTGGACCCCCGCCTCGTCCATCTCCCACAGGTCCGCCGTATGCGCCCGGGGCACCACCAGCGTGTGCCCGAGCGTCGCGGGCGCCAGCGGAAAGAAGGCGAGGGTGTGCGCGTCCTCGTACACCACCCGCGCCCGGCCGGTGCCGGCGACGATCTCGCAGAAGGCGCAAGCCTGTTCACGGGCGTCCATGGACCTTCCCTGTCGCTCTAGGGTGTGCGGCGTGGGCGGCATCTTCATCAACTACCGCAGGGGCGATCACGAAGACGTCGTGCGGGAACTGTACGACCGGCTCGAACAGCACTTCGGCGAGGACCAGGTGTTCCGGGACGTCGCGTCCATCGTGCCGGGGCAGCGCTACCCGGACACGTTGCGCGAGCGCGTGGCGGACTGCGAGGTACTGCTCGTGGTCGTGCACCGGGGCTGGCTCGCGTCGCGGGGCCCGTCCGGCGGGCTGCGGCTGGACGACGAGGCGGATTGGGTCCGCCGTGAGATCGACCAGGCGCTGCACACCGGCAAGACCGTCGTCCCGCTGCTGCTGGACGGTGCCGTCCCGCCGAGACCGGACCAACTCCCGCACCCCATCCGCGAGCTGGCCCACCGCAACGCCCAGTTCCTGCGCGCGGCCCGCTTCGAGGACGACCTCGCGGAACTGATCGCCGTACTGGAGACCGACGTCTCCCGGACCTGGCGGCCCGTCCCGCCGCCACCGCCGGAGTACCGGCCGGGGCGGTGGCTCGGCGCCCTCACCGCGCTGCTGGCCGGCGCCGCGCTGCTCGGGATCCCCGCACTGCCCCAGGACGACGACTGGGCACACGAGGACGGCCTTCCCTGGACCCTGTACGCCACCCTGGGAGGCTGCCTGCTGCTGTGCGCGCCGCTCATCGCGGTCGCCGTCGGCCGCTTCCTGCTCCGCCGCCCCATCGACAACTGGGAACGCGACCTGCACGCCGTCAAGCACCGGACGTACGTGCGGCAGACCTGGCCGATGGGCGCGGGGCTGGTGCTCATGGGGCTGTTCCCGGCGCTTCAGATGTGGGGCGACAAGGGCATGTGGGGGTCCCTGGCCCTGCTGCTGGTCATGGTCCTCGCCGTCGCGCGCACGGGCGCCACCCACATCCGCCTCGAGCGGCGCGACGCCGACCTGTGGGTCCGCTGGCCGCAGGGCCTGCCGGACCGGGTGACCCGGCCGGTGCTGCGCCGGGCGATCGCGCGGCTGGAGCTCCGCCTGGCCGAGTCGCGGCCGCCGCTCTGCCGGGAGCAGCGCGAGAAGGCCGGCTGGGAGCTGGAGGACATGCGGGGGGCGCTCGAACGGCTGGTGGACGAGGCGCGGCGCTCCCGGCCGAGGTGGCTGTGCCAGGACCATCCCTGGATCCTCGGCGGCTACTGCCTGGGGCTGGCCCTGGTCGCGGCCCTGGCCGTGGCGTCCGGGCTCGCGTTCGAAGCGGCGGGGGAGGGCAGGCCCCGTGTCCATGTCGCGCTGGCGGTCTTCGTGCTGATCAGCGCGGGCCTGGCGCTGGCCACCATGGAACTCGCGCTGCGCCACCAGCGCCGGCTGCGCACCGACCTGGTGGCCGAGGCCGCCGAGCGGATCGACCTGCTCGCCGACCGGGTGAGGGCCCTCAGCGCCCCCGCTCGCACCAGGCGCCCCGCCCCGGCGCCGCGGCCCGAGGAGTTCGCCGAGCCCGACTAGGCGCCGATCCCGACTAGTCGGCGGGCCCTTCCGAGGCGCACCCTGGAAGCAGAACTTCCGGAGGTGATCGTCATGATGCACACCGCAGTGGGATGGCATGTCGAGCTGGAGTTCCAGGAGGACGAGACCCACACCAGGGCGGTCGCGATGGTGCGGCTCCCCGACGGCACCGAGGTACGGGCCCACGGGCACGCCTCACGGCACCACACGGACGCGAATCAGCCACGCGTCGGTGAGGAGATCGCCGGTGCCCGCGCGCTGAACGAGCTGGCGATGCAGATGCTCACCAAGGCGCACGCGGAGATCGACCAGGCGTCGGGACGCACGTCGCACCCGATCCACGTCTGAACCGAACGCTGCCCGAGGGACCCGGCCGCTACCCGAGCGCCACCCGCACCGCCCGTATCAACCCCTGCGCCCTCGGATCCGCCGTCACCGTCTTGCGGAAGCCGTTCGTCACATAGCCGAACGCGATCCCCGACTCCGGGTCGGCGAAGCCGAGGGCGCCGCCCCGGCCGGGGTGGCCGAAGGAACCCGGTCCCAGCAGGGGCGACGCGGTGCCGTGCAGCATGTAGCCGAGGCCGAAGCGGGTGCCCACGACCAGGACGCGGTCCGGCCCCGCCGACTCCTCCGCCCGGGCCAGCTCCACCGTCGCCGGGTCGAAGAGCCGTACGCCGTCGACCTCGCCGATCAGCGCCGCGTAGAACCGGGCCAGTCCGTCGGCCGTCGCGATGCCGTTCGTCGCGGGGAGGGCGGCCGCGCGGTAGGCGGGATCGTTCTGGTCGGGGAACGGGGTGATCGCGGCGAACGCGCGGCGGGTGAGGGAGTCCGGGTCGCCGTAGGCCTCGGTGACCGACCGCTTCGGGCGCGACCGCAGCCCACCCGCCGGTTCGGGACCGTCGACCCGGCCGGTACGGCCCACCCGGCCCGCCTCCGACTCCGGCAGCCCCAGCCACAGGTCCAGGCCCAGCGGCCCGGCGACCTCCGCCGCGAGCCACTCGCCGGCCCACCGCCCCGTCACCCGCCGCACCAGCTCGTCCAGCAGCCAGCCGTACGTCAGCGCGTGATAGCCGTGGTCGGTGCCGGGCTCCCACGCGGGCGCCTGCCCGGCCACCGCCTCGGGCCCGCGATGCGGGTCCAGCGCCTCCTCGGGCGTGAGCGGGCGGTCGAGCACCGGCAGCCCGGCGCGATGGTTCAGCACGTGCCGCACCAGCAGCCGCTCCTTGCCGTGCGCCTTGAACTCCGGCCAGTACTCGGCCAAGGGCGCGTCGAGATCCAGCTCTCCGCGCTGGTGGAGGATGAGGGGTACGGCGGCGGCGACACCCTTGGTCGCCGAGCGCACGACCTGGGCGGTGCCGTGCTGCCAGGGAGCCTCGCTGTCCACATCCCTGGTACCGGCCCACAGGTCGACGACCTTGTGCCCGTCCCGGTACACGGCGACGGCCGCGCCCCGCTCCCCGAGCGCGGCGAAGTTCCGTACGAACGCCTCCCTGACCGGCTCGAAGCCCTCGGCCACTGTGCCGTTCACGCCCACGTCCGTCTCCTCGTCCTGCCTGTGCGGGTGCCCTTCTACCCAAGCAGGATGGTGACGTCGATGTTCCCCCGGGTCGCGTTGGAGTACGGGCAGACCTCGTGCGCCGCGTCCACCAGCTTGGCCGCGATGCCCGCGTCCAGCACCGGCAGCGAGACGCTGAGGGCGACCGCGAGGCCGTAGCCGCGGTGCTTGTTGGGGCCGATGCCGACCTTCGCGGCGACGGTGGATCCGGTGAGGTCGTAGCCCTCGCGGTTGCCGACGAGGATCAGGGCGTTGTGGAAGCAGGAGCTGTAGCCGGCGGCGAACAGTTGCTCGGGGTTGGTGCCGTTGCCGTCGCCGCCCAGCTCCGGGGGCATCGCGACCTTGAGGTCGATCTCGCCGTCCTGGCTGGTGACATAGCCGTCCCGGCCGCCGTGCGCGGTGGCCTCGGCGACGTACATGATCTTCGTCGGACGGGTGTCGACGGCGGTGTCCTCGTCGTTCATGGTTGGCCCTCCCCCAAAAAGAACGTACGCAAGTACATCGTGCACAAGGTACTGGCCGGTATGGGATTGCTGTTACCAGGGGGTAGTAACCATCGGTAAGCCGAGATCAGCGGGCCCGGTCGGCGGCCGCCGTCGCCTTCGCCGCCAGCTGCCACAGCTCCTTGCGCAGGCGTTCCGCCTCCGGGCCGCCGAGCCCGGTCTCCGCGAGCAGCGTGCCGGGTACGCACTTCGCGCGCTCCCGCAGCCGTTCGCCCTGCCCGGTGACCGTGACGAGCACGGACCGCTCGTCACGCGCCGACCGCTCCCGCCGTACCAGCCCCGCCGCCTCCAGCCGCTTCAGCAGCGGGGAGACGGTCCCGTAGTCGAGCCGAAGGGCTGCCGCCAGTTCCTTCACCGGCATCTCGCCGCGCTCCCACAGGGCCAGCAGGACGAGGTACTGCGGGTAGGTGAGGCCGAGTTCGTCGAGGAGCGGGCGGTAGGCGGCCGTCACGGCACGCTGGGCGGCGTACAGCGCGAAGCACAGCTGCTCGTCCAGCAGCAGTGAGCCCTCGGCTCCGATGCCCTCGTCGTTGGTCACGCGCCCATTGTCACGGACCGCGGATCGAATCCGAACGGCAGCTCCAGACGGTGTGCGCGCATCAGCTCATCGTCGGACAGCAGCTCCCCGGTCTTCCCGTCCGCCGCGATCACGCCCTCGCTGAGGACGAGGGAGCGCGGGCACAGCTCCAGGGCGTATGGCAGGTCGTGCGTGACCATCAGGACCGTGACGTCCAACGAGCGCAGGATGTCGGCCAGTTCACGGCGGGAGGCCGGGTCGAGGTTGGAGGAGGGCTCGTCGAGGACGAGGATCTCCGGCTCCATGGCCAGGACGGTCGCCACGGCCACGCGGCGCCGCTGGCCGAAGGAGAGGTGGTGCGGCGGGCGGTCCTTGAACTCCGCCATGCCGACCCGCTCCAGCGCCCGGTCGACCCGCTCCTCCAGCTCGGCGCCCTTGAGCCCGGCCGCCGCCGGCCCGAAGGCCACGTCCTCGCGGACCGTCGGCATGAACAGCTGGTCGTCCGGGTCCTGGAACACGATCCCGACCCGGCGCCTGATCTCGGCCATGTGCTGCTTGCCGACGGGCAGCCCGGCGACGTGCACGGTGCCCGTGCCGCCGGTCAGGATGCCGTTGAGGTGGAGGACGAGGGTCGTCTTGCCTGCGCCGTTCGGGCCGAGCAGCGCGACCCGTTCGCCGCGCGCGACGGCGAAATCCACGCCGAACAGGGCCTGGTGGCCGTCGGGGTAGGCGAAGGCCAGACCGGCCACTTCCAGGGAGGGAATCGGTTCCGTCACAGCGACCATCCCAGCAGACAGACGACGAGGGCGGCGAAGGGGAGCGCGAGGGCGTACGACCACTGCGCCCGGGACGCGGTCACCTCGTCGATCACCGGCATCGAACCGGCGTAACCGCGGCTGATCATGGCCAGATGCACGCGCTCGCCGCGCTCGTAGGACCGGATGAACAGCGCCCCCGCCGACTTCGCGAGCACGCCCCAGTGCCGCACGCCCTTCGCCTCGAAGCCGCGCGACTCGCGGGCGATGCGCATCCGCCGCATCTCGTCCGTGATGACATCGCCGTACCGGATCATGAAGGACGCGATCTGCACGAGGAGGGGCGGGAGCTTCAACCGCTGGAGGCCGAGGAGGAGTTCGCGCAGCTCGGTGGTGGAGGCGAGGAGTACGGAGGCGGCGACGCCCAGGGTGCCCTTCGCGAGCACGTTCCAGGCGCCCCACAGGCCGCTGACGCTCAGCGACATGCCCAGCACCTCGACCCGCTCGCCCTCCGCCACGAACGGCATCAGCACCGCGAACGCGACGAACGGCACCTCGATCAGCAGCCGCTTCAGCAGGAACCCGGCGGGCACGCGCGCGACGAAGGCGACGGCGGCGAGCAGCACGGCGTACAGGCCGAACGCCCACATCGCCTCCCGCGGCGTCGACACCACGACCACCACGAACGCGAACGTCGCGGCGAGCTTGGTGTGCGGCGGCAGGCCGTGCACGGGCGAGTGCCCGTGCCGGTAGAGCTTGTGCGCGTGCCCGGCGCCCATGGTCAGACGCTCGTGCTCGTCGGCGACACGTCGGCCGCCTCGTCCGTACGACGGCGGCGCACCGCCCAGAAGATGCCGGTGCCCGCGACCACGGTCGCGCCGACGCCGATCACGCCGGCGAGGCCGCCGGACAGACGGGCGTCGTCGATGCCCTTGACGCCGTAGTCGGCCAGCAGGGAGTCGGCGCCCGCGTGCTCCTCGGCGGACTCGGCGAAGCCCTTGTCCTCGGCGACCTTCTCCAGACCGTCGGGGCTGGCGGAGGCGTAGAAGCTGACGAACCCGGCGAGGACGAGGGAGGTGACCAGGCCGCTGATCCACAGGGTGCGGCGGGAGGTCCGGGCCGCGACCGGCTGCGCGGCCTCGGGCGCCGGGGCGTCGACGAGCTCGCCGCCGACCCGCAGCTTCAGCGGCTGCCGCAGGTCACGGGCGCCGTAGACGAGGTCGGGGCGGACGGCGATGACGGCGCCGATGGTCAGTGCGGTGATCGCGGCCTCGCCGATGCCGATCAGCAGGTGGACGCCGACCATGGCGGTGGCGACCTTGCCGATCGAGACGTCGGTGGTGCCGCCGATCCAGAACAGCAGCGTGAACGCGAGGGCCGCGGCCGGCACCGACACCACCGCGGCGACGAAGGAGGCGGCGGTGATCGAGCGCCGGGTCTTCGGCAGGACCTTCACCAGGCCGCGGAAGACGACGTAGGCGACGACGACGCCGACGATCGCCATGTTGGTGATGTTCACGCCGAGCGCGGTGAGGCCGCCGTCCGCGAAGAGGATGCCCTGCATCAGCAGGACGACGGAGATGCACAGCGCGCCGGTGTAGGGGCCGACGAGGATCGCGGCCAGGGCCCCGCCGAGCAGATGTCCGCTGGTCCCGGCCGCGACCGGGAAGTTCAGCATCTGCACCGCGAAGATGAACGCCGCCACCAGGCCGGCCAGCGGCGCCGTCCGCTCGTCGAGCTCGCGGCGCGCGCCGCGCAGGCTTACGGCGACCGCGGCCGCGGCGACCACTCCGGTCACGGCGGAGGTCGGGGCGTCTATGAATCCGTCGGGTACATGCACCGTTCGATGATAGTGGCTTAATGCGAATGGCTTGCAAGAGCGAGGAGCTTGTGCATCGCATCGTTGTATCGCACATGTGAGATACGTCGGCTCCAGGGAGCGCTTTCCGCAAGATATGCGACATTGGAGGGGGAGCGGAGGCACAGCTTTCGCACAGGTCACGCAGTGTAAGGGGCCGTCCGATGTCGGTAGTCGAACAGTACGCGCGAGCCCATATCGTCACGGACGCCGACCTCTTGCAGGAGGAGCAGGAGGCCGTCCCGGTCGTCCTGCGCTACGACCCCGAGACCGACCCGCGCTCGGTGCGCGTGCGGTTGCCCGGGCGCGGGGAACACGAGTGGACGTTCTCGCGCTCCCTGCTGGAGCAGGGGCTGCGGGCCCCCGCGGGCAGCGGCGAGATACGGGTGTGGCCGTGCGGCCGGGTGCAGGCCGTGGTGGAGTTCCACTCGGACCAGGGCGTTTCCGTGGTGCAGTTCGAGTCGAAGGCCCTGATGAGGTTCCTGCGGCGGACGTATCTGGCCGCACCCGTGTCACGCTGAGTTTCAGCCGCCCAGCTTCAGCAGCGCCGCCACGATCGGGCCCGCCGTCTCGCCGCCGTGGCCGGCCGCCTGGACCACGCCCGCTGCCGCCAGGTCGCCCCGGTACGCGGTGAACCAGCCGTTCGGCTTCTTCTGGCCGTCGACCTCCGCCGAGCCGGTCTTCGCGCCGACGTCGCCGGTGACCCCGGACATCGCCTCGGCCGCCGTGCCGTAGGCCGCCGTGTAGGCCATCAGCTCGCGCAGCTGCGACACCGTGGCCGCGGACATGGAGCGGGCGGCGGTGGCGAGGGTGCGGTTGTCGACCGTCGGGGCCACCAGGTAGGGCTGCTTGAAGGTGCCCGTCTTCACTGTCGCCGACACCGACGCCATGTTCAGCGGGTTCATCCGCACGCCGCCCTGGCCGATGAGCGAGGCCGCCATCTGCGCCTGGGACTGGACCGGGACGGAGCCGTCGAAGGTGGAAACGCCGACGGACCAGTTGTTCATGGAGAGGCCGAAGACCTGCTGGGCCTGCTTGGTCAGGCTGTCGTTGTCCAGCTCGGGGGCCTGGCTGATGAAGGCCGTGTTGCAGGAGCGGGCGAAGCTCGCCTTGAAGGTGCCGTTCTTGATCTCGAACTTGTCGTCGTTCTGGAACTTCCAGTGGCCGTACGTGAAGTACTTCGGGCAGGGGTGCTGCTTGTCGGCCGACGCGAGGCCCTTCTCGATCAGCAGCGACGAGGTGATGACCTTCATCGTGGAGCCCGGGGCGAGGGAGCCCTGGAAGGCGGTGTTGAAGCCGTGCGAGGAGTTGGCGACCGCGAGGATCTCGCCGGTCGAGGGGCGCAGGACGACCACCGACGCCTTGGACTTCGCGGCGACCTGCTTCTCCGCGGCGGCCTGCATCGTCGGGCTCAGCGTCGTCTTCACGGTGCCCGGCGTGCCCTTGCTCAGCTCCAGCAGGGTCTTGTCGGACAGCTCGGCCTTCTGGGACTCCTTGCCCCGGATCACCTGCAGCTCGACGCCCGCCTTGCCGCCCGCCTTCTCGCCGTACTTCTCGCGCAGCCCGTCCAGGACCGAGCCCAGCGACGGGTACTCCTTCTCCGTCAGCTCGCCGCCGTCCCGGTCGAGGGCCTTGACCGGCGGGGTGCCGGACTCGCCGGTGACCAGCTTGTCGCCGTCCTCGAGGTCGGGGTGGACGATCGCGGAGTGCCACTCGACGAGCGGCTTGCCGTCCTCGGCGCGGCGGACGACGGTGAGTGAACTGTCGTACGCCAGCGGCTTCTCGGTGCCCTTGTACGACACCGTGCCCTTCACGGAGAAGGGGACCTTGTCGCCGGTGCGGGTGCCGGCGGTGAGGGTGACGTCCTTGACGTGGGCGTCCTTGGTGTAGCCGGCCAGCAGGGCCTGGGCGGCCGCCGAGTCGTCCGTGGCGGCGGCCGCCTCGGTCACCTTGCCCTGCTGCCAGGCGGTGAGGAACTCCCGGGCCGCGGACGTGACCTCGGCCGCCGACAGCGGGCCGGTCTTGACGTCCTTCGCCTTGTCGTCGGCGCTCGACGACGTCGACTGCGTACGGCTGTCGGCGACGGCCCCGCCGCCGAACAGCGCGTAGGCGCCGAACCCGGCGCCGCCGATGACCACGGCGATCATCCCGCCGAGCACGGCGGGGTTGGTCTTCCGTCGCTCAGCGACGCGCCCTCTGTTACCCACTTCTTTCCGATCCCTCGCGTATTCCAGGGGCCCCCGCCGCCCCGCCGACCTCACGCATACCAACGACGACGACCACCCTAGAGTCCCGTGCCGCGGGGGATAAGTTCAGCCGGACGCTCGTAGCACGGCTGCGACAATCGGCCCGGCCGCGTCGCCGCCGTGGCCGCCCTGCTGGGACAGGGCCGCGGCCGCCACATCATCGCGGAAGCCGGTGAACCAGCTGTCGGAGGTGGCCTTTCCGTCGATCTCGGCGGAACCGGTCTTGGCGCCGATGTCGCCGCCGAGCCCCGACATGGCCTGCACGGCGGTGCCCTGCGCCGAGGTCGCGGTCAGCCGCATCATCTGCTTGAGCTGGGCCGCGGTGCTCGCGGGCAGCCCCTTGGCGGTGGCCAGTTGGCGGCCGTCGAGCTCGGGCGAGACCAGATACGGCTGCCGGAACTCGCCGGTGATGGCGGTGGCCGTCACCGACACCATGTTCAGCGGGTTCATCTGGACCTGGCCCTGTCCGATGGCGTTGGCCGCGCGGTCCGGGCCGCCGGAGACGGGGACGCTGCCGTCGACGGACGTGATGCCGGTCTTCCAGTCGAGGCCGATCCCGAACCGCTCCTCGGCCTCCTGGGTCAGCGAGGCGTCGGTGAGCGGCTCCTCGTCGACGAGCTTGATGAAGGCCGTGTTGCAGGAGCGCATGAAGCCGTTGGCGAGGGTGGCGCTCGCGGTCTCGTTGGGCTCCAGGCCCGTGAGGTTCTTGAAGGTCTGGCTCTGCCAGGTCGCGGTCGGCGGGCAGGGCGCCGGGCCGTTCATCGAGGTCACGCCGTTGTCGATGAGCATCGCCGCGGTGATGATCTTCATCGTGGAGCCGGGGGCGACCTTGCCCTCGAAGGCCGCGTTGAAGGCGTCGTCCCGGTGGTTGGCCACCGCCAGCACCTCGCCGGTGCTCGGCTTGAGCGCCACGACCGAGGACTGGTCGTGCTGCTTCACCGCCTTCTCGGCCGCCGCCTGCACGCCCGCGCTGAGCGTCGTCTCCAGCTTGCCGGGTCTGCCCTTCGCGAGGGTCAGCAGCGAGGTGTCCGGCGACTCGTCGGCGTGCCGTATCGACAGCTCTATACCGGGCGAGCCGCCGGCCTTGCTGCCGTACCGCTCGCGCAGCGTGTCCAGGATCGGGCCGAGCGAGGGGTACTTCTCCTTCGTCAGCACGGTGCCGTTACGGTCGACGGCCTCGATGGGCGGGCTCGCCGCCTCGCCGGTGACGAGGGTGTCGTCCCGCTTCAACTCCGGGTGGATCACGGCGGGTTGCCAGTCGACGAGGGCCCGCCCGGTGGTGAGCCCGCGCACGACGGTGAGCTGACTGCGGTAGCTGAGCGCCTTGGACTTCCCGCCGTAGGACACCTTGGCCTTCACCGTGTACGGCACGGTGGCGCCCTTGGCCTTGCCGGGCGTGATCTTCACGCCGGTGATGTGCGCGGCGTTGCCGTAGGAGGTGAGCACGGTCTCCGCGGCCGCGTCGTTGTTGGTGTACGACGCCGCCCGCGTCGCCTGTCCCTTCTCCCAGGCCGCGAAGAACTTCGCCGTGGTCTCCTCGACCTCGTCCCCGCTCGGCGGCCCGGACCGAAGCGGGGCCGGCTCACCGCCCTGCCCCGTCGCCCCGCCACCGTTCAACGCGGACATGATGTTGTACGCGCCGTACCCGGCACCGCCCACCATCACGGCGAACACCCCACCTATGACGGCAGCCTTGACCCCCTTGGACATGCGTCCCCTCCCCGTTTCCCCGTTGCAGTCCTCCGCACTGTAAGTGGCGTGAGGGAAACCTGTGGAAGGAGTTTTCTTTTCTTGGCCGCTTTTGTGGCGATGGATTGACCGAAGAGCGTTCGTCCGGATACCGCCGCCACCGCAGACGCGACTGAGCGCCGCGACCGGCCTGATCGGCCGAGCCGCAGCGCTCAGTGGAAGACGATCCTCAGAGGACGCCGAAGGGACTGACGAATCCGAGGATGGCGGCCGCGGGAGCCGCCGCCAGCGGGAGGACGCCCGGCGGGTAGGCGGCCGAGTACGGGTACACCAGGTTCGTGGACGTCTGCGGGGGCTGCGGGGACTTCGAGTCGCGGGTGTCGGCGTTGGCGACGGCGGTGACCGACATGACCGCGGCTCCGGCGAGGGCGATGACAGCAAGTGTCCGTTTGGTTGCGTTCATGCTCGGTGAACGATCATCGCCTGTTCCTGTTACGCAAGTCAGACCCATGTGTCCAGCCACATCCGCGACCGCCAGTCGTCGATCGGGATCGCCGTGCCCGTGTGGATCGGCCAGAAGTAGATGAAGTTCCAGGCGATCAGCAGTACCAGGACGCCCGCGCCCGTCGCCCCCACCACCCGGCGGGTCTCGCCTGCGCCCGGGGGGCCGATGATCGCGCCGAGGAGCATGGCCACGGCCAGGCAGAGGAAGGGGAGGAAGACGACGGCGTAGAAGAAGAAGATGGTGCGTTCCTGGTAGAGGAACCAGGGGGCGTAGCCGGCCACGACGCCGCAGGCGATGGCGCCCGCTCGCCAGTCGCGGCGGAAGAGCCAGCGCCACAGGATGTACAGGACGGCGAAGGCCGCCACCCACCACAGCAGCGGCGTGCCGATCGCCAGGACCTCGCGCGCGCACTTCTCGCCCGCGTCGGCGGGGCAGCCGTCCTTGCCGGGCAGGGGCGACTCGTAGAAGAACGACACCGGGCGGCCGTCGACGATCCAGCTCCACGGGTTGGACTGGTAGGTGTGCGGGGACGACAGGCCGACGTGGAACTCGTACACCTGGTGCTCGTAGTGCCACAGGCTGAGCCACCAGTCGGGGAACAGCCACGACCAGCTGCTGGTACGGCCGTCGGCGCTCGCCCAGTCGCGGTAGTAGCCGCCGCTGCCGTCGGTGGGCGAGAGGATCCAGCCCGTCCACGACACGAGGTACGTGACGATCGCCACCGGCACGGTCGCCAGGAAGGCGAAGCCCAGGTCGCGCTTGAGCACCGTGGTGTACGGGAAGCGGGCACCGGCGACCTTGCGGGCGCCGACGTCCCACAGGACCGTCATCAGGCCGAACGCGACCAGGAAGTACAGGCCGTTCCACTTGGTGCCGATGGCCAGGCCCAGCATCAGACCGGCCAGCCAGCGATAGGGGCGCCGGCCGAGGCGCAGCGTCTCGGCGGTGTGGGCGTCGGGGCGGACCCGGCCGTCGGCGTCGGCCGGCAGCGCGGCCGCGAGTTTCGCGCGAGCCCGGTCCCGGTCGAGGACGAGGCAGCCGAACGCCGCCAGCACGAAGAACATCAGCACCCCGTCGAGCAGCGAGGTGCGGGCCATCACGAAGGCCAGCCCGTCCACCGCCATCAGCGTGCCCGCGAGGCAGCCCAGGAAGGTCGAGCGGAAGATACGGCGGCCGATGCGGCACAGCATCAGGACGGCCAGCGTGCCCAGCAGCGCCGTCATGAACCGCCAGCCGAACGGGTTGAACCCGAACATCAGCTCGCCGAGCCCGATGACGTACTTGCCGACCGGCGGATGCACGACGTACGCCGCGTCCGTGGGGATCGGGACGTGACCGTTGCTCGACAGGATCAGGTCGTTGGCGTTCTTGTCCCAGTTGACCTCGAAGCCGCGGTGGACGAGCGCCCAGGCGTCCTTGGCGTAGTACGTCTCGTCGAATATCACCTTCTTCGGGCTGCCCAGGTTCCAGAACCGCAGCACTCCCGCGAGCAGCGTCACCAGCAGCGGACCGCCCCAGCCGGACCAGCGCGCGATCCGCTCGGCGAGCGGCCGCGAGACGCCGAGGAACTGCCACAACCGCGGGCTGGGCTGGACATACGGCGGCACGAGCCGGTCGCGTACGTCGCTTCTGGGCGTCGCCGTGTAGCCGAATCGGCGCAGCCGCTGCTGCCACGACGGCTGCTGCTCGTGGGTCGCCTGGCCCTGCCGGGTGTCCGTGGAGGACGCGGTACTGGTCACCGCGCCATCGTAGGGAACACGTCTGTGGGAGTCCCGTGGATGCGCCCTGCGAGGATGGAAACGTG
The DNA here is from genome assembly GCF_044764885.1 of Streptomyces sp. NPDC093591. NCBI lineage: Bacteria > Bacillati > Actinomycetota > Actinomycetes > Kitasatosporales > Streptomycetaceae > Streptomyces > Streptomyces sp. NPDC093591. The sequence continues at coordinate 251,586 of NZ_JBIWIY010000005.1, forward strand.
ACAGGAACCCTTGTTTTGGCAGGCACCCCCATCGGCGACATCAAGGACGCCCCGCCCCGGCTCGCCGAGGAGCTGGCCGGCGCGGACGTGGTCGCCGCCGAGGACACCCGGCGGCTGCGGCGGCTCACCCAGGCGCTGGGCGTGCAGCCGGCCGGGCGCGTCGTGTCGTACTTCGAGGGCAACGAGTCGGCCCGTACGCCCGAGCTGGTCGAGGCGCTCCTGGAGGGCTCACGGGTGCTGCTGGTGACGGACGCGGGGATGCCGTCGGTGTCGGATCCCGGGTACCGGCTGGTCGCCGCGGCCGTCGAGAAGGACATCCGCGTCACCGCCGTACCGGGGCCGTCCGCCGTGCTCACCGCGCTCGCGCTGTCGGGGCTGCCCGTGGACCGGTTCTGCTTCGAGGGGTTCCTGCCGCGCAAGGCGGGCGAGCGGATGTCGCGTCTGCGGGAGGTGGTCGAGGAGCGGCGCACGCTCGTCTACTTCGAGGCCCCGCACCGGCTCGACGACACGCTCGCCGCGATGGCCGAGGCGTTCGGCGCCGAGCGGCGGGCCGCCGTGTGCCGGGAGCTGACCAAGACGTACGAGGAGGTCAGGCGGGGCGGGCTCGGGGAGCTCGCGGCTTGGGCGGCGGAGGGGGTGCGCGGGGAGATCACCGTCGTGGTCGAGGGCGCGCCCGAGAAGGGGGCCGAGGAGATCGGTGCCGAGGAACTCGTGCGGCGGGTTCGCGTGCGGGAAGAGGCGGGGGAGCGGCGCAAGGAGGCCATCGCGGCGGTGGCGGCGGAGGCCGGGGTGCCGAAGCGGGAGGTCTTCGACGCCGTTGTGGCGGCGAAGAACGCGGGGGCGTGAAACGCCGTGTGAGCAGGGCGTATCTCGGCTGAGCGTGCGCCCCATGCGGGGGTAAAGGGACCCGGCCCTTTCGGCAAGGAACGTCCAAGTCGGCGCCAACACTGGACAGATGGCGTGCACCGGCTGCCGCGGAGGAGTCCACTGGACGAAGGGACGCAACCCGTCCCCCCAGCGGACCACAGGAGCTGGCATGAGCGAGATCGCACAGCAGACCACGGGCCTTCGCAGCGCCGCGACCGCCGTCGTCCACGAGTCGTATTCCTTCGCCTGCATGAGGTGCGGGCACGGTTGGGAGCAGTCGTACGAGATAGAGCACCACATAGACGGTGACGGCCGTGAGTTCGTCCTCTATGTGGCCGACGGCCAGGTGGTTCCGTCTCCGCTGAGCCGGCCCACGTGTCAGAACTGCGACAACCACGTCGTCCGCATCATGCGGCCCGGGCAGGTGTCCTCCGTGCAGAACTCCCTGCACCCCCAGCGGTCGATCCCCCGGCAGGCGAAGCCGACACCGGAGTCGGAGTCGGCGGACGGGGCGGACCACCACTGGCATCTGTCCGACCTCCTGCACGTCTTCCACCGCAAGGCGAGCTGAGACCGGGCGCCGGGCGGACCGAGCGCCGGCGGAGAAGGCATGCCCCTTTCGTAGGATCGGGGCATGCCTTCGAACGCCGCCGACAAGCACGCCGCCCCGCCCCTCCCGGAACCGCTCCGGGTGCCGGTCGCCGACTCCCACACCCACCTCGACATGCAGTCCGGCACGGTGGAGGAGGGCCTGGCGAAGGCGGCGTCGGTCGGGGTGACGACGGTCGTACAGGTGGGCTGCGACGTACGCGGCTCGCAGTGGGCGGCCGAGACGGCGGCGCGGTACGACGCCGTGCACGCGACCGTCGCCCTGCACCCGAACGAGGCTCCGCGCATCGTGCACGGGGACCCCGACGGCTGGTCCCGGCAGGGCGCGCGCGAACCCGGAGGCGCCCGGGCGCTCGACGAGGCGCTCGCCGAGATCGACCGCCTGGCCGCGCTTCCGCAGGTCAAGGGCGTCGGCGAGACCGGCCTCGACTACTTCCGCACCGGGCCCGAGGGCAAGGAGGCGCAGGAGGCGTCCTTCCGCGCCCACATCGAGATCGCCAAGCGGCACGGCAAGGCCCTGGTCATCCACGACCGCGAGGCCCACGCGGACGTGCTGCGGGTGCTGAAGGAGGAGGGCGCCCCCGAGCGGACGGTGTTCCACTGCTACTCCGGGGACGCCGAGATGGCCCAGGTGTGTGCCCGCGCCGGCTACTACATGTCCTTCGCCGGCAATGTCACCTTCAAGAACGCCCAGAATCTGCGGGACGCGGTGGCGGTGGCCCCGCTGGAGCTGCTCCTCGTGGAGACCGACGCGCCCTTCCTCACGCCGGCGCCGTACCGCGGACGGCCCAACGCGCCGTATCTCATTCCGATCACGGTGCGCGCCATGGCGGCCGTACGGGGGATCGAGGAGGACGTGCTGGCGGCGGCCCTCGGCTCGAACACGGCACATGCCTTCGGCTACTGACCGATAACCGGCGGATAACGCTCGCCCGGGTCCCCGCCCGACCGCTCGTCACGATGTGTAGTCGGACCGCTTTGGAGAGTGACGAGGCCTCCGCTACTTTCTGTGGGCCCGATCCGGATCCGGACTCCTCCGCTGGAGCGTGTCGTCGTGAGCAACGCGCAGTTCGAGACGTATGGCCCGAGCCCCGTGCACGACCCCCCGGCGTACGGCGGCTTCGACCCGTACAGCGCTCAGACGCTGGCCTACGGGGTGCCGGCGGGGGCGTACCAGACGCGTACGGACACCTATGGACCTGTGTACGGGGTGTACGCCGGCCACGGCCAGCACGGTGGCTACGGGGACCAGGGGACCCACGCAGGCCACGGTCACCCTGGGGACCAGGGGTATCGCGGGGATTACGCGGACTACGCCGATCACTACGCGGACTACGTGGGTCACGTGGACTACGAGGCCTACGAGGACACCTACCGCCCCGCGTACGAGGCCTCCGAAGCCACGGCGCCCGTGCCCGTGGTGCGCCCCCGGCGTGGTCGACGAGCCGCGCGCCGGCACCGGGCCCGAGCCGCCGAGCGGGTGGACGGGCCCATGCGCAGACTCGTGCCGCAGGCGCTGGTCGTCGCGTTCCTCGCGGGCGGCACGACCGCCTTCGTCGCCAAGGACAAGGCGATCGAGCTGACCGTCGACGGCGAGCCGCGCGAGATGCACACCTTCGCGGACGACGTCACCGAACTGCTGGCCGAGGAGGGCGTGGAGGTGGGGGCGCACGACGTGGTGGCGCCCGCTCCCGGTGCGGCGCTCGCCAACGGTGACGAGGTCGAGGTGCACTACGGGCGCCCCGTGCGGCTCACGATCGACGGGCAGCGGCGCGAGGTGTGGACGACCGCGCGCACGGTCGAGGCGGCGCTCACGCAGTTGGGGGTGCGCGCGGAGGGGGCGTATCTGTCGACGCCGCGCTCCCGGCGCATCGGGCGCGAGGGGCTCGCGCTGGATGTGCGCACCGAACGCGCGGTGACGGTCATGGCGGACGGCCGGGCGCGCACGATCCGCACCAACGCGGCGACCGTGGGCGAGGTGGTCGAGCAGGCCGGCATCACCCTGCGCGGGCAGGACACCACGTCCGTGCCGCACGAGAGCTTTCCGCGCGACGGCCAGACGGTCACGGTCCTGAGGATCACCGGCCGCAAGGAGATCCGCGACGAGGCGATCCCGTTCGCCGTGGAGCGGGTCGACGATCCCTCGGTGTTCAAGGGCACGGAGGTCGTCGAGCGGGCGGGGCAGCCGGGGCTGCGGCGGGTCACCTACTCGCTGCGCACCGTCAACGGCGTCCGGCAGAAGCCACGGCGCATCCGGTCCGAGGTGGTGCGCGAGCCGCGGACGCAGGTGGTGAAGGTGGGGACGAAGCCGCTGCCGACGTCCGTGCAGGGCGCGGGCGACCTGAACTGGGAGGGGCTGGCGGCGTGCGAGTCCGGGGGGCGGGCGGACGCGGTGGACTCGTCGGGGACGTACGGCGGGCTGTACCAGTTCGACACGCAGACCTGGCAAAACCTCGGCGGGAAGGGGCGGCCGCAGGACGCGCCGGCGGCGGAACAGACGCTGCGGGCGAAGAAGCTGTACGTGCGGCAGGGGGCGAGTCCCTGGCCGCACTGCGGGGCGCGGTTGCACGGGTGACCGCCGGCAGCCGGGGCCGGCTGCCGGGGCGACCGCGCTGGTGCGATCGCGCCCGGCGGGGCCCCGTACCCTTGTCGGGTGAGCAGCCCCACCCCCGACGCCCTGCTGGGCCCCGCCGACATCCGTGAACTGGCGGCCGCCCTCGGTGTGCGCCCCACCAAACAACGCGGCCAGAACTTCGTGATCGACGCGAACACGGTCCGCCGTATCGTCCGCACCGCGGAGGTCCGCCCCGACGACGTGGTCGTCGAGGTCGGCCCGGGGCTCGGCTCGCTCACCCTCGCCCTGCTGGAGGTGGCCGACCGCGTCACCGCCGTCGAGATCGACGACGTACTGGCCGCCGCGCTCCCCGCGACCATCGCGGCCCGCATGCCGGAGCGCGCCGACCGTTTCGCGCTGGTGCACACCGACGCGATGCACGTCACCGAACTCCCGGGCCCGCCGCCCACCGCCCTGGTCGCGAACCTCCCCTACAACGTGGCGGTCCCGGTGCTGCTGCACATGCTGGAGACCTTCCCGAGCATCGAACGCACCCTCGTCATGGTGCAGTCGGAGGTCGCCGACCGCCTGGCCGCCGCGCCCGGCTCCAAGGTGTACGGCGTGCCGTCCGTGAAGGCCAACTGGTACGCCGAGGTCAAGCGGGCCGGTGCCATCGGGCGCAATGTCTTCTGGCCCGCGCCGAACGTCGACAGCGGGCTGGTGGCGCTGACCCGGCGCGCCGAGCCGATCAAGACGACCGCCTCGCGGCGTGAGGTCTTCGCCGTCATCGACGCCGCCTTCGCCCAGCGCCGCAAGACGCTGCGCGCCGCGCTCGCCGGGTGGGCGGGCTCGGCGGCGGCGGCCGAGGCGGCGCTCGTGGCGGCCGGGGTCTCGCCGCAGGCGCGTGGAGAGGCGCTGACGGTCGAGGAGTTCGTGCGCATCGCGGAGCACAAGGAAGCCGCCGGCCGGGACAAGGAGTCCGAGTAAGTGAGCGCGAGCGTCACCGTACGTGTCCCCGCCAAGGTCAACGTCCAGCTCGCGGTGGGCGCCGCCCGCCCCGACGGGTTCCATGACCTGGCCAACGTCTTTCTCGCGGTCGGCCTGTACGACGAGGTCACCGTGGCCCCGGCCGGGGAACTGCGCGTGACCTGCGCGGGGCCGGACGCCGACCAGGTGCCGCTCGACGTCACGAACCTGGCGGCGCGGGCGGCGATCGCGCTCGCCGAGCGCCATGGGATCGACCCGGCCGTGCACCTGCACATCGCCAAGGACATCCCGGTCGCCGGCGGCATGGCCGGCGGCAGCGCGGACGGCGCGGGCGCGCTCCTGGCCTGCGACGCGCTGTGGGGTACGCACGCCTCCCGCGAGGAACTCCTCGACATCTGCGCCGAGTTGGGCAGCGACGTGCCGTTCAGCCTGGTCGGCGGGGCGGCCCTCGGCACCGGGCGGGGGGAGAAGCTGCGTGCGCTGGAGGTGGGCGGCACCTTCCACTGGGTGTTCGCGATGGCTGGGCGCGGGCTGTCGACGCCCGCCGTGTTCCGGGAGTTCGACCGGCTCGGCGAGGGCACGGACATTCCGCAGCCGGTCGCCTCCGAGCCGCTCCTCGACGCCCTCGCGAAGGGCGACCCCGACGCGCTCGCCGCCGCCGTCTCCAACGACCTGCAGCCCGCCGCGCTCTCCCTCTTCCCGGAGCTCGCCGACACCCTCGCCGCCGGCCGTGCCGCGGGCGCGCTCACGGCGCTGGTCTCCGGCTCGGGCCCGACGACTGCGTTCCTCGCCCGCGACGCCGAGTCGGCGCTGAAGGTGGCCGAAATCCTACGGTCGTCGGGCACTTGTCGGGCGGTGCGTACGGCGTCCGGACCGGCTCCGGGTGCCACCGTGCTGTCCGCATAAAAGCGTCACAACATCTCCACCTGGGCCAATGCAACCCCTGGATCTGCATAGATATGCAGGTCAAGTGTTACCTAGTTCACGGTAGTTGATTGTTCGACAATCACCCCTCATGGTCCATTTCGCGCCACTGTGCGCCATGGGAAGGGCTGGCATGATCAGCCACCCCCGGTCGTCTGTTACCGGTGGTACTCCTGAGGAGCTCCCATGGGGCACATGGACCACTTCAGCGCGGGATGGGTCACCCCCGTCCTGTCCTACGCGATGGCCTGCGTCGGCTCGGCGCTCGGACTGCGCTGCACCGTCAGGGCACTTGAAGCGGACGGCGCCTCCAAGCGGAACTGGCTGCTGCTCGCCTCGCTCGCCATCGGCTCCGGCATCTGGACCATGCACTTCATCGCGATGATGGGCTTCAGCGTCGACGGCACCCCGATCCGCTTCGACGTCCCGATCACCGTGCTGAGCCTGCTGATGGCCGTCGCCGTGGTCGCGGCCGGCGTCTTCACCGCCGGATACGGCCGCTCACGCGTGATGTCGGTCCTCCTCGGCGGCCTCGGCACCGGGCTCGGCGTCGCCGCCATGCACTACACCGGCATGGCCGCGCTCAACCTGCACGGCGACGTCGACTACGACCCGGTGCTCGTCATCGCCTCGGTCGTCATCGCCGTCGTCGCCGCGACCGCCGCGCTGACCCTCACGCTCATCGTGCGCGGACCGGTGCTGGCGACCGCCGCCGCGCTCGTCATGGGGCTCGCCGTCAGCAGCATGCACTACACCGCCATGTACGCCGTGAAGATCTCCCTCGCGCCCAGCAGCGCGGCCCTGCCCGGCGCCACCGCCACGGAGTTCATCTTCCCGCTGGCCGTCCTGCTCGGCTCGTTCCTCTTCCTCGCCGCCGCCTACGTCGCGCTGTCCCCGACCGGCAAGCGCCACGAGTCGGCCGCCGCGGCACAGCTGCTGCGCGAGGTCGAACTCACCACGGCCTGAGGTTCACCGCAGCCTGACGGCTCACCACGGCCTCACGGCCCACCACGGCCTGACGGCTCCCCATACCCCCGAGCTTCTCCCGACCCAGGTCGAACGAGGTCCCCTCATGCGCGTCCCCAGCCGTACCTCCGCCCGACTGCGACCCAGATCGGTGCGCGCGAAGATCGTCTCCCTGCTGATGCTGCCCATCGTGTCCCTCATGGCGCTGTGGGGCTTCGCCGCCGTGACGACCGCCTCCAGCATCGGCGACACCGAGCGCGCCAAGGACGTCAACTCCGAACTGCTCACCCCGGTCGGCGACTTCGTCACCGCCGTGCAGGCCGAACGGACCGCGGCGATGCGGTACACGACGACCCCGGACGCCTTCGTCAAGGCCCGCAAGGCCACCGACAAGGCCGCCACCGCCCTGCGCAACGGCATCAACGCCGCCAGCTCCGACGCCGCCCTCCTCGACGCGAGCCTGCCCGGGCGCATCGAACGCCTGGAGGCCGACGCCGAGGGGCTGGCGAAGCCCCGCGCCGAGGCGACCGCGAAGAAGGCGGGGGCACCCTCGGCCGCGTACACCGCGTACTCGGCGATCATCGAGCACGCCTTCGCCGTCACCGGCGCCCTCACCGGCGACCAGGGCACCGACGCCGCGTCCGAGGCGCGCGTGGTGCTCGAACTCGCCCGCGCGCGGGAGGCGCTGGCGCGCGAGCAGGCGCTGCTGAGCGCCGCCGACGCGCGCGGGGCGCTGGGCAAGGAGCAGTACACGCTGTTCGTGGGCGCCGTCGCTCTTCAGCGCGACCTGCTGGAACCCGCCGTCGCCGACCTGAAGGCCGCACACCGGGCGGCGTACGAGGAGGTCCTGGGCGGCGACGGGTACGCGCGCGTGCGGACCGTCGAGAACCGGGTGCGGGACACCGGGGCCGGGGCGGCGGCCGTGACGGCCGGTTCGCTCGCGGGCTGGGACACCGCGGTCTCCGGGGTGCTGAAGGACCTGACCGAGGCCGAGACGGCGGCCGGAACGGGGGCCGCCGCGCAGGCCGACCCGTTCGGCTGGGACACCCTCGGCGCCTCGGGCGTGGCGGTGGTGCTCGGCCTGGTGGGCGTACTGCTGTCGCTGCTGGTCTCCGTGCTCGTCGGACGCGGCCTCATCGTCGAGCTCCTCGACCTGCGCAACGACGCCCTGGAGGTGGCCGGCCGGCGCCTGCCCCAGGCCATGCGCAAACTGCACGCCGGGCAGGGCGTCGACATCGACGCCGAGGCACCCATGCGGCGACTGGTCGGCGACGAACTGGCCCAGGTCGGCACCGCGCTCACGGCGGTGCAGCGGGCGGCGCTGAAGGCCGCGAGCGAGCGCGCCGAGCTGCTGAGCGGGATCTCCGGGGTGTACGTCAGTCTGGCGCGCCGCAGCCAGGTGCTGCTGCACCGTCAGCTGGACCTCCTGGCAGGGATGGAGCAGCGGCAGCGGGATCCGGCGGAGCTGCAGGACCTGTACCGCGTCGACTACCTGGCGACACGGATGCGCCGGCACTCCGAGAGCCTGCTGATCCTGTCCGGCATCGCGCCGGGGCGTGGCTGGCGGGACCCGATTCCGCTGGCGGACGTGCTGCGCGCGGCCGTCGCCGAGATCGAGAACGCGCAGCGCGTGCAGATCTGGGCGGTGCCGAAGGTGTCGCTGGTGGGCGGCTCGGTCGCCGACGTCATCCATCTCCTCGCCGAACTGGTCGAGAACGCCACCGCGTTCTCCCCGCCGAGCACCAAGGTGCAGCTGCGCGCCGCCCGGATGCGCGAAGGGCTCCTCATCGAGATCGAGGACAGCGGCTTCGGCATGAACGAGGACGCCCTCGCCGACGCCAACCGCAAGCTCCAGTCCGAGAAGGTCGACCTCCTCGACGCCAAGCAGATCGGCCTGTTCGTGGTGAACCGGCTGCGCGAGCGGCAGGGCCTGCGCGTCGAGCTGCGCGCCTCGCCGAACGGCGGTGTCACGGCGGCCGTCCTCGTCCCCGAGAACCTGCTGCGCGACGACATGCCGGTGGGCGAACCCGCGGTCCAGGGGCGGGGTCTCGCCCCGGCGGCTGCGTTGATCCAGCACCAGCACCAGCACCAGCGGACGGACAGCGCCGGAGCGTAACGCCGTACTCACAAGTAGGGGTCTTCGCCCGATCTTCACACGAATGTACTGCGATCGGAGTACGCGTGGGGCGGGTGGGGCGGTTAGGGTCCCTTGACGTTTCAAGCGCCTGGCGTCAGGCCAGGCCGCCCGGGCCGCCCTCGGCGTGCCTGGCGCACCCCCTGTCAAGTGCACTTCTGGAAGGGGACACTTCCGTGTCCGAATCCCCCACCCCCGCCCAGCCGTCCCACCGTAGAAAGCGCTCCCTGTCCCGCCGCGGCATGATTGCCGCCGGCGGCGCGGTGGCCGCGGGTGCCGCGATCACGCCGATGGTGTTCGCGTCCACCGACTCCGGCGAGACGGACAACTCCGCGTCCGGCACCGGCGATTCCGGTACGACGCCGGAGAAGTTCCCCGCCACCCGGACCGAGGCCGCCACCGGCACCGGCGAGGCCACCACCGCCTTCGCCGCCTCCTACGTCGGTGTGCGCTGGTCCGGCGCGAAGGAAGGCGCGGCCATCCGGCTCGCGGACGGCGCCTGGCAGACCCTCGCGAGCGGCTGCGCGACCGTCGAGAACGGCGGTACGGCCCTGGTCGCCGCCGACAACGCCACGGCGTACTCGGTGCAGGCACCGAGCGACATCGACGGCGTCCACTCGCTGGCGATCGACACCACCGACGGCCCCGACCGCACCGTCAAGGTGCCGAGCGAGCCCACACGCGTGCGTGGCGTGCGCTATCTCTCGCGCCCGGCCTGGGGCGCCGACGAGTCCAAGCGGTTCAAGCCGGACGGCTCGGTCAACTCGCCCGAGACGTACTACCCGCTCCAGATCATCACGGTCCACCACACCGCGACGCCGAACAACGATCCCGACCCGGCCGCGACGGTGCGCGCGATCTACGAGTACCACGCGATCACCAACGACTGGGGCGACATCGGCTACCACTTCCTCATCGACGAAGACGGCAACGTCTACGAGGGCCGCTACTCCGGCGACGACGGCATCCCCGCCTTCAACCAGGACGGCGACCTCGTCACCGGCTTCCACTCCGTGGGCTACAACTCCGGCGCCCTCGGCATCGCCCTGATCGGCACCCTCCAGGAGCAGGGCCCCACCGAGGCGGCCAAGGCCTCCCTGATCCGGCTGATCAAGGTGATCTCCCGTTTCAAGGGCCTGGACCCGCAGGCGCAGGTGACCTACGTCAATCCGGTCAACGGCACGAAGAAGGACACGAACGTGGTCGGCGGCCACCGCGACTACTTCTCCACCGAGTGCCCCGGCAACATCATGTACGGCCTCCTCGCCGAGGTCCGCGAGGCGGCCGCCCGCCGCTGACACCGGGCACGGTGACGCGCCCCGGGGATCGGGTCCCCGGGGCGCACGGTCGTCTCGGACTCCCGTGTCTCAGGTGGGTCTCAGAAGGTCAGCTTCCAGCTGTTGATGTATCAGCGACATGTTGGCGACGGCCGGGAACTGCGCGTTCTCGGTCACCCAGTCGATGCCCGCGACCACGCCGTCGGTCGTACCGGAGCCGTCGTCGTCCAGGACGCGCACGGCGACGATGTCCGCGTTCTTGGCGACGCCGTACGTGGATCCGCGACGGTGCCGGCCACGTGTGTGCCGTGGCCGTTGCCGTCCTGCGCGGTGGAGTCGCCGTCGACCGCGTCGTAGCCGTAGGAGGCCCGGCCGCCGAACTCGCTGTGCGTGATGCGCACGCCGGTGTCGATGATGTACGCCGTCACACCGGATCCCGCGCTGTCCGGGTAGGTGTACGACGAGTCCAGCGGCAGGTCCGCCTGGTCGATGCGGTCCAGGCCCCAGGTCGGGCCGGTCTGGGTGGCGTTGATGTGGACCGTCTTGTTCTGCACGACCCGCTCGACGGCCGGGTCGGCGGCGAGCCGCTTGGCCTCGGTCTCGCTCATCTCGGTCGCGTAGCCGTTGAGGGCCTTCTTGTACGTGCGCTCGACCTCGGCCCCGTAGCGCGTGGCGAGCGCCTTGCCCTTGGCGGAGGCGGCCCGGAAGCCGGCGTTGTCCTTGAGGGTGACGATGTAGCTGCCCTTGATGGCGCCGGGTGCGTCGGCGCCCTGGATGACACCTTCGGCGGGGGCCGCGGAGGCGGGAGCGGTGGTCGCGGCGGCCACCGCGAACAGGGCGGCGGCCGAGACGAGCCCGGCGAGGGCGACGCGTCTGCGGCGGGGCGTGGGGGAGTGCTGCACGGACGACATGGGGAGGGGACCCCTTCTCGGGAGACGTGCGCGGACACTGGGCCGTGGGGGGTGGCCTGTCATGTGCGCTTACGGTGACGTTTTTGATGAGGTCACGTCAATCAGGGGGATCCCTACGCGCGAGTAAGCACGGGCGAGGGGGTGGGTACCGACGCGGATCGAGGAGGTGTCGGTGCGCCGGACTACCCTGGAGGGTCGATCGATCCCCCTGGGCAGGAGAGAAATGGCCGTCAATCTGGTCAATGTCGAGAACGTCAGCAAGGTGTACGGCACCCGTGCCCTGCTCGACGGTGTCTCGCTCGGCGTCTCCGAGGGCGATCGCATCGGTGTCGTGGGTCGCAACGGCGACGGCAAGACGACCCTGATCCGGATGCTGGCCAAGCTGGAGGAGGCCGACACCGGCCGGGTCACGCACTCCGGCGGGCTGCGCCTCGGCGTGCTCACCCAGCACGACTCGCTCGACCCCGAAGCGACCGTCCGGCACGAGGTCATCCGGGACATGGCCGACCACGAGTGGGCCGGGAACGCCAAGGTCAGGGACGTACTCACCGGCCTCTTCGGCGGTCTCGACCTGCCCGGCTTCCCGCAGGGCCTCGACACCGTCATCGGCCCCCTCTCGGGCGGCGAGCGGCGGCGGATCGCGCTCGCCAAGCTGCTCATCGAGGAGCAGGACCTGATCGTCCTCGACGAGCCCACCAACCACCTCGACGTCGAGGGCATCGCCTGGCTCGCCCAGCACCTGCGCGAGCGGCGCTCGGGGCTCGTGTGCGTCACCCACGACCGGTGGTTCCTCGACCAGGTCTGCACACGCATGTGGGACGTGCAGCGCGGTTCGGTCTACGAGTACGAGGGCGGCTACTCCGACTACGTCTTCGCCCGCGCCGAGCGCGAGCGCATCGCCGCGACCGAGGAGGTCAAGCGGCAGAACCTGGTCCGCAAGGAGCTGGCCTGGCTGCGGCGCGGCGCCCCCGCGCGCACCTCCAAGCCGCGCTTTCGGGTCGAGGCGGCCAACGAGCTCATCAAGGACGTACCGCCGCCCCGGGACAGCAGCGAACTGATGAAGTTCGCCTCGTCCCGGCTCGGGAAGACCGTCTTCGACCTGGAGGACGTGACCATCCAGGCCGGCCCCAAGGTGCTGCTCAAGCATGTGACGTGGCAGCTCGGTCCCGGCGACCGCATCGGCCTCGTCGGCGTCAACGGCGCGGGCAAGACCTCCCTCCTGCGCGCCATGGCCGAGGCGGCGCGGACGGACGGCGAGACACAGCCGGCCGGCGGGCGGGTGGCCGTCGGAAAGACCGTCAAGCTCGCCTACCTGTCCCAGGAAGTCGCCGAGCTCGACCCCAACGTGCGGGTGCTGGAAGCCGTTCAGCAGGTACGCGAGCGCGTGGACCTCGGCAAGGGGCGCGAGATGACCGCCGGGCAGCTGTGCGAGACGTTCGGCTTCAGCAAGGAGAAGCAGTGGACGCCGGTCGGGGACCTGTCGGGTGGTGAGCGGCGCAGGCTCCAGCTCCTCCGGCTCCTGATGGACGAGCCCAACGTCCTCTTCCTCGACGAGCCCACCAACGACCTCGACATCGAGACCCTCACCCAGCTCGAGGACGTCCTCGACGGCTGGCCCGGCTCGATGATCGTCATCTCCCACGACCGGTTCTTCGTCGAGCGGACCACGGACCGGGTGTTCGCCCTGCTCGGCGACCACACCCTGCGGATGCTGCCGCGCGGCATCGACGAGTACCTGGAGCGGCGCCACCGCATGGAGGCGCAGGTCGCCGCCACGGCTTCCGCCCCGGCCGCCGAGAAGGCCGTGCCGGAGAGGAGCGCCGCCGACCAGCGCGCCGCCAAGAAGGAGTTGCAGAAGATCGAGCGGCAGCTCGACAAGCTCTCCGAGCGGGAGACCAAGCTGCACGCCCAGATCGCCGAGAACGCCACCGACTTCGCCAAGGTCGCCGAACTCGACGCCGAACTACGGGACTTGGCCGGCCAGCGGGATGAACTGGAGATGCGCTGGCTGGAACTCGCCGACGACGCGTAGGCGCTCCGCCGGGTTGGGCGGGTTCGCGGTTTCGCCGTGGGGCGTGAGGTGGCGGTGGCGGGTGCGGCTTCGTTGGGGCTGGTCGCGCCCACGCGGCGGTAGCCGCACATCGACACAGCCCCGCGCCCCTTCGGGGCGCCGCAGAACCGCCTCGCGTGAAGGGGGCGTGTAGGCGGATAACGGGGACATCACGGGGCGGTTCTCCCTTGGGAACAGGGGCTGAGACGGCTCGGTGGGCTGTCGGTGGCGGGTGATAGAAAGAGCCGTCTGAAGACAGTCTGAGAAACGCTGGTGTGGCGGAAACGCGACGGCACAGGACGTGGCACCACACCGGTCACAAGGGGGAACCGCGCATGAGCCAGCCGCCCAACCAGCCGCCGCAGGGCGGTTTCGGCGCACCACAGGACCCACGCCAGGGCGGCTTCGGGGCACCGCAGCCCCCGCAGCAGGATGCTCCGCAGCCTCCGCCTCCGCCGCAGGGTCCGCCTCAGACGCCCCCGCCCCCACAGGGCCCGCCGCCCGGCGCACCCCAGCCCGGCTACGGCTACCCGCAGCAGCCGCCCGGTCAGCCCGCGCAGCCGGACGCCTACGGCCAACCGCCGCAGCAGCCGGGCCCGTACGGCTACCCGCAGCAGCCCGCACCCGGCCCGTACGGCCAGCAGCCCGCCCCGGGTTACGGCTTCCCTCCCCAGCAGCAGTACCCGGGCGGCCCCGGGACCCCGCCGCCCGGCTCGGGCAACTCCTTCAAGGGCAAGCCCGCCCTCATCATCGGTGCCGTGGCCGCGGTGCTGCTCGTCCTCGGCGGCACCGTGTTCGCGGTGACCCGGGGCAGCGACGACGACCCGAAGACGCCCGTCGCCCAGCCGACCGGCGACCCGAAGGGCTCCGGTTCCCCGACCGGTGACTCCGGCAGCGACAGCGGCGGCGGCGCCGACCCGGAGAACCTCAACGCGGGCCGCCAGTCCGGCGAGTCGAAGGTGCTCTGGTACACGCAGGCGCCCGACGCGCCCGCCTCCGGCGCCGACGCCCCCGGCATGTGGATCACCGACAAGGCCGCGGTGAAGGCGGCGTACAAGCAGGTCTTCGCCTACAACCTCGGTGACGGCGAGGCCGCTTGGGACCCGATCACCTTCCCGCAGAAGATCTGCGCGGTCACCCCGCAGAAGTCGGCCGACGACAAGATCGTCGTGGCGTACATGGGCGGCAGCAGCGACGGAGCCAAGTGCAACCAGCTCCAGCAGATCGACCTCGGCACCGGCGCCAAGGGCTGGACGGCCTCGGTCGCCAAGGGCGGACTGTTCGACAGCACCCTCGACGTCGAACTGACCATCACCGGCAAGACGCTGATGGTGGGCCGCTCGCAGTCCGGCACGGCGTACGACATCGACAGCGGCGAAAAGCTGTGGGACAAGACGCGGTTCGGCGACAAGTGCTTCCCGGACGCGTTCGCGGGCGGCGAGAAGCTGTTCGCCGTGGCGAGCTGTGACGCCACCGGCACCAACGAGCACGACGAGGTGCAGCAGCTCGACCCGGCGACCGGCAAGGCCAAGTGGACCCTGCCGCTCGAGAAGGGCTGGAAGGTCTCGCGTTTCTTCTCCCTCGACCCGCTGGTCGTCTACAGCACCAACGAGGACAAGAAGCAGTGGAACATCTCCACGTTCACCTCCGACGGCAAGCGCCGCTCGCAGGTCGGCGTCTCCCTGGAGATCGGCGCCCAGTGCGGCTGGGCCATCCTCCAGCGTGACCTCCAGGGTTGCTCCGGCGTGGCCGCCGACGCCGACACGCTCTACATGCCGACCAAGGCGACGACCGGCGCCAACGAGATCGTCGCGATCAACCTCGCCAACGGCAAGCAGAAGTGGCGCGTCAAGTCCCCGGCGGACGAGTCGATGCTGCCGATCAAGGTCGAGGACGGCAAGCTCATCGCCTACGTCGAGCCGTCGTACGACGCGGGCGGCCAGGTCGTGTCCATCCCGGTCAGCGGCAGCAACCCCAAGCCGACCAAGCTGCTGCAGAACCCGGCGGGCGCCGCGCGCGTCGAGGGCGGCTTCTTCTCGAAGGACCTCGACTGGGCCGACGGGCGCCTGTTCCTCTCCAGCACCCGGCTGAGCGGCAACGACCAGGCGAAGGAGAAGCTGATGCTCGTCTACGGCAAGTGAGGCGTGCGCCCGCTCTCCCCTTCCCCACCGCCCCCACCGCGTCCGCCGTCCCCCTCCCCTGAGGTACCCACGCCATGACCCAGCCGCCTCCACCGCCCCACCAACCCCCGCCGGGGGGAGGGTTCGGCGCGCCGCAGCCGCCGCAGCAGCCTCCGCAACCGCCCGGGCAGGCACCTCAGACGCCGTCGGCGCCGCAGCAGCCGCCCCAGCCCGCGTACGGCTATCCCCAGGCACCCCAGCCGCCCCAGCAAGCCCCGCAGACCCCTCCGGCCGGGTACGGCCACCCGGGCCAGCAGCCCGCCCCGTACGGTCAGCCGCAGAACCCGTACGGCCAGCCGCCGAACCCGTACGACGGCCAGCAGCAGAACCAGTACGGGCAACCGCAGCAGCCCGGCTACGGCTATCAGCAGGCGGCCACGCCGCAGTACCCGCAGGCCGCCGTGCCCGGCGGTGGCTCGAAGCTCAACGCCCAGGTGGCCGTCATCGTGGCGGCGGCCGTCGTGGTGATCGCGCTGATCATCGGCGGTGGTGTCTGGTACGCCAACTCCGGTGACAAGGGCGGCACCGACGACACCGGCAGCTCCAGCGGCGGCACCGGCGGCGGGGAGAACGGCGCGGGCGGCGGCGACTTCCCCGACGGCACCGAGAAGGTGCCCTCCGACCCCAACTCCGACGTCCTCTTCCGGGTCCCGCCGCCGGATGTCGGCGACAAGACCAGCATCACCGTGTCCGGCTCGTGGCTGACCGACAAGGCGTACGTCAAGAGTGGCGTCGCCCAGATCGTCGGCTACGACCCCGACAAGGGCACCAAGCTGTGGACGATCCCGCTGCCGGGACCGGTCTGCCTGGCGACCGAGCACGTCACCGAGGACAATCTGACGGCCATCGCCTTCGAGCCCGCGATGCCGACCAAGGCGAAGCCCTCGCACGGCTGCACCCAGGTCGCGGCGATCGACCTCGAAGCCGGCAAGAAGCTGTGGACGAAGACCGCCGAGGTCGACGGCGACTCGATCCTGTTCGACAACGTCACCGTCAGCGGCGGCACGGTCGCCGCCGGCGGCATCAGGGGCGGCGCCGCGTTCGACCTGCGGACCGGCAAGCCGCTGTGGGTCCCCAAGGCCAATGACGGCTGCTACGACCTCGGGTACGCGGGCGGCGCGAAACTGGTCGCGGTCCGCAAGTGCGGCTCCTACACCCAGCCCCAGCTGCACATCCAGACCATCGACCCGAAGTCCGGGAAGGTGATCTCCGAATACGAGATGCCCGAGGGCGTCGAGTACGCCAGCGTGATCTCCACCGAGCCGCTCGTGGTGGGCGCCGAACTCGGCGAGTCCCAGGACTCCATCGGCATCACGGACGCCTTCGCCATCGACAACAAGACCGGCAAGCTGCGCAACCGCATCTCCCTGCCCGGCGGTCAGTACGCGGCCCGCTGCCCCGGCGTCACCAAGATCGAGTCCTGTACCGGCGTCGTGGTGGGCAACGACCGGCTCTATGCGCAGACCGAGGAGCACGCCGGCGGCGGCGAGCGCGGCCGGACCAACGAGATCGTCGCGTTCGACCTGGCCACCGGCAAGCAGACCGGGCAGCGAGCGGACGCGGGCGACGGGTACAACATCACGCCGTTGCGCATGGACGGCGGCAACGTGATCGCGTACAAGCGTCCGCCGTACGACAAGGGCGGGCAGATCGTCAGCATCGACGGCGGCAGCTTCAAGGAGACGAAGCTGCTGGAGAACCCGGCCGCGCAGACGGTGCGCGATGCGGAGACCCGGATGTCTCCGGATTACTCCGAGATCATCTACGCGCAGGGGCATCTGTACATGTCGGCGATGTACGCGAGTGAGTTGACGACTTCGGACACGAGCAAGTCGCATGTGATCGCGTTCGGTACGACCGGCTGACGAAAGCGACCGGTCGGCGGACGATCGGTGTCGGGCGTGATGACGGCCCCGTCCCTGTTCAGGGGCGGGGCCGTGCGCGTACCGCTCATCACCCTCGAATGCGGGGAAAGCCAGAAATTCCGTCGATCCGGGGCACTTCTCACCGGTAGGGGGAGCGCGATGTCGAACAAGCGTGTAGCTTCCGGGGGCATGAAGGGCGGGGGAGCCGGGAGGGGGCTTCTGTCCGCGCGGACCAGTGGGCATCCATAGTGAGTCATCCGGACTGGCGCAGCCGGTCCTGGGCTGGGCGTTGATGGGGATCCATTGGGGGGACTGGGGGGTTGCTCGATGGGAGTGCGGCTCATGGTGGTCGACGACCACCGATTGCTCGCCGAGGCGTTGGCCTCGGCACTGAAACTGCGGGGGCACCGGGTGCTGGCCGCGGCGGCTCCGGCCGCGGGGGCGGCGGAGCTGGTGATCACGCGGGCGCCGGAGGTGTGCCTGCTCGGTACGGCGACGCCGGCGGAGCCCGGCATGTTCGACCCGGTGGTGAGGATCAAGCGGGAGCGTCCGCAGGTGGCGGTGCTGGTGCTGGGGCCGGTGCCGAGTCCGCGCGGGATAGCGGCGGCGTTCGCGGCGGGCGCGTCGGGTTACGTACGGCATGACGAGCGCATCGAGGGCGTCGAGCGGGCGATCATGAAGGCGCGGGCGGGGGAGGCGGCGGTGGCGCCGCAGCTTCTGCAGGGCGCGTTCAGCGAGTTGCTCAATCCGGTGGCTCAACCGGACGACGAGGGGCAGCGGTTGCTGCAGATGCTCACTCCGCGGGAGGTCGAGGTCCTGGTGCGTGTCGCCGACGGCGAGGACACGCGGCTGATCGCGGCGGGTATGGGTATCGCGCCTTCCACGGCTCGCACCCATGTGCAGCGGGTTCTGATGAAGCTCGGCGTGGGGTCGCGTCTGGAGGCGGCGGCGTTGGCGGCCCGGACGGGGTTGCTGGACCGGGCGGGGCAGGGTGGGGCGGGGGCTGGGCCCTGACCGGGTGCCTGCGGCGGCCTGTTGGTGTTCGGTGGGGGTGCGCGTAGCGCCTTGGGGCGCGTTGTGGGTCGGGGCCGCGCCGGGGGGTGTCCGTCCTCGGTCCGGTGCTGGACCTTGCGCTGGAGGTGCCGTTCGTTGACACCGGCCTCTGCGGGCGGACACCCCCCGACGCGTCCCCTTCCCGCCGTGGGCGACTGCGGCTCCGCGGGGGTGCACCGCCTCAAACGCCGGCCCACCCCCGCGGTGGCTTGGCCTCTCGACGCCGGCCCAGGCATCTCAGCCCGTCCGGCGTATGAGGACGGGCTTGCGCCGTCCCTAGCCCCCACCCACCCGCAGGGGCTGTCACTCCCCACGGTCACTCTCAACGCCGGCCCAGGCATCCCAGCCCGTCCGGCGTTCGAGAACGAGGCCACAGGGCTTCACCCCTAGGCATACCAGCCCGTCCGGCGTTTGAGGACGAGGCCCGTTCAGGGCCGAAGCGGGGGTTCAGGGGGCGGCAGCCCCCTGGCGGGGTGGAAGGGGCGGAGCCCCTGGGGATGGGACGGGTAGGGGCGGCGGGGGCGAGGAACGCGAGGCCCGCCCCCGCCGGGCGTCACTGCGTGGAGTCGTCCTCCACCACCACGTCCGGCGGCGGAGCAATCGGCCTCAGCTTCAGCCACGCCAGGAAGAACAGGCCGAGAAGCAGCATGCCCAGCCCGGTCCAGAGGTTGATGTTGACGCCCTCGGCCTTGTCGATCGCGGCGTCGTCGTCGGTGAGCCCCGCGATCGTGACGATGACGCCGTAGATCACGAAGAGCCCGCCGATGATGCGCCGGATGTCGAAGAGGCGGGCCGCTGTCGCGGACTTCCCCTCCAGTTCGGTGACTTCGCGCAGGACGTCCTTCTCGGAGTACGCCCCGCGTCCGGGACGCTCGGGGTGCTCGGGGTGCTCGCTCATGGTCTGTCGACCTCCGATCGTCAGAAGGAGAACGGGATGTAGCAGACGGCGGCCAGCACCACCGCACCCCACCCCAGCAGCGCCGGCTTGCGGTACCAGGCCTCGTCACCCGGCGCCGCCGGCTCGGCCATGCCGGGAGACCGGGTGCCGTACACCAGCCCCTGGAGTTCCTCGGCCGGCTTGGGCGCGGTGAAGAGGGAGACGGCGACCATGACGACCGCGCCGGCCACGAAGCCCGCGATCGCGGAGACGAAGTTGGCGCCCTGGTCGGAGGGGATGGAGATGACGTCCTGCTTGTAGAAGACGAAGTAGTTGATCATCGCCGCCGTCGTGCCGGCCAGCAGGCCCCAGAAGCCCGACTTCATCGACGCCCGCTTCCAGAACATCCCGACGATGAAGACCACGAACATCGGGACGTTGAAGAAGGAGAAGAGCGTCTGGAGGTAGCTCATGATGTTGGAGAAGGACGAGGCCAGGAACGCCGTGCCGATCGACGCCAGGACGCCGATCGCCGTGATCAGGCGGCCGAAGCGGACGTAGTAGGCGTCCTCGCGGTCCGTCACCACGTACTTCGCCCAGATGTCCGTGGTGAACACGGTGTTGAAGGACGACACGTTCGCCGCCATGCCCGCCATGAAGGCAGCGAGCAGGCCCGTCACCGCGATGCCCAGGACGCCGTTGGGGAGGAGTTGTTCCATCAGGTACGGGATCGCGTCGTTGTACTGCAGGTCCGATCCGGCGGTGCCGATCTTCGGTACCAGTACGGCCGCCGCCAGGCCCGGGATCATCACCAGGAACACGATGAAGATCTTCGGGAAGGCCGCGATCAGCGGGGTGCGCTGGGCAGCCGAGAGGTTCTTCGCGGAGAGGGCTCGCTGGACCTCGGCGAAGTTCGTCGTCCAGTAGCCGAAGGAGAGCACGAAGCCGAGGCCCAGCACGATCGTCAGCCAGTTCGCGCCCAGCGGGTTCGCCTCACCGATGCCCGTCCCGCCCCACGCCGTGACGAAGTCGTCGCCGTGGGTCCGGGTCAGCGAGTCCGTCAGGCCGTCCCAGCCGCCCACCTTCTTCAGCGCCAGCACGGTGATCGGGATCAGCGCGGCCAGGATCACGAAGAACTGCAGGACCTCGTTGTAGATCGCCGACGACAGGCCGCCGAGGGTGATGTACGCGAGGACGAAGAACCCGGCGACGACGATGGCCACCCACTGCGGCCAGCCCAGCAGGGCCTCGACCACGATCGCCAGGGCGTACAGGTTCACGCCGGCGATCAGGATCGCCGCGAACGCGAACAGGACCGAACTGAGCAGGTGCGCCCACTTGTCGAAGCGGAGGAGGAGGAACTCCGGGACCGAGCGGACCTTGCTGCCGTAGTAGAAGGGCATCATCACCAGGCCCAGGAAGACCATGGCCGGGATGGCGCCGATCCAGTACCAGTGCACGGTGTAGGCGCCGTACTGCGCGCTGTTGGCGGCCATGCCGAGGATCTCGGTGGCGGCCAGGTTGGCGGAGATGAAGGCGAGTCCGGTGACCCAGGCGGGCAGTGAGCGGCCCGAGAGGAAGAAGTCGAGGCTGGTCTTCACCGAGCGGCGGGCGGCGAAGCCGATGCCCAGCACGACGACGAAGTAGATGCCGAGGATCAGGTAGTCGAGCCAGTTCGTGGGGAGCCGTAGCTCAGCGGCGAGGTAGGTGGGGGATTCTGTGGGGGTTTGCATATGTACTCGCTTCGTTGTGCGAACCGATGCAGAGCGGAACCTACGCCCCTGTGTTCAGTAATTGAACACGTATGGTGATGCTCTTTGTTTGATTGTGATGTTGACGCTGGTGGTGAGTTGTGTTTCGATGTGTTTAGTTCTGTTGAGTGGTTGAGTGGCCCTAATAGGGAGTCCGGCGTGAAGAAGACCTCGACCCAGCTGGCCGACGGTCGTGAGCTCATCTACTACGACCTGCGCGACGACACCGTGCGGGACGCGGTCGACCGCCGTCCCCTGGACCGCACTGTCACGACGTCCGAGGTCCGTCACGACGTGCTGCTCGGTGACGCGGTCGCGATCGCCTCGCACCGGCAGGGGCGGACGTATCACCCCCCGGCCGACGAGTGCCCGCTGTGCCCCTCGGAGGGCGACCGGCTGAGCGAGATCCCGGACTCCTCGTACGACGCCGTCGTGTTCGAGAACCGATTCCCCTCGCTCGCCGGCGACTCCGGACGCTGCGAGGTCGTCTGCTTCACCTCCGACCACAACGCGTCCTTCGCCGACCTGACCGAGGAGCAGGCGCGGCTCGTGCTCGACGCGTGGACCGACCGGACCTCCGAGCTGTCATCGCTGCCCTCCGTGGAGCAGGTGTTCTGCTTCGAGAACCGCGGCGCCGAGATCGGGGTGACCCTGGGGCATCCGCACGGGCAGATCTACGCCTACCCCTTCACCACCCCGCGCACCGCCCTGATGCTGCGCTCCCTCGCCGCCCACAAGGACGCCACCGGCGGGGAGAACCTCTTCGACGCCGTCCTGGAGCGTGAACTCGCCGACGAGCGGGTCGTCCTGGAGAGTGAACACTGGGTGGCCTTCGTGCCCTACGCCGCGCACTGGCCGTACGAGGTCCACCTGTACCCCAAGCGCCGGGTGCCCGATCTGCTCGCCCTGGACGAGGACGCGCGCACAGAGTTCCCCAAGGTGTATCTGGAACTCTTGAGGCGCTTCGACCGGATCTTCGGTGAGAGTGAGCCTCCCACGCCGTACATCGCCGCCTGGCATCAGGCGCCGTTCGGTCAGCTGGAGGACTTCGAGGGCGTCGTCCGTGAGGACTTCGCGCTTCACCTCGAGCTTTTCACCATCCGCCGCACTTCCGGCAAGCTGAAGTTCCTCGCGGGTTCCGAGTCCGGCATGAACGTGTTCATCAACGACATCCGGCCGGAGGCCGCGGCCGAGCGACTGCGAGAGGTAGCGAGTTCATGAGTGGGAAGTACCTGGTCACCGGTGGCGCCGGCTACGTGGGCAGCGTGGTCGCCCAGCATCTGCTGGAGGCGGGTGACGAGGTCGTCGTCCTGGACAACCTCTCGACCGGCTTCCGCGAGGGCGTGCCGGCCGGGGCGTCGTTCGTCGAGGGCGACATCCGCGACGCCGCCAAGTGGCTGGACTCCTCCTTCGACGCGGTGCTGCACTTCGCCGCGTTCTCGCAGGTCGGCGAGTCGGTGGTGAAGCCGGAGAAGTACTGGGACAACAACGTCGCCGGCACCATGGCACTGCTCGGCGCCATGCGCGAGGCGGGCGTGCGCAAGCTCGTGTTCTCGTCGACCGCGGCCACCTACGGTGAGCCGAAGGAGGTGCCGATCGTCGAGTCGGCGCCGACCCGGCCGACCAACCCGTACGGCGCCTCCAAGCTCGCCGTCGACCACATGATCACCGGCGAGGCGGCGGCCCACGGCCTCGGTGCCGTGTCCCTGCGCTACTTCAACGTCGCCGGCGCCTACGGCGACTGCGGCGAGCGCCACGACCCCGAGTCCCACCTCATCCCGCTCGTCCTCCAGGTCGCCCAGGGCAGGCGCGACGCGATCAACGTCTTCGGCGACGACTACCCGACGCCGGACGGCACCTGCATCCGCGACTACATCCACGTCGCCGACCTGGCCGAGGCCCACCTGCTGGCGGTCAAGGCCGCCCAGCCGGGCGAGCACCTCATCTGCAACCTCGGCAACGGCAACGGCTTCTCCGTCCGGGAGGTCATCGAGACCGTCCGCCAGGTCACCGGGCACCCGATCCCCGAGGTCGTGGCCCCGCGCCGGGGCGGCGACCCGGCGGTCCTGGTCGCCTCCGCCGACACCGCCCGCGAGCGGCTCGGCTGGAACCCGTCCCGCGCGGACCTCGCGGGGATCGTGGCGGACGCGTGGGAGTTCGCGCAGCGCCGCGAGAGTTAAGTTTCATGGCCGGGACGGACGGCCGTAAATTCTACGGTCGGCATGAACGGCCGTAAGTACCACGGCTGTTCGGCCGGTCAACTCACCGGCCGCTTCGGCCGGTTCAGCAGGGAAGGTCAGGGTCAGGGATGAGCGTCGAGACGGCAGCCGCGGTCGCCGAGCGGTTCAGGGAGCTGTACGGGGCCGAGCCGGAAGGGGTGTGGGCCGCGCCGGGCCGGGTCAACCTGATCGGCGAGCACACCGACTACAACGACGGCTTCGTCATGCCGTTCGCGCTCCCCCACACCGCGGTCGCGGCGGTCTCACGGCGTGACGACGGCGTCCTGCGCCTGCACTCGGCGGACGTCGAGGGCGACGTCGTCGAACTGCGCGTCGACGACCTGGCGCCCGAGTCGGACAAGGCCTGGACGGCCTACCCCTCGGGTGTGGTCTGGGCGCTGCGCGAGGCCGGCCACGCCGTGACCGGCGCCGACATCCACCTGGCCTCGACGGTCCCGGCGGGCGCGGGCCTGTCGTCGTCGGCGGCCCTGGAGGTCGTGGTCGCGCTCGCCCTCAACGACCTCTACGACCTCGGCCAGAAGGGCTGGCAGCTGGCCCGCCTGTGCCAGCGCGCGGAGAACGTCTACGTCGGCGCCCCGGTCGGGATCATGGACCAGACGGCGTCCGCGTGCTGCGAGACGGGCCACGCCCTGTTCCTCGACACCCGGGACCTCTCCCAGAAGCAGATCCCCTTCGACCTGGCCGCCGAGGGCATGCGCCTGCTGGTCGTCGACACCCAGGTCAAGCACTCCCACAGCGAGGGCGAGTACGGCAAGCGGCGCGCGGGCTGCGAGAAGGGCGCGGCGCTGCTGGGCGTGGACGCGCTCAGGGATGTCGCCTACGACGACCTGGACGCGGCGCTCGCACGGCTCGGCGACGACGAGGAGGTGCGCCGCCTGGTGCGCCATGTCATCACCGAGGACCAGCGCGTCGAGCGGGTCGTCTTCCTGCTGGAGTCCGGCGAGACGCGGGCGATCGGCCCGGTCCTGACCGAGGGCCATGCCTCCCTGCGGGACGACTTCCAGGTCTCCTGCCCCGAGCTGGACCTGGTCGTCGAGGCGGCCAACGCGGCCGGCGCGCTGGGCGCCCGCATGACCGGCGGCGGCTTCGGCGGCTCCGCGATCGTGCTGGCCGATGCGGCCGACGTCGAGACCGTCACCAAGGCCGTCGAAGAGGCCTTCGCCTCGGCCGGGTTCACGGCACCGCGAGTGTTCGAGGCGGTGCCGGCCGCGGGGGCGCGGCGGGTGAGCTGAACCCGCAAGTTGCGGCGGTACGGGGCTGAGGGCGGTGCCTTCAGCCCCGTACGCCTTTCCAGAGCCAGCCCTCTACAGATAGCCCCAAGCCCGGCACATCGGCCGCAGCACATCGTCGATCTCGTCCTGCGTCGGCGCGGGACGGTCCGGCTGCACCCGCCCCGACCGGATCTTGTCGTTCCAGTCACCGAAGCCTCCGCCCAGCACGGCGCCCTCCAGGCTGCTGCCGTAGTCGAGCATGCCGGGCTCGTACTCCAGCTCCAGGAAGGCGCAGATGTCGCGGAGCCGGGCGGCGGGGTCGGCGGTGAGGTCCTCGTAGCGCAGGACGTGCCCGCCGAGCTCGGCGTACGCGTCCTCCATGGCCTCCATGTACTGCAAAACCCGCGCGGCCGCCTCCGCACGGGTGCGGTCGGGGACCGCCTCGTGCCACGACCGTGCCACCGCGGCCGGATGCCGGCGCAGGTACAGGAACCGGGCGTCGGGCCAGGTCTCGGCGATGCGCCGCCAGGCGAAGGCGTTGCCCGGGGTCTTCTCCACGATGAACGACTTGCCGGACTTCACCAGTTCCCGGTGCAGCGTGCGGTCCCAGAGCAGTCCTTCGAGCTCCTCGTACCCGAGCCCGAGCGCCCGCAGGGACTTCTCGGTGGGGCTGTGGGACTTGAAGTACACCTCCAGGCCGGTCAGATGCAGCTCGTGCGCGGCGTGCAGCCGGGAGTGCGCGCCCAGCATCATGCGCAGCAGCGTCGACCCGGACCGCACCGACGTCAGGATGAGAACCGGCCGCTCCAGCAGCCGGTCCACGGCCGGATCCACCGGCCCCCGCACGGCCCCGGCGCCGCCTCCGATGGCGGGCCGCTCCGGACGCGGACCGCGCGGTGCGGGTACGGCGTTGAGGTTGCCCGGCGCCGGGGGCGCAGCCGGCACCCGGCGTACCTGGTATCCGGTCCTCGCGCCGATCTTCGAGTTCAGCTTCCGCAGCATGCTCATGGCGCGGAGGTTAGGGGGCGTGCCTGAGAGGAGGCTGAGCCCCGGCCTCTCGGATGCCGCCGCGGCTCACCCCAGCCGTTTGGTGAGCGTGTACTCCGTGATCCCCGGCGGATAGTCCGGGATCACGCACACCACGTCGTACCCCTGCTTCTGGTAGAACTCCGGCGCCTGGAAGTCCCACGTCTCCACGCGTACGGCGGTGCAGCCCCGTTCGGAGCGGGCCATGCGCTCCGCGCGTGCGAGCAGATGCGAACCGAGACCCGTCCCGCGGTGGCGTTCGTCGACCCAGAGGTAGGTGACATGGAGCCAGGTGGTCCAGGTGTGGCCGACGAGCCCGCCGGCCAGGGCGCCATGGTCGTCCAATGCCCAGACGTGGAGCGGAAGTTCGCGTTCACCTGGGGTTCCGCGCAGGGCGCGCAGGATCGGGGAGAGGGCGGTGTTGGTCTCCCGCAGCCGCCGGCGGAGCAGATGCTGCCGTGATTTGTCGACTTCTGTCTCCAGACGAAACATGCGGCTCACCATAAACGCGCCGGACTGCCAGTTCTGCAAATTACCTTCCGCTCCTGCCCCCCGCCCGTACTCTGATGAACGGCACCGGTGGGGGCCGGTGCTGATCAGGGGGCGAGACAAGTCGGGTTCGACGCCCGAAGTGGGGGTAGCAGTTTCTGCACGGCGGCGGCCGTGCGGCCCCTCATGCTTCGGGCGTCGTACCCGCGACCGTGTTCGTCTCCCGGTGTCGTCCTCATGACGATGGGGTATCCCCTGCTCTTCGAGAGCTTGGGGAAGGGGGTTTCGTGGTTCGCATCCGAGTGCTGGTCGTCGACGACCACCGCATCTTCGCCGAGTCGCTCGCCGCCGCTCTGGCCGCCGAGCCCGACGTCGACGTCTCCGCCGCCGGCAGCGGCCCGGCCGCGCTGCGCAGCCTGGAGCGCGCGGCCGCCGAGGGGCGCCGGTTCGATGTCCTGCTCGTCGACGCCGACCTGGGTGGCAACGTGGCGGGGATACGGCCCGCCGTGCCCGTCCAGGAGGTGGGCGAGGACGGGCTCGTCGACGGCATCTCGCTCGTCGCCGGTGTCCGCACCGCCCAGCCGGCCGTACGGATCGTCGTCCTCGCCGAGAAGGACGATCCGCGCCGGGCCGCGCTCGCCCTGCAGGCCGGGGCTTCCGGATGGGTGGCCAAGGACTGCTCGCTGTCCCGGCTGCTCACCGTCATCCGCGGTGTCCTGCGCGACGAGACGCATCTGCCACCCGCCCTGCTCACGGGCGTACTGCGGGAGTTGACGGCCGCGCGCAAGCACCGCACCGAGAGCGAACGGCTGGTGGAGTCCCTCACCCCGCGCGAGCGGGAGGTGCTCCGGTGCATGGTGGCGGGACTGGGGCGCAAGGCCGTCGCCGAGCGCCTGTATCTCTCCCCGCACACCGTCCGCACCCATATGCAGAACGTCCTCGGCAAACTGGGCGTCCACTCCACCCTCGCCGCGGTGGCGCTCGCGCGCAGGGCGGGTGTGGGGCCGGTCGACCTGTCCGGGGATGTGGTCGAACGGGGCGGTCAGCTGGCGTAGTGGGTGGGTGAGGGCGGCCTGGTCGGTGCGGTCGTGGTGCTCGTCCGCGAGGCGGCGCGCTGCCGCGCGGTTGGCGGGGCCGGCGAGGTGCCGGTCGGCGTGGTCGCGTGCCGTACCCCTATCGGGGGCCGTCGGCCGCACCGGGCCGGGTTCTCGGCCTGGCCGGGGATGTCGTCGGGGCGGTCAGATGACGGTGTTTCACCCACTCCGTCGCCGTCGCCGTAGCGCGGCCGCGCCGAGAGCCAGGCCCCCGTCCTAGCCGGGAATGTTGTCGAACGGGGCCGTCAACTGCCGTAGCAGACCGGCCAGTTCACCCCGCTGGGCGTGCGACAGCTCCGCGAGGATCGCGCGCTCCTGGTCCAGCAGGCCGGCGAGTGCCTGGTCGGCGCGGTCGCGGCCCTCGTCGGTGAGGCGGACGAGTACGCCGCGCCGGTCGCTGGGGTCGGGGAGGCGCTCCACGAGGCCCTTCTTGGCCAGGCGGTCGATGCGGTTCGTCATCGTGCCCGAGGTGACCAGGGTCTGCGTCAGGAGCTGGCCCGGGGAGAGCTGGTACGGCGTCCCCGCGCGCCTGAGCGCGGTCAGTACGTCGAACTCCCAGGGCTCCAGGCTGTGCTCGGAGAAGGCCAGCCGCCGTGCGCGGTCCAGATGCCGGGCCAGTCTGCTCACCCGGCTGAGCACCTCGAGCGGTTCCACGTCGAGGTCCGGGCGCTCCCGGCGCCACGCTGCGACCAGCCGATCGACCTCGTCCTCCATGGAGATCAGTGTAGTGGTTGTGTCGACGTGAAGTCTCTTGACGTCAAGATATCTGCCGGGGCAGGCTGGAGAGCGACGCGACAGACAGGAGGCCCCCACCATGTCCGCTGCCACCGCCCCCACCTGGGACCCCGCCCAGTACCTGCGCCACGCCGGTCACCGCGCCCGCCCCTTCGCCGACCTCCTCGCCCGCGTCCCCGACCTCCCCGGCGAGCACCCCCGCATCGCCGACCTCGGCTGCGGGCCCGGCAACGTCACCGCCCTGCTCGCCCGGCGCTGGCCCACGGCCCGGATCACCGGCTACGACAACTCCGCCGAGATGCTCGACCAGGCCCACGTCGAGCACGAAGGGCCGACCCCGGGCGGCGGCCGCCTCGACTTCGCCCACGCCGACGTACGGACGTGGACGCCCAGGGAGCCGTACGACTTGATCATCAGCAATGCCACGCTGCAGTGGGTGCCCGGGCACGTGGAGCGGTTCGCGGACTGGGTACGGGGCCTTCGGCCCGGCGGCACCTTCGCCTTCCAGGTCCCCGGCAACTTCGACGCCCCCAGCCACGGCCTGATGCGCGACCTCGCGCACCGCCACGGCCTCACCGACACCCTGCGCCACGAGGACGCCGTGCTCACCCCGCGCGACTACCTGGCCACGCTGGCCGACCTGGACTGCACGGCCGACGTCTGGGAGACGACGTACATCCACCTGCTGACCGGCGACGACCCCGTCCTGGACTGGGTGAAGGGAACAGGCCTGCGCCCCGTCCTCACGGCCCTCGCCGACACCCCCGAGCAGCGGGAAGCCTTCCTGCGCGACTACCGGGCGGCCCTGCGCGAGGCCTATCCGCCCGGCGCCCACGGCACCCCCTTCCCGTTCCGCCGCATCTTCGCCGTGGCCCGCAAGGAAGCGTGATGATCACCGCCGTAGACCATGTCCCAGGCCGCTGTTTGACCGGCACCGCGGAGGGTCACCCGCTGGGTGGACCACGACGTCAAGCCTTGCGAGGAGTGAGGGACGTGGCGAAGGAAGAGAAGGTCAGGGGTAAGAAAGAACAGCTGAAGGGCAAGGCCAAGGAAACAATGGGCCGCACGGTCGGCAACGAGGGGCTGACCGCCGAAGGAAAGACCGAGAAGAGGAAGGGCAACGCGCGCCAGGCGAAGGAGAAGGGGAAGGACACCTTCAAGGGCTAGCTCAAGGACCAGCTCAAGGGTTAACTCTTGCGGTGCCCTATCAGCCGCGGCTTCGGCTCCAGCCCGTCCAGCCCGTGCCAGGCCAGGTTCACCAGATGGGCCGCCACCTCCGCCTTCTTCGGGCGGCGGACGTCCAGCCACCACTGGCCGGTCAGGGCGACCATCCCGACCAGCGCCTGCGCGTACAGCGGGGCCAGCTTGGGGTCGAAGCCGCGGCTCTTGAACTCGCGGCCCAGGATGTCCTCCACCTGGGTGGCGATGTCCGAGATGAGGGACGCGAAGGTACCCGTCGACTGGGGGATGGGCGAGTCACGGACCAGGATGCGGAAGCCGTCCGTGTACTCCTCGATGTAGTCCAGCAGGGCGAAGGCCGCCTGCTCGCACAGTTCCCGGGGATGGCCGGCCGTCAGGGAGCTGGTCACCATGTCCAGCAGGCGCCGCATCTCCCGGTCCACCACGACCGCGTACAGGCCCTCTTTGCCGCCGAAGTGCTCGTACACCACCGGCTTGGACACCCCGGCCTTCGCCGCGATCTCCTCCACCGACGTGCCCTCGAAGCCCTTCGCGGCGAACAGGGTGCGACCGATCTCCAGCAGCTGCTGGCGACGCTCCGCCCCGGTCATCCGGGTGCGGCGCGTCCGCCGCTGCTTGTCATTGCCAGGGGTACTGCTGGAGTCGGTCGCCACGGCGTCAATCATGCCGCCTTCGCGGGTTCCTTCCCGCGCCGGGAGCCGCCTTCCTCGGTGTTCCGGCGCGAATCGATACGCGAGCGTGACGGCCAGCGCACGTCGTAGGCCCAGCCGAGCATCTCGAACCAGCGGATGATCCGCGCCGAGG
This sequence comes from Streptomyces sp. NPDC093591, assembly GCF_044764885.1. Lineage (NCBI taxonomy): Bacteria > Bacillati > Actinomycetota > Actinomycetes > Kitasatosporales > Streptomycetaceae > Streptomyces > Streptomyces sp. NPDC093591. The sequence goes on from NZ_JBIWIY010000005.1 coordinate 281,390, forward strand.
AGTCGATCTGGCCGCGCATCACACCGTGCCGCGCGGAGGTCGGGTCGGCGTGGTGCAGGTTGTGCCAGGACTCGCCGCACGACAGGACCGCCAGCCACCACACGTTGCCCGAACGGTCACGCGACTTGAACGGCCGCTTGCCCACCGCGTGGCAGATCGAGTTGATCGACCAGGTGACGTGGTGCAGCAGGGCCACCCGGACCAGCGAGCCCCAGAAGAAGCCCGTGAACGCGCCCCACCAGGACATCGTCACCAGACCGCCGATCAGGGCGGGCAGCGCCAGCGACAGGATCGTCCAGTAGACGAACTGACGGGAGATCGCGCGGATCGCCGGGTCCTTCACCAGATCCGGCGCGTACTTGTCCTGCGGCGTCTGCTCCTCGTCGAACATCCATCCGATGTGCGCCCACCACAGGCCCTTCATCAGGGCCGGAAGGGTCTCGCCGAACCGCCACGGGGAGTGCGGGTCACCCTCGGCGTCCGAGAACTTGTGGTGCTTGCGGTGGTCGGCCACCCAGCGCACGATCGGGCCCTCGACCGCCATCGATCCGGCGACAGCCAGCGCGATCCGCAGCGGCCGCTTCGCCTTGAACGAACCGTGGGTGAAGTAGCGGTGGAAGCCGATCGTGATGCCGTGGCAGCCCAGGAAGTAGAAGAAGACCATCAGGCCGAGGTCGAGCCAGCTCACACCCCAGCCCCAGGCCAGCGGAACCGCCGCGACCAGCGCGAGGAACGGGACGGTGATGAAGAGGAGGAGCGCGATCTGCTCGATCGAGCGCTTCTTCTCCCCGCCCAGCGTGGCGGAGGAAGTCGTGGTGTCGTCGTTCGCCTGCGGGGCGTCTTCGATCACATCGGAGCTCGTGGTCATGGGCGTCCCCTGTGGGGTTTCGAGGGTTGAGACAGGTGCCGTGGTTCTCGGGAACTGTTCCCAGGTTCCGTTAAAACGGTTCCTACGGTTCCGTAACCTACGGTGTCGTAAGTATGGCAGTGCGGCGCCCGGCGGCAAGAGCCCGAGAGTCTGCGCGTCCGCATGGACACCTATCCTTGGAGTCGGTCGGACAGCGCGGTCCGCTCTGATTTCTTCCCGGATGCCAGGAGCCGTATGCGGCCCCCGCCGCGCGGTCCCCGGCCCCGGGTTCCCCTCCCGGACGAGCTTCAACACTGCAAGGAGCCGCACCTGTGAGCAGTGCCGACGACCAGACTGTGTCCCAGGCGACCACCAGCACCGAGCTGCGAGCCGACATCCGCCGACTGGGTGACCTGCTCGGCGAGACCCTCGTCCGTCAGGAGGGTCCCGAGCTGCTGGAACTCGTCGAGAAGGTCCGCCGCCTCACCCGCGAGGACGGCGAAGCCGCAGCCGAACTGCTGCGCGGCACGGAGCTGGACACCGCGGCCAAGCTGGTCCGCGCCTTCTCCACCTACTTCCACCTGGCCAACGTCACCGAGCAGGTACACCGAGGCCGCGAGCTGCGCGCCCGACGCGCCGCCGAGGGCGGCCTCCTCGCCCGAACGGCCGACCGCCTCAAGGACGCCGACGCCGAACACCTGCGCCAGACGATCAAGCACCTCAACGTGCGCCCCGTCTTCACCGCGCACCCCACCGAGGCCGCCCGCCGCTCCGTCCTCAACAAGCTCCGGCGCATCGCCGCCCTCCTGGAGGCCCCCGTCCTCGACGGAGACCGACGCCGACATGACACCCGACTGGCCGAGAACATCGACCTCGTATGGCAGACGGACGAGCTCCGCGTCGTACGCCCCGAGCCCGCCGACGAGGCCCGCAACGCCATCTACTACCTCGACGAACTCCACGCCGGCGCCGTCGGCGACGTCCTGGAGGACCTCACCGCCGAACTGGAGCGCGTCGGCCACAAGCTCCCCGACGACACCCGCCCCCTCACCTTCGGCACCTGGATCGGCGGCGACCGCGACGGCAACCCCAACGTCACCCCCCAGGTCACCTGGGACGTCCTCATCCTCCAGCACGAACACGGCATCAACGACGCCCTGGAGATGATCGACGAGCTGCGCGGCTTCCTGTCCAACTCCATCCGCTACACCGGCGCCACCGAGGAACTCCTGGACTCCCTCCAGGCCGACCTCGAAGCCCTCCCCGAGATCAGCCCCCGCTACAAGCGCCTCAACGCCGAGGAGCCCTACCGGCTCAAGGCCACCTGCATCCGGCAGAAGCTGGAGAACACCAAGACGCGCCTGGCCAGGAACATCCCGCACGAGCCCGGCCGCGACTACCTCGGCACCAGCGAGCTCCTGCACGACCTCAAGCTGATCCAGACCTCCCTGCGCGAACACCGAGGCGGCCTGTTCGCCGACGGCCGCATGGACCGCACCATCCGCACCCTGTCCGCGTTCGGCCTCCAGCTCGCCACCATGGACGTCCGCGAACACGCCGACGCCCACCACCACGCCCTCGGCCAGCTCTTCGACCGCCTCGGCGAGGAGTCCTGGCGCTACGCCGACATGCCCCGCGACTACCGCTCCAAGCTCCTCGCCAAGGAACTGCGCTCCCGTCGCCCCCTCGCGCCCACCCCGGCGCCCGTGGACGCGGCCGGCGAGAAGACCCTCGGTGTCTTCCAGACCGTCAAGAAGGCCCTGGAGGTCTTCGGACCCGAGGTCATCGAGTCGTACATCATCTCCATGTGCCAGGGCGCCGACGACGTCTTCGCCGCCGCCGTCCTCGCCCGCGAAGCCGGCCTCATCGACCTGCACGCCGGCTGGGCCAAGATCGGCATCGTCCCGCTCCTGGAGACCACCGACGAACTCAAGGCCGCCGACACCATCCTGGAGGACATGCTCTCCGACCCGTCGTACCGCAGGCTCGTGGCCCTGCGCGGCGACGTCCAGGAGGTCATGCTCGGCTACTCCGACTCCTCCAAGTTCGGCGGCATCACCACCAGCCAGTGGGAGATCCACCGCGCCCAGCGCCGCCTGCGCGACGTGGCGCACCGCTACGGCGTCCGCCTCCGCCTCTTCCACGGCCGCGGCGGCACCGTCGGCCGCGGCGGCGGCCCCTCCCACGACGCCATCCTCGCCCAGCCCTGGGGCACCCTCGAAGGCGAGATCAAGGTCACCGAACAGGGCGAGGTCATCTCCGACAAGTACCTCGTGCCCTCCCTGGCCCGCGAGAACCTGGAGCTGACCGTCGCGGCGACGCTGCAGGCCTCCGCCCTGCACACCGCCCCGCGCCAGTCGGTCGAGGCGCTCGCCCGCTGGGACGCCGCCATGGACGTCGTCTCCGACGCCGCCCACGCCGCCTACCGCAAGCTCGTCGAGGACCCCGACCTGCCGACGTACTTCCTCGCCTCCACGCCGGTCGACCAGCTCGCCGACCTGCACCTGGGCTCGCGGCCCTCCCGCCGCCCCGGCTCGGGCGTCTCGCTCGACGGACTGCGCGCCATCCCGTGGGTCTTCGGCTGGACCCAGTCCCGGCAGATCGTCCCCGGCTGGTTCGGCGTGGGATCAGGGCTGAAGGCGCTGCGCGAGGCCGGCCTCGACACCGTGCTCGACGAGATGCACGAACAGTGGCACTTCTTCCGCAACTTCATCTCCAACGTCGAGATGACGCTCGCCAAGACCGACCTGCGGATCGCCGCCCACTACGTCGACACGCTGGTGCCGGACGAGCTGAAGCACGTCTTCGACACCATCCGCGCCGAACACGATCTGACCGTCGCCGAGGTCCTCAAGGTCACCGGCGAGCAGGAACTCCTCGACGCCGCTCCGGTGCTCAAGCAGACCTTCGCCATCCGCGACGCCTACCTCGACCCCATCTCCTACCTCCAGGTCACCCTCCTCAAGCGCCAGCGCGACGCCGCGGCCGCCGGCGCCGAACCCGACCCGCTGCTCGCCCGCGCCCTGCTCCTCACCGTCAACGGCGTGGCAGCCGGCCTGCGCAACACCGGCTGACCGCCCCGCACACGACGGTGCCCCCGTGCTTCGTACGAGCACGGGGGCACCGTTCGTCTCACAGCCCAGCCGGTCAGGCCTTACGACGCCGGAACACCAGGTACCCGCCCGCACCCAGCAGCGCCGCCGCGGCAGCCGCCAGCACACCCACCGGAGCACCGTTACCGGTCTCGGCGAGGTCACCCTCGGCACCGCCCTGCGGCGACGGGGACGACGACGCGGCACCCTCGGCAGACGTGGACGGGCTCGCGCTCGGCTCGTCGGTCGGGTCGGCCGGCGACGCGGAGGCCGACGGCGAGACGGAGGTGCCGTCACCGGGCTCCTCGTCCTCACAGTCCGACCAGAACACCTTGTGCTTGGCCGAGCCGTTCTCGCCCTCGAAGTTCCAGAACAGCTTGTAGTGCCCGTCGGCCAGCGTCATGTCCTCCGTACGGCCATGACCCTCGCCGTCCAGGGTGATCGCGCCGGACTTCACCGTCTCGCCCTTGACGTCGGCCGTCGGCGCCCACGCCTCGATGTGCCAGTCGACCTTCTGGACGCTGTCGAAACCGAACGCGTCCAGATAGAACTCGCACACGTGCGGCTCGTTCTTACGCAGCTCCTCGCCAGTGGAGGCGTCATGGATCTTTACGGTCCCGTTGTCACCGGGAGCGGTGGCATGGGCGGCGGCCGGTGCGGAGAAAACAGCGGCCGCGGCGACGGCGCACAGGGCGCCGACGCGGGAGAGGGTTCGCATGAGGCAGTAGTCCATCTTCGTGAAAGGAACGGGAAGATGTGGAGGGGGCGGCTCAGCATCCAGCCCGGACTGACCCCAGGTCAATCACGAACAGACAACACTCAGTTCCTCCACAGACATGGAGAACGCCTCAAACATCAGATTGTCACGAAGACCGCCGTCAACAACGCGACCCCCGACCCCGCCATCACCCACGCCACCCGCGTCCGCCGCAGCCCACCTGCGACGACGACCGACGCCAGCAACAGCGCACCACCCAACGGCACCCACGCGTACAGAACACCCGCCGGCCCCGACCGAACGACGTCGTCACTCCCCGGCTTCACCACAACCGTGTACGTCTGCCCCTCGCGCACCGCCACGCTCTTCTCGATGACGACCGACCCACGCGGCTGCGACCCCGCCGAGATCGGCGAGTACGGCCCACTGCACGTGCGCGCACCACACCGCGACACCTCGATCGTGCCGCTCTCCCGCCCCTTCGTGAGCATCACATGATGCGCCGTACCCCACGACGCCCACACACCCGCGATCAGAATCAGCACCGCGACCGCACCCATCGCCACGAAACGCCCGAACCGCAGCACGACCACAGCGCCCTGACTGGAAACAACGGCAGAAGGCATGGCCGCGATCCTTGGCCATGCTCCTACGCCCGGTCAAACCCCGCCCGTTGCAGTGACCGGACAAGTCACGAGTTGTACGTGCTTTGCGCCCGCTCCAACCCCTCGATCACCAGACACTCCACCGCATCCGCCGCCCGGTCCACGAAGTAGTCCAGCTCCTTGCGCTCCGCCGACCCGAAATCCCTCAACACGAAATCCGCCACCGGCATACGACCCGGAGGCCGCCCGATCCCGAACCGCACCCGGTGATAATCCGAACCCATCACCTTCGTCATCGACTTCAACCCGTTGTGCCCGTTGTCCCCGCCACCCAGCTTCAACCGCAACGTGCCGTAATCGATGTCCAACTCGTCATGGACAGCGACGATATTGCCCACCGGCACCTTGTAGAAATCCCGCAACGCGTTCACCGGCCCACCGGAGAGATTCATGAACGACATCGGCTTCACCACAATCACCCGCCGGTTCAACGGCCCCGGCGGCCCGATCCGCCCCTCCACGACCTGCGCCTGAGCCTTACCAGCCCGCTTGAACTTCCCCCCGACCCGCCCGGCCAGCAGATCCGCCACCATGAACCCCACATTGTGCCGGTTCATCGCGTAATCGGGCCCCGGATTGCCGAGGCCGGCGATCAGCCAAGGGGCACTCGGATCGGTCGTCACGTCCATCTCTCCTTGAATACGCGCCAGCCGCTGCCCCCATCGGGAACAGCGGCTGACAAACCAATGACAGAGCCGAGGATCACGCCCCTGCCAGAGCCGAAGATCAGGCCTCGGCGACTTCCTCGCCCTCGGCGGCCTCACCCGCGGCCTCCTCGGCCTGCGAAGCCAGAACCTGCAGGACGACAGCGTCCTCCTCGACGGCCAGCGTGGTGCCCTTCGGCAGCGTGATGTCCTTCGCGAGCACGGAGGCACCCGCCTCCAGACCCTCGATGGACACGGTGACCGACTCGGGGATGTGCGTGGCCTCGGTCTCGACCGGCAGCGCGTTCAGCACGTGCTCCAGCAGGTTGCCACCCGCAGCCAGCTCGCCCTCGGTGTGCACCGGGATCTCGACCGTGACCTTCTCGCCACGCTTGACCAGCAGCAGGTCCACGTGCTCGAGGAAGCCCTTGATCGCGTCACGCTGCACGGCCTTCGGAATCGCCAGCTCGTTCGTCTTGCCGTCGATGTCCAGAGAAATCAGAACGTTCGGCGTACGCAGCGCCAGCAGCAGGTCGTGACCCGGAAGCGTCAGGTGCAGCGGGTCCGCACCGTGGCCGTACAGCACACCCGGAACCTTCGACTCACGACGGATACGACGGGCGGCACCCTTACCGAACTCGGTACGGGTCTCAGCGGAGATCTTGACCTCGGACATGATCACTCCTCGTAGAAAGCTAGAGACGGACGTGGTCACCCGGCCACGAACGGCCTGCTACGAAGAGCGCGTCGATAACGGACCACCGTCCAACTTCCCATGAAGCGGAACGGCCTCCCTCGCCGAGCAACTGAAGCAGTCTACTCGGCAAGGGAGGCCGCAAAGAAATCGATCAAGCAGCGGACGTCTACGCCCTACTGCTCGTCGAACAGGCTCGTCACCGAACCGTCCTCGAACACCTCACGCACCGCACTCGCGATCGTCGGCGCGATCGACAGCACCGTCAGCTTGTCCAGATCCCGGCTCAGCTCACCCGGCGTCGGCAGCGTGTTCGTGAACACGAACTCACTCACCCGCGAGTTCTTCAACCGGTCCGCAGCCGGACCCGACAGCACACCATGCGTGGCCGTCACAATGACGTCCTCCGCACCATGGGCGAACAGCGCGTCCGCCGCGGCACAGATGGTCCCACCAGTGTCGATCATGTCGTCCACCAGGACACACACGCGACCCTTGACCTCACCCACGACCTCATGGACGGTCACCTGGTTCGCCACGTCCTTGTCACGCCGCTTGTGCACGATCGCCAGCGGCGCACCCAGCCGGTCGCACCAGCGGTCGGCCACCCGAACCCGCCCGGCGTCCGGGGAGACCACCGTCAGCTTCTCCTTGTCGACCTTGGCACCCACGTAGTCCGCGAGGAGCGGAAGCGCGAAGAGGTGGTCGACGGGCCCGTCGAAGAAGCCCTGGATCTGGTCGGTGTGCAGATCCACCGTGAGGATGCGGTCAGCACCCGAGGTCTTCATCAGATCCGCGATCAGACGCGCCGAAATCGGTTCACGCCCACGGTGCTTCTTGTCCTGCCGCGCGTAACCGTAGAACGGCACGATCACCGTGATGGAACGAGCCGACGCACGCTTCAGCGCATCGATCATGATCAACTGCTCCATGATCCACTGATTGATCGGAGCCGTGTGGCTCTGGATCACAAAGCAGTCCGCACCACGCGCCGACTCCTGGTAGCGGACGTAGATCTCACCGTTGGCGAAGTCGAAGGCCTTGGTCGGGACGACCCCGACCCCCAGCTGGCGGGCGACCTCCTCGGCAAGCTCGGGGTGGGCGCGGCCGGAGAAGAACATCAACTTCTTCTCGCCGGTCGTCTTGATCCCGGTCACAGCTGTCTCCTCAGAGGTGTCTCAACTGGGTTGCACTTATCACGGTACGCCGTGTTTGACGCACCCGTTTCCGGTCAGCCTTCGCCCTCGACCTGCCGAGAAGCCTCCTCAGCCGCCCTCGCGGCCGCACTCCCCGGACGCTTACGCGCCACCCAACCCTCGATATTCCGCTGCTGACCGCGGGCCACAGCCAACGAACCGGGCGGCACATCCTTCGTGATCACAGAGCCCGCCGCGGTGTACGCGCCGTCCCCAATCGTGACAGGAGCCACAAACATGTTGTCCGAACCGGTACGACAGTGCGAGCCGACCGTCGTGTGATGTTTGTCCTGTCCGTCATAGTTCACGAAGACACTCGCGGCACCGATGTTGGAATACTCACCGATCGTCGCATCACCCACATACGACAGATGCGGGATCTTCGTCCCCTCACCGATCGACGCGTTCTTCGTCTCCACATACGTACCGATCTTGCCCTTCGCACCCAGCCGCGTACCCGGCCGCAGATACGCGAACGGCCCCACGCTCGCCTGCGCCCCCACCACAGAGCTCTCGGCCACCGTGTTGTCGACCCGAGCCCCCGCACCCACCCGAGTGTCCTTCAGCCGGCTGTTGGGCCCGACCTGCGCACCCTCACCGACATGCGTGGCCCCCTGCAACTGAGTGCCCGGGTGAACGACCGCGTCCTGCTCGAACGTGACCGTCACATCGACCCAGGTCGTCGCCGGGTCCACGACGGTCACACCGGCGAGCATGGCCTGGGTGAGAAGCCGGTCATTGAGAATGCGACGCGCCTCGGCGAGCTGCACCCGGTTGTTGATCCCGGCGATCTCGCGATGATCCGCCGCGACCGAGGCACCGACCCGGTGACCCGCCTCGCGCAGAATCCCGAGCACGTCGGTGAGGTACTCCTCGCCCTGGCTGTTGTCCGTACGCACCTTCCCGAGGGCATCCGCGAGAAGCTGCCCGTCGAACGCGAACACACCCGAGTTGATCTCCCGGATCGCCCGCTGCGACTCGCTCGCGTCCTTGTGCTCGACGATCGCCGTGACCGCCCCGGAGGTGTCGTCCCGCACGATCCGCCCGTACCCGGTCGCGTCCGGCACCTCGGCCGTCAGCACGGTCACCGCGTTGCCGTCGGCGGAGTGGGTGGCGGCGAGGCGGGTCAGAGTCTCGCCGGTGAGAAGGGGGGTGTCCCCGCATACGACGACCACGGTCCCGTCGACGGCGCCGCCGAGCTCCTCCAACGCCATCCGTACGGCATGCCCGGTGCCGTTCTGCTCCGCCTGCACGGCGGTGCGTACGCCGGGGTCGATCTCGCCGAGATGCGCGGTGACCTTCTCCCGCGCGTGCCCCACGACCACGACCAGATTCTCGGGCTGCAACTCGCGCGCGGCGGCGAGCACATGACCCACGAGGCTGCGTCCGCAGAGCTCGTGCAGGACCTTGGGTGTGGCCGACTTCATACGGGTGCCCTCACCCGCTGCGAGAACGACGACGGCTGCCGGGCGAATGGCGCTCACGGGATGCCCTTCGGCTGTGGAGGGGGTGGGGTGACATCCGCAGGATACCGGGGCGTTTCGTGGGGGACATGGGAGCGGGCCCTGACTTGGCTGTCAGGGCCCGAACCGAGGTCTTGTGTGCTGTGGCTCCCCCGCAAGGATTCGAACCTTGTCCTGCTGGTACCAAAAACCAGTGTGCTGCCAGTTACACCACGGGGGACAGCGCCTCAGACCTTACCGGAGACGTGCTTGGGCGTGGGCCACGATGCCGCTCCACCAGCCCTCGATGCGGTTGTACAGGTCGGCGCTGCGTGCCACACCGATGACCAGGCAACCGTGATAGTCGTCGCCGGTGTTCTTGCGGACCGTCTTCGGGTTGTGCTTCTTGAGCGTCGGCCTGGCGAAGACCGACACATCGATGTCGGCGATCTCCGCCCAGAACCGGTGCGAGGCGTCGACATCCGCAGACTCGTGGATGAGCAGGCGAAAGCGCAGGCGTTCCCGGTCCACATCGAGCAGGTCCAGCCAGGCTAGGTAAGTCTGGATCACGCCAGGGTCGCTGTTGACGAAGACGACACGCTCTCGGCGGTCGTAGGGCTTGCTCTTGGAGCCCTCGGCCCAATACAGAGCGATCCCTACCATGAAGAGCTCCCGGTCCGTCAGCTCGTCGATCTCCCGGCGAGCTCCGAGCTTGGTCCTCTTCCGCTCCTCGTTGTCCGCCGCACGGCGCTTTGCCAGCCCTTCCTGCATGAGGGCCCGTTGTTCCTCCGGCGTGTAGCGAGGCTTGGGTTTCGGTAGGTCCCGCACCCATAGCGAAATCGAACTCCTGGAGCACCCGAGCTCCGCCTCGATCTGGTCGTACGTCCATCCCTGGAGCCGTAGCTCCCGCGCCCTCGCCTTCAGGTCGTCCTTCGCGTTCGGTCGCTTCGTCCACTCCGGCGGCGGCTCCCCCTTCACCAGCTGGTTGAGGATGTCGTTGTTGAAGATCTTCAGCTCGTCGCGGATCTGCCGAAGGCTGTAGCCCCGCCGCCGCAGCGCCACCGCCCGCTCCCGCAGCCCCTCGAAGTCGGCGTATTTGCCTGGTGCATGTGTCATAGGCATACCGTCCGGGTCGGAATGATCGCTTCCGGGGTCGAACGGTGAGCGATTCAGCAGTTCGAGGGATATCGGGTGGTTTCGCTTCCGTTCGGTTACGGAGTGTGGTGTAGGCCAGTCCGTAAAACTCGCCGGAAAACCTGGGTCGCCCGCCCGTAGGCTGGAGGCATGACCACGACGGGGGAAGCCCACACAGAGGCGCCGCCACCGGGGGCGGGGCCGTGGTGGTGGGGCAGGGTGCGTAGTGCGGTGCTGGACGTGAGTCTGGCTGTCGTGTCCGTGCTGGAGTGCGGGATCGAGGGGGTTCGGTTCGCGGGGGATGCCGGGATTCCGGGGGCCGCGGGGGTGGTTTTCGGGGTGCTCGCCGGGTCGGTGCTGGTGTTGCGGCGGCGGTGGCCGATCGCCGTCGTGCTGGTGTCGATCGCTGTCATGCCCGCCCAGATGGGGTTCCTGATGGGCATCGTCGGGCTGTACACGCTCGCTGCTTCCGAGCTGCCGCGGCGGATCATCGCCTCGCTGGCGGGGATGTCGTTCGTCGGGATGCTGATCGTGACGTTCGTGTGGGTGCGGCAGGGCGTGTCGAGCGGTGAGCTGACGTTCGGGGACTGGGTTGTTCCTCTTGCCTCGCTCACGACTGCGCTCGGGGTGACCGCGCCTCCGTTGCTGCTCGGGCTGTATGTGGGGGCTCGGCGGCGGTTGATGGAGAGTCTTCGGGAGCGGGCGGACAGTCTTGAGCGGGAGCTTCAGTTGCTCGCGGAGCGGGCGGAGGAGCGGGCCGAGTGGGCGCGGAACGAGGAGCGGACTCGGATCGCGCGGGAGATGCATGACGTGGTGGCGCATCGGGTGAGCTTGATGGTGGTGCATGCCGCTGCGCTGCAGGCCGTGGCTCGGAAGGATCCTGAGAAGGTCGTGCGGAATGCCGCGCTCGTGGGGGACATGGGGCGGCAGGCGTTGACCGAGTTGCGGGAGATGCTCGGTGTGCTGCGGAGTGGGCACGCGTATGCGGATCGGTCTCGGGGGGCTGTCGTACCGCTTGCGGCTGTGGGGGCCGCTGCCGCTGCGGTGGCTGATCGGGAGAAGGGGCTGGGGGAGGACGGGGCCGGTGAGGGGCCTTGTCTGTCGGAGTTGGATGAGTTGATCGGGCAGTCGGCGGCCGCGGGGATGGTGGTGGATCTGTCCGTGGAGGGGGAGTCGCGGCCGTATGCGCCGGAGGTGGAGCAGACGGCGTTTCGGGTGGTGCAGGAGGCGTTGACGAACGTCCACAAGCATGCGGCGGGGGCGAAGACGCATGTGCGGCTGGCGCATCGGGTGTCGGAGATCGCGATGCAGGTGGAGAACGAGCCGCCGCCGGAGGTGTCGTCGGCGTCGTCGGCGCGGTTGCCGTCGGGGGGTAATGGGCTGGTGGGGATGAAGGAGCGGGTCGTGGGTCTGGGTGGGGTGTTTGTGTCCGGGCCGACGGATGCGGGGGGTTTTCGGGTTTCGGCGGTGATTCCGGCGGCGTAGGCGTTCTTCGTTGTGCTCGGGTTCAGCCGGCGGTGAGGCGGGCGGGCTCTATGCCTGAGACGAGGCCGGCGAGGGCTTGGTCGATGTCGGGGCCGAGGTACCAGTCGCCGGTGTGGTCGAGGGCGTAGATGCGGCCTTCGGTGTCGATGGCGAGGAGGGCCTGGGTGTCGGTTTCGGCGCCGAGGGGGCAGACCTCGGTGTCGAGGGCGCGGCCGAGGTCGCCGAGGGTGCGGGCCATGTGGAGGCCGTGGAGTGGGTCGAAGTGGATGTGGGCGGGGGCGACTTGGCGGCCGGGGCCGGTGGGGGTGAGGTGGAGTCCGCCGAATTCGGCCCAGGCTTCTACGGCTGCGGGGAAGACGGCGTGGCGGTGACCGGCGGGTGAGGTGTGGTCGCGGAGGGTGTCCGCCCAGTATTCGGCCTGTTTGATGTCCCAGCGTCCGGGTTGCCAGCCGGCGGCGCGCAGGGCGGCGTCGACGGGGACGGGGAAGCGGGTGGTTGAGGTGCGGTCGGTTTGCATCGGCCCTTCGTTCTGGTCCGTGTGATGTGCGTGGTGCGTGGTGCGGGATCGCTTGGGGGAGGGGTCAGTCGCCGGTTGGTGTCGGGTCGACGATGCGGACGCCGAAGTGGGCGCTGAGGGCGGTGCAGGCGCGGCAGGGGGCGGCGAAGCTGCCGTGCAGGGGGTCGCCGGCTTCGCGGATGCGGCGGGCGGTGAGTTTGGCCTGCTTGAGGGCTTTGCGGGCTTCGCCGTTGGTCATGGGTTTGCGGGCGGCGCGTTTGCTGCGGGCTTCGTCGGCGGCGGTGAGGTGCCGGGAGATGAGGATGGTCTCGGCGCAGCGGCCGGTGAAGCGGTCGCGTTCGGAGCTGGTGAGGGTGTCGAGGAAGTCCTGGACGAGGTGGTGCAGTGGTGGGGGTTGGTCGCCGCGGGCGGCGGTGCCGGTGAGGGTGGCGCCGCGGACGGAGAGGGCGGCGGCGACGGTCGGGAGTATGCCGTCGCGGCGGTGACGGAGGGTCGGCGCGTGGGGTGTTTCGGCGGCGCTCCAGCCGATGCGGGGGTCGCCGGAACTCGCTGAGTGTGGGCCTGTCTGCGTCGCGTTCATGATCATCATCCCCTCCCGAGCATCCCCCGGGCATGCTCTCGGAGGTCACAGAGTGCCAAAAGGCGTGGCGGGTGCGGAAGCTGGGGCCGTGCGACACGCCCGGGTTTGGGCGGGCTGTCACGGCGGGGTGACGGCTGGTCACGGAAGCGGAGGGGGTGGTGCCCGGTGCCGGTGACCGGTGTCGTCGTACCGCTTAGGCTGTCGGCACCGCTTTCCATGCGGTGACGTGTGGAGGCAGACGAGACAGCCGATACCGGGGCGTTGTGACCGAGTGTGGTCATGGCGGGTCGGTATCAGAACGCCGCAGGGGGCAACCGCCATGACGACAGGTCGGCTCGGGCAGCAAGCCGCGCCGCCGAACGCGGCCTACGCCGGGCAGGTCGTGCATTTCCCGGATCCGGTTCGGGCGGCCCGTCACCCGAGAGGAGTACGGGTGGACGAGCGTGGTTACCCCGACTTCTCGCCGTATGCGCGGGCGGCGGCGGAGATCGCGGAGCCTCCGGAGGGTTTCGGTGTCGACGAGTTGCGGCTGACGGACTATGTGTCGGCGAACGCGGCGTTGGCGGCGTCGGGGCACGATCTGTGGGACACGATTCCGGCGGTGGCGACGCCGCACGGCTGGACGTGGCATCACGTGGTGGGTTCGCGGCGGCTGGAGTTGGTGCCGGTCGAGGTGAAGGCGCTGCTGCGGCATCACGGTGGGATCGCCACGTCGGGGGTGGACCAGAACAAGCGGGGGACGCGGCCGTTGCAGGAGACGCGGCCGGCGCACTTCGGGTTGCCGAAGTCGGGTGTGGCGGTGACGGAGTCGCAGGTGCTGGGGGTCGAGGAGGATCTCGGGTATCGGCTGCCGGGTGCGTATCGGTCGTTTCTGAAGGCGGCGGGGGGTTGTGCGCCGGTGGGGACGGCTCTGGACGCGGAGTTGGGGCTGCTGGTGGACCAGCCGTTCTTCACGGTGCGGGACGAGGCGGCGGTCAATGACCTGGTGTACGTCAACAAGTGTCTGCGGGACCATCTGACCAAGGACTTCCTGGGTGTCGGGTTTGTGCAGGGCGGGTTGCTGGCCGTGAAGGTGAAGGGCGAGCGGCTCGGTTCGGTGTGGTTCTGCGCGTATGACGATGCGCGGGATGTGGATCCGTCGTGGGCGCCGGCCGTGCGGGTGGAGCGGTTGCTGGTGCCGTGCGGTGAGGACTTCGATGCGTTTCTGTCCCGACTGGCGGGTTCTCCGCCGGAGTTGGAGACGGTGGCGAATCTGATGGTGGACGGTGGGTTCGCGAGTGCGGTGCCCGTGGCTGCCGCGGCTGTGGGGGAGTGAGCTTCGCGATGGTGACGTTCGCGCAGGCGCAGGAGCGCGCGGAAGAGTGGATCAACGGGGATGTGCCGTCGTATCAGCATCGTGAGGTGCGGGTGCGGGAGTTCGAGCTCGGGTTCGTGGTGTGGGGCGAGGACCGTGCGGACGGTCCGCGTTCGGATGGTGGTGCGCTGCGGCTGGTGATCGCCCGGGACAGTGGTGAGGCGACGTTGTGGCCTTCGCTGCCGGTGGGTGAGGTGATTCGCCGGTACGAGGAGGAGTACGGCCGTCCCGATGCGGTTGCGGATGCGGTGCCGGCCGCCCCGGCTCGGATGGATCTGAACCAGACGTCGTTCCTGCTGACTCCGCCGGAGTGGTTGCAGGAGGCGGCGGACAGGCTGGGTGTCTCGGATCGGGGGGACGGGGGGTCGGGTTCGGGTTCGGATGCGGGCTCGCGTTCGGGTTCCGGTTCGGACTCCGAGGGTGGTGCCGGTGTGGCTGCGGGTGTTGGCTCGGCCGGGGTGTCTGGCGCTTCCGGTGGGTCGGGGATGCCTGTGCCGGACGGGGCGACTCCTTGGGCCGGGACGGACACCAACGCCGATGCCGGTGAGGACCGTTCCGTGCCGTTGCCGGAGACGGTGTTCGCACCGCCGTTGAGCGGTGATGACACCGCGCCGCCGGATGCCAAGACGGCGCTGCTGTCGGGCGGCAGCCAGCTCCCGCCGACGGCGGTCGAACCGGCGGTCGACGAGCCGGGTGTGCCGGGTGTGCCGGGTGGTCAGGGTGGTGCCCAGCAGGGCGGCACGCCGCCGCCGGTGCCGGGTGGGTCTTCGTACGGCTATCCGCAGGGTGCGGGGGTGCCGGGTACGCCCCCTCCGGGGGCGGTGCCTCCGCCGCCGCCGGGGGCGCCTTCGTATGGCTATCCGCAGGGTGCAGGTGCGCCGCAGGCTCCGGGCGGGCCCGGGCAGCCGCTCGGGCCGAACGCCGGGGACATCGCCGATGCCGCGACGAGCAAGGCGGCGCCTCCTCGTGCGCGGGGCGGGGCGACGCCGCCTCCGCCTCCGCCGCCCGGGGTGCCGGGTGCGGGGGTGGGGGGTACGGCTCCTCCTCCGGCCGCTCCGGGTACGCCGGGTGCGCCGGCGGGTGGGTACGTTCCGACGCAGCTGGTTTCGGCGTTGGGGGCCGATGGTCCTGAGGGTGCTGCCGGGCCGGGGACTCCGCAGGGGCCGGGTGCCGCCGGCGCGCCCGGCGCGCCCGGTGGGACGCCTTCGGGCGGTGTGCATCATGCCGCCACGGTGCTGGCCGACCCGGGTCAGGTAGGCGGGCCTCCGCCGCCGCCCCCGGGCGCCCCGGGCATGCCCGGCGTTCCGCAGCCCCCCGGGCCTCCCGGTACCCCGGCTGCGCCTGGAACTCCGGGTGCCCCGCAGCCGCCCGGTGCCCCGGGCGTGCCGGGTGGCAACGGTGCCCCGGGCTCCTCCGGGGGTGCGCGCGGTGCCGTTCACCACGCGGAGACCGTGTTGGCGGGGCCTCCGGTCGGCGGCCCTGGTGTGCCTCCTCCTCCGCCTCCGCCGGCGCCCGGTGTCCCGCAGCCGCCGCAGGGCCCTGGCGCGCCTCAGCCTCCCGGGGCTCCCGGCGCTCCTGGGATTCCCGGTATGGCTCCGGGCGCCCCCGGCGTGGCTCCGGGCGCCCCGGGTATGCCGCACGGTGCCCCGCAGCCGCCGATGCCGCCGGGTGCGGTTCCGCCGCCTCCCGGTCCGCCTGGGCCCGGTCAGCCTGGTCCGGGTCATTCTGGGCCCGGTCAGCCCGGTCAGCCCGGTCAGCCCGGTCAGCCCGGTCAGCCCGGTCAGCCCGGTCAGCCCGGTCCGGGTCAGGCTCCGGCGTACGGCTACCCCCAGCAGCCCGCCGGCCAGCCGACCGTCGGCCCCGGCTACCAGGCCGTCCTTCGCTACCGTGCGCAGGACGGGTCGGAGCAGCAGCTGATCCGGCGTTCGGCGCCGGGTACGCCGCACCCGGAGTGGCAGATCTTCCACGAGCTGCGTGGCATGAACGTGCCCCCGGACCAGGTGCTGGAGCTGCACACCGAGTTGGAGTCGTGCGAGCTGCCGGGCGCCTACTGTGCGCGGATGATCCGGGAGCAGTGGCCGCAGGCGCGGATCACGTCCATCGCGCCGTACGGCACGGATCACGCGAGCCGACAGCAGGGTATGCAGCAACTGCTCGCCCACCAGGGCGAATTGCACCAGGTCGCCGATGGGCCTGCCCGCCCGGCGCCCGTCCGCGCCCCGCTGCCGCAGGTGCAGCCGGCGCCGCCGATTCCGCCGGAGGGTGTGGCGCAGGAGCTGGCGGGGGCGTTCGGGCCGGGGCTGTTCCGGTTCGAGCAGGCGGCCGTGTCCCGGCAGGGCGTGCCGCCGGTCGTGGCGCACAGCCTGGTGGTCGGTGGGCTGCCGATGGACATGGGTCCGTTCTTCTGGGCGCAGGCCCAGCCGGGGCGGCCCGTTCCGACGCTGGCGGAGCTGGCGGCCGAGCGCGGGGTGCAGCCGGCGTCGGACGCGGGTTCGTACCTCGTCATGGGCAGTGACTTCGGCAGGGCGCTGTGTGTGCAGTACGGGACGGCGAACATCGTCGCCGTGCCGGTGGAGGCCGGGCCGGGCGGTGCCCCCGTGCCGCCGCAGTTCGTGAACACGGGGCTGCCCGAGTTCCAGCGCTGCCTGGCGTTGCTCGGCCGTATGTGGCGCCTCCGCTTCGGCCTGAACCAGGAGCAGGCGGGCCGTTGGACCGTCGACTTCCAGGCCCAGCTCGCCGCCCTCGACCCGGCGGCGCTCGGCTCGCCGGAGAGCTGGTGGTCGGTGCTGCTGGAGCAGATGTGGGACGGGTTGCTGTGACGCCGCCCGGTTGTTCCCCGTGAGGTGACATCGCCCTGCTGCCGCTGACGGCGGCGGCGTGCGGGTGGCGAAGGGGCCGACTCCCGGTTGTCCAACCGGGAGTCGGCCCTTTCACATGCCCCCGCCCTCGCCGCGCACCCGTGCGTCAATGTCTCGCAGGCCGGTACGCGTGCCCGCTATTGGGCCCGTATGCCGCGTAGTCCTGAGTCGATGGCTCGCAGGCCGGGATGCGTGTCGGCTGTCACGTCCGCCCGCCGTGCACCCGTGCGTCAATGCCCCGCGGCGCATCACACACGCGCGCCATCGCACCCGCGCCCCCTTGCGCCCCGGCCCCGTCTGCCCGGCCGTATCACGCCCGCACACCCCTATGTCCCCACGCCATCCGGCCCGCGCCTCCCGCTCCGCGCTATCCGCCCTGCGCCAGCCGCCCCGCGCAATCCCACCCCGCGCCTCCACATCTCCCTCTGTGTCTCTGCGCCTGTGCCGTGCCCCTGCGCCTACCTCATGCCCCCGCGCGCGGAGTGTCGCGTTATGGGCGATTCGGTCTGATACATCAAGATGGACGCTAAATGATTATTTTCGCGTTGGTTTGACGGAGAGGGGTTCCAGGATGAGCGACGCACCGGTCTCGCTCTACGACTTCGTGGTCGTACGTGGGCGTGGCTACCGTCCCGAACAGGTCGACGCCTACGTCGACGCCCTCTTCCGCGACCGTGACGCCGCCTGGGAACGGGCCGCGCGGCTCACCGTGCTGGCCAGGGAGATGGAGGAGGAGGCGGAGCAACTGCGGGAGGAGGTGGCGCAGCTCGCCCCGCAGACGTACGAGACGCTCGGGGGGCGTGCGCGGCGGATCCTCACGCTGGTGCAGGAGGAGGCCGAGAACTTGCGGGAAGGTGCGCGGCAGGAGGCGCAGACCCTGGTCGACGAGGCGCAGAAGCGTGCGAACAGTGTGCGTGACGCGGCGCAGGCGTACGCCGACGCCGTACGCGCCGACGCGGAGGAGCGTGCCGATGAGCGGTTGCTCGCCGCCCGTGCCGAGGCGATCGAGATCCGTGTCACCGCCCGTCGCGATGTGAAGGAGGGGCGCGGGGAGGCGCTCGGCACGTTGCGCGAGGTGCGGGAGCGCACCGCCGTGATGCTCACCGAGCAGGACAAGGAGCACACCGCGCGGTGGACCGAGGCTGAGCGGGAGGCCGAGGAGCGGCTCGCGGCGCTGGAGGCGTCGGAGAAGGAGCGGACGGTGCGGGCCGAGGCCTCGCTGTCCGATGCGGAGCAGGAGCTCGCGGACGCGCAGGCCTCGACGCAGCGCTTGCAGGAGGAGGCGCGGGCGCGCGCGACGGAGCTGCTCGCGCAGGCCCGGCGGCGGGCGGATGCCATCGCCCGGGAGACGGAACGGGTGCTGCGCGAGCACGGGGAGATGTGGGACGAGGTGCGGGCGCACATCGGCCAGATGCGGGTCAGTCTGACGGCGCTGACGGGGCAGGCCGCGCTGGAGTGAGTGACGCCGGTGGCGGGCCGCCGCGCTCGGGCGAGCTCACCGGCCGCCAGCTCACCGCCGCCAGCTCACCAGCCGCCAGCTCACCAGCCGTCATGTCGCCAGCCGTCATGTCACCGGCCGTCAGCTTCCCCGCGGTCAGTTCCCCCTGCGCACCGCCCCCGCCAGAATCCACCCCTCCACGGCCTCGTACTGCCGCCGCTGTTCCTCCGACTTCCCCCGCCCGGACAGGGCCGTCCCGAGCCATCCGAAGAGGAACCCGGCCGGAATCGACACCAGGCCGGGCGTCGTGAACGGGAACCAGTTGAAGTCGGCGTCGGGGAAGGCCGAAACCGGTGATCCGGAGACCAGGTTGGTCCCGGGCATCAGCACGAGCACGACCACCGAGCCGCCGATCAGCGTCCACAGCAGGCCGGCCCGGGTGTACCGGCGCCAGAACAGGCTGTAGACGAGCGCCGGGGCGATGGCCGAGGCGCCCAGGGAGAAGGACAGGGTCACCAGCGGCTGCAGGCTGCGGTGCTGGACCATCGTCGCCAGCACTATCGCCGGGACCCCCACCGCCAGCGCCGACAGCCGCGCCAGCGTCATCTCGCGGCGGCCGGACAGTTCCCGTACCCGGACGGCGAACACGTCATGGGCGAGGGAGTTCGCGCAGGCGAGGATCATGCCGGCGACCGAGGCGAGCACGGTCAGGAAGATGGCCGTGGTGACCGTCGTGAAGAGCAGGGTCTCCGCCGTGGAGACGTCGGCGCCGAAGGCGGCCCTGGAGCCCAGCAGATAGGCCGTGTTGCCCTGCGGGTCCGCCCCGGCGATGGCCTCACGTCCGATCAGTGCCGTCGCGCCGAAGCCGATCACCGTGATCACCAGCACGAACAGCGCCACGCCGCCCACCGCCCAGGACATCGAGCGCCGCACCTGACGCGCGCCCGACGCCGTGTACATGCGCATGGTGATGTGCGGCAGACAGGCACCGCCGAGGACGACCGCCATCTGGGAGCTGATCATGTCCAGGCGGGGGTGCGGTCCGCCCGCGAACTGCAGGCCAGACTCCAGGAACGCGGGGCCGACCCCGCTCCGCTCGGCCGCCGCGTTGAACAGCGCGCCCGGATTCCAGTCGAATCGTGCCAGCACCAGTACGGCGACGACGGCGCCCGATCCGAGGAGCATCACCATCTTCAGGATCTGGATCAGGGCCGTGCCCTTCATCCCGCCGATGGCCGCGTAGCTGATCATCAGCACGCCGAGGCCGACGATGCACCCGGTCTTCAACGAGTCGCCCGAGAAGCCGAGGATGAACGCCAGCAGCTGCCCGGTCCCCGCCAGCTGCACCAGCATCAGCGGCACCAGCGCGGCCAGCGTCACCGCGCACGCCGCGATCCGCACCCCACGCCCCGGCATACGGCGCGCCAGCGCGTCGCCCATCGTGAACCGGCCCGCGTTGCGCAGGGGTTCGGCCAGCAGGAACATCAGCAGCATCAGTGACAGGGCCGTGCTCAGTGCCAGGACGATCCCGTCGTAGCCGCAGAGCGCGACCACGCCCGTCGTGCCCAGGACGGTCGCGGCGCTGATGTAGTCGCCGGCGATCGCCATGCCGTTGCGCATGGGGGACAGGGAGCTGTAGCCCGTGTAGAACTCGTCGAGGTCGTCGCGGTCCGGGCCCGTCATCACGCACAGCAGCAGCGTGACGGTGGCCACGGCACAGAAGGCGACCAGCGACATCGCCTGCGCGTCTCCGCTGAAGTCCGTCATCGTCCCGTCCCCCTCTTCGCCGACTCACGCTTGGCTTCCACGGCGGCCTCCTTGCGGATGCGGTCCGCGAGCGGGTCGACGTAACGGCGGGCGGTGTGCTCGTACAGGGCTATGGCCAGCCAGGTGACGGGCAGTTGGATCAGCGCGAGCAGCAGGCCGGCGGGCAGGCCGTCGGTGACCGTGCTCGACATGAACCCGGGCGCGAAGGCGGACAGGATCAGGAAGAGGGTGAAGTACCCGAGCGCGGTGAGCGTCGCGACGCGCCGCTGCCAGCGGTAGGCGGTGCGCAGGATGCGCAGGTCGCTGTGGTGACCGAGGGGTGGGTGGTCGAGGGTTCGGTGTCGTGGGGGTGCCGGTGGCTGCGGCGGCTGCGGAGGGGCGGGGGGCTGCCAGGGGTAGGTGGGCGAGGGCGGGGTGTATCGGTCGTAGCGGTCGTCGTACGGGTCGTGCCGGTTGTGCGGGTCGTGCCGGTCGTACGGGGAGGACATCCCTTTGCTCCTTGCATGGCTCGGGTCCGGTGCGGCGGACCGCAGGGAGGTGGGGGGCGGGCGAGCCACGCACGTTACTTCGGAGTACCGGGAATGCGTGCGGTTTTCACCAAACTGAGCGGTCGGTATGCGCTTACTACATCAAACCGTGTCTGACCTGGGGTGTTACCGCCGTTAACTCGGACCTTTGAGGCCGCTGAGGGGCTGCGGCTGCCCCGGGGCGGGCCTCAGCGGGCGCGGGCGCGCAGCGCCTTGCGGTAGCTGTCGACCGCTTCGCCGACGTCTTCCATGCGCTCGCGCATGTCGTCGGAGGTGCGGCTTCTGACGAGGGTCCGCAGGACGTAGTCGGGGGAGAACTCCCCCGCGAAGCCGTCCGGGGTGTTGGAACGGATCATCGGCTCGTTGGTGAACACCGACGAGGCGTCGTCGGAGTGCTGGTACGTCCAGCGGCACGGCCACAGCCGCAGTGCGGTCTCTCCGACGTATCGAACCGCGCCCTCGAAGAACTCGTCACCGGCCGCCGCCTCCAGCGAGGCGAGGCTGTCGAAGCGGTCCAGTACGAGCCGTTCCAGCGCCGACAGCGAGTCGAGCGAGTGGTCGAAGGGGAAGCCGGCCGGCAGGTGGGCCGTCCGCCACCGGTCCAGGGCGGCGTCCATGGAGGCCAGCCACTCGTCAAGACACCGGCGGGACTCCTCGCTCGCGTGCAGGCGGTCGTCCTCCACGTACCAGGGGAGCGTCTCGGGCTCCGCCGCGGGGGCGCGGTCGCGCACCCGGCCGCCGAGCCGCACCGGCATCGGCAGGCCGAACTCCTCGAGCCCCTCGGCCTGTTCGGGCGTCAACAGCAGCCACCAGGCGTCGTAGGACTCCTCGTCCAGTTGGTAGAAGCCCCGCGGGTCGTCGTTGCCGGGCACGAGGTCGCCGAGGGCGTCGAAGGCGGCGTTCCAGTCCATGTAGCGGGTGCTGTCGGAGAGGTGTTCCGCCGGGTGCCAGATCGACCGGCCGTTGCGCCGGAAGTGCAGGTACTCCTCCCCGTCCTCGTCCGTCACCAGCTCCACGTCATCGACGACCACCGAGCCGCCCGAGCACGCCGCCGCGTCGAGCAGCAACTCCTCGTACCCGTCCTCGAGACCGCCCGGCACCTTCTCGGGGATCTGGAAGCCGAGGCCGCATTCGCCGAGGAGGAAGGTCAGTTCTGCGGTGTCCTCGAACTCCTCGTCGAGGTCCATGCCGATCCCGGCGGCCTCCGCCAGGCCGGTCGTGGCCTGTTCGTCCGTCGCTATGCCCAGGCGGACCAAGGTCTCCGCAAATCCACGGAGGGTGTGGGGTGTTGCGTCGTCCAGGGGTGTTGCGTCGTTCATGACAGCACCCTCACACGAAAACCGGTGGAGCAGCGCCGCCGTTCGCCATTACCGTGCTGCCGCACCTAGTCGTCCAGCCAAGGGCGTGCCGTTGTACACCGTGTGAGACCTCCCGAGCGCTGATTCGTCGCGCGTCGCGCCTGTGCGCCGCGCTTCTTTTTGCTGCGGACTTCTCACTGAAACCGGTGTACTTCTGTGCTCACAACCTGGGTGGTCACGCCCACCTGCCTGCCTACCGTGCTGCGCCGTTGCCACACGTGCGCGTCCGACCGCTTCCGGGCAAGCGGAAAATTTCGCGTCAACGCACACCACAAGCTCATCGACGTCTGGCTCCTCGTGCTCTGCACCGCTTGCGGGGAAACGTCGAAACTCACCGTCCTGGAGCGGACGCAGGTGCGCTCCGTACGGCCCGAGCTGCTGGACCGGCTGCATGACAACGACCTCGGCCTGACGGCCGAGTTGCTCCAGGATCCGCTCGTGCTGCGCCGTAATCGCATCGCCCTCGACTGGGCGGGCGCCTGGCGCCTCGACACCGGCGGAACGGATCACCTGGACCGTGAGGTGATCGACGTGTCGGTCCGCTTCGCGGCGCGGATTCCCGTCCGGCCGGTGCGGGTGATCGCTGAAGGCTGCGGCCTTTCACGGGCCGAGGTCGAGAGACTGATCACGGAGGGGAAGCTCGTCTCGGCGGTCCGGCTGAGCGGCAGACTCTCCGGGGATTTCACCTTCACGCTCAAGCGCTGAGCCCTCCTCGGGGCCAGGGGCCAGCGGCCAGGGGCCTGTCCGGCGAGATCCGCCGGCCAGGCCCCCGGCGCCGACGCGGACCGTCAGTGCCCCAGACGCGAACGGCGGTACCGGACCCCGGGCCGGCCGTCCACAAGGGCGTCCTCCACGACAGTGAAGGAGTTCCGCTCCAGGACGGCCCGGGAGGCGAGGTTGTCCAGGTGGGTGACGGCGACCAGGGACGCCAGCCCGTACGCCGTACCCGCCACCCGGCACAGCTGTGCCACCGCGGCCGTGGCGACGCCCTTGCCCGCCGCGAGTTCGCCGACGCGGTAGCCGAGTTCGGCGGAACCGTCCTCGACGTCGACCAGGTTGACCCGTCCGACGAGGTGCCCGTCGGCGTCCAGCACGACGTGGAAGTGGCAGATCCCGGCGTCCTGTTCGGCCAGCAGCGCCTCGTGCCTGGCGGCGAACCCGGCAGGGGTGAAGTAGGCGTCCCCGCGGTCCGGGACCGACCGGGCGAAGTACGCGCGGTTCTCCCGCTCGAAGGCCAGCACGGCGTCAGCGTGGTCGGCGCGTAGGCGCTCCAGGGTCAGCATGGGGCCAGGGTAGATCCGTACGTCTGTGGTACCAGGCGGTGTGCCGGACAGGGGACTCCAGGGTGACGCAGGGTCACGGGCCCGCGGCCTAGCGTCCTCCGCATGAACAGATCACGCTTCTTAGCGTTCGCGGCGTCCGCGGTGCTCGCGCTCGGACCGGCCCTGACCCTGCCGATCGTCACCGCGGGGCCCGCCTCCGCCGCCCCCGCGAACCCTTCTTCCAGCGTCGGGTCGGCCCAACTGCCCCGCCCCACCGGCCCCCATCCCGTGGGGCGCGGCACCGTCCACCTCATCGACGGCGACCGTCCCGACCCCTGGGTGCCGTCCGCCGGCCCGCGGCAGTTGATGCTGTCGATGTACTACCCCGCACGGCCCGGAACCGAGGGCCCGACCGCCCCGTACATGACCACCGAGGAGGCCCGCCTCCTCATTCAGCTGCGCGCCCCGGACGTCACCGTCCCGCCCGAGGTGATCGGCGGCGTCCGCACCTGGGCGCACCCCGACGCGCGCCCGGCGCACGGCAAGTTCCCGCTGGTCGTCCTCTCACCCGGCTTCACCTTCCCGCGCGCCACGCTCACCGGCCTCGCCGAGGACCTCGCCAGTCGCGGATACGTCGTCGCGCTGGTCGACCACCCGTACGAGAACGCCGGCACGACCCTCCCCGACGGGCGGACCCTGCCCTGCGCCATCTGCGACAAGCCTCCCCAGGGCGGGATGGCGGCCGTCGCCGAGAGCCGGGCCGAGGACGTCTCCTTCGCGCTCGACCGGCTGACCGGGCGGCACCCCGCGTGGCGGTACGCGCGCGTGATCGACACGAAGCGGATCGGCATGGCCGGGCACTCCATCGGCGGCAACGCCGCCGCCACGACGATGGCCGCCGACGCGCGCGTGCGGGCCGGTGTGAACATGGACGGCACCTTCTTCGCGCCCGTCCCGGACGACGGGCTCGACGGCCGCCCCTTCCTGATGTTCGGGACGAAGGACAGGCACACGGACGAGAAGTGGGTCCAGGGCTGGCCCCACCTGGACGGCTGGAAGCGGTGGCTGACCGTCGCCGGAGCCGACCACGGCTCCTTCACCGACGTACCGCTCCTCGCGGAACTGGCCGGCATCCCGGACACCGCCCCGCTTGCCTACGAGCGTTCGCAGGCCCTCACGCGCGTGTACGTCGCCGCCTTCTTCGACCTGCACCTGAAGGGCGTTGCGCAGCCGCTGCTCGACGGGCCGTCGCCGGCCAACCCCGAGGTCAGCGTCCGTCTTCCCTGACGGGTTCCACGAGGGATTCCTCCGGGGACTCCTCAAGGGATTCCCCGAGCACCGGGAACCTCCTCGGCGCCAGCAGCAACAGCACCAGGAAGGCCACCGCCGCCGCGCACGACGCCCCCAGGTACACGGCGTGCACCGCGTCCGCGATGGCCCGCCTGGTGGCCTCCGGCGCCGTGCCGCCGGAATCCAGCGCCCGCGTCACCGAGTCCAGGTCGCTCGCACCGCCCAGCCGCGACGCCAGTACCCCGTTCGCCACCGCGCCGAAGAGGGCCGCGCCCACCGTCTGGCCCGTCTGCCGGCAGAAGAGGACGGACGCCGTCGTCGTACCCCGCTCCGACCACCCGACCGTCGACTGCACGCCCACGATCAGCGGCAGTTGGAACAGGCCCAGCGCCGCCCCCAGCACCAGCATCAGCAGCGTCGGCTGCCAGGCCTGGCCGGGATACGGCAGGAACGGGAACGCCAGCAGGATCAGCGACGCCGATCCGATCCCCAGCATCGCCGTGTTCCGGAAGCCGATCCTGCGGTACACGTGCTGACTGAACGCCGCCGACACCGGCCAGCTCAACGTCCAGACCGACAGCACGAATCCGGCCGCCACCGGGGCCAGGCCGAGGACCGACTGGGCGTAGGTGGGCAGGAACACCGTCGGCGCCACCATCAGCAACCCCAGCGCGCCCAGCGCCAGGTTCACCGCCGCGATCGTCCGGCGCCGCCACACCCAGCCCGGGATGATCGGCTCGGTCGCCCGGCGCTCCACCCACACGACGACCGCCGCCAGCGCAAGTCCCGTACCGAACAAGGCGATCGACGGCCCCGACAGCCACGGCCACGCCACGCCGCCCTGCACCAGCGCCGTCAGCAGCACGCCCCCGCACGCGAACACCGCCAACGCGCCCGCCCAGTCGACACGCGCGCGCGTACCCGTCGTCTCGCGGGCCGGCTCGTGCAGGTGACGCGCGATCAGCCACAACGCCACCGCCCCGATCGGCAGGTTGATCAGGAAGATCCAGCGCCAGTCCGCGTACGCCGCCAGGACCCCGCCCACCCCCGGGCCGGCCACCGCCGACACCGCCCACACCGTGGACAGCTTGGACTGGATCTTCGGGCGTTCCTCCAGCGGGTACAGGTCGGCGGCCAGTGTCTGGACCGTGCCTTGAAGCGCCCCGCCGCCCAGTCCCTGCACGATCCGGAACGCGATCAGCGACGCCATGTTCCAGGCCACCGCGCACAGCAGCGACCCCAGCAGGAACAGCGCCGCGCCCGCGATCAGCACCGGCTTGCGGCCGAAGGTGTCGGAGAGCTTGCCGTAGACCGGGAGGGTCACCGTCACGGCCAGCAGATATCCGGAGAACAGCCAGGAGAAGACCGAGAAGCCGCCGAGGTCGCCGACGATCTGCGGTACGGCCGTGGAGACGATGGTGGCGTCGAGCGCGGCCAGCGCCATCGCGAGCATCAGGGCCGCGACCACGGCCCCGCGTCTGTCGCTTCCGGTGCGCTGTGCGGTGTCGCGTATCGCGGGTCTCGTACCGCCCACCGGGTTCCTCTCCTCATACATTCCCCTTGCACCTATCTGCCGCCGAACAGCTTCCCACTTGACCCTGACGTCGCGGGAGGGTGGAGCCTGGATGCGTCCGAGGGCGGAGACGACCCCGAGGCGCGCTCCCCCGAAGGGTGGACAGCCCCTAGGGGTACCTCCGTACAAGGTCTCGGGGAGGGTTGGTACCGCCGGAGGACGAGACGCCACGGGGGCCGTCCTTAATCTGGCTTTACGCCGCTGGGGGGCGGCTGACCGAACCGGCGGGGGTGGGGTTTTCCCCCGCACAAGACGGGGCCGGGCACCAGCGCGCCGGACCCGTTCCCGCCACGAGACTGAGCGTCGTACCGAATTGCCGACCGGCGTAGCGATGACCGACCGCCGTAGCGGACTTCGTGACTCACCTGCTGACCGACTTAGGAGACATACCGTGACATCGGCTGTGACCATTCCCAGGCACGGGGGCACTGGAGGGCGTACGGCCGTTGCCGCGCGGGCGCGGCAGGTCGTCAAGGCGTACGGGTCGGGGGAGACCCGTGTCGTCGCCCTCGACCATGTCGACGTGGACATCGCGCGTGGGCAGTTCACCGCGATCATGGGTCCCTCGGGGTCCGGCAAGTCCACCCTGATGCACTGCCTCGCCGGGCTCGACACCGTCACCGGCGGCAAGATCTATCTCGACGAGACCGAGATCACCGGGCTGAAGGACAAGAAGCTCACCCAGCTGCGCCGGGACCGGATCGGCTTCATCTTCCAGGCGTTCAACCTGCTGCCGACGCTCAACGCCCTGGAGAACATCACGCTGCCCATGGACATAGCGGGCCGTAAGCCGGACCGGCAGTGGCTCGGGCGCGTGGTCGACACCGTGGGACTGTCCGACCGGCTCAAGCACCGGCCCACCCAGCTCTCCGGCGGCCAGCAGCAGCGCGTCGCCGTCGCCCGCGCCCTGGCCGCCCGGCCCGAGATCATCTTCGGTGACGAGCCGACCGGAAACCTCGACTCGCGCGCCGGTGCCGAGGTGCTCGGCTTCCTGCGCAGGTCCGTCGACGAGCTCGGGCAGACCATCGTGATGGTCACGCACGACCCCGTCGCCGCCTCGTACGCGGACCGCGTGCTGTACCTCGCCGACGGACGCATCGTCGACGAGATGTACAAGCCGACCGCCGACGCCGTCCTGGACCGCATGAAGGACTTCGACGCCCGGGGACGTACGTCATGACCGTCCTGAAGACCTCCCTGCGCAACTTCTTCGCGCACAAGGGGCGCATGGCCCTGTCGGCCGTGGCGGTGCTCCTGTCCGTCGCCTTCGTGTGCGGGACGCTGGTGTTCACCGACACGATGAACACCACCTTCGACAAGCTCTTCGCCGTCACCTCCTCCGACGTCACCGTCAGCCCCAAGGACGCCAAGGACGAGGACGACGGCGGCGGAACCGGCCGGCCCAGCTCGCTGCCCGCCTCCACCGTCGAGCAGGTCGCCGCCGTCGACGGCGTGAAGAAGGCGGAGGGCGCGGTCGCCTCGACGAGCGTGACCGTCGTCAACTCCGAGAACAAGAACATGGGTTCCAGCACGGGCGCGCCCACCTTCGCCGGCAACTGGACGGCGGGCGACCTGAGGTCCATGGAGATCACCTCCGGGCACGCCCCGCGCGGGCCCACCGAGGTCATGGTCGACGCGGACACCGCCGACAAGCACGACCTCAAGCTCGGCGACGAGCTGCGCACCATCGCCGCCACCGGCGACATCCGCGCGCGGATCGTCGGAATCGCCTCCTGGAAGGTCACCAACCCCGGTGCGGCGGTCGTGTACTTCGACACCGCCACCGCCCAGCGCACCCTGCTCGGCGCCACCGGCCGCTTCACGCAGGTCTCCGTCACCGCGGCGGACGGCGTCAGCGACGCGCAGCTCAAGCGGAACGTCGCCGAGGCCCTGAACGGCACGTCCGGCGCGTACAAGATCCAGACGGCCAAGGAGAACGCCGACGAGAACCGCAAGGACGTCGGCGAGTTCATGAACGTCATGAAGTACGCCATGCTCGGCTTCGCCGGGATCGCGTTCCTGGTCGGCATCTTCCTGATCATCAACACCTTCTCCATGCTGGTCGCCCAGCGCACCCGCGAGATCGGCCTCATGCGGGCGATCGGCTCCTCGCGCCGACAGGTCAACCGGTCCGTGCTGGTCGAGGCGCTGCTGCTGGGCTTCGTCGGATCCGTGCTCGGGGTGGGGGCCGGTGTCGGCATCGCGATCGGCCTGATGAAGCTCATGTCGATGGCCGGCATGAACCTGTCCACCGCCGACCTGACGGTGAAGGCGACGACCCCGCTGGTCGGCCTGCTCCTGGGCGTCGTGGTCACCGTCCTCGCCGCCTACCTCCCGGCCCGCCGCGCCGGCAAGGTCTCCCCGATGGCCGCCCTGCGCGACGCCGGTACGCCGGCCGACGGCAAGGCCGGCTGGGTGCGCGGCCTGATCGGGCTGGTCCTGACGGGCGCGGGCGCCTTCGCCCTCTACACGGCCGCCACGGCCGACAAGGCGAGCGACGGTGCGCTGATGCTGGGCGGCGGCGTGGTGCTGACCCTGATCGGCTTCGTGGTCATCGGCCCGCTGCTGGCCGGCGGGGTGGTCCGGGTGATCAGCGCGGTGCTGCTGCGCGCCTTCGGACCCGTGGGCCGCATGGCCGAGCGCAACGCCCTGCGCAACCCGCGCCGTACCGGAGCCACGGGCGCCGCCCTGATGATCGGCCTCGCCCTGGTGGCCTGCCTGTCGGTGGTCGGCTCCTCGCTCGTCGCCTCGGCGACGAGTGAGCTCGACAAGTCGGTGGGCGCGGACTTCATCGTCCTGAGCGGGCAGCAGGAGATCGTGCCGAACGCCGAGAAGGCGATGCAGCGCACGCCCCACCTGGAGCACGTCAGCCGCTCCAAGGCGGTCGACGCCACACTGACCTCACCGGACGGCAAGACCGACGACAGCGGTCTCACCGCCGCCGACCCGACGTACGCCGAGGACCTTCGCCGTACGACCACGGAGGGCACCCTGTCCGCCGCCTACGGCAAGGACGCCATGTCGGTCGGCTCCGACTACGCCACCGAGCACGGCGTGCACGTCGGCGACACCATGACCGTCGCCTTCGAGGGCGGCAGGACCGCGAAGCTGAAGGTCGCGGCCATCACGGACGACGACACCTCCTTCGACCAGGGCGCGCGCTACATCAGCATCGAGACGCTGGAGAAGTACCTCCCCGCCGACCGGATCCCGCAGACCGAGATGCTGCTCGGCAAGGCGAAGGACGGCCAGGAGGAGGCTGCGTACGCGGCCCTGAAGAAGTCGCTGCACGACTACCCGCAGTACCCGGTCCGCGACCAGACCGACTACAAGCAGGAGCTCAAGGACCAGATGGGCCAGCTCCTGAACATGGTCTACGGCCTGCTCGCCCTGGCGATCATCGTGGCGGTCCTGGGCGTGGTGAACACCCTGGCCCTGTCGGTGGTGGAACGCACCCGCGAGATCGGCCTGATGCGTGCCATCGGCCTCTCCCGCCGCCAGCTGCGCCGCATGATCCGCATGGAGTCGGTGGTGATCGCCCTGTTCGGCGCCCTGCTGGGCCTCGGACTCGGGATGGGCTGGGGCGCGACCGCGCAGAAGCTGCTGGCTCTGGAGGGCCTGAACGTCCTCGACATCCCGTGGCCGACGATCATCGGGGTCTTCATCGGCTCGGCCTTCGTGGGCCTGTTCGCGGCCCTGGTGCCGGCGTTCAGGGCGGGCCGGATGAACGTACTGAACGCGATCGCGACGGAATAGCCGACGCAAGAGCCAACAAAATAGCGACCGAAGAACCAACCGCAGAGCCACCGCACACGGGGGTTGCGGGGGAGACGGGCCCGGTCCGGAGGTTCACCCTCCGGACCGGGCCCACGGTCATGGCCCGCTCCGCCCCGGTCCGCTCTGCCGCTCCAGCAGTACGACCCCGTAGGCGGTGCCCTTCACGGTGTACCGGGCGTCGGGATGGAGCGCCTTGGCGTACGCCTCGACGTCGCTGTAGCGCTTGCGCGAGTTGTCGAGGGCGATGAAGTCGGGGTTGATACCGCGCGTGGTGCTGACCCAGAAGACCCGGCAGCGCGAGGTGAGCCGGCTGATCGGAGCGATGTTCGCCTCGACGGAGGCGTTGTCGGGCACCTGGGCGAGGAGCCGCTCGACGGCCGTCACGCGCGCGGGCTTGCGGTAGATCTCGCTCTCGGTCACCGCGGCGAGCGGCAGCGAGGTGGTCAGCGCGAGCGAGGCGGCCGCGACGGCGGCGGGCAGGTGATGGACGTACGACCGCAGCCACGCGCGCGTGCTGTGCCGGGAGGTGTCGAGGGCGTCGACGAGCGCGAGCACGACGATGGGCATCAGGACGGCGTTGTAGTGCCAGTCCGTCCCCCAGTACTGCGGGTAGGAGGAGACGAAACGCCAGCCGATGGTGGGCAGGGCGACGAGCAGGATCGGGGACCGCAGGGCGAGCAGCCCGGTGGTGGGTATGAGGAGCCAGCAGAGCGTACGGAGCTTGGTGTCGAGGCCGTCGAAGGGCCCTCCGCCGCCCGGTGACTCGCTCACCTTGTTCCAGTAGTCGTAGGTGCCGGCGGAGTTGAAGCTCGGTATGACCAGCAGGAGGGTGACCGCGACGGCCACCACACCGAAGACGGCGACGCCGACCGCGTACCGGGACGCGCGCGGCGAGTCCTGGCGGGCCCGCCAGGCGACGACCAGCGCGATGGCCGTCAGGGTGAACCCCAGGTCCTCCTTAACCACGACGAGTGCGATCGCCCAGAGCAGCGCTGCCCGCCAACGCCGTGCGAGCAGCGCTTCGAGGCTGAAGGCGATGATCGGTACGGCGAAGCAGATCTCGTGGAAGTCGAAGTCGACGGCCTGCTGGAGCCCCCACGACAGCCCGTACGCCACCCCGATCGCAAGCCCACGCGACCGCCCCAGCAGCCGGGCCGCGGCCCGCGTGACGGGCACGGCGGACAGGGCGAACAGCGCAGCCTGCGCGACGAGCAGGGTGACCGGGGTGGGGAACACCCGGTAGAACGGCGCGAGCAGGGCCGTCACCGGGCTGAAGTGATCGCCCAGGATGTTGAACCCGGGCCCCTTGAGGTCGGCTATCGGCGCCTGAAGATGCGCGTACGACCGGATGACCTGCTCGAAGATCCCGAGATCCCACGACCGCTGCCCCAGATGCCGGTAACGGCCGACGGAGACGATCGCATACCCGACGAAGAGCGCGGCGGCGAGCAGCCAGGGATCCCGCCGCCCGGGATCGGACCGGGCGTCCCCCTCGGGACGCCCGGCGGGCGCCGGTATGTGGGGGTCCGAGGACGTGTGCGGCGTCGCGGAGGTGGCGCGGGTGGGCATGGGGGGACCTTACGCGGTACGGGGTTCGGGGCCTGTGGCCCCCCGCACTTTCCGGCGCTGGTCCGGGCATTTCAGCCTGCCCGGCGTTTGAGGACGAGACCGCGCCACCCCTAGCCCCCACCCACCCGTAGGGGCTTCACCTCTTGAGGCCGGCCCAGGCATCCCAGCCCGTCCGGCGTTTGAGGACGAGGCTCGTTCAGGGCCGAAGCGGCGTCTGGGGCGGCAGCCCCAGCGGGGTCGAAGGGGCGGAGCCCCCTTCAGGATGGGACGGGTAGGGGCGGCGGGGGCGAAAAGCCCGAGCCCCACAGCCCCGCCGGCCACCAGAGAACGGACGTTATCCACAGGCCCGGCACCCGCCCGCCCAGCGACGTACGCTGGAGGCCCCCGGCCCGTCACACGCGTCGGGCCCTTCGTGTTCCCCACCCCGGACGAAAGCGCCCCCGAATGAGCCTGCACGGTCTGCTCGACGCCGTAGTCAAGGACACCGCCCTCGCCGAAGCGATCACGGCGGCCGCAGACGGCAACCGCATGCACGTCGACCTGGTCGGCCCGCCGGCGGCCCGCCCGTTCGCGATCGCGGCCCTCGCCCGCGAGACCGACCGCCCGCTCCTCGCGGTGACGGCGACGGGCAGGGAGGCCGAGGACCTGGCGGCGGCCCTGCGCTCCCTCCTCCCCCCGGAGGGCGTCGTGGAGTACCCGTCCTGGGAGACCCTCCCGCACGAGCGCCTCAGCCCCCGCAGCGACACCGTCGGCCGCCGCCTCGCGGTCCTGCGCCGCCTCGCCCACCCCCGTCCCGACGACCCCGAGACGGGCCCGGTCTCCATCGTCGTGGCACCCGTCCGCTCGGTCCTCCAGCCGCAGGTCAAGGGCCTGGGCGACCTGGAACCGGTGGCCCTGCGCACGGGGCAGTCCGCCGATCTGAACGAGATCGTCGAAGCCCTCGCCGCCGCCGCGTACGCGCGCGTGGAGCTCGTCGAGAAGCGCGGTGAGTTCGCCGTACGAGGCGGCATCCTGGACGTCTTCCCGCCCACCGAAGAGCACCCCCTGCGCATCGAGTTCTGGGGCGACGACGTCGAGGAGATCCGCTACTTCAAGGTCGCCGACCAGCGCTCCCTCGAAGTCGCCGAGCACGGCCTGTGGGCCCCGCCCTGCCGCGAGCTCCTCCTCACCGACGACGTACGCGCACGCGCGCGTGCCCTCGCCGAAGCGCACCCCGAGCTCGGCGAACTCCTCGGCAAGATCGCCGAGGGCATCGCCGTCGAGGGCATGGAGTCCCTCGCCCCCGTCCTCGTCGACGACATGGAGCTCCTCCTCGACGTCCTCCCCAAGGGCGCCATGGCCGTCGTATGCGACCCCGAACGGGTACGCACGCGTGCCGCCGACCTCGTGGCCACCTCGCAGGAGTTCCTGCAGGCCTCCTGGGCCGCCACGGCCGGCGGCGGCGAGGCGCCCATCGACGTCGGCGCGGCCTCCCTGTGGTCCATCGCGGACGTCCGGGACCGGGCGCGCGAGCTGGACATGATGTGGTGGTCGGTGTCGCCGTTCGCGGCCGACGAGACGCTCGACGCGGATACCCTCAAGCTCGGCATGCACGCGCCCGAGTCGTACCGCGGTGACACCGCGAAGGCCCTCGCCGACACCAAGGGCTGGCTCGCCGACGGCTGGCGCACCGTCTTCGTGACGGAGGCCCACGGCCCGGCCGCGCGCACGGTCGAGGTGCTCGGCGGCGAGGGCGTGGCGGCCCGCCTGGAGACGGACCTGGGGGAGATCTCCCCCTCGATCGTCCATGTCGCCTGCGGTTCGATCGACTACGGCTTCGTGGACCCCGTACTCAAGCTGGCCGTCCTGACCGAGACCGACCTGTCCGGGCAGAAGGCGGCCGGCAAGGACGGCGCCCGCATGCCGGCCCGCCGCCGCAAGACCATCGACCCGCTCACCCTGGAGACGGGCGACTACATCGTCCACGAGCAGCACGGCGTCGGCCGCTACATCGAGATGGTGCAGCGCACCGTGCAGGGCGCCACGCGCGAGTACCTCGTCGTGGAGTACGCCCCCGCCAAGCGCGGCCAGCCCGGCGACCGCCTGTACATCCCCACCGACCAGCTGGAGCAGATCACCAAGTACGTCGGTGGCGAGGCGCCCACCCTGCACCGCCTGGGCGGCGCGGACTGGACGAAGACCAAGGCGCGGGCCAAGAAGGCCGTCAAGGAGATCGCGGCCGACCTGATCAAGCTGTACAGCGCGCGCATGGCGGCGCCCGGCCACGCCTTCGGCTCGGACACCCCCTGGCAGCGGGAGCTGGAGGACGCCTTCCCGTACGCGGAGACCCCCGACCAGCTGACGACCATCGCCGAGGTCAAGGAGGACATGGAGAAGTCGGTCCCGATGGACCGCCTGATCTGTGGCGACGTCGGCTACGGCAAGACGGAGATCGCGGTACGGGCCGCCTTCAAGGCGGTCCAGGACGGCAAGCAGGTGGCCGTACTCGTCCCCACGACCCTGCTGGTGCAGCAGCACTTCGGGACGTTCTCCGAGCGTTACTCGCAGTTCCCGGTGAACACCCGGGCCCTGTCCCGCTTCCAGACCGACACCGAGGCGAAGGCGACCCTGGAGGGCCTGAAGGACGGCTCGGTGGACATCGTCATCGGCACCCACCGGCTGTTCTCGTCGGAGACCAAGTTCAAGGACCTGGGCCTGGTCATCGTCGACGAGGAGCAGCGCTTCGGCGTCGAGCACAAGGAACAGCTGAAGAAGCTGCGCGCCAACGTCGACGTCCTGACGATGTCCGCGACCCCGATCCCCAGAACGCTGGAGATGGCCGTCACCGGCATCCGCGAGATGTCGACGATCACGACCCCGCCCGAGGAGCGCCACCCGGTCCTGACCTTCGTCGGCCCCTACGAGGAGAAGCAGATCGGCGCCGCGATCCGCCGTGAACTGCTGCGCGAGGGCCAGGTCTTCTACATCCACAACCGGGTCGAGTCGATCGACCGGGCGGCCGCCCGGCTGCGCGAGATCGTCCCGGAGGCACGCATCGCGACGGCCCACGGCCAGATGTCCGAGCAGAGCCTTGAGCAGGTGGTCGTCGACTTCTGGGAGAAGAAGTTCGACGTCCTGGTCTCCACCACGATCGTCGAGTCCGGCATCGACATCTCCAACGCCAACACCCTGATCGTGGAGCGCGGCGACAACTTCGGCCTGTCCCAGCTG
This sequence comes from Streptomyces sp. NPDC093591, assembly GCF_044764885.1. Lineage (NCBI taxonomy): Bacteria > Bacillati > Actinomycetota > Actinomycetes > Kitasatosporales > Streptomycetaceae > Streptomyces > Streptomyces sp. NPDC093591. The sequence goes on from NZ_JBIWIY010000005.1 coordinate 316,387, forward strand.
CACCAGCTGCGGGGCCGGGTGGGACGCGGGCGCGAGCGCGGATACGCGTACTTCCTGTATCCGCCGGAGAAGCCGCTGACGGAAACGGCCCACGAGCGTCTCGCCACCATCGCCCAGCACACCGAGATGGGCGCGGGCATGTACGTGGCGATGAAGGACCTGGAGATCCGCGGCGCGGGCAATCTGCTGGGCGGCGAGCAGTCCGGCCACATCGCGGGCGTGGGCTTCGATCTGTACGTCCGTATGGTCGGCGAGGCGGTCGCGGACTACCGGGCGTCCCTGGAGGGCGGTGTCGAGGAGGAGCCGCCGCTGGAGGTCAAGATCGAGCTTCCCGTCGACGCGCACGTCCCCCACGACTACGCGCCCGGCGAGCGGCTCCGGTTGCAGGCCTACCGTTCCATCGCCTCCGCCAACACGGAGGAGGACATCAAGGCCGTACGCGAGGAACTCGTCGACCGCTACGGCAAGTTGCCGGAGCCGGTCGAGAACCTCCTGCTGGTGGCCGGCCTGCGGATGCTGGCACGCGCGTGCGGCGTCGGCGAGATCGTCCTGCAGGGCAACAACATCCGCTTCGCGCCGGTGGAGTTGCGGGAATCGCAGGAGCTCAGGCTCAAGCGCCTGTATCCGGGCACCGTCATCAAGCCGGCCGTGCACCAGGTGCTGGTGCCGCGCCCGAAGACCGCGAAGGTGGGCGGGAAGCCGCTTGTCGGGCGGGAGTTGCTCGGCTGGGTCGGTGAGTTCCTGGCGTCGATTCTGGGGTCCTGAACCGGTCTGGGACCCTGAACCGGTCTGGGGCCCTGCCCGGCGGTCGCCGGGAGATACGACACGTTGGCGGTTCGCGACGAGGTGAGCGTCCTCGTCGCGGCCGTCAATCCCGGGCATCGCGCCCCTGCCCAGGCCGCGACATCCCCTACGCGCCCGAGTCGACCCGCACTTCCGTGTTCTGGCAGGCGTGCAACAACCACCTGCCGTCGTCCTGCCTGGTCATGACGTACAGCGGCGCGCCCTCCGTGTCGCCCTTCGGCGAGTGGTAGACCTGCCGGACCTTCACGGCCGCCACGTCCGGCCGCAGGAACTGCGTGTGCGCCACCTCATAGGTGACCTCGCCGTCCCACGTGGCGGTGGGCAGTACGGCGCGGGTGAACTTCGCGATGGCGTCGAAGCCGATGAGGACCTTGCCGTGGGCGGTGGTCCAGAGGGCGTCGGGGTGGAAGAGGGCGAGGAAGCCTTCGGGGTCCTTGGCGCGCTGGGTGCGTTCGACGGTGGCCACGACCTGTGCGATGGCCTCCAGGTCGGCCTTACTGGCGGCCCTGGTCGGCGCGGTTTCGGTGGCCTTGTCTGCTGTGATTGCCGTGGTCTCGTCGGCTGCGGTTTCGGTGGTCATGCCGATCACTCTGGTATCTCAAGTGGACTTGAGGTCAAGCATTTTCCTCGGACTCCCTCCGGAACAGCATGGCCGCCAGCGCCCGGAACACCTCCCCGGGATCCTTGTCGCCGACCGGTCCGTCGAGGTTGTGACTGAGGAGCAGTGTGGCGAAGCCGTGGGCCAGGGACCAGGCCGCGACGCCGGCCAGGCGGGCGTCGATGCCGAGGCTCTCGGGCCGTACGGCGGAGACGGCGCCGCGGAGTGCGTCGCCGGCGAGGGCGCGGGCCGTGGTCAGTTCGAGGTCGTCGGCGCGTAGCAGGTCGGGGGCGAACATCACCTGGAAGTGGGCAGGGCGCTCGCGCGCGAAGCGGACGTAGCGAACGCCCGCGTCCTTCAGGTCCGCTGCCGCGTTGAGCGTGTCCGCGAGCAGCCCGAAGCCCTCGGCGGCGATCGCCGTGAGCAGTCCGGTGCGGTCCTTGAAGTGATGCGCCGGCGCCGCGTGCGAGACACCGGCACGGCGGGCGAGGTCGCGCAGGCTCAGCGCGGACGGGCCGTCGGCGGCGATGACGTCCAGTGCCGCGGTGAGGATGGCGCGGCGCAGGTCGCCGTGGTGGTACGGGCGGCGGGTGGACGCCTTCTGGACGGCCGACGACTTCGGGGTCGTCGGCTGCTGTGCGGGGGTCATGGTCAGCAGCGTACGCCTAATCTAGTCATTGACAAGTTGCGGTCGCGCCGGGCAATCTTGTCAGTGTCAAGTTGCGGGCCTCGGGGACCCCGCGCCATCGAACTGGGGGAGTCGCGTCATGGTGAAGCACGACGACGGTCTGGAATCCGGTCGCGTACGTCAGCTCTGGCACCTCCTGGAGCCCTTGCATGCGGTGCTGTACTACGCGCCGGAGGTCTTCGAGGAGGCGGCCGCGCTCGGCTACGCCACCGGGGAACGCTGGCCGAGCTACTTCCCGTACCGGGCCGCGCCGTTGGGGGCGGTCGGTGCGGGACGGGTCGCGTCCGCCTTCTACAGCTTCAGTCCCCGCATGGTCGCCGAACACATCGACCCTGCCTGGAAGATCGCCGGCCCCGAGGCACTGACGCAGGTGAGGGTGCGAGGGATCGACCGGGCCTACCGCGCGATCCTCGGCGACCGGACGGACAGTCCCGAGCTGGCGGAAGCCGCAGCCCTCGCCCGCCGCGCCGCCGAGTCGGCCGACACCGCGGGCCGTCCCCTCGCCGCGGCCAACGCCGCCCTGGACTGGCCGGAGCCACCGCACCTCCAGCTCTGGCACGCGGCAACCCTCCTGCGGGAACACCGCGGCGACGGCCATATAGCGGCCCTGCTGGTGGCCGGCCTCGACCCCGTCGAGTCCCTCGTGTCCTTCGCCGCGATAGGCGCCGCATCCGTCGAACGCTTCGAGAGCCGAGGCTGGAGCCCCGGGGAATGGGCGGCCGCCCGCGACCGCCTGACCGCCCGAGGCCTGGTCGACGCCGACGGTACGGCCACGGATGCGGGTCGTGAACTGCGCCGCACCGTCGAGGAACACACCGACCGGCTCGCCGCCGCACCCTGGCGGGCCATGACCCTCGAGGAGGTCGACCGCCTCGTGGAACTGCTCGGCGAGTTCTGGGTGGCGGTGCTGTCCTCCGGCCTGCTGCCGTCGGAGACCACGCTGGGGATCGGAAAGGTCTGAGCGGGCCTCGCCCATCCCGCGCCGAGGCGGGGTGGGGTGGGGTAGCGATGTGAACTGCGCTCTGCCGTCGCGCAGTTGGCAGCCGCGAGCGGCTGATGCTCGGTAGCCGTTGAACGACAGCACGAAGCCGCCCGCGGGAGGTGGGCCTCCGCGGACGGCCCCTGTTCTCAAGGTGGTTCAGCGAAAGCCCGGCCGTGACACGGGCGCCGGCGGAGGCGGTGGGGACGCACCCTCGCGGGCCTGTCCCCGTGTCGGCGCCCTGCTCGACGGGGCTCGTGGCCTCCGTGGGTCTCCGGCCTTACGGTTGCTCGGGCCTGTCGCGGTCCATGCCGAGTTCGCGCTCCATCCGCTGCTGCGCCTCGTCGACCTGGCTCTCGTACTTGTTGCCCGTCTTCTCGTTGGCCTTCCGTTCCGCGGCGTCGGACATGTTGCCGGCCTTGTCCTGCGCGTGGCGGTTCTTGAACCTGTCGAAGATGCCCATCCAGAGCTCCTTCCAGGGGTGACTCACATCGACGATACGCCCGAGTTGTGAGGTATGCGCGCTTGAGCCCGTTGTGGTCTGGACCTCTTGGATGCCGCGGTGCGCCGGGTCGCTACCGTGTGCCCGACGGCGTACCAGGGAAAAACCGCCTGTGCGGGGCGGAGCGGGCGACAAAGGGAGGGGCGCGTAGTGATGCGTCTGAGGGGCGGGGCGGCGAGCGCCGCGGCGATGCTCGGCATGGTGCTGGTGCTGGCGGGGTGCGAGAACGTCGACCTACCCGTGGACAGCGAGCCCACCGGCTCCGTCCCGGCTACGGGTTCCGGCCGCGCCGTGAGCCCCCTGGACAACCCCGACGGCACCAAGCCGGGGCTCGCGCCCCTCACCGCGGACGCCGACCGGGCCGAGGCGCGGGCCCTCATCGGGAAGGTGGCGACGAAGGGGCGCGGCCCGAAAACCGGCTACGACCGCGACGAGTTCGGCTACGCGTGGATGGACTCGGCCCCGGGCGGCATCCCGTTCGCCCGCAACGGCTGCGACACCCGCAACGACCTCCTGCAACGCGACGGCGAGGACGTCCGCTTCCGCTCCGGCTCGGACTGCGTCGTGACCTCCATGACCCTGCACGACCCGTACACCGGCCGGACGATCGACTGGGCCAAGTCCCGCGCCACGACCGTACAGATCGACCACGTCATGCCGCTGTCGTACGACTGGCAGATGGGCGCCTCCCGCTGGCCCAAGGGCAAACGCCAGGACATCGCCAACGACCCCCTCAACCTCATACCGGTCGACGGCCGCACCAACAGCTCCAAGGGCGACTCCGGCCCCGCGTCCTGGCTGCCCCCGAACAAGCGGATCCGCTGCTCGTACGCGGTGCGCTTCGCCCAGGTGTCGCTGAAGTACGAACTTCCCGTGACGGCCGCCGACAAGGAGACGATGCTGCGGCAGTGCGGCGGGTGACCCGGCGCGCGACCGGGAGCCGAGTGGTGCGTCGAAAACGGCTGTCCGCCGCAGCCGCGCCGCGCTTACGGTGACGCGCATGGAGTTGAAGATATCGAGCCTCGCCGAACGCCCCGAGATGCTCCAGCGGGTCCTCGACATGGCGGACACCTGGCCGCAGTTCACGGTCCAGGACCTCGTGGGCAACGCCCACTACGGCCGGATTCCCCACGAACTCCCGCAGTACGTGCAGTTCGCCGAGGACGAGCGGGGCGAGGTCGTCGCCCACGCCTACAGCGTGCCCTTCGCCCTCGCCGCCGAAGGCCGCGGCCGGCTGCCCGCGCGGGGCTGGGACGAGGTGCTCGTGTGGGCCTTCGCCGACCTGCGCCGCGGCACCCCGCCGGACACGGTCAGCGCCATCTCCGTCGTCATCGCCCCGCACGCCCAGGGCGGCGGCCTGTCCGCCCGGATGCTCTCCGCGATGCGCGACAACGCCCGCGCCCACGGCTTCCGTGAGGTCGTCGCCCCGGTCCGCCCCAACGCCAAGTACCTCGAACCGCACACCCCCATCGAGGAGTACGCCCGTCGCGTACGCCCCGACGGCCTGCCCCACGACCCGTGGCTGCGCGTCCACGCCCGTGCCGGCGCCACCATCGACTCCATCGCCCCGGCCTCCATGACCGTCGCCGGCTCGCTGGAGCAGTGGCGCCGCTGGACCGGCCTGCCCTTCGACACCGCGGGCGACATCGAGGTGCCCGGCGCGCTGGCACCGGTGCGGTGCGAGCCGGAGCGGGACCACGCGGTGTATGTCGAGCCCAACGTGTGGATGCGGCATCCGCTGTAGACCGCATGCGCACTCCCGGGGTGAGAGCGGCAGGGCGTCTTGATCCGGAGGCCGGGCCTCCGCGTGACCTGCGTCGTCGTAGGAAGTGATCAGCCCTACAACGGTTCGGTACAACCGGTGACCGTATGTCGGTGTCGACCTATACGCTCGAAGCGACCATCGCACGACCGAGGTTGCCCCGCCCCGCACCGGGCGGGGCCGGTCGGCGCCGTACGCCCCCTTCAGGCACCAGGAGCAGTCATGCAAGGCCACGGCTACACGCAGCCGGTGAAGCAGCAGCCGCCCACCGGGGTGCTGGTCTTCCTGCGCGTGTTCTTCGTCGTGATCTCCGTGTGCAGCTTCGGCATGCTGATGTGGACGATGATGCTGCGCCTGGCCATCGTGACCCGCAAGGCGCTCGACTGGTGCCTGTTCGCGGCGTCGATCGTGGTGGAGTTCCTCGGCCTCTACCTGATGGGTTCCGAGCCCGGCGAGGAGATCCACACCGCGGGCGGCTGGACGGGCTTCACCCTCGTCCTGGGCGGCCTCGTCGCCTCGATCTCCTACTACCTCGCCGCGGAGATACGCCACTTCCACCAGCTCCGCTTCCCCGGCCACCCCGCCCAGCAGGCCCCGGCCTACGGCTACCCGCAGCCCCAGTCGCCGTACACCGCCACGACCGTGCCCCAGACACCGCCGATACCTCAGGCGCCGATACCTCACACCCCCATACCCCGGACGCCGGCACCCCCGTCGCCGGAACCTCGCGACGCCGCCCCCCACGCCCCGGTACCGCCGCCCCCGGCCCCGCGCCCCGCGCCCGCGCGCATCGACCAGGTGCGTGCCGAGCTCGACGAGCTCAGTGACTACCTGCGTCAGCACGACGGCAGGCAGAGCGGCACCGACGAGGGCGGAAGGTGACCGTGGCGACAGGACGTGTCGTCGCAGGCCGCTATGAACTGTCCACGCTCATCGGACAGGGCGGCATGGGACAGGTCTGGACGGCGTACGACCAGCGGCTCGACCGGCGCGTGGCGGTGAAGCTGCTGCGCCCCGACAAGGTGGCCGGGCAGGAGGCGGACGAGCTGCGCCGCCGGTTCGTGCGCGAGTGCCGGGTCACCGCGCAGGTCGACCACCCCGGGCTCGTCACCGTGCACGACGCGGGCAGCGAGGGCGAGGAGCTGTTCCTCGTCATGCAGTACGTCGACGGCGCCGACCTCTCCGACCACCTCGGCGAGCACGCCCCGTACCCCTGGCAGTGGGCGGTCGCGGTCGCCGCGCAACTGTGCGCCGTACTGAGCGCCGTGCACGCCGTGCCGATCGTCCACCGCGACCTCAAGCCGCGCAACGTGATGGTGAAGCAGGACGGCACGGTCACCGTCCTCGACCTCGGCGTCGCCTCCGTCATGGACGCCGACACCACCCGCCTCACCCACACCGGCACCCCCATCGGCTCACCCGCCTACATGGCCCCCGAGCAGGCGATGGGCGGCGCGGTCGGCCCGTACACCGACCTGTACGCACTCGGCGTACTCCTGCACGAACTCCTCAGCGGCGACGTCCCGTTCTCCGGCTCGACGGCGCTCGGCGTGCTGCACCGGCACCTGTACGAGCCGCCGCTGCCCGTGCGCCGTATCCGCCCCGAGGTCCCCGAGGCACTCGAAGCCCTGGTCCTGCGCCTGCTCGCCAAGGACCCGCAGCACCGCCCCGCCTCCGCGCAGGAGGTGTACGAGGGCCTGGAGCCGCTCCTGCCCGCGCGCGGGACACCCACCGGATCGGCCCTCGACCCCACCCGCCCCTTCCTGCGCCCGCACGCCCCCTGGCCGGACCGCGCCCGCACCCCCGCGCCCCAGCCCGCCCCCGCCACACCCCTCACCCCCGCCACCGACAAGCCGGACGTCGCGCGCGCCGTCGACGAGGTCAAGCGCCTCCTCGGCGAGGGCCGTATCACCCAGGCCGTCGACATCCTCGGCGCGATCCTGCCCGCCGCCGCCGAACAGCACGGCGAGCACTCCCCGGTCGTGCGCACCCTGCGCAAGCAGTACGCGGCCACCCTCATGGACGACGGCCAGTACCGGCGCGCGCTGCCCGAACTGCGCCGCCTCGCCGACGAACGCGCCGCCGAGGCCGGCCAGGCCGACCCGCAGTCCCTGCGCTTCCGCTACGACACCGCCCACTGCCTGGAACAGCTCGGCGAACCGGCGGCCGCGCTCGCCGAGTACCGCGCGCTGCTGCCGTACTACGAGAACCAGTACGTCTCCGGCGACCCCCAGCTCGCCCATGACGTCCGCCGCCGCATCGGCCACCTCCTGCTCGCCGTCGGTGACCGCCCGGCCGCCCACGACACCCTGGCCCGCCTGCTGCTCGACGTGGAGCGCCTGCACGGCCCCGGCCACCCGCTCGCGGGGGAGGTACGGCGGACGCTGCAGTGGCTGGGGCAGGTGCGCGGCTGATTCTCCTGGTCAACGGCCAGGAGACCCGGAACGGCGACACGATCACCGTGGGCCGTGACACGTGCGACGCACCGGTGCGCATCACCGGCTGACGGATCGACCCGCCATGCGGGCGGCGCGTGGTGCCCGAAGTCCTGATGAATCGTTGGTCGAATGGGTTGGCCAGAGCTTGCCGACTGCCTACCATCGATCACCGCAAGACTTTGTGCACCGTCGCACAATCTCCTCGGGAGGTTTCCTTGCACCGCCGCCGTCGCACCGCGCTCCTGCTCTCCGCCGCGATCGCCGCGGCGCCTTTGCTCACCGCTTGCGGGAACGATGCGCATCCCGGCGCGGCGGCCGTCGTCGGCGGCCAGCGGATCACCGTCGCGCAGCTGGAGAACAGGGTGAGCGAGGTACGCGCGGCGCAGCGCGCGGCCGTGCCGGACGAGACCCAGTACGCGCAGGTCATCGCCAAGTCGGGCACCCTCCCGCGCGACGTCCTGCACAACCTCGTCCTCGACCGGGTGCTGCACCGCGCCGCGCAGGACGCGGGAGTGACCGTCACCCGCAAGGAACTCCAGAAGATGCGCTCCGAGCTGGAAGGGCAGGTCGGCGGGGCCAAGGCGCTGGAAACGGCCTGGCTCCAGCAGTACGGCATCGCCCCGGAGCGCCTCGACGAAAACCTCCGCCTCCAGCTCGAGGCCCAGAAACTCGCCGCCGCGCTCGGCACCGACACCGGCAAGCCGGCCTTCTGGAACGCCCTGGCCGAGGCGTCCAAGAAGCTCGACATCGACCTCAACCCGCGCTACGGCACCTGGGACGTCCAGAAGAGCAGCCGGGCCGACGCGAAAACGCCGTGGGTGCGCGAGGTGACGGCGGCGGGGACGCCGCAGACGGCGTAACCGGGCGGCGGGGCGGCAGCAGGCGGCGCCAGCGGTGCGGCGCGAGGCCGCCCGCCCCCTGTGGACAACGGCGGAGCCACCGGCCTGTGGATAACTCAGGGGGTTGTGCGTGGCTTGGGTTACGTTCGGATCGTGAACGCAACCAGTCCCGAAGCCGCCCCCGGCCGCATCGTCCTGCTCACCACCAGCCACCGCGTCGCCCCCGGCCTGCTGTCCTGGCCGGCATGGCAGGCGCTGCACGGCGCCGACCGGGTGCTGTGCGCGGATGGCGCGCATCCGCAGCTGCCGTATCTGCGCGAGGCCGCGATAGCGGTCGACGATGCCGCCCCGACCGCCGAGGAACTGGTCGACGCCTGCGCCGGCGGCCGCACGGTCGTGGTCGTGGCCACGGGGGAGGGCGAGCCGGCCCTGACGGACGGCCTGGCCCGCCTGGCGGGCAGTGGCCGGGTCCGGATGCCGGAGCTGGAGCTGCTCCCGGCCTCCTACGATCTCCCCGGCGCCCGCCTCCTCGACCTCGTCCAGGTCATGGACCGCATCCGCGCCGAGTGCCCGTGGTCCTCCCAGCAGACCCACAAGGGCCTGGCGAAGTACGGCATCGAGGAGGCGTACGAACTCGTCGAGGCGATCGAGGACGGCGACCGCGACGAGCTCCGCGAGGAACTGGGCGACGTCCTGTTGCAGGTCGTCTTCCACGCGCGGATCGCCGAGGAGGACCCGGAGTCCCCCTTCTCCATCGACGACGTGGCCGGCGGCATCGTCACCAAGCTCATCCACCGCCACCCGCACGTCTTCGGCGACGAGACGGCGACGACGCCCGAGGAGGTCAAGGAGCACTGGCTGCGCACCAAGGCCGTGGAGAAGCAGCGGAACTCGGTGACCGAGGGCGTACCCCTCGGCCAGCCCGGCCTCGCCCTCGCGGCGAAGCTGGCGTCGCGGGTGCGCACGGCGGGGCTGGAGGTGCCGCTGCCGTCGGGGGAGGGCATCGGGTACGAGCTGCTGGCGATGGCGGTCCGGGCGGAGGCGGCCGGGGTGGATCCGGAGGCGGCTTTGCGGGTTGCCGCGCGGGCTTACCGGGATGCCGTACGGGCTGCTGAGGGGGTGTCCTCTTAGTACCGTTGGCGCAACGGGTGGGTGCGAGCCGTGGGGGCCGGTGTGACAACGGAGTTGGAGGAGCTGCGGGACGCGTTGGTGCGCGCCATGGTCGACTCGCGGGACACCTCGCGGCGGGTATTCGACGCGCTGACGCGGTCGAGCGTCCCAGGGGCGGCGGACCTCTGGATCCGGACTGCGGGAGTCGCCTCCATCAACCGTACGGACGCCCGTGACTGGGTCAGGTTGCTGGCGACCCTGCGCAGAAACCATCCCCAGGAGTTCTCCGACCTCGAGGCGATCGCGGCCGCCCAGGCCGCTCCCGTACCCGCACCGGCCGGCACCGCGGCCGGTGACCACGTCGACTTCCGCGACTCCACGTTCCATGACCGTGTCGTGGGCGTGCAGTACAACCACTACGGCACCGTTCCCGCCCCGGCGCAGTGGCGGCCGGTGGAGGAGGTGGGGCCGCGGGAGTTCGGTGTACGCCCGACCCGGCCCGTCCCCGGGCTGCCCGACGTGCCGCCGTATGTGCCGCGCGACTGCGAAGGGAAGCTGCGTGCCCAGCTCGCCGGCGACAGCCTCGTGCTGATCCTGGGCGAACCGTGCGTGGGCAAGTCGTACACCGCCTGGCAGGGCGTGCGGTCACTGGAGGGGTACCGCCTGTACGCCCCGGACCCGGGCGAGGACCTCCGGCCGCTGGCGGCCACGCTGCAGGGCGAACCCGGCAAATACGTGGTCTGGCTGGACGAGCTGACCGGCCATCTCGGCGCGGGCGGCCTGGACCTCCGGCTCCTGGGGCGGCTCAACGAGCTCGGTGCCGTCGTGCTCGCGACGATGAGCCCCGACGAGTACTACCGGCGCCGGGCCGGGACCGCCCCCGGAGACCGGGTCGTCGCCGCGGCCCGCACGGTGGAGCTCGGGCGCGAGTGGAGCGAGGCGGAGCTGGCGCGGCTGGCGGCGCTCGACGACCGGCGGGCGTATCCGGCGTACATGTGGAGCGGCCGGGAGGGGGTCGCCACGTACTTCGCCGTCGGACATCACCTGTTCGACGAATGGCGTCGCGTGGGAACCCAACTGGAGCACCCGCGTGGGCAGTTACTGGTCCGGGCGGCGATCGATCTGGCTCGCTGCGGGGTCACGGGAGCGGTGCCGGCCGAGCTGCTCAGGAGGGTCCAGGAGCTGTACCGGGCGGAGGACCGGGAGTCGTTCGAGGACGCCCTGGCCTGGGCGACGGCGCCGATGTTCGGGGTTTCGGGGCTGCTCGTGGCGGGCGAGGAGGAGGGCACCTGGCGGGCGTACGGGGCGCTCGTCTCGGAGGCGCTGAGGTCGGGCGGCGATCTGGAGCCGGTGCCGGACGAGGTGTGGTGGACGCTGCTCGACGCGGCCCGCGAGCCGGACGCTCCGCTGGACTTCCCGGCTGTCCTGGACGCGGCCCGCACCGCGTTGCACGACCGCGTGGAGGCGGGGGACGTGGCGGTGGCGCTGGGGTTCGCTCGGCGCACCGAGGGCGACGAGCGTGAGGGGTGGCTGCGGCGGGCGGCGGACGCGGGGGATGCGGGGGCGGCCGTGGAGCTGGCGGAGATTCTGCGGGGGCGGGGGGAGGAGGGCGGTGCGCTCCCGTATCTGGAGCGGGCGGCTGCGGCGGGCAGCGCGAAGGCCGCGGCGTGGCTGGGCAGTCTCTTGCGGGAGCGGGCCGAGTACTGGCTGCGCGCGGCGGCGTCGGCGGGTGAGGGGGACGCGGCGCAGGAACTGGGCGACATGCTGGTGGGGCCCGGACGTGAGGAGGAGGCGCTGTGCTGGTACCGCAAGGCCGCGGCGGCGGGCCGCCGCGAGGTCGCGGGCAGTCTCGGCGTTCTGCTGTACCACTGGGGCAGGAAGGAGGACGCGGAGGAGTGGCTTCGGTATGCGGCGGCGTGGGGTGACGCGCGCGCCGCGAACCACCTCGGGCTTCTTCTCGAAGATCGGGAGGGCGCCGACCGTGTGTCCCTCTACCGGCAGGCGGCGGAGGGCGGCGACGCGTCCGGGGCGGTCAACCTCGGCGTCGAACTGGAGGAACTCGGCCGGGACAAGGAGGCACTGTCGTGGTATCTCGCGGGCCACGCACGGGGAGCCACTGAGGTCGAGTCGCTCATCGCCGAGCTACTGGAGAAGCGGGGGAAGGTCACGGAAGCCGAGGAGTGGCGCCGCAAGGCGGAAGCCGCAGACCCGGAAGGCCTCCTCGAAAGGCTCCCCCCACCACCGGGCAGTACCCCGGCCGACGCTCCGGATACCGTCAAGGAGTGACCAACCAGCCCCACCCCCCGGCCCCGACCACCCCCCAGGCCCCCGAACTCTTCACCTGGGAGTTCGCGACGGACCCCTACCCCGCCTACGCCTGGCTCCGCGAGCACGCGCCGGTGCACCGCACCCGCCTCCCCAGCGGCGTGGAGGCCTGGCTGGTCACCCGCTACACCGACGCCAAGCAGGCCCTCGCCGACGCCCGCCTGTCCAAGAACCCGGCCCACCACGACGAACCCGCCCACGCCAAGGGCAAGACCGGCATTCCGGGTGAGCGCAAGGCCGAGTTGATGACGCACCTGCTGAACATCGACCCGCCCGACCACACCCGCCTGCGCAGGCTCGTCTCCAAGGCCTTCACCCCTCGCCGCGTCGCCGAGTTCGCCCCTCGGGTGCAGGAGCTCACGGACCACCTCATCGACGGGTTCGCGCAGAAGGGGAGCGCCGACCTGATCCACGAGTTCGCCTTCCCGCTGCCCATCTACGCCATCTGCGATCTGCTCGGCGTCCCCCGCGAGGACCAGGACGACTTCCGGGACTGGGCCGGCATGATGATCCGGCACCAAGGCGGACCCCGGGGCGGCGTCGCACGGTCCGTGAAGAAGATGCGCGGCTATCTCGCCGACCTCATCCACCGCAAGCGCGAGGCACTCCCCGACACCCCCACCCCCGGCGAGGACCTCATCTCCGGCCTCATCCGCGCCTCCGACCACGGCGAGCACCTCACCGAGAACGAGGCCGCCGCCATGGCCTTCATCCTGCTGTTCGCCGGCTTCGAGACGACGGTCAACCTCATCGGCAACGGCACCTACGCCCTGCTCACCCACCCCGAGCAGCGCGCCCGCCTGCAGACCTCCCTCGCCGCGGACGAGACCGCCCTCCTCGAAACCGGCATCGAGGAACTCCTGCGCTACGACGGCCCCGTCGAACTCGCCACCTGGCGCTTCGCCACCGAACCGCTCACCATCGGCGGACAGCACATCGCACCCGGCGATCCGGTCCTCGTCGTTCTGGCCGCCGCCGACCGTGACCCGGAGCGGTTCACGGACCCCGACGTCCTCGACCTCGGCCGCCGAGACAACCAGCACCTCGGCTACGGCCACGGCATCCACTACTGTCTCGGCGCCCCGCTCGCCCGCCTGGAGGGCCAGACCGCCCTCGCCACGCTCCTCACCCGGCTGCCGGATCTGGAACTCGCCGTGGATCCTGCCGAGTTGCGTTGGCGGGGCGGCCTCATCATGCGCGGACTGCGTACGCTTCCGGTGGAGTTCACCCCTGTTGGGTGAGTACGTCCACCGGCGCAAACGTGACACGCGCTCAAGTCTGTGATCTTCACGTGATCTGCGCGGCATTAACTTGTGACAAGTGATCGTCTGCCTATACGTTCACGGATCAATGACGGCGCCCAGGTTTCAAGCGCCGCGGTCACCGTTGTCTCGCGAAAGGTCCCCGCATGCTCTCCGGGAACGGTCGTCACCGTCGCCCCCGTCAAGCTCCGGCGCTCCTCGTCGCGGCCGGAGTGACCGGGTCCGCCATCGCCATCCCGCTCCTCGGCGCCACGGGCGCGAGCGCGGCCGAGGGCACCGTGTGGGACAAGGTGGCCGACTGTGAGAGCGGCGGCTCCTGGAGCGCCGACAACGGCGACGGCCACTACGGCGGACTGCAACTGACCCAGGACGACTGGGAGAAGTACGGCGGCCTCGACTACGCCTCCAGCCCCAACCTGGCGAGCCGCTCCCAGCAGATAGCCGTGGCCCAGGACATCCTCGCGGACCAGGGGACCAGCCCTTGGGGCACCTGTGCGGTGCTCAACGGGCTCACCCAGAAGTCCGGTTCGGTCGACCTCGACACCGGCGTCGAGGAGGACTCGCCCTCTGAAGTGTCCGGATCATCCGGATTGCTCGATTCATCCAACTCGTCGAGTTCATCGAGTTCGAATTCATCGGACTCGTCCGATACGGCGGACACGTCTGGCGACTCCTCGAATTCCTCCGACTCCTCGAACTCGCCGAGCGGCTCTTCCGGCGGCTCGTCCGAATCGTCCCCAGATTCCTCTCCTTCTTCCTCTTCGCCCTCTTCATCCTCTACGACGGACAACTCCTCGAAGTCCGATACATCCGCGAACACGAGCGCCTCACAGTCGCCTGACGGCTCTCCCATAGAGACGCCCGAGAGTGACAATCAGGACAACTCGGAGCAGGGAGAGGGCTCCCGGAGCCTCGTCGACACCGGGGCCATCGACTCCGGAACGACCGGCTCCGGGCGTCATCGTGGGCCCAGTGCCGACGAGAGCGAGGCGACCGAGAGCGCCGTCAAGTCCTCCGGCCGCCATGCCTCGTACACCGTCCGCGCCGGCGACACTCTCGCCTCCATCGCCGACTCCCTTGAGCTCGACGGCGGATGGTCCGCGCTGTACGACGCGAACAAGCGGGCCATCGGGACTGACGCGAACCACATCTTCCCCGGTCAGACCCTGGAAGTCCCCGCCGAATAAGGGGCGAACAGGGTGAAAAACAGCCCGAGTTCACGTCATGATTCGCGCTGAATGTCCGCTTTGAATGCAGTGAGAGATAGATCTCAGAAGCCCTGATCGTCTTTGAAATTCCCCGAATCGCGTGGCTACGGTCATGACCGCTCGTCACCACGAGCCCCGGCTGCCGCAACGCCGAATCCTGCCAGCGGCCGTACGGGAACAGTCGTCGCGTAAAGCGCCGTAGGCAGGAGCGGGGGACCCAAGGTAAGCGCCGGGTCCGGCAGTTGAGGCCCTTCGGGGCCGCACGGCCGGAGTCGGCTAGGGGTGAAGCCGCGCATCAGGAGCCGAAAGGCGACGTGCGCGGCCGGGCAACTCAACCGGCCCGAACCCGACAGCTCACCTCGCAGGCGTCGGTGAGGGGATCTCTCCATGCTGTTTTCCAGCAAGGGCAAGCACCGTCGTCCGTCCAAGGCCGCTCGCGCCATAGCCGTCGTCGGTGTCACCGGCGCCGCCGCCGTGGCCGCCCCGCTGATGGCGGCCGGCAGCGCCTCCGCCGCCACCGCCTCCGAGTGGGACGCCGTCGCCCAGTGCGAGTCCGGCGGCAACTGGTCGATCAACACCGGCAACGGTTACTACGGCGGTCTGCAGTTCTCCGCCTCCACCTGGGCCGCGTACGGCGGCACGGCGTACGCCTCCACCGCCGACCAGGCCACCAAGGCCCAGCAGATCGAGATCGCCGAGAAGGTCCTTGCGGGCCAGGGCAAGGGCGCCTGGCCGCACTGCGGCACCGGCCTGTCGAGCGCCGCCTACAACGGCTCCGGCTCCTCGTCGAGCGGCTCCTCGCAGAGCAGCGAGAGCACCACCCGCTCCACCGAGCAGCAGTCGGCCTCCCGCTCCAGCGAGCGTCCCGCCACCAAGAAGAGCACCAAGACCGTCACCACCCCGACCGGCGAGAAGGTCAAGAAGGGCGACGGCGAGTACAAGGTCGTCAAGGGTGACACCCTCAGCTCGATCGCCGCGGAGCACGGCGTCAAGGGCGGCTGGGAGAAGCTCTTCCAGCTGAACAAGGACATCGTCGAGGACGCGAACCTGATCTACCCGGGTCAGCAGCTGCACCTGAAGTAGTACCGACAGCTGAACCACAGCGCCCTCACATCCGTGGACCTCATAGTGGAGGTCCCGTGAGGGTCACCCCCCGTCCCCCACGGGCTCCCCGCTCCGGTGCGTCTTCCCCCGTACGCACCGGGGCGGGGCTTTTTCTTTCCCTGTATGTCACCCACCCTTTGTTCCGGCAGTGAACAATGGGTACGGTTCGGTCCTGTCCACGGGACGGTCGGTCGGCTGCCGACGTCCCCGAGGCGGTTAGGCTCTAGTCGCAAGGCTCACAGCCCCGCACTACCAGCGTCACATCCACGAAGGAGATGCTCGTGCCGTCCATCGACGTCGTCGTAGCCCGGGAAATCCTCGACTCGCGAGGCAACCCCACCGTCGAGGTCGAGGTCGGCCTCGACGACGGCAGCACGGGTCGTGCCGCCGTTCCGTCCGGCGCCTCCACCGGCGCCTTCGAGGCCATCGAGCTCCGCGACGGCGACCAGAACCGCTACCTCGGCAAGGGTGTCGAGAAGGCCGTCCTCGCCGTCATCGAGCAGATCGGCCCGGAGCTCGTCGGCTACGACGCCACCGAGCAGCGCCTGATCGACCAGGCCATGTTCGACCTGGACGCCACCGACAACAAGGGCTCCCTCGGCGCCAACGCCATCCTCGGCGTCTCGCTCGCCGTCGCCCACGCCGCCTCCGAGGCCAGCGACCTCCCGCTCTTCCGCTACCTGGGCGGCCCGAACGCGCACCTGCTGCCGGTGCCGATGATGAACATCCTGAACGGCGGCTCGCACGCCGACTCCAACGTGGACATCCAGGAGTTCATGATCGCCCCGATCGGCGCGGAGACCTTCTCCGAGGCCCTGCGCTGGGGCGCCGAGGTCTACCACACCCTCAAGAAGGTGCTGAAGACCAAGGGCCTGTCCACCGGCCTCGGTGACGAGGGCGGCTTCGCCCCGAACCTGGAGTCCAACCGCGCCGCCCTCGACCTCATCGTCGAGGCCATCAAGCAGGCCGGTTACGTCCCCGGCGAGCAGATCGCCCTCGCGCTGGACGTCGCCGCGTCCGAGTTCTACAAGGACGGCAGCTACGAGTTCGAGGGCAAGTCCCGCTCGGCCGCCGAGATGACCGAGTACTACGAGGAGCTCGTCTCCGCGTACCCGCTGGTCTCCATCGAGGACCCGCTGTACGAGGACGACTGGGACGGCTGGAAGATCATCACCGACAAGCTCGGCGACAAGGTCCAGATCGTCGGCGACGACCTGTTCGTCACCAACCCCGAGCGCCTGGCCCGCGGCATCGAGGAGGGCGCCGCCAACGCCCTGCTCGTCAAGGTCAACCAGATCGGCTCGCTGACCGAGACCCTGGACGCCGTCGAGATGGCCCAGCGCAACGGCTTCAAGTGCATGATGTCCCACCGCTCCGGCGAGACCGAGGACGTCACCATCGCCGACCTCGCCGTCGCCGTGAACTGCGGTCAGATCAAGACCGGTGCCCCGGCCCGCTCGGACCGCGTCGCCAAGTACAACCAGCTGCTGCGCATCGAGGAGATCCTCGACGACGCCGCGGTGTACGCCGGCCGTAGCGCCTTCCCGCGCTTCAAGGGCTGAGTAGTGGCCTCGTAGGAAGCGTCGTACGTACGTCCCCGTACTCGGTCCCGTACCGTGTGCGGGGACGTACGCGTGTGAAACGGGAGGCGGGACATGGCCGTGAAGGACCGGGACCGGTTCTCCACCGCGACCAGGATCCGGTTGCTCGGAGAGCAGACGGCGGCCCGCGTCTACCGCTCCCAGACCAAGCGGCAGGCCCGGCGCTCCAGGCTCACCGGACGGGCCGCGCTGCTCGCGCTGGTCCTGTGCTCGCTGGTCGTGGCGCTCGCCTACCCCATAAGGCAGTACGTCTCCCAGCGCGCCGACGTCGCCGACATGCAGCGGCAGAAGGAAGAGGCCGCCAAGCGGGTCGAGCAGCTGCGCGACCTCAAGGCACGCTGGCAGGACGACGCCTACGCCGAGCAGCAGATCCGGCAGCGGCTGCACTATGTGATGCCCGGGGAGACCGGTTACGTCGTGATCGACCCGGACGCGGCCAAGCAGTCGCGGACCGAACTGGGCGCGGCCGACCGGCCCTGGTACACGAACATCTGGGACGGGGTCGACAAGGCCGACGCCGCCGATCACTGAGCCCAGCGAGAACCGATAGAAAGACAGGCATGCAAACGCCCCCGCCGCCCACCCCGCGCACCGAACCCACCGACGCGGACGTCGAGGCCTTCAAGCAGCAGCTCGGACGTCCGCCGCGCGGGCTGCGCGCGATCGCTCACCGGTGCCCGTGCGGGCAGCCGGACGTGGTCGAGACGGCTCCCCGGCTGCCCGACGGCACGCCCTTCCCGACGCTGTACTACCTGACGTGCCCCAAGGCGTCGTCGGCGATCGGCACGCTGGAGGCGAACGGCGTGATGAAGGAGATGACGGCGCGGCTGGAGAGTGATCCGGAGCTGGCCGCCGCGTATCGCTCCGCGCACGAGGACTACATTCGGCGACGTGACGAGATCGAGGAGCTGGCGGGTTTTCCGAGTGCGGGTGGGATGCCGGACCGGGTGAAGTGCCTGCATGTGCTGGTCGCGCACTCGTTGGCGGCCGGGCCCGGGGTCAATCCGCTGGGGGACGAGGCGATCGCGATGCTGCCCGAGTGGTGGGCGAAGGGGCCGTGCGTGGTTTCCGCCGAGTGATCTCGCCCCGCCAGGGGGCTGCCGCCCCCTGGACCCCCGCTTCGGCCCTTCGGGCCTCGTCCTCAAACGCCGGACGGGCTGAGTATGTCCCGCACATCGGAAAGGCACCCCTATGACCCGCGTCGCCGCCATCGACTGCGGTACCAACTCCATCCGGCTTCTCGTCGCCGATGTGGATCCCGCCACCGGCGAACTCGTCGACCTTGACCGCCGTATGACCATCGTGCGGCTCGGACAGGGCGTCGACCGGACCGGCCGGCTTGCCCCCGAGGCGCTGGAGCGGACCTTCGCCGCCTGCCGGGAGTACGCGGCGATCATCAAGGAGCACGGCGCCGAGCGGCTGCGCTTCGTCGCCACGTCCGCCTCCCGGGACGCGGAGAACCGGGACGAGTTCGTGCGCGGGGTCCTGGACATCCTGGGGGTCGAGCCCGAGGTCATCTCCGGGGACCAGGAGGCCGAGTTCTCCTTCACGGGGGCGACGAAGGAACTGGCCGAGCACGACCACCTTCCCAAGCCCTACCTGGTGGTGGACATCGGCGGCGGGTCGACCGAGTTCGTCGTGGGCGAGGAGCATGTGCGCGCGGCCCGTTCCGTGGACGTCGGCTGTGTGCGGATGACCGAGCGTCACCTGGTGCGTGACGGCGTCGTCTCCGACCCGCCCGCGGCGGAGCAGATCGCGGCGATGCGGGCCGACATCGAGGCGGCCCTCGACCTCGCCGAGGAGACGGTGCCGTTGCGGGAGGCGCGCACGTTGGTGGGGCTCGCCGGGTCCGTGACCACGGTGTCGGCGATCGCCCAGGAACTGCCCGAGTACGACTCGACCCGCATCCACCACTCGCGGATCAGCCACGACCGGGTCCGGGAGATCACCGACTGGCTGCTGCACTCCACCCACGCCGAGCGCGCGGCCGTACCGTCCATGCATCCGGGGCGAGTCGACGTCATCGCGGCGGGCGCCCTGGTGCTGCTCGCGATCATGGAACGGATCGGCGCGCGGGAGGTCGTCGTCAGCGAGCACGACATCCTCGACGGCATCGCCTTCAAGGTGGCGGAAGCCGCGCAAGAGGGTGAGCGCGGCGACTGACCCGCCGCGGAGACACGGAACGGCCCCGGTACCTCTGGTGAGGAACCGGGGCCGTCGTCTCGGCCCTTGCGGGCTATCCGTCAGTTACAGAGGAGTACGACGAGGCCGCTGCACCCCCCGCCGTCGTGGTGGTGGTGGCCGTCGTGGTGGTGACCGTGGTCGTGGCCGTGGCCGTCCGCGGCCCTTGCGGCGACGTGTGAGGCGGACGGGGCTGCCGCAGCGGTTGCGGCCGTCGCCGCCCCCACTGTGAGAGCGATGCCCAGAGCCGCGCCGACCGAGACTATTCGCGAGGTGGCCCGCGTGAGGGCCTTCTGTGAGGTGATCATGGCTGCACGTTATGCTCGCTTCTGCCGGATTTGCTCGCCGAGCGTGGCTGACCGGGTGACGGGGGTGCCGGGCGCGATGGCCGGGTGGTCCCGGTCGCACCCGCGGGGTGGTTCGGGTCTCGTTTGCTACCGATCGGTAGCCTCCGGTTGAGCAGGTCGGCTAGCGTATGAGCGCGCCCAGGGGGGCCTTTCGGGCCCTTCGGGAACCCTTCGCAGGCGCCCGCCGAAGAAACTTCGTGAAGTTCTTCACAAGGAATTCTGCCCTGTCGGAGCACTGATCGGCATCGGTTGACCCGTCCGAGGGGTGAACAGGCCCTTGAACATGTTCAGATGGGCGGTGTAAGGGTGCCCTGGGGGCTTCCCGAGGAAGGGCGTCGCGACCCGCTCACAGGGGGGCCGGAGACCCAGAGAGGCAGCTCACGCGGCATTGACAACGGGGTGCGGCACATCGCGGTTCCCGATCGTGACCATGACCTGCGTCACGCGGGCCGGGGATGGTAGCACAGCCCCTGCAAGAGCTTGTGAAGGGGCGCACGAGCGACCCCCCTGAACCGGGTGGATACTCGATGGCATGAGCACCACGGAGCGTCCCAGGATCCTCGTAGTAGGCGGTGGGTACGTAGGCCTGTACGCAGCTCGGCGCATTCTCAAGAAGATGCGCTACGGCGAGGCGACCGTCACGGTCGTCGACCCCCGGTCGTACATGACCTACCAGCCCTTCCTCCCCGAAACCGCCGCCGGCAACATCTCCCCGCGCCACGTCGTCGTCCCGCTGCGACGCGTGCTGCCGAAGGCGGAGGTCCTCACCGGCCGGGTCACCACCATCGACCAGGACCGCAAGGTCGCCACGATCGCCCCGCTGGTGGGCGAGGCGTACGAGCTGCCCTTCGACTACCTGGTCATCGCGATGGGCGCGGTCTCCCGCACCTTCCCGATCCCCGGCCTCGCCGAGCAGGGCATCGGCATGAAGGGCATCGAGGAGGCCATCGGCCTGCGCAACCACGTCCTCGAGCAGCTCGACAAGGCCGACTCCACGACCGACGAGGAGATCCGCCGCAAGGCGCTCACCTTCGTCTTCATCGGCGGTGGCTTCGCGGGCGCGGAGACCATCGGCGAGGTCGAGGACATGGCCCGCGACGCGGCCAAGTACTACACCAACGTCTCCCGCGAGGACATGCGGTTCATCCTCGTCGACGCCGCCGACAAGATCCTTCCCGAGGTCGGCCCGAAGCTGGGCGCCTACGGCAAGGAGCACCTGGAGAGCCGGGGCGTGGAGATCTACCTCTCCACCTCGATGGACTCCTGCGTCGACGGCCACGTCGTGCTGAAGAACGGGCTCGAGGTCGACTCCAACACGATCGTGTGGACGGCCGGCGTCAAGCCGAACCCGGCCCTCGGCCGCTTCGGTCTGCCGCTGGGCCCCCGCGGTCACGTCGACTGCGAGACGACGCTCCAGGTCAAGGGCACCGACTACATCTGGGCCGCGGGCGACAACGCCCAGGTCCCGGACCTCGTCGGCCGCAAGGCGGGCAACGAGAACGCCTGGTGCCCGCCGAACGCGCAGCACGCCCTGCGTCAGGCCCGCGTCCTCGGCGACAACGTGATCTCCGGTATGCGGGGCTTCCCGCAGAAGGACTACTCGCACGCCAACAAGGGCGCGGTGGCGGGCCTCGGCCTCCACAAGGGCGTGGCGATGATCGTCATGGGCAAGATGAAGATCAAGCTCAAGGGCCGTCTCGCCTGGTACATGCACCGCGGCTACCACGGTCTGGCGATGCCGACCTGGAACCGCAAGGTCCGCGTCTTCGCCGACTGGACCCTCGGCATGTTCCTCAAGCGCGAGGTCGTCTCCCTCGGCGCGATGGAGCACCCGCGCGAGGAGTTCTACGAGGCCGCCAAGCCGGCGCCGGTCGCCGCCGCGAGCAAGGCCGACAAGGGCGAGAAGGCCAAGGCCTCCTGACCCCGACCGGTCGCTGAACCAACCGAAGGGCCTCCCGCCATCCGTGGTGCGGGAGGTCCTTCGGCGTTCGGGGATCCGTGACGGTTGTTTGCCCAGCCGTAACGCGCGTGGGGGACTGCGCACGGGGCGCGCAGGTGTTTACGTGGTGTTGGACATTCCGGGATCCGATCACGGAGGTGTGCGCCATGGCAGACGCCGCGCTGCGGCTGAAGAGCCTTCTCGAACAGGTGCTGGGAGTCCCGCTCCCGGTGCGCATCCGCGCCTGGGACGGTTCGCAGGCGGGGCCGCCGGGGGCGCCCGTTCTCGTCGTACGCAATCGCCGTGCGGTGCGCCGACTGCTGTGGAAGCCGGGCGAACTGGGCCTGGCCCGGGCCTGGGTGGCCGGGGACCTGGAGATCGAGGGGGACCTGTACACCGCCCTCGATCTGCTCGCGGGGCTGGTGTGGGAGCGGGGGGAGGACGCCCGCGGGCTGGTGGAGTCCCTGCGCGACCCCGAAGTGCGCGCCGCCGTACGCGGACTCGTCAAGCTCGGCGGACTTCCGCTGCCGCCCGCGCCGCCGCCGGAGGAGGTGCGCCGGGCCCGCGGCCATCTGCACACCAAGCGCACCGACAGACGCGCCATCAGCCACCACTACGACGTCGGCAACGACTTCTACGAGATCGTCCTCGGCCCGTCCATGGTGTACTCCTGCGCCTACTGGTCCGCCCCGCCTCCGGACGGCACCCTCGAAGCCGCCCAGCACGACAAGCTCGACCTCATCTGCCGCAAGCTCGGACTCCGGCCCGGTCAGCGGCTGCTGGACGTCGGCTGCGGCTGGGGCTCGATGGCCGTGCACGCGGCCCGTGAGTACGGCGTGCGCGTCGTCGGTGTCACCCTCTCCCAGGAGCAGGCGGCGTACGCCCGCAAGCGCGTCGCCGGCGCGGGGCTCACCGACAAGGTGGAGATCCGCGTACAGGACTACCGGGATGTCGACGACGGCCCGTACGACGCCATTTCCTCCGTCGGGATGGCCGAACACGTCGGCGCCGAGCGGTACCTGGAGTACGCCGACGTGCTGTACCGGCTCCTGAAGCCCGGAGGGCGGCTGCTCAACCACCAGATCGGGCGGCGGCCGCAGCGGGACGAATCCACCTACCAGGTCGACGAGTTCATCGACTCCTACGTCTTCCCCGACGGCGAACTCCAGCCCATCGGTGTCACCGTCACCCAGCTCGAGCGGGCCGGGTTCGAGGTGCGCGACGTGGAGTCGATCCGTGAGCACTACGCCCTGACCCTGCGTCGCTGGGTCGCCAACCTGGAGGCCGACTGGGCGCGGGCCGTCGAGCTCACCGGCCCGGGACGCGCCCGCGTCTGGCAGCTGTACATGGCCGCCTGCGCGCTCGCCTTCGAACGCAATCACATCGGGGTCAACCAGGTGCTGGCCGTCAGGACACCCGACTCCGGTGACTCGGGGCTGCCGTTGCGGGCCCGTACCTGGGGCTGACAGGCCAAGGGCCCCGCTCCCTCCCGGGAACGGGGCCCTCGTGCGCGTACGGCTATTCCGCCTTGATCGCGTTCAGCATGTTCAGCCGCGCGGCGTTGCGGGCCGGCCACAGCGAGGCCAGGACGCCCACCAGACCGGCCAGCACCAGGAAGATCCCGATCCGGTCCCAGGGCAGGACCAGCGCGTAGCCCGGGATCTGGTCGGCGATGGTCTCGCCGATCGCCCAGCCGAGGAACGCGCCGAGACCGATGCCGACCACCGCGCCGAACACCGAGATGACCACGGCCTCCAGCCGGACCATCCGCTTCACCCGGCGCCGGTCGAGACCGATCGCGCGCAGCATGCCGATCTCCTGCTGCCGTTCGAAGACCGACATCGCCAGCGTGTTGACGACACCCAGCACCGCGATGATCAGGGCCATCGCCAGCAGGCCGTACATGATGTTCAGCATGGTGTTGATGACACCGCCGAACTCGTTGCGGATGTCCTGCCGGTCCATGACCGTGATCGCGGGGTTGTCGCCGAGCGCGTCGACGAGGACCTTCTCGTTCGCCGCGGACTGGCCGCCGTCCACCTTCACGAAGATCTGCCGGATGTACGGCTGCACCTCGTGCGGGTTCACGACCTTCGTGTCGACGAGGACGGGGGAGAGGAACTCGCTGTCCTTGTAGACGGCGCCGACGGTCAGCGTGGCCTTCTTCTCGTCGCCGAAGGTGACGGGGAGCCGGTCGCCGGGCTGCCAGCCCCGGTTCTTGGCCGTCTTCTCGGCGACCGCGATCTGCCCCTTGGCGAGCGAAGCGATGTTGCCGCTGACGACGTCGACGTTCAGGACCTGCTCGATGTCGCCCGGCGTGACCGCCGAAGCGGACACGTAGTCCTCGTCACCGACCTGGAAGTAGGCGTCCTGCTGCGGCGAGACCGCCGAGACGCCCTTGGCCTTCTCCAGTGCCGTCAGCGCGGACTGGTCGAGGTCCCCGCCGTTCGCCATCGAGACCATGTAGTCGGCCTTGATGTTGTCCGTGGTCATCTTGTCGATGGCCGTGCCGACCGTGGCACCGAGCACCGACAGGCCGGTCACCAGCGTCAGGCCGATCGCCAGCGCCGAGGCGGTGGCGCCGGTACGGCGCGGGTTGCGGACCGCGTTCTGGCCGGCCAGCTTGCCGGACACCCCGAACGGGCCGACGAGCAGCGGACGGACGAGCGCGATCACGGGCCGGGACAGCAGCGGGATCAGGATGATCACACCGACCAGCGCGAAGAACGCGCCCGCCGCGATGTACATCCGGCCGCTTTCCCCGCCGGACGAGGCACCCAGCACGATCCCGGCCGAGCCGAGGGCGGTGATGGCCGCGCCGATGGAGTTGCGCACGACCAGCGACTTGGTGGTCGCCACCGCGTGGACGCTGCTCATAGCGGCCACCGGCGGGATCTTCGCGGCCCGGCGGCCGGGCAGCCAGGCGGCGAACATCGTGATCAGCACACCGACGCCGACCGAGGCGAGCACCGGCGTGGCCGACAGGATCAGCGGACCGTCCGGGATCTTCATGCCGAAGGCGGCCATGCCGGACCGCAGACCGACCGCGAGACCGATGCCGAGGACGAAGCCGATCGCCGAGGCGACCAGGCCCACCACCGCGGCCTCGGCGAGCACCGAGCGGGTGATCTGCTTGCGGGACGCGCCGACGGCCCGCATCAGCGCGATCTCCTTCGTGCGCTGGGCGACCAGCATCGTGAAGGTGTTGGAGATCAGGAAGATCCCGACGAAGAGCGCGATGCCCGCGAAGCCGAGCAGGACCTGCTTGAGCGAGCTCATGCCCTCTTCGATCTGCTGGGCCTGCTCGTCCGCGAGCGCCTGGCCGGTCTTCGCCTCGGCGGTGTCCGGCAGCAGCGGCTTGACCGCGTCCAGGATCTTGGCGTCGTCGGCGCCGGGGGCGGCGGTGACGGTGGCGCTCGCGAAGTAGCCCGGCTTGAGGTACTGCTTCTGGGCGACGGCGGTGTCGAAGAGGACGAGGCTGCCGCCGGCGTTCACGGCGCCGTCCTCGGTGGTGAACACACCGCTGAGGGTGTACTCCTTCACCGGCCCGTTGGTCGCGACCCGCACCCGGTCGCCGACCTGGTACGCGCCCTTGGCCGCGGACTCCTTGTCCAGGGCGATCTGGTCGTCCTTCACCGGGCCCGAGCCGTCGGTGAACGTGTAGGCGGGGTCCTTGCCGTCCTTGCCGGGGGCGAAGTTGGAGCCCTTGTTGGACCAGCCGACGCCGATCAGCTTCCCGTCGGGGTCGGCGACCCCGGCGAAGCCGTCGACGCGGCCGTACGCGGCGTCGACGCCGTCCAGCGCGGAGATCTTGTCGAGGGTCTTCCGGGAGAGGCCGGGCTCTTCCTCGGGGTTGTCCGAGTCGCCGTACGAGGTGATGGCGACGGCGACGTCGTCGTAGCTCTTCGCCGACTGGTTGCGGAAGGCGTTGGAGAGGGTGTCGGCGAAGACCAGGGTGCCGGAGACGAACGCGACGCCGAGCATCACGGCGAGCACGGTCATCAACAGCCGGGCCTTGTGCGCGAGTACGTTGCGCAGGGCGGTGCGGAACATCAGCTGGTGCGGCCCTTCGCGTCGAACTGCTTCATGAAGTCGAGGACCGTGTCGGCCGTCGGCCGGTACATCTCGTCGACGATCCGTCCGTCGGCGAGGAAGACCACCCGGTCCGCGTAGGCCGCCGCCACCGGGTCGTGGGTCACCATCACCACGGTCTGCCCCAACTCCCGTACGGAGTTGCGCAGAAAGCCCAGCACCTCGGCGCCCGAGCGCGAGTCGAGGTTTCCGGTCGGCTCGTCGCCGAAGATGATCTCGGGCTTGGAGGCCAGCGCGCGGGCCACGGCGACGCGCTGCTGCTGGCCGCCGGAGAGCTGGGCGGGGCGGTGGCTGAGACGGTCGGCCAGGCCCACCATCCGGATGACCGAATCCAGCCACTGCTTGTCAGCCTTGCGGCCCGCGATGTCCATCGGGAGGGTGATGTTCTCCAGGGCCGTCAACGTCGGCAGCAGGTTGAACGCCTGGAAGATGAAGCCGATCTTGTCCCGGCGCAGCTTGGTCAGCTGCTTGTCCTTCAGGGAGCCCAGCTCGGTGTCGCCGATGCGCACCGAACCGGAGGAGAAGGTGTCCAGGCCGGCCACGCAGTGCATCAGCGTGGACTTGCCGGAGCCGGACGGGCCCATGATCGCGGTGAACTCGGCCTGCCGGAAGTCGACGGAGACCCGGTCCAGGGCGACCACCTGGGTCTCGCCCTGTCCGTAGATCTTCGACAGATCCGTGGCACGCGCGGCCACGGTGGTGGCCCGGTCGGCGATGGATGAGGTGGTCACGAGAAGGCGCTCCTGAGGGACGACGGTGTGTTCGAAGGGACGTCATCCATCGTCCTGGCCGAAGAGCGCCGTGTAGTCAGTCGCTGTTCTGGTTCCGAAGACAGACTCCGGATGGACCGGACGCCGCCGTGTCATACCTGAGGATGACGGGCGCCCCTGACGGGCGTTCGCGTCTGGAACAGGTGGAGCGTCCTTGTTTGGACGGTGAAATTCCGTCATTCCGTATGCGCTGCCGACCGCCGCACGTAAGGCTATTGGCAAGTGCGGATGGCGCGTTCCGTGGGCTGATGCACCCTCAGACGTCAATAAAATAAGACAACATCGGTCCGCCCGTCCGCTGTTCGGGGGATGTATCCCGATAGGCTCGGAACCTCGATGCGGAGCCCATGGCCTGCCCAGATGGTGGAATGCAGACACGGCGAGCTTAAACCTCGCTGCCCCTTCGCGGGCGTGCCGGTTCAAGTCCGGCTCTGGGCACTTCCGACTCTCTCCTTCCCTTCAAGAGTTCACGCGCAACCGTTGACAGCGGGCGCGTGCGATCGGAGACTCACGTCAGAAAGTGGTGAATGAAACTTCACCACGCGAACCGCAGCGAAGTAGTGACGACCAACGAAGGGAAGCGACCGATGCGCACCACCGTCGGCATCATCGGAGCAGGCCCCGCCGGCCTCCTCCTCGCCCGGCTGCTCCACAACGCCGGCATCGAGTCGGTCGTCCTGGAGAGCCGCGACCGCGCCTACGTCGAGCACCGCCAGCGCGCCGGAATCCTGGAGCAGGGCACGGTGGACGTGCTGCGCGCGGCCGGCGCCGCGGAGCGCATGGACCGCGAGGGCCTGCGCCACGACGGCATAGAGCTCCGCTTCGACAGGAAGCGCCACCGCGTGGACTTCCCCGCCCTCACCGGCGGCCGGTCCGTGATGGTCTACGCCCAGACCGAGGTCTGCAAGGACCTCATCGCCCTCCAGCTCAAGGAGGGCGGTCCGCTGCTCTTCGAGGCGGAGGCCCTGGCGGTGGAGGGCGTGGACGGCGACAGCCCGCGCGTGCGCTTCCGGCACGAGGGCGTCGAGGACGTCCTCGAATGCGACTACGTCGTCGGCTGCGACGGCTTCTGGGGCGTGTCCCGCAAGGCGATCCCCGCCGAGCTCACCCGGGTCTTCGAGCGGACGTACCCCTTCGGCTGGCTCGGCATCCTCGCCGACGTACCGCCCTCGCACGACGAGCTCGTCTACGCCCGCCACGACCGCGGCTTCGCGCTGCTGTCCATGCGCTCCCCGTCCGTCTCCCGCCTCTACCTCCAGGTCCCCGAGGGCACGGACGCCGAGGAGTGGAGCGACGACGAGATCTGGGCGGAG
The DNA here is from genome assembly GCF_044764885.1 of Streptomyces sp. NPDC093591. Classification (NCBI taxonomy): domain Bacteria; kingdom Bacillati; phylum Actinomycetota; class Actinomycetes; order Kitasatosporales; family Streptomycetaceae; genus Streptomyces; species Streptomyces sp. NPDC093591. Next base: position 344,249 of record NZ_JBIWIY010000005.1, read on the forward strand.
CTGGAGCGCCGCTTCGAGACCGCCGACGACTGGCGCCTGGAGCGCGGCCCCATCACCCAGAAGAACGTCACCCCCATGCGCTCGTACGTCCACGAGCCCATGCGCCACGGCCGTCTCTTCCTCGCCGGCGACGCGGCACACATCGTGCCGCCGACCGGCGCGAAGGGCCTGAACCTGGCCGTCGGGGACGTCGTCACCTTCGCGAGGGCACTGACCCATGAGCGGCGGACGGGTTCGGCGGAGCTTCTCGACGCCTACTCCGCGACCTGTCTGCGCCGCGTCTGGCAGGCCGAGCGGTTCTCGTACGACATGACGACACTACTGCACCGCGCCCCCGACGCCACCCCCTTCGAGGACCGGCTCCAGCTGGCGCGACTGGAGCGGATCACGGGGTCGAGGGCGGCCGAGACGGACCTGGCCGAGGGGTACACCGGCTTCCCGTTCGGGTGAGCGCACGGGTGGGGCCGGGGGAGTGATCTCCGGCCGGTTCCGGCCACGTACCAGGTTCGTCATGAATGAGCCCCACCGTGGCCGGGAATCACCCAGCCGCGTAGCGTGTTGCGCAGCATGACGAGGGAAAGATCCTCCCCAAGCACTAGGGTCAATCCTTTGCCTACCTATTACTCTTGAGCCAAGGTCACGCACGCTGGCCATGGAGGAGTGAAATGAGGAGCAGCAACCCGGTCTTCTCGCGACGGGGGTTCAGCCGCGACAACGGCTACGCGGGCTTCAACACCGCGCCGCAGGCCGGGGGCGCCGCTGTCGGCACGCAGGCCAACCCGTACGCCCAGCCGCAGGCCGGCAACCCGTACGCGCAGAACCCTTACGCCCAGAACCCGTACGCCCAGCAGGACGTGCAGCACGGCGCACCGCCGCAGGCCCCGGCCACCACCGGCCGGATGACGATGGACGACGTCATCCTGCGCACCGGCACCACGCTCGGCGTCCTGATCGTCACGGCCGCGCTCGCCTGGGCGCTGCTGCCCGTCGACGACGCGAACATCAGCCGGTCCTACGGCATCGGCATCGGCGCCGCGCTGATCGGCATGGTCCTGGCGTTCGTCCAGTCCTTCAAGCGCAAGGCCTCGCCCGCGCTGATCCTGACCTACGCCGCGTTCGAGGGCGTGTTCCTCGGCGTGATCTCCAGCATCGTCGACAACCGCATCGCCAGCGGTGCGGCCATGCAGGCGGTGCTCGGCACGATGGCGGTCTTCGCCGCGGTGCTGGTGGCGTACAAGGCGGGCTGGATCCGCGTCAACCGCCGCTTCGTCGGCTTCGTGATGGCGGCCGCGCTCGGCTTCATCCTGCTGATGGCGGTCAACCTGCTGTTCGCCGTCTTCGGCGGCGGTGACGGCCTCGGCTTCCGCAGCGGCCCCCTCGGCATCCTCTTCGGTGTCATCGGCATCCTGCTCGGCGCCTGCTTCCTCGCCCTGGACTTCAAGCAGGTCGAGGACGGCCTCGCCTACGGCGCGCCGCGCGAGGAGGCCTGGCTGGCGGCCTTCGGCCTCACGCTGACGCTGGTGTGGATCTACATGGAGTTCCTGAGGATCATCGCGATCCTCAACAGCAGCGACTAGTCGCTCAGGGCCGCTGCGAGGCGGTCGTGAGCGAAAGGGCCCCGGGTGTTCGTACCCGGGGCCCTTCGTCTTCCGTGCGCGCCTAGAGGAATTTGCGCGCCGCCCTCCTCAGGTCGTACTCGTGGACGATCGCCTTCGCGTGGCCGTACGCGAGGTCGTATTCGTGGCGAAGCCAGCTGACCTTCTCCTCGAAGCGGAAGAGAGCCGGGCCTTCTTCTACGGTGCGGAGCCAGTCGGAGACTTCACGACCGGTGCAGTGGGGGATGCGGGCGAGCATGTTGCGGTGGGTCTCCTCGGAGAGGACGTGGGACATCGGCGCCTCCGGACGCAAAGGGGATGTAAGCCGGTCCTTCAGGTCACCGTGCCTGAGCGTTCGCCTGTTGGCAACAGTCGTGGTGCGACGCGTAGGTTTGTCTGGTGGTTGATACGACGCCCTTGACTCGTGCCGTTGATCACTTCGCCGACCGTTTGAGGGCCGCGCCTCAGAGCCGGTTGCAGAGAGGCGGTGCCGGCGAAGCGTTGCGGTTGGCCAGGGAGTTGGCCCGGCGGGCGCAGGTTCTGGAGCGGCCCGGGGCGGAGCCCCGGGAGATGCCGGACGCCGGGATGTTCGCCGCGGCCGACCAAATCACCGTCGCTGTGCACGACTTGGCCCTCGTACTCACGAACGAGGGTGAGGTCGAGGACGCGGTGAGGCTGGTGGAGGAGGCGCAGAAGCGGGCGGGGGTGTGATCCGGGTGTTCCGCCCGGTTTCGGCCTCTGCCTCTAGAGGGACGCTATGACCCTGTCCGCCAGGATGTAGACGTTCTCCTCGCCGCAGGCGAAGGTCAGGGTGTACGCCCCGGACACGCCCGATCCGCCCAGCAGCACCGGCGTCTCGCCCGAGCGCAGGGCCGCCGCCAGGCGTTCCGCGGTCTCGCGGTGGCCCGGGGTCATGCAGAGCGTGGTGCCGTCGGCGAAGACGTAGACGTCGAGGGTGCCGAGCGGGCCCGGACGGACGTCCGTCAGCTCGGTGGCGGAGGCGGCCAGCTCCTCGAGGGTGGACACCGTGCGCTCATGGTCGTTCACCACGGGTGAGGAGACCGGGACGAAGTCCGGGTGGGAGGGGTGGCGGCGGCGGGCCGCGGCCAGCTCCGGGGACTCCCCGGCGAACTCGTCGGCGTCCGTGGTCGTCTCGCTCACCGGCTCCAGGTGCTCCAGGCCCGCGAAATCGGCCTGACGGGGCAGGAACAGCTCACTGTCGGACAGGCCCAGCAGCGTGGGTGCGTCGGAGGCGTCACGGGCCTCCTGGGCGGCCCAGAAGGCGCGCGCCTCGGCCAGCTCCCGCTCGCGTTCCTCGGCAAGCGCCTCGGCGACCGCGGCACGTATCTCATCGGCCTCGGCGGAGAGGCGGGCCTGCGGAACCATGCCCCGGGCCGCGGCGGCGTTGTTCTGGGCCAGCTCGGTGTGCAGGGCCGCGACCTGTCGGCGCAACACCATGAGGGTGCGCAGGACGGCGACGCCCACGGCGCCGGTGGCGGCCGTGGTGAGCAGCAAAGCGATCGGCATGGCGCTCACTGACGTACTCCCGGTTCAAAGTCGACCCCCGACTTCCTACATCAGCTTGAAGGGCGGACTATCCAGCTGTCAGTGCGTAACGTCACGAAACGGACAGGACTTTGGGGCCTGTGTTTAGTGGTGAAGTGGCTCTGACCTGCGTAGATCCCTCCCCGGAGGGAGATAGGTCACATCCTGGGGGAGATTGGATCACAAAACGGCCCAGAACCTTGGAGTTTCCCGGGTTCTGGGCCGAAGGCTCACGCTGGGTCGTGAGTTGACTACCTAGGGGCTCTGGATCGGTGGTTCAGCTCAGGCGCTCGATGACCATCGCCATGCCCTGGCCGCCGCCGACGCACATCGTCTCCAGGCCGAACTGCTTGTCGTGGAACTGGAGGGAGTTGATGAGCGTGCCGGTGATGCGGGCGCCGGTCATGCCGAAGGGGTGGCCGACGGCGATGGCGCCGCCGTTGACGTTCAGCTTGTCGAGGTCGATTCCCAGGTCGCGGTAGGAGGGGATCACCTGGGCGGCGAACGCCTCGTTGATCTCGACCAGGTCGATGTCGTCGATCGTCAGGCCGGCGCGGCGCAGGGCCTGGTTGCTCGCCTCGACCGGGCCGAGGCCCATGATCTCGGGGGAGAGGCCGGAGACGCCGGTGGAGACGATGCGGGCGAGCGGGGTGAGGCCGAGCTCGCGGGCCTTGGTGTCGGACATGATCACGACCGCCGCCGCGCCGTCGTTGAGGGGGCAGCAGTTGCCGGCGGTGACGAGGCCGTCGGGGCGGAAGACCGGCTTCAGGCCCGCGACGCCCTCCATGGTGACGCCCGGGCGGGGGCCGTCGTCCTTGCTGACGACCGTGCCGTCGGGGGTCGTGACCGGGGTGATCTCGCGCTCCCAGAAGCCGTTCTTGATTGCTTCCTCGGCGAGGTTCTGCGAGCGGACGCCGAACTCGTCCATGTCCTGGCGGGTGATGCCCTTCACCCGGGCGAGGTTCTCGGCGGTCTGGCCCATGGCGATGTACGGGTCGGGGAGGAGGCCGTCCTCGCGCGGGTCGTGCCAGGTCGTGCCCTCCTGCTGGGCTACCTCGGCGGTGCGGGCCTCGGCCTCGGCGAAGAGGGGGTTGCGGGTGTCGGGGAGGCTGTCGGAGTTGCCCTTGGCGTAGCTGGAGACCATCTCCACGCCGGCCGAGATGAAGACGTCGCCCTCGCCGGCCTTGATGGCGTGCAGGGCCATGCGGGAGGTCTGGAGGGAGGAGGAGCAGTAGCGGGTGATGGTGCAGCCCGGGAGGTGGTCCATTCCCATCTGTACGGCGACGATGCGGCCGAGGTTGTTGCCCTGCTCGCCGCCGGGGAGGCCGCAGCCGAGCATCAGGTCGTCGATGTCGCGGGGGTCCAGCTCGGGGACCTTGGCGAGGGCCGCCTGGATGATGGTGGCGGTGAGGTCGTCGGGGCGCAGGTCTTTGAGGGAGCCCTTGAAGGCGCGGCCGATGGGGGAGCGGGCGGTCGAGACGATCACGGCTTCGGGCATCACGGCTCCAGTGGCATACCGGGGGGTCGGGCAGGGCTGTGAGGGAAGTTACCCGTACGTATGGGTGAGGTCACGGGCGCGGGGGTGTGACCCTGGCCGCAATTTTCTAAGCGCTTGCTTTCTTCGCCCCCGCCGCCCCTACCCGTCCCGTCCCTGGGGGCTGCCGCCCCCAGACCCCCGCTTTCGGCCCTGCGGGCCTCGTCCTCAAACGCCGGACGGGCTGAAAGATCCAGCCCGGGCCGGCGTATCCAGCCCCTCCGGCGTTTGAGGAGCGGGGTCTGGGGCGGAGCCCCAGAAGGATGGGACGGGTAGGGGCGGCGGGGGCGAAAGAAGCTCTGGGGTCAGGGGGACGGGGTCGCCGGGGTGCGGTCCGGTTCCGGGACGCGGCGGCGGCGCCTGCGCTTCAGCAGGGCCCAGGGGCCCTTCGGACCGGTCGGCATCGCGGCCGTGACCTCCGTGCCCGCCTCCGACGCGGCCTCGGCCGCCGCGCGGGCCACGGGCAGGAAGCCCTCGCGGCGGGTGACGTCGGGGCGTTCCTCTTCCGCCGGCCAGAGACCGAGGGCCGCGCAGACCGTCGGCAGGACCGCCATCGCCGCGGTGGCGTAGCCCTCCGCCGAAGGGTGGTAGTTGTCGGGGCCGAAGAGTTCCCGCGGGTTCGCCGCGAACTCGGGGCCGAGCAGGTCGCCCAGCGACACCGTGCGACCGCCCTGTTCGACTACGCCGATCGTCTGGGCGGCCGCCAGCTGGCGTGAGGCCCGTCGGGCCAGCAGACGCAGGGGCTGCTGGACCGGTTCGATCGTGCCGAGGTCGGGACATGTGCCGACCACGACCTCCGCGCCGGCCGTGCGCAGGCGCCGTACCGCCGCGGACAGGTGGCGGACCGAACGCGTCGGCGGCATGCGGTTGGTGACGTCGTTCGCGCCGATCATGATCACGCAGATGTCGGGCAGCAGGGCGGGGTCACTGAGCACCAGGGCCACCTGGCGGTCCAGGTCGTCCGAGCGGGCGCCCGGCAGGGCCACGTTGCGCAGCAGCACCGGACGTTCCGCGACCGCCGCCAGCCCGGAGGCGAGCAGCGCGCCCGGCGTCTGGCCCGCCCGGTGCACGCCCTGGCCCGCGGCCGTCGAGTCACCCAGGATCGTCAGGCGCAGCGGCGGTTCGCCGGGGTTGTCGTACAGGCGGCCGTACCGGCCGTCGGCGTTCGGTACGTGGTTGTCGGTGCCGTTGCCCACGTGGCGCCTGGCCAGCCGTACTTCGGCGAGAAGCAGACCGACGGCCGCCGCGCCGACCAGGCCGATCCCGCCGCCGCCGTACGCCGCGCCCGCCGCGATCCGCCGGGCCACCCGCGCCCTCGACATGCTCGTCATACGTCGCCGCCACCTCCTCATAGCCGTACACCCACTGCTTGCCCCGCACGGACCGTGGCCCAATCCCAACGAGGAGTGAACGACCGTCATGGGCCCCGTGCAGGCCATAGGCTGGCGGAACCACTAAGACCACTTCTTTTGCAGCATCCGGAGACAACGGTGCATTTCCACGACTCGATGATCAGCCTCGTCGGCAACACCCCGCTGGTGAGGCTCAACAACGTGACCAAGGGCATCCGGGCGACCGTCCTGGCCAAGGTGGAGTACTTCAACCCGGGCGGCTCCGTGAAGGACCGCATCGCCCTGCGCATGATCGAGGCCGCGGAGGAGAGCGGTGCGCTCAAGCCCGGCGGGACCATTGTGGAGCCGACCAGCGGCAACACCGGTGTCGGTCTCGCCATCGTGGCTCAGCAGAAGGGGTACAAGTGCATCTTCGTGTGCCCCGACAAGGTCAGCACCGACAAGATCAATGTGCTGCGGGCCTACGGCGCCGAGGTCGTCGTCTGCCCCACCGCCGTCGATCCCGAGCACCCGGACTCGTACTACAACGTCTCCGACCGGCTCGTGCGCGAGACGCCCGGGGCCTGGAAGCCGGACCAGTACTCCAACCCCAACAACCCGCTCTCCCACTACCACTCCACCGGCCCCGAGCTGTGGGAGCAGACGGAGGGGAAGATCACCCACTTCGTGGCGGGCGTGGGGACCGGGGGGACCATTTCCGGTACCGGCCGCTATCTGAAGGACGTCAGCGACGGCAAGGTGCAGGTCGTCGGCGCCGACCCCGAGGGCTCCGTGTACTCCGGCGGGTCCGGGCGGCCGTATCTCGTCGAGGGCGTCGGTGAGGACTTCTGGCCGACCGCGTACGACCGGACCGTCGCCGACGAGATCGTCCCCGTGTCCGACAAGGACTCCTTCCAGATGACCCGGCGCCTGGCCCGCGAGGAGGGGCTGCTGGTCGGAGGTTCGTGCGGCATGGCCGTCGTGGCCGCGCTGCGGGTCGCCGAGCGGCTCGGGGAGGACGACGTCGTGGTGGTACTGCTGCCGGACAGCGGGCGCGGTTATCTCAGCAAGATCTTCAACGACGAGTGGATGGCCGACTACGGATTCCTCGAGGACGAGGGTCCGAGCGCGCGCGTCAGCGACGTCCTCAACGACAAGGAGCACGGCGCCATCCCCTCCCTCGTCCACATGCACCCGGACGAGACGGTCGGCCAGGCCATCGAGGTGCTGCGCGAGTACGGCGTCTCGCAGATGCCGATCGTGAAGCCGGGCGCCGGCCACCCGGACGTCATGGCGGCGGAGGTCGTCGGGTCCGTCGTCGAACGGGAGCTGCTCGACGCGCTGTTCACCAAGCGGGCCTCGCTCGACGACCCGCTGGAGAAGCACATGTCGGCTCCGCTGCCGCAGGTCGGCTCCGGTGAGCCGGTCGGCGACCTGATGTCGGTGCTGGGCGGCGCCGACGCGGCGATCGTCCTCGTGGAGGGCAAGCCGACCGGTGTGGTGAGCCGTCAGGACCTGCTGGCGTTCCTCGCCAAGGGCGGGAAGTAGCGGCGAACTTGCGGTGACCAGGGCCGCTCGGACCGTCGCGGAACTGGTACGAGCGCGTCATGTTCACGCAGCACCCGCTTAACACGGGTCCGGCACATTAGGGGGTGTCGGCAGGGCGGGAGCGGCTCCCCGCCCCGGCCGACGCCGAACGGCGCCAAGGACCTCCGGAGCGGCTCCCGGACCTCCATGACGCCTAGGACGCGCAAGCCCGGCCTGACCCGGCCCGCGTCCCTCGCGGGGACCGCCGTCGTCCCGCCCCCCGGAAACGGGGGTGCGGCGGTCCCCGCCATATTCATCCGCCCCGGCAGGCGTGAGTGCCGGTCACCTTCAGCGGCTCCCGGGCCCGCCGTCGGTCAGTCCTCCCACTTGGCGTCGTCCTTCGCCGTCCTGCGGCGCAGGCCCCGGAAGAGCCCCGGATTCGTGCGTACCGCCTGGACGACGTTCACGCCGACGATGCCGGTCCACGTGACCAGCAGACCGGAGAGGCCGGCCACGCCGCCGCCGATGCCGGACAGGGGGATCGCCACGACCAGCGAGACGATGCCGAATCCGAAGCGCTCGCCGAAGGAGTCCGTGGCCTTCGGCGACCGTGCGCCCCGGGCCGCCACCATCTGCTGCTCGGCCAGCTGCCGCCGCAGCCGGCGCTCGACCGCCCCGTCGATGCGCTGGTCGACCTTCTCCATGAACGAGTCGACCAGCGCGGACTCGTAATCGTCGCCCAGTTCCCTGCGTGCCTGCAGAGTGGCGTTGAGTTCCTTCTTGAGCTCGGTGTCCCGCGCGTCCATTCCGGTCATACGCCCACGGTAGGGAGCCTGAGCGGCGGTCGCACTGGGGTTAGCCCCCCTGTTCGGCTGGGGGTGCGCGGCAGGAGTTCGCCGGTACGGCTCAGCGGGCGCCCAGCGAGGCGTCGTCCTCGAGGGCCACGGCGGCGGGGACGTCCCAGTCGGTCGGCGCCCGCCAGTCACGCCACTGCTCCCACCAGCACGCGCCCCGCTCGACGAGATCCACGACGGAGGCGGCCGCCGCACGCACGGCGTCCGCCTCCCCGGCGTCGAAGCCGCCCGTGCGGACCCGCTCCTCGAAGTGCTCGACGTCCTTCCACCGGTACGGGGAGCCGTCGCCGGGGATGATCAGGTCCAGCTCGTGGTCGAGCGTGTCGAAGCCGCGGTCCGTACGGACGAGGGGCGCCTGGAAGTTGACGTACCACTCCGACAGGACGCCGTCCTCCCAACGGCCCCACACGGCGTAGCCGTCCCCCGGGCGCTGCAGCTGCAGGACGCCGCTGGACCGCCACACGTGCGCGAAGTCGATCCAGGGGTGCGGGCTCCAGCGGAAGTCGCCGCGCCCGAAGGTGAGCGGGGTGCCCTGGGCCAGGTACACGGCGAGCGCACGCTCGTCGTCACTCGCGACCCGCACCGGGTACACCAGCCACTCGCGGCCGTCCAGGATCTCCCGCCGGACGATGACCTCACCACTGCGGAAACGTGACCTCATGACGCCCCACCCTAGGGGGCCCACCAGTGCGAACGGGCTCCCGGCAGGGATATGGATCATGAGACGCCCCTTGCCCGGCTGTATAACGTCATGCAGAGTTCTTGATGTCTGAATAGGCCGTCGATGCTGTCCGGAGAGGGGTGGCCGAGCTTCATGTCGTCGCGGATCGTGGACGCACCCGGCGCCGCGCACACCGGGCACACCGGCCTGGTCGTCCTCGACGGGATCGGGCTCGGCGTGGAGGACGTCGTACGTCTCGCCGACGGGGCAGCGCGCCCGGTTCCCGCGGCCGACGCGATGAAGCGGGCCGAGGAGTCCTGGGACGCCGCCCGCCTCATCGCCGCGACCGGACGCGTCTACGGCCGCTCCACCGGCGTCGGCGCCAACCGGAACGAGGACGTGCCCACCGAGGCCGCCGCCGAGCACGGCCTGCGCCTGCTGCGCAGCCACGCCGGCGCCATCGGCGAGGAACTGCCCGCCCGGCAGGTGCGGGCCATGCTCGCCGTCCGCGCCAACCAGCTGCTCGCGGGGGGTGCCGGCCTGCGGCCCACCGTCGTCACGGCGCTCTGCGAGGCGCTGGAGAGCGGGGCCCACCCGGTCGTGAACGAGTTCGGCTCGGTCGGCACCGGCGACCTCGCGGCGCTGGCGCAGACCGGCCTCGCGCTCGCCGGCGAGCATCCCTGGCGCGGCTCCGGCGCCCCCGAGCCGCAGCCGCTCGACAACAACGACGCCCTCGCCTTCATCAGCAGCAACGCCCTCACCCTCGGCCAGGCGGCCCTCGCCCTGCACGAACTGCGCGGCCTCGTCGCCGCCACCCAGGTCGTCGCCGCCCTGTCCCTGCTCGCCGTCGACGGCTCCCACGAGGCGTACGCCGCCCCCGTGCACGCCGCCCGCCCGCACCGGGGGAGCGCCGAAGTCGCCCGCCGGATGCGGGTGTTGATCGGCGCCGAGGACCGGCCCACCCCTCCGCTCGGCCGCATCCAGGACCCGTACGGCTTCCGCTGTCTGCCCCAGATCCACGGCCCCGCGCACGACGCCGCCGACGCCCTGGAGGAGGTGCTCGCGGTGGAGATCAACGCCGCCGCCGAGAACCCGTTCATCTCCCCGGAGGACATGGCGGCCTACCACCACGGCGGGTTCTACCAGGCCCAACTCGCCCTCGCCCTGGACCACTTCCGGCTGGCGCTGACCCAGGTGGCCCGGCTGTCGACATCCCGCCTGTCGACCCTGAACGAGCCCGCCTACACCCGCCTCAAGCCCTTCCTCGCCGACCACGAGCCCGCCTCATCCGGCGTGATGATCCTGGAGTACGCCGCCGCGGCCGCCCTCGGAGACCTGCGCGCCTTCTCCGCCCCCGCCTCGCTCGGCCACGCTGTACTCTCCCGGGGCGTGGAGGAGCAGGCCAGCTTCGCCTCGCTCGCCGCCCGGCAGACACTGCGCGCGTGCGGCGCGTACCGTCTGGTCGTCGGCTGTGAACTCGTCGCCGCCGTACGGGCGTTGCGGCTGCGCGACCTGCGACCCGACCCGGAGCTCGGCGTGGGCCGGGCGCTGGCGCTGGCCGAGTCGGTGCTCGACGACGACCTGGCCGACCGGCCGCTCACCGACGACGTGACGGCGGCGGCCGTACTGCTGGACCGGTTCACGGACATCTGGAGGGGGAGCGCGGCATGAGCGCGGACAGGAACACGAACGGGGCGGACAGTCCCGCCGCGCGGCTGCAGGCGCTCTTCGAGGGGCACCGGCTCACCCCGACCCAGCGCCGCATCGCGCACAGCATGGTGCGCCGGGCCGCCGACGTGCCGTTCCTGTCCAGCGTGGAGCTGGCCGAGCTGGCCGGGGTCAGCCAGCCCTCCGTGACCCGCTTCGCCGTCGCCCTCGGCTTCGACGGCTACCCGGCGCTGCGCAAGCACCTGCGCGAGGTCGCGCCCGTCGAGCCGGCGCCGGACGCGGGCTCGTACAACGAGTACCAGCAGGCCGTCGAGGCCGAGATCGAGAACCTCAGGCACCTGGCCGAGGTGCTGGCCGACCCGCGCCCGGTGCAGAAGGCTGGTCGGCTGCTCGCGGCCTCACGTCCGCTTCCCGTGCTCGGGCTGCGGGCGGCGGCCTCCCAGGCGTACGGCTTCTCCTACTTCGCCGCCAAGGTGCACCCGGACGTACGGCTGCTGCACGAGGGCGGCACGATGATCCACGACCGTATCGACGCCGCCGTCCGGGCCGGCGCGACGGCCCTGCTCTGCTTCGCGCTGCCCCGGCATCCGCGCGAGGTCCTGGACGCCCTGGCGTACGCCAAGGAGTCCGGGCTGACGGTGGTGACCGTGGCCGACTCCGCGTTCGCGCCGGTCGCCAAGGTCTCCGACCTGCTGCTGCCCGCCGCCGTCGGCACCGGCCTCGCCTTCGACACGGCCTGCGCGCCGATGCTGCTGGGCCGGGTCCTGCTGGAGGCGATGTGGGACGACCTGCCCGACGCCCAGGCGCGACTGGAGGAGTTCGACGCGCGGGCGGCGGTGCGGGGGCTGTTCGTCGAGTGAGTTCTTAAGACTGGTCTCACGTTGGCTGGCTAGCGTGCGCGCCGAGCGTCTGGACAGACCTGGGACGGGAGGCAACGTGGCACGCGTAGGAGGACACGGGCTGGCTCGGGTGGCCGTCGTGGTACGGGCCGGGGCGGCACCGCTGTGGTGGCTCGGGGTGTTCGCGGCGGGCGTCGGGGTGCTGGTGCCGGGGCTGACGGGCCGCAGGATCGGGGTGCTGGCGGGGGCGGCGTCGTTCATCGTCGCCACGGCCGTGGTCGCGTATGTGCGCCGCAAGCGGTACACGGCCCTGACCCGCTCGGCCGCCCGCGCCGGCAAGCACGACGTCCTCCAGGACCGTGCGGTCGCCGTGCGCAACTGGCGCCGGGGCCACCGGTGGTGGCTGCTGCTCGCCTTCGTCGCCGCGCTGGGCAGCGCGTTCGCCGTGCCGGCGGTCGGCGGGATGCTGCTGGCGGGGTGCGGGGCGGGGCTCCGGCTCAAGGCCGCGTGGCTCGGACGGCGGGAGCGGGCCGAGAACGCTCTGCTGTGGGTGCGGGTGGACTGGCTCGACCGCCGGGGCGGCCGGCCGGCGGGCAAGGCGGTCAAGGGCTACCGCAGCACGGGCATCGCGGCGGGCGACGCGGCCCCGGGCGGGGCCCGCCGCCGCACCGCGGCGCTGGTGTAGGCCGGCCCTCCGGGCGGGGCCGGGTCAGACCTCCAGATCCTGCTCGATCTTCTTCAACTGGTGCCTGGCCATGGCCAGGTTGGCGCGCTTGCCGTCGAGGACCAGGTACAGGAAGAGGCCGTTCCCGCCGCGCCCGGTGATCAGCCGGATCAGGTGGTACTGGTCGGTGAGGGTGATCAGGATGTCCTCGATGCCGCCCTTGAGGCCGAGGTGCTCCATCGTGCGCATCTTGGCGCGGACGACGTCGGTGTTGCCGGCGGCGGCGACATTGAGGTCGAAGGTCTTGCCGCCGCCCAGCGTGCCCAGCGCCATCCCGCTGGTGTAGTCGACCAGGGCGACCCCGGTCGCCCCCTCGATCGAGGCGAGGCATTCCTTCAGGGTGGTCTCGGTGTTGGCCATGACGTGTGTTCCTCTCAACTCTCGCTATTGGTACGCGCGTTGGCGGCTGTGGTGGTGCGTGCGGCACGCGTGCTTCTCGTGCGGGTGGGCATGGGCTTGGCGGGCTCCTCGGGTCCCTTGGTCTCCTCGGGCTTCCTGGCGGAGCTCTTGGCGGGGCCTCTCCTGGGCGGCGCCGCCTGCGCGTCGACGAGCTCTCCGATGCGGGCACCGGCGCGGCGGCCCTCCAGGTGCAGCCGGCCGACATTGACGCCGTCCGTGGCGAGCAGCGTCAGTACGGCGGTGCGTCCCGCCGCGTACGTCGCCACATAGCCGTCCGCTCCGCGCACGAGCAGCTCGCGGAAGTCGCCCCGGCCGGTCGCGTCCGTCATCCGCACCGCGACGCCGAGTGCGGCGGCGGTGAGCGCGGCGAGGCCGTCCGGTTCGAAGCCGGGCATGTCGTGGGCGAGGACGAGGCCGTCCACGCCGGCCGCGAGCGCTCCGGTCAGCTGGGGCACTCGGGCTCTGAGCCGGCGGAACTCGTCGAGTATCGGGGCCTCGGCCGCCATCAGGTCTCGCCTCCTGTGGTCCTCGACGGGCCTGCGCGCCTCGATGGGTTTGCGGTCCTCGAAGGGTTTGCGGTCAAAGGGCCTCCAGCGCATCCCTGACCCTCTTCAGCAGCGCGACATAGGGATCGGCGGCGGCGTCGGTCGGGTGGTCCCGGGCGGCGGGCGGCGGTTGCGGGGAGACCAGCCCCGCCGCGGCCAGCCGTCGTAGGTGCACCAGCGTGTGGAACGCCGGTCTGCCCAGCTCCCGCGCGATGTCGGCGGCCCGCCGTACGCCGTCCACCCGGGCGAGTACGGTGGCCTGCCTCGGCGGGACCGCGGGGGCGGCGACCGGGTCGGCCCGGATCAGGGGTGCGGCGTCCGTCGCCGGGTCGGGCCAGATGCGGCGCAGCAGGGCGCGGCGGCGCAGCGTCTCGCGCTCCAGGGCGGCGACCGGCACCGGATGCACGGAGGCGAGCCAGTGCGCGGGGCCGTAGCGGAAGCGGCCGGGCGTACTACTGGGCGCGAGGGCGAAGTACGCGGCGTCGAACAGCGCGCTCACCTGGGCCAGCTCCAGCGCGCCCGCCGTGACGCCATGCCGCAGCAGTCGCCCCTTCTCGGCGCTGTCCTCGGCAGCCTGCCAGGTCTCGGCGGCGAGGCCGCCGTGGAGCGTGAGGAGCACGCCGAGGCCGGGGGCGAGCGGGCTCTCGGCGTGCACCACCCGGCCCTCGGCGAGATGGAGCGTGCCGTGCTCGCGGTCCAGGACGCCGGTGGCCCGCTCGTCCGCCAGCCGGGTCAGCATCGGCGAGACGCCCTGGGCCCGCTGGTGCGCCGTCGTCCGGTCCCGGACCGGTAGCCGCGGTGGCGGTGTGGTTCCGACCACGGTCATCCCAGCACCAGCCGCTCGGCCATCTCGCCCAGCCGGATACGGGCCAGCGCGAGGTTGCCGTCCGCGCGGGCCAGCCACAGGTACAGGAACACGCTGCTGTCGAAGGCCGTCGGCACGAACCGCAGCACGTGGTAGCTGTCCCGGTTGCTGAGGATCACGTCCTCGACGGGCGGATCCGCGGCGTCGCCGCCGTCGCCGGGTCCGAACGCGTGCTGCTCGGCGGCCAGCCGCGCCAGTTCCGCCGCCTCGGCGGCCGCCGTCTCGTGGTCACCGCCCGGCGGATCGCCCACGGTGCCCAGGGCCAGCCCGCTGGTCCAGTCGACCAGCGCGGCGCCCCGTGCACCGGGCAGCCGCATCGTCTCCAGCAAGCACTCGTCGATTCCGGGCACCGTCGCTCCCCCTCCCGCCTGGGGTTCGGCTGAGTGATGGCCAAACTACGCAACGTGTGTGCGGCGAGTGAGCGTTCGGGCATTTTCCAGTGGAACATGCGCCGAGTGACTAAGGTGGGTCAACTGCCCCTGTTTTCACTCCAGTTGATCACATATGGCGTACTGCTCCTCGTCGGCGTGCCTCAACGGCGCTTCAGCGCGGGCAGGGTGGTGAGCGAGGCCGCGTGCGCCCCTCCGGATTCGGCCACGATCTCGTCGATCGACTGCGGCTCGCGCACGGTCGCGAAGGCCATACCCCCGGCCTCGTCCGGCGCGAAGCCGTAAATGCCGGGCCGGGCAAGGGAGTTGTAGGCGTAGTGGTGCGCGAAGTAGTACGCCCCCGTGTCCACCGCCGCCGCGTAGTCCCCTTGCGCCAGCAGCGGCAGCGCGCACCCCTCGGCCAGCAGGTCACCCGAGAAACAGGCCGGGCCCGCCACGTCCTGCACCACGGCCGGACCCTCCTTCGGGTGCCCCTTGCCGTCGTACGCGGTGATCCTCAGCGGCCAGCTCCCCGGCGCGTACACCGTGCGCGTGGCGACCTGCACGCCCGCGTGCGTGACCGCCACCGGCCGCCCGCCCGCGCTCTTGGCGTACTCGACCCGGGCCACGACCGTCCCGTGCTTGGCCAGCAGCGACCGCCCGAACTCCGTGACCAGCCCGTACCGCCCGTCGAACAGCCCCGGCACCGCCTCGCGCAACAGCCGCGCGTACTGCGCGTACGTCGGCGTCGTCGCGTCCGAGGCGAAGTTCACCGGCAGCCCGCCGCCGATGTCGAGCGTGTCGATCTGCCGCCGCCCGATCCGCCGGTTGATCTCTTCGGCGAGCGCGTACGCCTCCGCGACCCCCCGGGCCATCAGCGCCAGCGGGATGCCCTGCGAGCCGGTGTGCGCATGCAGCCGCGTCAGCCACGGGCGGTCCTGGTACGCCCGTACGACCCACTCCCGCGCTCCCTCGTCGCGCAGCGCCACCCCGAACTTCGACGTCGCCGTGGCCGTGGACGTCGCCTCGATGGAACCCCCGCCGACCTGCGGGTTCACCCGGAGTCCGAGCGGGGAGCGGCTGGCCGCGGACCGGACGAGGCCGTCGATGCGGTCCAGCTCCTGCGGGTTGTCGGCGTTGACGGCGATGCCCAGCGCCAGCGCCTCGCGCAGCTCGGCCGGCGTCTTGGCGGGCGAGTCCAGCACCGTCATCCCCGGCCGGAGACCCGCTGCCCGCGCCAGTGCCAGCTCACCCGGGCTCGCCACCTCGGCGCCGATGCCCTCCTCGCGCAGCAGCCGCAGCACCGGCACCAGCGGGGTCGCCTTCACCGCGAAGGCGTGCAGCACGGGCGTGCCCGGCGCCACCACCGCGTCGAACGCCGCCCGCAGCGCCGCCGCCGACTCCCGGATGCCGGTGACGTCCAGCAGGCCGACGATGGGGGAGCCCGGCCCGAGCAGCCCCTGCTCCACGGCCGCCCGCACCGCGTCGTCCCGCCGGGCCACCCGGTCGGCGTCATACGCCGGTATCCCGACTCCCGCGCCCACCGAGTCGCCCGCTCCGTCGCCCACTCCGATGTCCACAACATCCCCCGTCGTGTCGTTGTTCGAGCCCATGCATCCAGCCAAACATCCGGGACGCGCGAGCGCTGGCCCGCGAACGTATTGACTAGCCCTATTCAGACGTCCAGGATGTGAATAAGAACCTCAACAGTCGCAGTCACAGTTCGCAGTCACAGTCCGCTGGGAGGCAGACCATGTCAGGACCCCGCCCCGTCCGAGCGCCGCGCGGTACGGAACTGAGTGCCCTGGGATGGCAGCAGGAAGCCGCCCTGCGGATGCTGCAGAACAACCTGGACCCCGAGGTCGCCGAGCACCCCGACAAGCTCGTCGTCTACGGCGGGACCGGCAAGGCGGCCCGCGACTGGCGCTCCTTCGACGCGATGGTGCGCACGCTGAAGGGGCTGAAGCAGGACGAGACCATGCTGGTCCAGTCCGGACGCCCCGTCGGCGTCATGCAGACCCACGAGTGGGCCCCGCGCGTCCTCATCGCCAACTCCAACCTCGTCGGCGACTGGGCCAACTGGGAGGAGTTCCGCCGACTGGAGGCCCTCGGCCTCACCATGTACGGCCAGATGACGGCCGGCTCCTGGATCTACATCGGCACCCAGGGCATCCTCCAGGGCACCTACGAGACCTTCGCCGCCGTCGCCGCGAAGCTGCATTCAATGGGTAAAGGGGTCGACGGCACCCTCGCCGGGACGATCACCCTCACCGCCGGTCTCGGCGGCATGGGCGGTGCCCAGCCCCTCGCCGTGACCATGAACGACGGTGTCGCGATCTGCGTCGACTGCGACCCGCGCGCCATCGAGCGCCGCATCGAGCACCGGTACCTGGACGTGAAGGCCGACTCGCTCGACCACGCCCTCCAACTGGCCGTCGGGGCCCGTGACGCCCGCCGTCCCCTCTCCATCGGCGTCCTCGGCAACGCCGCCGAGCTGGTCCCGCAGCTCCTCGCCATGGGCGCCCCCATCGACATCGTCACCGACCAGACCTCGGCGCACGATCCGCTGGCGTACCTGCCGCTGGGCGTCGACTTCGACGACATGGCGGACGCCGCCGCCAAGGACCCTGCGGGGTTCACCACCAAGGCCCGCGAGTCGATGGCCAAGCACGTCGAGGCCATGGTCGGCTTCATGGACGCCGGCGCCGAGGTCTTCGACTACGGCAACTCGATCCGGGGAGAGGCCCAACTCGCCGGGTACGAGCGGGCGTTCGCCTTCCCCGGGTTCGTGCCGGCCTACATCCGCCCGCTGTTCTGCGAGGGCAAGGGCCCCTTCCGGTGGGCGGCTCTGTCCGGCGACCCCGCCGACATCGCCAAGACCGACAAGGCGATCCTCGACCTCTTCCCGGAGAACGAGTCCCTGGCCCGCTGGATCAAGATGGCGGGGGAACGGGTGCACTTCCAGGGGCTGCCCGCGCGCATCTGCTGGCTCGGGTACGGGGAGCGGGACAAGGCGGGTGAGCGGTTCAACGACATGGTGGCGAGCGGTGAGCTGGCCGCGCCGCTGGCGATCGGGCGGGACCACCTGGACTGCGGGTCGGTGGCCTCTCCGTACCGTGAGACCGAGGCCATGCTCGACGGGTCCGACGCGATCGCGGACTGGCCGCTGCTGAATGCCATGGTGAACGTGGCTTCGGGTGCCTCCTGGGTGTCCCTTCACCACGGCGGCGGCGTCGGCATGGGGCGGTCCATTCATGCCGGGCAGGTGACGGTGGCCGACGGCACGAAGCTGGGTGGGGAGAAGATCCGGCGGGTGCTGACGAACGACCCCGGGATGGGCGTCATCCGGCACGTCGACGCCGGGTACGACATCGCGGAGTCCGTCGCCGACGAGCGGGGCGTGCGCGTCCCGATGCGCGAGGGTGACGACGCGTGACTCAGCATCGGGGCGGGCACGGCGACTCTCCGGCGGGGGCTGAGGCCTCGTCGCCGGGTGCGGGTCCGGCTGTGCCCACCCGTTCCGCCCTGCGGAACGACTGCCCACAGCCTGCGGCGGCTGGCGGGTCACAGCCTGCGGCGGCTGACGGGGCACAGCCTGCGGCGGCTGACGGGGCACAGCCTGCTCGGGCTGACGCGGTGCGGACTGGTCGGGGTGACGCGGTGCAGTCTGGTCGGGGTGACGCGGTGCGGCCTGGGCAGGCTGACGTGGCGCGGCCTGGGCAGGCTGACGTGGCGCGGCCTGGGCAGGCTGACGCGGTGCGGTCCGGGCAGGCTGACGTGGCGCGGCCTGGGCAGGCTGACGCGGTGCGGTCTGGGCAGGCTGACGTGGTGCGGTCTGGTCGGGCTGACGTGGCCCAGCCCGGGTGGGCCGGCGGCGCAGGCGGCGCGGCGCGGTCTGTCGTGAGTGGCAGCTCGTTCCACGAGATGTGGCGCGACCTGCTCCCCATCGGACGGCACCCCGGCTCCCACGGTTACCGCCGTTTCGCCTGGACCGGTGCCGATCTCGACTGCCGGGCGTGGTTCAAGGGGCAGGCCGAGGCGCGCGGGCTCGGCTATGAGGTCGACCGGAACGGGAATCAGTGGGCCTGGCTCGGGGATCCCGCCGCGGGGGACGCCGTTGTCACCGGGTCGCATCTCGACTCCGTGCCGGACGGGGGTGCCTTCGACGGGCCCCTCGGGGTCGTGTCGTCCTTCGCCGCGCTCGATGAACTGCGGGGCAGGGGCGTGGACTTCGCCAAGCCCCTCGCGATCGTCAACTTCGGTGACGAAGAGGGCGCGCGGTTCGGGCTCGCCTGTGTCGGGTCCCGGCTCGCCGCCGGGCAGCTCACCGTCGACGGCGCCCACAAGCTGACCGACGGGGACGGGGTCAGCCTGCCCCGGGCCATGGAGGCCGCCGGGTACGACCCCGAGGCCATCGGCGCCGACCCGGAGCGGCTCGCCCGCATCGGTGCCTTCGTCGAGCTGCATGTCGAGCAGGGACGGGCCCTCGACCTGTCCGGCGACCGGGTCGGCATCGCCAGCGCCATCTGGCCGCACGGCCGGTGGCGGTTCGACTTCCGGGGCGAGGCCAACCATGCCGGGACCACCCGGCTCGTGGACCGGCGCGACCCCATGCTCGCGTACGCCGAGACCGTGCTCGCCGCCCGCCGGGAGGCGCAACTCGCCGGTGCCGTCGCGACCTTCGGCAAGATCGCCGTCGAGCCGAACGGCGTCAACGCCATCCCCTCCCTGGTGCGCGGCTGGCTCGACTCCCGGGCCGAGGACCAGGCGAGCCTCGACACCGTCGTGGGCGGCATCGAGAAGGCGGCGCGGGAGTACGCGGCAGCCCACGGCATCGACCTCGACATCGTCCGTGAGTCCTTCACGCCCGTCGTCGAGTTCGACCACGCCCTGCGCGACGAACTGGCCCGCATCCTGGGCAAGGACTCCGACATCACCGTCCCGGTCCTGGGCACCGGCGCCGGACACGACGCCGGAATCCTCTCCGGGACCATCCCGACCGCCATGCTGTTCGTACGCAACCCCACGGGCGTCTCGCACTCCCCGGCCGAGTTCGCCGCCGAGGACGACTGCGTGGCCGGAGTCATCGCCCTCGCCGACGTACTGGAAGGACTGGCCTGCACGTGACGCCCACCGAGCGGACCCGTACGTACTGGCTGGAGCACGCCTGGCTCGACACCCACGTCGAGCCGGGCGTCGCCCTCGATGTGAGCGACGGCCGCATCACCGCCGTCCGCACCGGCATCCAGACCCCGCCGCCCGGCGCCGAGGTCCTCCGCGGGCTCACGCTCCCCGGGCTGGCCAACGCCCATTCGCACGCCTTCCACCGCGCCCTGCGCGCCACCGTTCAGGTCGGCTCCGGCACCTTCTGGACCTGGCGCGAGGTCATGTACTCGTTCGCCGACCGGCTCACCCCGGAGACCTACCACGCCCTCGCCCGCGGCGTGTACGCCGAGATGGCGCTGGCGGGGATCACCGCCGTCGGTGAGTTCCACTACGTCCACCACGCCCCGGGCGGCACCCCGTACGCCGACCCGAACGCGATGGGCGAGGCCCTCGTCGCGGCGGCCGCGGACGCCGGCATCCGGATCACCCTCCTCGACACCGCCTATCTCTCCGCCGGTTTCGGTCAGCCGCCCAACACCCACCAGCTCCGCTTCTCCGACGGAACCGCCGAGGCCTGGGCCGAACGCTGTTCAGTTCTCAAGGAACGGGATCACGCACGGATCGGAGCGGCGATCCACTCCGTACGGGCCGTGCCCGCCGACCAACTCGAAACAGTCGCCCGCTGGGCCGAGGAGCGGCGGGCCCCGCTCCACGTGCACCTGTCCGAGCAGACCGCCGAGAACGAGGCGTGCCTGGAGGTCCACGGCTGCACCCCCACCCAGCTCCTCGCCCTGCACGGCGTCCTCGGCCCGCGCACCACCGGCGTCCACAACACCCACCTCACCGCCGAGGACATCTCCCTGATCGGCGGCAGCGGCACCGGCACCTGCATGTGCCCGACCACCGAGCGGGACCTCGCGGACGGCATCGGCCCGGCCGTGGCCCTGCAGAACGAGGGCTCCCCGCTCTCCCTCGGCTCCGACAGCCACGCCGTCATCGACCTGCTCGAAGAGGCGCGCGCGATGGAGCTGAACGAGCGCCTGCGCACCCGCACACGCGGTCACTGGACGGCGGCGGCCCTCCTGCGGGCGGCCTCGGCCGACGGCCACGCGGCCCTCGGCTGGGAGGGGGCGGGCACCCTGGAGCCCGGCGCGCTCGCCGACTTCACCACCATCGCGCTCGACTCGGTCAGGACGGCAGGGCCGCTTCCGCGGCTCGGGGCCGAGACGGCCGTATTCGCTGCGTCGGCAGCAGACGTGTCGCATACGGTCGTGGGCGGTCGGCACGTCGTACGGGACGGGGCCCACTCACTCGTACCGGATGTGCCGAAAGTCCTCGCGGACGCCGTAGCAGCCCTGCGCGGATGACCCCGGCCCGCCCACCGGCACCGCCCGCCCGATCCCCCGAACCCGCCCCGACCGCCGACCAGGCCACCAAGGACGCCATGAGCAACGCGACGACCGTCAGCCCCGCCCACTCCGCGAGCACCGCCAGCACGCTCATCACCAACATCGCCGCCCTGGTCACCAACAACCCCTCCCTAGGTGACGGATCCCCCCTCGGACTGATCCAGGACGCGGCCGTCGCCATCGAAGGCGACCGCGTCGTGTGGACCGGTGATCAAAGCAAAGCACCCGCCACTGACAATCGGGTCGACGCGGGCGGCCGGGCGGTCCTCCCCGGCTTCGTCGACTCCCACTCCCACCTCGTCTTCGCGGGCGACCGGACGCAGGAGTTCAACGCCCGCATGTCCGGCCGCGGCTACACCGCCGGCGGCATCCGCACGACCGTCGCCGCCACCCGCGCCGCGAGCGACGAGGAACTCGAGGCCAACCTCACCCGTTACCTTTATGAGGCCCTCCGCCAGGGCACCACCACCTTCGAGACCAAGTCCGGCTACGGCCTGACGGTCGAGGACGAGGCCCGAGCCCTGCGCATCGCGTCGGCGCACACGGACGAGGTCACGTACCTGGGCGCCCACATCGTCTCTCCCGACTACGCCGACGACCCGGCCGCCTACGTCGCCCTCGTCACCGGCGAGATGCTCGACGCCTGCGCCCCGTACGCCCGTTGGATCGACGTCTTCTGCGAGAAGGGCGCCTTCGACGGCGACCAGGCCCGCGCGATCCTCACCGCCGGCAAGGCCAGGGGACTGCACCCCCGTGTCCACGCCAACCAGCTCACCTACGGCCCGGGCGTCCAACTGGCCGTCGAACTGGACGCGGCCAGCGCCGACCACTGCACCCACCTGACCGACGCCGACGTGGACGCCCTCGCGAGCGGCAACACCGTCGCCACGCTCCTCCCCGGCGCCGAGTTCTCCACCCGCGCCCAGTGGCCGAACGCCCGCCGCCTCCTCGACGCGGGTGTCACGGTCGCCCTCTCCACCGACTGCAACCCGGGCTCGTCGTTCACCTCCTCCGTCCCGTTCTGCGTCGCGCTCGCGGTACGGGACATGGGGATGACGCCGGATGAGGCGGTCTGGTCGGCCACGGCGGGCGGTGCGGCGGCCCTCCGCCGCGACGACATCGGCCACCTCGCCCCGGGCGCCCGCGCCGACCTGCTCCTCCTCGACGCCCCGAGCCATGTGCACCTGGCCTATCGGCCGGGGGTGCCGTTGGTCAGTGGAGTGTGGCGGAGGGGCCTGCGGGTCGTCTGATCAGGACGCCCCCGCCCGCCACCGCTGATCCCCCCGCCCGGCCTCCCGCACCAAGGACAGCGAGCGGTCCCCGCCCGGAGTCACCGCGTGGTCCGGGGCGATGCCGGGGCGGAGCACGCCGCGGGAGTCCACCGCGAACCTCAGGTGCTGCCCGTTGGGCCCGTACACCGCGTCGCACTCCCAGATGCCGATGCCCCGTTCCACGGAGCCGCGGCTGTCCAGGCAGTAGCCGGGGTAGGCGTACGACTGCAGCACGCCGCGCCCGGAGTCGACCCGCCACCGCTGGTCGCGGGAGGACGTGCAGGTGGCCGTGACGACGTCCGTGCCGTTCCCCGGGGCGCCGTCGACGTCCAGGCAGAGGCCCGTGGCGATGTTCACGACCTGGGCGAAGGCGCCGTTCGGTGGGGTGTGCGCGGGGGAGGGGGTCGGCTTCGGGCGGGGAGCCTTGGTGGGTGTCGAACTCGTCGTCGGGGACGGTGACTTGGGACGTCGCGACGGAGAGGGCGACGCCGATGGTGAGGGCGAAGCGGCCGACGGCGTGGCCGACACCGTGGCCGTCACCGTGACCGCCACCGTCGGCACGCTCACCGGAGTGCTGACCGAGCCCACCGGATCCTGCGCCGCCGACGAACCGCCCTGCGCCGCCAGGAACGCCACCAACGGCACCAACGCCGCCCCGAGCGCCGCCGACACCAGCACGAACCGGCGTCGCCGCGACGGCCAAGTCCCGTCGGTCGCGCAGGCCACGGCCTCCCGCTCCCCGGCACCACCAGCCACGTACGCCGCCCCGCACCACGGCAGCAGCCCCTCCGCCAG
This sequence comes from Streptomyces sp. NPDC093591, assembly GCF_044764885.1. Classification (NCBI taxonomy): domain Bacteria; kingdom Bacillati; phylum Actinomycetota; class Actinomycetes; order Kitasatosporales; family Streptomycetaceae; genus Streptomyces; species Streptomyces sp. NPDC093591. The sequence continues at coordinate 367,285 of NZ_JBIWIY010000005.1, forward strand.
CGCCGTGCGCGGGGTGTCCCGGAGCGCCGACAGCTCCTCGTGGGCCGTCGTGCAGTGCGGGCAGCGCGCCATGTGGGTGTGCAGGTCGGCGCTGTCGCGGGGGCTGTCCGGCCGTACGGACTCCTCGATGAGGCGGCCGAAGTCGGGGCAGTCGGGGTCGTCGGAGGCGGCGAGGCGGGTGCGCAGGCACGCCCGGGCCAGCTGCTGGAGCGCCGGGGCGGTGCCGTAGGTGACGTCCTCGCGGGTGAGGCCGAGGAGAGCGGCCGTTCGTTCCACCGGCTCCCGCTCCACGACTCCGTACCAGATCAGGCCCTGCGCGCGCGGCGGCAGGGACTGGAACGCCGTGAGCATGGGCGGGACCGGGCCGGAGGGGCCCGCCGTGTTCAGGACGAGGAGCAGGCTCGCGTCGAGGCCCGCGGCCCGCTCGTCCATGGCCCACGTCCCGGCCGACCGGACGGTCAGGAGCAGGAGTCGGTGCCGCCAGGGCAGGCCCGGGTCGACGCCACGTGCCGTCTGGCGGGCCGCGAGCGTGAACACCTGGGCCGCCAGCTGCCGTGCCATGGAGTCGTTCGGGGTGCACAGACGGGCGTAGGCGAGGACGGGGGCGTGATGGCGGGCGCGGAGTTCCTGGAGCGCCAGGTACGCGGTGGCCGTGTCGGCGCGCAGCAGTTCGGTGAGCCGCGCGTCGGACGCGCCCGTGTACACCCCGGGGCCGGAGTCCCTGCCGTCGTCGGCGCGAGCCATCCGCCTGCCTCCTTGCAGCCGTGCGACCCGCCCGGAGACCTGGCTACCGGCGGGTATGACGGCTCATAGTGGAGGAAGGGAAGCTCTGGGGAAAGAGTTTCTGTGGGTAACCCATGAGCAGCGTCGGGCGCGGCCCGAACGCACTGTGCCCGGTGTCCGGCCGACGAAATTCGGCGGGGCACCGGGCACAGCGCAGGTCAGCGCCGAGAAGGCACCGATCCTGAGGGGATCACTCCTCGACCGTCAGCCCCTTCCGGAGCCGGATCAGGGTGCGCGACAGCAGTCGCGACACATGCATCTGCGAGATGCCGAGCTCGTCGCCGATCTCCGACTGGGTCATGCCCGCGACGAACCGCAAGGACAGGATCTTCCGGTCTCTGGGCGGCAGTTCGGCGATGAGCGGCTTCAACGACTCGACGTACTCGATGCCTTCGATGCCGTGGTCCTCGTAGCCGATCCGGTCGGCGAGCGCGCCCTCGGCGTCGTCCTCCTCGGGCTGGGCGTCCAGCGAGGAGGCGGTGTACGCGTTCGACGCCGCCATACCCTCGACGACCTCGTCGTTGGTCAGACCGAGGCGCTCCGCCAGTTCCGCCACCGTCGGGGCGCGGTCCAGCTTCTGGGCCAACTCGTCGCCGGCCTTGGCGAGGTCGAGCCGCAGCTCCTGCAGCCTCCTCGGCACCCGCACCGACCACGACGTGTCGCGGAAGAAGCGCTTGATCTCACCGACGATGGTGGGCATCGCGAAGGTGGGGAACTCCACGCCACGGCTGAGCTCGAAGCGGTCGATCGCCTTGATCAGGCCGATGGTGCCGACCTGGATGATGTCCTCCATCGGCTCGCTGCGCGAGCGGAAGCGGGAGGCGGCGAACTTGACCAGGGCGAGGTTGAGTTCGACGAGCGTATTGCGGACGTACGAGTATTCGTGGGTCCCTTCCTCCAGCGACTCCAGCCGCTCGAAGAGGGTCTTGGAAAGGGCCCGTGCGTCCACCGGCCCCACCTCGTCGTAAGGGGGGATGTCCGGAAGCCCGGCGAGCACGTCGTCCTGGGCGGACTCCTGAACGGACTCATGGCCGAACTGTCGGCCGAACTCCTGAGCGAAGTCCTGTCCGTGACGTACGTCGCTGCTGCGCTCGATGGGATCCAGATGTTCCGGTCGGGGTGCCGACGTCGCCTTCTGGGTATGCGATGCGTCGAGCCGGGGTGACATGATGTCCTCCATCGTTCTCGGCATATGGCTGCCGAAGCCTGTGCGTGCACTGCGGTGTGCGGCGCCTCCAAAGCCGGCCGAGTCGGTTACGTGTCTCTACTAGCCCTACCCGCTTTCGTGAGCCCACCGCAAGTGCGCTCTGTTCCGAAATGTCCGTTTCTGGGTGGATGTTCGGGTGTTGGAGGGCGTAGGGAAGGCGTAGTGTTCGAGAGCGTCAGTCAGCAGCCACGACGTCGGGAGTGAGAGACGGCATGGACCGCGGGACGGTCGGCAGCGCACAGTCTGGCCGACTTCTGGTCGAGGTGCGGGAAGAGGGCTCCAGTGCCGTCGTGACCCCGGCGGGTGAGTTGGATCACCACACCGCCGATTTGTTGCGTGAGCCACTCGAGGACTGCCTCGGCAAGGGCTTCAGCCGACTGGTCGTCGACTGCTCGCGGCTCGAGTTCTGTGACTCCACAGGGCTGAACGTGCTGCTCGGGGCGCGACTGAAGGCGGAGGCCGCCGGTGGCGGGGTGCATCTCGCGGGCATGCTGCCCGTCGTTGCGCGCGTGTTCGAGATCACAGGGGCCGAAGCGGTCTTCACGGTCCACGACTCGCTCGCCGACGCCCTGGCCGACGAGTCCGACGGGTCGGGTTGACCCTCGCGTCCGGCACCGCGTCAGACGTCACATCATTCGTGCCGAAATCCGGGGGTGTTCCCTCGGCGCGGTCGGGCAGGAGACATTCTGAACCTGTCGGCTGTGACGTCGGCCACCGGGGGTGGGGGACTGTGACCGATGTATCAAGCAAGGACGTGTACTGGCGTACTGACTCTGCGTACAGACTTTCTGAATCGTGTGAACGTTGAACTGGTGAATCGGTGAGGTGAAGCGCTGATGAGCACCACCCGGCCTTTCTCGCCGGGCGACCGCGGCCCAGAGCCCAGCGGCGCTTCCGGGGCGTCCGAGAGGGGCGTACCGACCACGGGCGGCGCCGAGGAGGGCGCCCCGGCGGCCGGAGCGTCCGACGGGGGCTCCACGCCGTCCTCGACGCCCGAGGGGTCCGCGTCGTCCGCCGAGGCGTCGGTGGCGCGTCAGGTCCGTCGGCTGGGCTTCGAGGGGCAGAGCGGGGTCGTCCCGCTCGCCCGCGACTTCGCCCGCCAGGCGCTGTACGCGTGGGGCTGGCTGCCCGCCGCCACCGCCGACCAGCGGGCCGCCGCCGAGGATGTGCTGCTCGTCGTCTCCGAACTGGTCACCAACGCCTGTCTGCACGCCGAGGGGCCGGACGAGCTGTGGATCGCCTGCGACAACAAGGTGATCCGCATCGAGGTCTCCGACAAGGGCACGGGTCAGCCGGCCCCCCGCACCCCGCACCGCGCGGGCCGCCCCGGCGGCCACGGCATGTTCATCGTGCAGCGGCTGTGCCTGGACTGGGGAGTCGTACGGACGCCCGGTGTCGCCGGCAAGACGGTGTGGGCCGAGCTGGGGGCGCCGGCGTAGGGCGCCGCGGAGACCGCCGTACGGGAGATTCGTTTCCGCGGGGCCGTTTCCGAGCGCGGGGAGGGGAACCCTCCTGCCGGCCCCCGTCACCGGGCCGGCCCGAGCGACTCCTTCGCGCGGTCACGCCGACCCTGGGTTACCAAGGGTCACCCTCTCCACCCGAACCCCTTCGCGCACGCGCCGGATCCCCACAACTCCGGTGTGCGCCGTGTCTTCCTTCCTTCGGGCCCCGGGCGTACCTTGACGGCCGATCTGATGTGCCGTCAGGAATGAGGGGACCGTGTCGAAGCAGAAGCGAACCGCCGCGCTCGCGACCGCCGCGGCCCTGGCCGGCTCGGCGGTGTTGATGGCCGCCCCCGCGGCCCGGGCCGAGGTCGTCGACGTCAACTACGCCTGCAAGACGCCGATCGGCGACAAGAGCGCCGTCTCGCCCATCGACATCAAGGGCGTCAAGAGCGGCAGCGCCTACAAGATCACCATGTCGTGGCAGAAGGGTGTCTCCTCCAGCCCGGTCGAACTCGGCAAGGGCGCGATGAACCCGAGCGCCACCATCAAGCTGGGCGGTGCCGACAGCGGCACCCTGGCGGTGACCGGCCCGGCCAACCAGGAGGCGATTCCCGCCAACACCCCCATCAAGATCAATGACTTGACGGGTACGTACACCCCGAAGAAGACCGGCAAGGTCACCTTCACGGCGGCCGTGCTCACCATCAAGGCCCTGGGCACGACGACCACGTGCACCCCCACCAACAACCCCGGCCCGTCACTGACCCTCGACGTGACGGCGGCGGCCGGTGGGGGCGGTGGCACCGGCCAGGGCGGCTCCGGCTCCGGCGCCGAGCTCCCGCAGACCGGCCCCGAGGACTCGGCGATCGCCCTGGGCACCCTCGGCGGCACGGTGCTGCTCGCGGGCGCGGCGGGCGCGCTGTGGCTGACACGGAGGGGGCAGAGGGGACAGGTGGGGCAGGCGGTACGCCGCTGACCGTTCGTGCCCATACCGCTTCGTGTGACGCCGCTGGAGCCGCCGATGTCGTCAGCCGTCCGTGCCCTGTGTCTGTCCCTGCTGGCGCTGCTGGTCGCCGCCCCCTCGGCGACCGCCGCCGAGGGCTGGTCCGTCGCGCCCTCCGGCGGCGGGCGGCCGTCCCTCTACGCCGAGGGTGAGCCGGGGACGGCCCTTCAGGACGCGGTCTCCGTGACGAACCCGGGCGGCGAACCGGTCACCGTAAGGCTGCACGGCACCGGCGCCCCGGTCACCTTCGCCGAGCGCGAGGTGCGGATACCCGCCCGCACCCGAGCGGACGTGCCCTTCTCGGTGACCGTTCCGGAAGGTGACCGCACCGCCGAGATCGTGGCGCGGGACACGGACGGCCGTACCCAGCGCCTCCGGATCCATGTGCGCGCCTCGGTCCCGCAGGTAGCGGCACTGACCGTCGAGCAGGTCTCCGTCCGCGCCGAGAGCATCACGTACGAGCTGGTCAACCGAGGTACGACACCCCTTGTGCCGCGGCTGGCCGTCCACGTGCGCGGAGTCTTCGGCCCGGTCCTGGACCGCGCCCCGCGCACCCTCCCCGTCGACCTGCCGCCGGGCAGCCGTACGAGGCTCACCGAGCCGTGGCCCGACCGGCCGGCCCTCGACGCGGTCGACGTGCGGCTGACGGTGACGGCGGCGGGCGGGGCGAGGGACACGGCGGAGGTGTCCGCGGGGCTCGTGCCGTGGGATGCGGTGGCGGCTGCGGGAGCCACGGGGGCGGCGATCGGTGCCTTCATCGTCGTACGACGTCGAAGGCGCCGCACGGCAAACGGCGACGGCGAGACGGACGCCGCCGGACAACCGCCGTACAGGGAACCCGAGTTGACGGGAGCGAGGACGTGAGCGGGAGGGTGCGGATCGCGGCGCTGGTGGCGGTGCTGGCGCTGCTGTTGCCGATGGGGGCCGTGACCGCGTGGGCCGCGGACAGGGCGGCGCCCACCGTGAAGCTCTCCAAGTCCCAGGCCGGAACGGGTGGTTCGATCACCGTGGTCGGCAGCGGCTGGCGTTCGCGCGCGCTGCTGATGATCCTGATCTGCGGCCAGTCCGTGCCGTCGACCGGCGTGACCGGCGGCACCAACTCCTGCGCCAACGCGGACGGCAGGGCCGTGACGACGGACGCCGACGGGCGCTTCAGCAGGAAGCTGCCGGTGGCCGAGCCGCCCGTGCCGTGCCCGTGCGTGGTGCACGTGGCGACGGTGACCGGGGCGAAGGCCGAGGCCGACGCCATCTTCCAGGTGGCCGGGCACGCCGTGGAGCCGCTGCCCGCGGAGCCGGCCGGTGGGCGCCTGTCGGTCCTCACGGACACCCGGCTGGAGGGATCGAGCGGCCTGCTGACATGGTTCGGCGCACCGCCGGCGCGCACGCTCGTCTTCACCGTCGGCAACGTGGGCACCTCCGCCGTGAAGAACCCGGTGTTCCAAGTCGGCACCTCCCACGGCGTGTTCGCCCCCCAGTGGGAGGAACAGCAGTGGCGCGGCACGATCCGGCCGGGCGGGAAGGCGCGGATCGAGCTGCCCGTGGAGCTCGCCGCCGGGGCGCACGGCGGCTACACCGTCTCCCTGAAGTACGGCGGCAAGGTGATGGCCGAACAGCCCTGGGGCGTGGGCCGGCCCTGGGGCGTGACGCTGTTCTGGATCCTGGCCGGCCTGGTCGTACCGGCGGCGTTGTTCCGCGTCGGGATGGCGGTGGTGGACCGGGTACGGCCCCGGCAGACCGCGCGCCGCCGCGGCTTCCGCCTGCCTGAAGTGGCCCTGCGCATCCCGGGGTTGAGGCCCCGGGAAGAGGCGAGGCACGCCCTCACCTCCTCCTCGGCCCTGCCGTGGTTCACCCCGGACAACGACCCGGGCACGGCCGGTCGGCTCTCCGCACCGCACCACGACGACAGCCCGACGAGCCGTACGGATCCCGCGAATCCGACGAGTTCCACGAGTCCTGCGGCTCCGACCAGGAAGGGACCCCCGTGAGCAAGCGAAGGAGAGTCACACCGGCCGGCCCGAGAAGAGGTGGCGCGGCGGGCGTCGCCCTGATGCTCGGCGGCGCGGGCATCCTGCTCGGCGTGTCCGCCGCGCCCGCCCAGGCCGCGGAGGTGTCGTACGCGACCGAGTGCATCCCGCCCGCCATCTCCGGGCTGCCGCCGGTCCAGGGCACGACCAAGGTGGAGATCACCGCCCCCGCGGAGGCGAAGGTCGGCGACGAGGTGGAGATCGTCTGGAAGTTCGTCCAGGCGGCGTCGAAGAACCCGAACATCCTCGACCTCGGGCAGGACACGGTCCAGCCGACGGGGACGCTGAAGGCGGCCGGCGCGCAGACGGCCGACATCGCCATGGAGGGGCCGCGGCAGAACCCGCCCATCCCCAAGAACAGCGACATGAAGCTGTCCGACATGAAGGGCAAGCTGAAGCTGACGGCGCCGGGGGAGGTGACCCTGACGCCGGACGCGTACAACATCAACGTCAACAAGCCGATCTCCACGGACACCAAGTGCACGCCCAAGGAGACGGTGAAGTCGGCGGCGACGATCAAGGTGACGGACGGGAGCGGGGGGCCGGGCGGTACGACGGGAGGGTTGCCGACGGTCGTCCCGACGCTGCCCACGGGCCTGCCGACCGACGTGCCCACAGGTCTGCCGACGGGAACGTCGAGTCCGTCGACTCCGACTCCGACTCCGACGCCGAGTGAGAGCGAGACGGGCGGGGACTCCGGCGGTTCGAGCACCGGGGGCGGCGACGGCGGCCAGACCGACTTCACGGGCAAGGAGGTCCAGGTCCCGTACGAGTGCAAGACACCCATCGGCGACAAGGAGGCGACCTCGCCGGTCCAGATCAACGCCAAGAAGAGCGGCGGCAGCTTCGATCTGACGGTCCAGTTCAAGAAGTCGGTGATGGACAGCCCCGCCGACATCCCCAAGGACTCGGTCAAGCCGTCCATGGAGGTCGTCCTGGGCGGCGCGGACAAGGGCACGGTCCATGTCGAGGGACCGACCAACTCCGAGGCCATCAAGTCCGGTGACCCGATCGAGATCCCGGACCTGACGGGCACGTACAAGCCGGGCGCGAGCGGCGAGTCGACGCTCTCCCCGGGGGTCCTGACCATCGAGGCCCTCGGTACGACGACGACCTGCACGCCGGCCAGGACCGAGGTGTCCCTGACCCTGGACACGACGGAGCAGGCGAGCGGAGCGTCCGGCGGCGGCTCGGCGGGCAGCTCGACCGGCGGCTCCGCGGGCGGCTCGTCGACCGACGGCGGCCTGGCGGCCACGGGCGCGGAGGACCACGGCTCGCTGAAGGCCCTGGGGCTGGTGGCCGGGACGGCACTGCTCCTAGGGGGAGCGGTGTTCACCTTCATGCCCGGGCGTCGTCTGCGCTAGCGCTCTTCGGGGGAGGCGCGAGGCCGACGACGTCTCCCCCTCATCTGCCGTGATCCAGCCGTAGATGCGTCCGCATCAGCACGTTCGCGTCGGCCACCGCGCTGTGGTCGAACACCGTCCGGGCCGCCGCCCGTCGTGCCGCGAGTCTCCGGCAGGCCTCGCACCCGTCCACGGGGACGGGCGAGCGGCTCACGTCGAACGCGGGATACGGCGGCGGCTCCGTCACGGGGCGCACCCCCGTCCGACGCTCCAGTGCTCCCGCAACTCCCGTTCGCAGGCACCGGCTTCGGCGGTCCGGCCCGCCTCTCTCGCCGCGTCCCGCTGGGCCAGTAAGGCCCCGCACACGTCACAGGCGGGCGGCGGCGGGGGCGCCGCCACCCATGCCGTGCGCGCGGTCACGCGGACCACCGCGCGAGCGCCGACTCGAGCGTACGCAGCACGGCGGGCGTCGGCCGCGCCCAGCCGCCGCGCGGCGTCCAGGCGACGGTCGAGCGGTCCGGGCGCGTGCGGCGGGGGAGTCGGGGGAGAGTCGTGGACTTCATGGCTCACTCCTTGAGGTTCGCGTTCCGGGGAACGCCAGTGCTGCACGCATTCGCTGGATTACGCTGCGTGTTCAGGTGCCGGATACGAGCATGCCGTGTCGGGGAGGCGAAAACCCTGCTGGGACGCGCTAGTTCCACGCTTGGCACCTCAAATTCCACAAAATCCACAGCTCGGCGGAGGGGGAGACAGGGTGCCGCAGCGACGCACGGTGACGACTCGCAGCCATGAGCCGCGATGGAGGTACGCGGAGGAGGTACGGAGGCTGCGCGAGGGGAGAGGGCTCACGCTGCGGAAGCTTGCCGACGAGTTGGGCTGGGACTGGTCGACGCTGGGGAAACTGGAGCGGGGGCAGTCGCTGGGGAGCCCTGAGGTGGCGCAGGCGCTGGACGAGTACTACGGGACGCCGGGATTGCTGTGGGCGTTGTGGGAACTGGCGGTGGGGGATCCGACCCAGTTCAAGGAGCAGTACCGCAGGTACATGCTGCTGGAGGCCGAGGCGGAGAGTTTGTGGCACTTCGGCGTCACGCGAGTGCCGGGCATGCTTCAGACGAGGGGATACGCGACGGAGGCCTCGCGGCGGGCGATATCGGGGGAGATGCACTCGTCCAGCAGGTAGAGGCGCGACTCGGTCGCGCAGAGTTGCTGATGGGGGACGACGGCCCCCGCTTCCGCACCATCCTGTACGAGGCGGTGCTGCGCATGGCGTTGCGAGACTCGGCGGCGTGGCGCGAGCAACTGGAGCACCTCCTGGCCGCCGCCGAGCATCCGAGGGTCACGATCCAGGTGCTGCCGTTCAGCGCCGGACCGTGCAGCCTGGACGGCACGCACGTGATGTTCCTGCGGATGGCCGACGGGCGTACCGTTGCCTATACGGAGACCGCTTATCGGGGCGAACTGATCGAGGAAGCAAGCCAAGTTGGGCGGTTGCAACTCGCATACGATTCGATGCGCGACCTGGCGCTGTCACCGGCCGAGTCGCTGAAGTTCATCGGGCAGATGCTGGAGGAAGCACCGTGCGATCCATAGACCTGACCGGCGTGACGTGGCGCAGGAGCAGCTACAGCAACTCGGACGGCGGCGAGTGCGTCGAGGTCTCGGACGACTTCCTGGCCGGGGCCTCGTGGCGCAAGAGCAGCTACAGCAACCCCGACGGCGGTAATTGCCTCGAAGTCGCCGACAACATCCCCGCCCCCGTCGTCCCCGTCCGCGACTCGAAGAACCCCCACGGCCCCGCCCTGATCCTCCCGGCGACGGCCTGGGCCTCGTTCGTCACGGCCGTACGCCGTGACGAGCTGCCGCACTGACTGACCCGCAAAACGCCGGAGGCCGCCGCACTCACGTGAGTGCGGCGGCCTCCGGCTGTTCAGCCGAGCCGCAGGCGCTACCGCACGTCGCCCATGAGCGCCTTGACCTTCTTGCGGTACATCCACACCGCCACACCGGCGAGGACGGCCAGTGTGGCCTCCAGGGCGACGAAGCTCATCTTGTTGAGGTCGACGCCGCCGACGGCCGGGTCGGAGAGGAGCGCGGTGACGGAGTCGCCCGCGGTGACCGCGAGGAACCAGACGCCCATCATCTGGGAGGCGTACTTCGCCGGCGCCATCTTCGTGGTGACCGACAGACCCACCGGGGACAGCGTCAGCTCACCGAGGGTCTGGACGAAGTAGATCGCCACGATCCACATCGCCGCGGCCTTCTCGCCGTCCCCGGCGATGGAGAGCGGGATGAGGAACACGAAGAAGGACGCACCGACCAGCAGCAGACCGGAGGCGAACTTCACGGCCGTGCTCGGCTCCTTGCCGCGCCGGTTCAGCCACACCCACAGCCAGGCGAAGAGCGGCGCGATGGCCATGATCAGGACCGGGTTGACCGACTGGTACCAGGAGACCGGGAACTCCCAGCCGAAGACGGAGTTGTCGCCCGAGTTCTTGGCGAAGATCGACAGGGTCGTGGCGCCCTGGTCGTAGATCATCCAGAAGACGGCCGCGGCGACGAAGAAGTAGATGTACGCCGAGACCTTCGACTGCTCGGTGGAGTTCAGGTCCTTGTCCCGCTTGATGCGGGCGATGACCCAGATCGGGACGATCAGGCCGATGACCGTGAGCGGGACCGTGGCCCAGGCCTCCGTGAAGTGACCGGAGATGCCGACGACGGCGTAGAACACGATGGGGACGGCCAGCCACAGCAGGCCCTTGCGCAGCGTGCTGCGCTTCTCGTCGGCATCCATCGGGGTCGGCACGATCTCGCTGCGGTCGCTCAGGTGGCGGGTGCCGAGCAGGAACTGGGCCAGACCCAGTGCCATGCCGAGCGCGGCCAGCGCGAAGCCGAGGTGCCAGTTGACCTTCTCGCCGACGGTGCCGATGATCAGCGGCGCGGCGAAGGCGCCCGTGTTGATGCCGATGTAGAAGACGGTGAAGGCACCGTCGCGGCGCGGGTCGTTCGGGCCGTCGTAGAGATGGCCGACCATCGTGGAGATGTTGGCCTTCAGCAGACCCGAGCCGATCGCGACGAGGGCGAGGCCGACGTAGAAGATGCCGGCCGACGGCAGGGCCAGGGTCAGGTGGCCGAGCATGATGACCAGGCCGGCCAGGGCGACCGTCTTGCGCGGGCCGAGGATGCGGTCGGCGACCCAGCCGCCGGGGAGCGTGAGCAGGTATACGAGTGACACGTACACCGAGGCGATGGTGATGGCGGTCGCGCCGTCGAGGTTGAGGCCGTTGTCGGCCACCAGGTACAGCGGGAGCAGCGCCTTCATGCCGTAGTAGGAGAACCTCTCCCACATCTCGGTCATGAAGAGAGTGGCCAGGCCGCGGGGGTGGCCGAAGAAGGTCTTCTCGGAGCCGGGGGTGCCCGGGCGGGCCGAGTCCTTCGTCAGGCTGGACGCCATGGTCGATCCTTGCTGGTCGGGACGCGCACCGACGTTGACTGTCACGCGCCCGGTGGGGGGCGGCCGGCACCGGCGAGGCACAGTCGCCCACCCCCACGCCCACGGGGAGTTCCGCTCCGGGTCACGAAGCGGAGGACGGCGGCCACCGGGATCCACGCCCCCGTCCTTGAGGGCCCGGCCACAGGTCATTCCAGACACAAAAGAGACCCTCAGCGTCAAATGCAGCCGAAGGTCCCCGCAGTGCTACAGGCGTGGATTCACCATACGTCAGGACACCGCCGGAAATGGAAGGACTTGAGACCGGTATCACAGGTGTCGAGGGAACCGTAGGCACGCTTTCCAAGGTCCTTAAAGGATCGCACCTCTCACGTGCTGGTCTGTACCACAGCAGTCGAAGGTAAGAGACGCGCCAGAGAGGGGTAAGAATCAAGGCGCCCGATCACACCCCAGCTCTTGCCCTGAGCGGACTACCATCAGCTCATGACCCGTGTACTGCTCGCCGAGGACGACGCGTCCATTTCGGAGCCGCTGGCCCGCGCACTGCGCCGGGAAGGGTACGAGGTCGAGGTGCGGGAGGACGGCCCCACCGCGCTCGACGCTGGAATGCAGGGCGGGATCGACCTGGTCGTGCTGGACCTCGGTCTTCCCGGCATGGACGGCCTGGAGGTGGCCCGCCGACTGCGTGCCGAGGGCCACACCGTGCCGGTCCTCATCCTGACCGCACGCGCCGACGAGGTGGACACCGTCGTCGGCCTCGACGCGGGCGCCGACGACTACGTCACCAAGCCGTTCCGGCTCGCCGAGCTGCTCGCGCGGGTCCGGGCCCTGCTCCGGCGCGGTGCCGCCGAGCCGCAGCAGCCGCCCGCCACGCACGGGGTGCGGATCGACGTCGAGTCGCACCGGGCGTGGATGGGCGACGAGGAACTCCAGCTCACGGCCAAGGAGTTCGACCTGCTGCGGGTGCTGGTGCGCGACGCGGGCCGGGTGGTGACCCGGGACCAGCTGATGCGGGAGGTCTGGGACACGACCTGGTGGTCGTCGACCAAGACGCTCGACATGCACATCTCGTGGCTGCGGAAGAAGCTCGGCGACGATGCGGCGAACCCTCGGTACATCGCCACGGTGCGGGGTGTGGGGTTCCGGTTCGAGAAGAGTTAGGCGGCGCCCTACCGCCGTGGGGCTACGCCGCGTGCGCGACTGCTGCGCCGTTGTGGCTGGTCGCGCACACGCGGCGGAGCCGCAAATCGACGCGGCCCCGCGCCCCTTTTCAGGGCGTTGCCCTACTGGTCGTCGTGAAGTACTCGCCCGAAGGATCGTCCTGTGCGCCGCCGTCTCATCCAGTCGACCCTCGCGGTCGTGCTCGTCGTCATCGCAGTCTTCGGCGTGTCCCTCGTCATCGTCGAGACCCGGACGATCACCAGCACCGCCCAGGAGCGGGTGGACACCGAGGCGGTTCGGCTGGTCAGCATCGTGGACAGCAGGCTGCTCGGGGACGAGACCGTGGACGCCGCGGTGCTGCGGGACCAGATCCAGGGGGACCGTTACGCCGAGATCCGGATCCCGGGGAAGCCGCTGATCCAGGTGGGCTCCAAGCCGACCGGTGACGTCATCAGCGCCAAGGAGACCGGCGAGGAGGGCGAGACGGTCACCGTGCAGGAGCCGCGGTCGTCGGTGACGCGGGAGGTCGGCCGTACGTTGCTGATCATCGGGGCGGTGGCGCTGCTGGCGGTGATCGCGGCGGTCCTGCTCGCCATCCGCCAGGCCAACCGCCTCGCCTCCCCGCTCACCGACCTGGCGGAGACGGCGGAACGTCTCGGCTCGGGCGACCCCCGCCCCCGTCACAAGCGGTACGGCGTCCATGAGCTGGACCGCGTGGCCGACGTGCTGGACTCCTCCGCCGAGCGCATCGCCCGCATGCTGACGGCGGAACGCCGCCTCGCCGCGGACGCCTCGCACCAGCTGCGCACGCCGCTCACGGCACTGTCCATGCGCCTGGAGGAGATCACCCTCACCGAGGATCTCGCCACGGTGAAGGAGGAGGCGACGATCGCCCTGACACAGGTCGAGCGCCTCACGGACGTGGTCGAACGCCTCCTGACCAACTCCCGCGACCCGCGCAACGGCTCCGCCGTCACCTTCGACCTCGACGAGGTCATCCAGCAGCAGCTGGCGGAGTGGCGACCGGCGTACCGCAGCGCCGGGCGGGCGATCGTCAGCTCGGGCAAGCGCCACCTCACGGCGGTCGGCACGCCGGGGGCGGTCGCTCAGGTCCTGGCGGCCCTGATCGAGAACTCCCTCATGCACGGCGGCGGCACGGTGGCGCTGCGCACCCGCGTCACCGGCAACCAGGCGGTCATCGAGGTCACCGACGAGGGGCCGGGCATCCCGGCGGACCTGGGCGCCCGCATCTTCGAGCGTGCGATCAGCGGCCGCAACTCCACCGGCATCGGGCTCGCGGTTGCCCGTGACCTGGCCGAAGCCGACGGCGGCCGCCTGGAGATGCTCCAGACGAACCCCCCGGTACTCGCCCTGTTCCTCTCCCGCACCCCGCCGCCGAAGAAGCAGGCGGAGAATTCGGGACCGACGGTCAGGTAGGACAGGTTTCGCCCCCGCCGCCCCTACCCGTCCCATCCCTGGGGGCTGCGCCCCCAGACCCCCCCTTCGGCCCTGAACGGGCCTTGTCCTCAAACGCCGGACGGGCTGAGTACGTCAGCCCCTCCGGCGTTTGAGGAGCGGGGGTCCAGGGGGCGGAGCCCCCTGGCGGGGTCGAAGGGGCGGAGCCCCTTGAGGATGGGACGGGTAGGGGCGGCGGGGGCGAGGAAACTCAGCCCACCCGCTGCCGCACGCGCGCCTTCTCGGCCCCCCGCCGAGGCTCCAGGAACGATTCCGCGCCGGCCACCGCCGACTCCTGCTCCTGGCCCTGCCCCTGCTCCGCAGGAAGCGCCCGGAACACCCACGTCCGATACGACCAGAACCGGAACAGCGTCGCGATACCGATACCGAGGAACTTGAAGATGTTGCTCTGCAGCGGACTGTCCCACCCGAAGCCGTACGTCGCCGCGTACAGCACCCCGTTCTCGATCACGAGACCGACCACGCTGAACAGCAGGAACAGCCCCAGTTCCTTCGTACGCCGACTCTTGTCACGATCCCGGTACGTGAAGTAGCGGAACCCGACGTAGTTGAAGACGATCGCGACGACGGTCGCGATGACACTGGCCCGCACCACCTGGAGGTCGGTCACATGCCGCACCAGGTTGAACACGAGGAGATTGACCAGCAGCCCCGCCCCGCCCACCGCGCCGAACTTGGCGACCTCACGCATCAGCCGGTCAAAGCGTTGCCGCACCGCACTGCGAGGTACTGGAGGCGCCGCATGAAGCCCCGAGGAACCACGTCCCATGGTCGTGAAGGCTCCTGTCGGTCGGTTTTTCGGTCGGTTTCGTCAACCCAGCCATGCTAACCACCCCCCTCCTCGATTGCCTGTGGGCGAACTCATAGGTCGGGACACAGGTCGGAAAGAGACCCGGAAAAGTCCGGTAAGAGGGTCGCCCTCACGCGGCCGATACCCTAGGGGCGTGACGTTCCCGGTAGTCGGCATGGTCGGCGGGGGCCAGCTCGCTCGTATGACACACGAGGCAGGCATCCCGCTGGGCATCAGGTTCAAGCTCCTCAGTGACACCCCTCAGGATTCCGCGGCGCAGGTCGTCGGCGATGTCGTCATCGGCGACTATCGCGACCTCGACACGCTGCGCGACTTCGCGAGGGGCTGCGATGTGATCACCTTCGATCACGAACACGTACCCACCGAGCACCTCAGGGCGCTGGAGGCGGACGGCATCCCCGTCCGCCCGGGCCCCGAGGCACTCGTGCACGCCCAGGACAAGGGGGTGATGCGAGCCAGACTCGACGCGATCGGGGTGCCGTGCCCACGGCACCGGATCGTGAGCGACCCACAGGACGTCGCCGCGTTCGCGGCCGAGGGCCTTGCCCAGGGCGCCGACGGCGACGGCTTCCCCGTCGTCCTCAAGACCGTCCGCGGCGGCTACGACGGCAAGGGCGTCTGGGTCGTCGACTCCGTCGAGGAGGCCGCCGAGCCGTTCCGCGCCGGCGTCCCGGTCCTCGCCGAGGAGAAGGTCGACTTCGTACGGGAGCTCGCGGCGAACGTCGTACGCTCCCCGCACGGCCAGGCCGTCGCCTACCCGGTCGTCGAGTCCCGGCAGGTCAACGGCGTCTGCGACACCGTCATAGCCCCCGCCCCGGAGCTCGACGAGACCCTCGCCCTGAAGGCCGAGGAGATGGCCCTCACCATCGCCAAGGAACTCGGCGTCGTCGGCCACCTCGCCGTCGAGCTGTTCCAGACCCGCGACGGCCGCATCCTCGTCAACGAACTGGCGATGCGCCCGCACAACTCGGGCCACTGGACCCAGGACGGCGCGATCACCAGCCAGTTCGCCAACCACGTCCGCGCCGTCCTCGACCTCCCCCTCGGCGACCCGCGCCCGCGCGCCAGGTGGACCGTCATGGTCAACGTCCTCGGCGGCGACTACCCCGACATGTACTCCGCGTACCTGCACTGCATGGCCCGCGACCCCCAGCTCAAGATCCACATGTACGGCAAGGACGTGAAGCCCGGCCGCAAGGTCGGTCATGTCAACACCTACGGCGACGACCTCGACGACGTGCTGGAGCGCGCCCGTCACGCTGCCGGCTACCTGAGAGGCACGATCACCGATTGACCTCCGCCCCTCCCTTTCGGGAGGGGCGTGTCATAGCGCCACGACGCTTCCTGCTTCATCGCCGACCGCCCGCCCGGAGGAGCTCCGTTGGGGTCTTACACCGGCTCCACAGGCCGACACCGCCAGCCCGGCGGCCAGAATGGTCTTCGCGGCGTTGTGGTCCCGGTCGTGCTGGGTGCCGCAGCCCTCGCACGTCCATCGTCGGACGTTCAGGGGCAGCTCATCGTGGATCAGGCCGCACGTGGAGCAGGTCTTGCTCGACGGGAAGAAGCGGTCGATCGCGATCAGCTCGCGCCCATACCAGGAGCATTTGTACTCCAACAGGGAGCGCAACTCCGTCCACGGGGCATCGGAGATCGCACGTGCGAGAGTGCGGTTGCCGAGCAGGCTGCGGACGGTCAGGTCCTCGATCACGATCGTTTGGTTTTCACGAACGAGACGAGTGGTCAACTTGTGCAGGAAGTCCCGGCGCCGGTCGGTGATCCGCGCATGAACGCGTGCCACCTTGGCGCGTGCCTTCTCCCGGTTGTTCGAGTCGGGAGCTTTCCGAGAGAGTTCTCGCTGAGCCTTTCCGAGGCGGGACCGGTCCCTGCGCTCGAACTTCGGATTGGTGACCTTCTCCCCAGTGGACAGGGTGATCAGACTGGTGAGGCCGGCGTCGAGCCCCACGGCCCTGTTCGTGACCGGTCCGGGGCTGACGGCGCTTTCGACGAGCAAGGAGACGAACCAACGCCCTGCCTTGTCTTTGGAGACCGTGACCGTGGACGGTTCAGCCCCTTCAGGAAGAGGCCGCGACCACACGATGGCCAGCGGATCACGCATCTTCGCCAATGTGAGCTTGCCGTCGCGGAACCGGAACGCGGAGCGGGTGTACTCCGCAGAGTCCTTCGACCTCTTTTTCGACTTGAAGCGAGGATGCCGGGCCCGTTTGTCGAAGAACGCTGCGTAGGCGGCCTGCAGATGCCGCAACGACTGTTGCAGCGGGACGGACGAGACCTGTGCGAGAAAGCCGTGCTCTTCGGTCTTCTTCCACTCCGTGAGCATCGTCGATGTTTCCACGTAGGAGACCCGGCGGTGCTCCAGCATCCACGCGCGAGATCGAGCGTCGAGCGCCATGTTGTAGACCTTGCGCACACAGCCGAAGGTGCGCGACATCTCGGCTGCCTGCTCCGTAGTCGGATAGAAGCGGTACTTGAATGCCCCCCGATGTGAGTCTGTCCGGCGATCTGGGAATCTTGCTGTGCGGCAATGCTGATGAACTGTTCCCGCAGATGCGCGGGGTACCCACCCAAACCACTCGGCCGAGGCCGAGGAGGTACGCAAGGAGAATGAGATGAGCCCCGTTGTTGGCATCGTCATGGGGTCGGACTCCGACTGGCCCGTCATGGAGGCGGCGGCCAAGGCCCTCGACGAGTTCGAGATCGAGTACGAGGTCGACGTCGTCTCCGCGCACCGGATGCCGCGCGAGATGGTCACATACGGTGAGCAGGCGGCCGAGCGCGGCCTGAAGGTGATCATCGCCGGGGCCGGCGGGGCCGCTCACCTGCCCGGCATGCTCGCCTCGGTCACGCCGCTGCCGGTCATCGGCGTCCCGGTGCCGCTGAAGTACCTCGACGGTATGGACAGCCTCCTGTCCATCGTCCAGATGCCGGCCGGCGTCCCGGTCGCGACCGTCTCCGTCGCCGGCGCCCGCAACGCCGGTCTGCTCGCGGCCCGCATCCTGGCCACGCACGACGAGGACCTGCTCGTCCGCATGCGTGAGTTCCAGCAGGACCTGAACGACCAGGCCACCGAGAAGGGCAAGCGCCTGCGGGCCAAGGTAGAGGGATCGAGCGGCTTCGGCTTCGGCTCGGGGAAGTGACGGCGATGACCTCCGCGTCGTTGGAGGCGGCCCGGGAGCTCCTGCGGGAGTTCCCAGTCGTCGACGGCCACAACGACCTCCCCTGGGCCCTGCGCGAACAGGTCCGCTACGACCTCGACGCCCGCGACATCGCCGCCGACCAGGGCGCCCATCTGCACACCGACATCCCGCGCCTGCGCGCGGGCGGCGTGGGCGCGCAGTTCTGGTCGGTGTACGTCCGCTCGGACTACGCCGGCGACAAGGCGGTCAGCGCCACTCTCGAACAGGTCGACTGCGTACGGCAGTTGCTGGCCCGCCACCCGGGCGACCTGCGTCCCGCGCTGACGGCGGCGGATATGGAGGCGGCCCGCGCGGAGGGCCGTATTGCCTCCCTCATGGGCGCCGAGGGCGGCCACTCGATCGCCGACTCCCTCGCCACGCTGCGGGCGTTGTACGCGCTCGGCGTCCGCTACATGACCCTCACCCACAACGACAACATCGCGTGGGCCGACTCGGCGACGGACGAGCCGGCGGTGGGCGGCCTGACCGCCTTCGGCCGTGAGGTGGTCCGGGAGATGAACCGCGAGGGCATGCTCGTCGACCTCTCGCACGTGGCGGCGACGACGATGCGTGACGCGCTGGACGTCACGTCGGCCCCCGTGATCTTCTCCCACTCCTCCTCCCGCGCGGTGTGCGACCACCCGCGCAACATCCCCGACGACGTCCTGGAACGCCTCCCCGGCAACGGCGGTGTCGCGATGGTGACGTTCGTGCCGAAGTTCGTGCTCCAGGCGGCGGTCGACTGGACGGCCGCGGCCGACGAGAACATGCGCGCCCACGGCTTCCACCACCTCGACACCACCGCCGAGGCGATGAAGGTGCACCGCGCCTTCGAGGAGGCCAACCCGCGCCCGATCGCCACGGTGTCCACGGTCGCGGACCATCTGGATCACATGCGCGAGGTCGTCGGCGTCGACCATCTCGGCATCGGCGGCGACTACGACGGCACGGCGTTCACCCCCGACGGCCTGAACGACGTCTCCGGCTACCCCAACCTCATCGCCGAACTCCTGGACCGCGGCTGGTCGAAGCCCGACCTGGCCAAGCTGACCTGGCAGAACGCGGTACGGGTCCTGGGCGCGGCGGAGGACGTGGCGCGCGACCTTCAGGTGACGCGGGGGCCGTCCAACGCGACCATCGAGTCACTGGACGGCTGACCCGTCCCGTCGGACAGGGCGGGGTAATCGGTGTAGCCGGTCCCCCCGCCCACGTACATGAAGTACCGGTCCCGCACCGGGTTGAGCGGCGCCCCGAGCCGCAGCCGCTCGACCAGGTCGGGATTGGCCAGGAACGGGCGTCCCAGGGCGATCAGATCGGCACCGGCGGCGAGCAGGTGCTCGGACGCGTGGCGCACGGCCTGGGTGGAGAGGTCCGTCAGGACGGGGTTGGCGATCAGGGCTCCCGGCCAGGAGGCGCGGATCCGCTGGAACAGCGGCGCGTCCGGGTCGGCGTGCACGAGATGCAGATACGCGAGCCCCAGTCCGCCGAGCGCCTCGGCGAGCGCCGGGTGGATCACCTCCGTGTCGCTCTCCTCGACGCCGTTGACGGTGCTCCCGGGGGAGATCCGCACTCCCACCCGCTCCGCCCCGACGGCGGCGGCGACGGCCTCCACCACCTCCCGCACGAAGCGGGTCCGACCGGCCACCGAACCGCCGTAGGCGTCCGTACGGCGATTGGTGTTGCCGGCGAGGAACTGGTGGAGGAGATGGCCGTTGGCGGAGTGCACCTCCACGCCCTCGAACCCGGCCTCGACCGCGTTGCGGGCGGCGGCCGCGAAGTCGGCGACGGTGGCGCGGATGTCGTCGGGGGACATCTCCCGGGGGACGACCGCGGGCCGGTGCCCGCCGGGTGTGAAGATCGTCTCCGGGAGGGGGACCGGCGAGGGCG
This sequence comes from Streptomyces sp. NPDC093591, assembly GCF_044764885.1. Lineage (NCBI taxonomy): Bacteria > Bacillati > Actinomycetota > Actinomycetes > Kitasatosporales > Streptomycetaceae > Streptomyces > Streptomyces sp. NPDC093591. The sequence goes on from NZ_JBIWIY010000005.1 coordinate 387,067, forward strand.
CGACGGGGGTCAGCCCGCTGGTCTCCGGATGGCCGACGCGGCCGCCGTGCTGGAGCTGAAGGAACATCGGCCCCCCTCCGGCGGCCCGCACGGCGTCGGTGACGCGCCGCCAGCCGGCCACGTGGGAGGCGTTGTGGATCGCGGTGATGTTCGGATACGTCTGTCCGACCGCGTTCGGTGTCGAGGCCTCGGCGATGATCAGGCCCGCCGAGGCGCGTTGGGCGTAGTACGTCGCCATGAGCGGGGTCGGAGTGCCGTCCGCCGCGGCGCGGTTGCGGGTGAGCGGGGCCATGACCAGGTGGTTCGGGAGGCGCAGGGAGCCGAGGCGGGCGGGGGCGAGGAAGTCCGTTGTCCGTGTCATGGCCGTACGGTAGAACTTGACATTGATGTCAGATTCAAGCCCGAAATCCGGGGGTGGCCGCCATGCGGATCGGTGAACTGGCCCGGCGTACCCAGGTGAGCGAGCGCTCCCTGCGCTACTACGAGACCCAGGGCCTGCTGCGAGCCGACCGTACGCCCGGTGGCCACCGCGACTATCCGGAGGCGGCCGTCGACCGGGTCGTCCGGATCCAGGAGCTGTTCGCCGCGGGGCTGCACAGCAGCCGGATCGCGCAGTTGCTGCCCTGCATGCGGGACGCCGACGGCGGACCCTCCGTCGTCGCCACGCCTCGGCTGGTCGAGGACCTCACCGCCGAGCGCGACCGCATCGACCGCATGATCGCCGACCTCGTCCGCTCCCGGGAGACCCTGGACGAGGTGATCGAGGCGGCGCGCGAGCGCTGACCGCACGCGCCGTACGGCCCTCCGTCGAGAAGTCGGACGGACCCGTCGCCGCCCCGGGCGAAGTCGCCGTCGGCCTCTTCGGCCGCGCTCACGCCCTGCTCGCCGCCCACCCGCGGGACCTCACCGAGGTCTCCTGCTCGGTCACGGATGCTCGATCCGGCAGAGGCAGAACGGGTGCCCCGCCGGGTCGGCGTAGACCCGCCAGTCCTCCTTGTCGGCGGCGTGCAGCAAGCGAGCGCCCAGCTCCAGCACCTTCTTCTCGGCCGCGTCGACCTCCTCCCAGGTGGACCCCGCGTCGAAGTCGAGGTGGAACTGCTGCGAGTCGTGGTCGGCCCGCGGCCAGTCCGGCGGGGTGTACCCGGGCGCCGTCTGGAAGGCGAGCCGTGGCCCGTCCGGGATCTGCAGGACGACCCAGTCGTCGGCCTGGACTTCGGGCGTACCGCCGCCCACCCGCGCGTAGAACTCGGCGAGGGCGCGCGGGTCGGGGCAGTCGATGACGACGTTGCGCAGACGTGCCACGGCGGCCATGGGTTCCTCCCGGCGGTCAGGGTTTGGTCAGCAGGCGCACAGACAGAACGGGTGCCCGGCCGGATCCGCGTAAACCCGGAAGGTCCGCGATCGGTCCTCGACGTCCAGCGGCTTCGCGCCCAGCGCCAGCACGCCCTTCTCGGCCGCGTCCAGGTCCTCGACGGTCAGGTCCAGATGGAACTGCTGCGAGTGATCGGGCGCCGGCCACTTCGGCGGTACGAAGCCGGGGGCCGCCTGGAAGGCCAGCGACCGCCCGCCGGGGACCTTCAGGTCCACCCAGTCCTCGTCGCCCTCGATGCTTCCGCCGAGCACGCGCGCGTAGAAGTCGGCGAGGGCACGGGGGTCGGGACAGTCCAGGACGACGGCGCCCAGTTCGGCGATGGCCATGGCTTCCTCCTCGAGTCCTTGGTTACCTGTATTTGGTCTCAACAGGTAACGCAGTTACCCCATGCTCCCGTATTGGCGGTAACGTCGCAAGGGGGTTCGGGGAGCGAGAGAGCGAGGGATAGCGTTCAGCCATGAGTGAGAGATCGCCCGCGCCCGGGGGCCTGGCACTGGTCCAGTCCCTGGTCAACACGCTGGACATCGAGTCGGGCGCCGACTCGCTGGACACCGCGGAGGGCCGGGCGCGCTTCGGGCTGGCCGAGGAGGACATACCGGGGGCGCGGGAGCTGCGGGAGTCCCTGCGGGTGGCCCTCCTCGCACACGCCGGCCATCCGCCGCACCGCGCGGCGACCCCGCTGGGCGACCTGCTGACGGCGAGCCCGCTGCTCGTCACCGTCGACGCCGCCGACGGCTCGGCCGGCCTGGCCCCCGCCGACGAGGGCCCGCTGCTCTCCCGGGTGGCGGCGGCGATCGCCCAGGCCCTCGTCGAGGGCACGTGGAGCAGGCTGAAGGCCTGCGAGGCGGTCGACTGCCACTGGGCGTACTACGACCGCAGTCCGGCGGGCCGCGGCCGTTGGTGCTCGATGCAGGTGTGCGGGGCGCGGGCGAAGATGCGACGGTACCGGGCCAGATAGCGCCCACCGGGCCTGCCTCTGCGTCTCGGACACTCCTCCCGGGCCCGACGGAAAGGGTGACCGGTGTCATCCCGGTCTCCTCGGAAAGCGGTTCCGGAAGGGCGGCGGTGACGGGGAGAATGTGCCAAGCGCCGGTCCGGCCGACTGAGCCTCGGCCGGACCGGCGTCCTGTGCGACTGCGGGGTGCGGTGTCGACGCCTCAGGCCGTCGGTCGCCCCATCGCCCGGTACGTCCAGCCGGCCTTCCGCCACAGCTCCGGGTCGAGGGCGTTGCGCCCGTCCAGCACGACCCGGGCCGCCGCGACCTCGCCGAGCGCCGCCGGGTCCAGCTCGCGGAACTCCCGCCATTCCGTCAGGTGCAGTACGACGTCGGCGCCCCGTACGGCCTCGATCGCGCTGTCGGCGTAGCCGAGGGTCGGGAAGAGGCGGCGGGCGTTGTCCATGCCCTTGGGGTCGTACACCGTGACCTGGCCGCCCTGGAGGTGGATCTGCCCGGCGACGTTCAGCGCGGGCGAGTCCCGGACGTCGTCGGAGTCGGGCTTGAAGGTGGCGCCGAGCACGGCGACCCGCTTGCCGAGGAAGGGCCCGCCGCCCAGCGCCTGTCGGGCGAGCTCGACCATCTGGCCGCGCTGGCGCATGTTGATCGAGTCGATCTCGCGCAGGAAGGTCAGCGCCTGGTCGGCGCCCAGCTCACCGGCCCGGGCCATGAAGGCGCGGATGTCCTTGGGCAGGCAGCCACCGCCGAAGCCGATCCCGGCCCGCAGGAACTTCTTGCCGATCCGGTCGTCGTAGCCGATGGCCTCGGCGAGCTTGGCGACATCGCCGTCGGCGGCCTCGCACACCTCCGCCATCGCGTTGATGAAGGAGATCTTGGTGGCGAGGAAGGAGTTGGCGGACGTCTTGACCAGCTCGGCGGTGGGGAAGTCGGTGACGACGAAGGGGGAGTCGGCGGCGATCGGCGTGGCGTACACCTCGCGCAGCAGCTTCTCGGCCCGCTCGCTGCGCACGCCGACCACGATCCGGTCCGGGTGCAGGGTGTCCTCGACGGCGAAGCCCTCCCGCAGGAACTCCGGGTTCCAGGCCAGCTCGGCGTCCTCGCCCGCCGGTGCGTGCGCGGCGAGGTAGGCGGCGAGGCGGTCGGCGGAGCCGACGGGGACGGTGGACTTGCCGACGACGAGGGCGGGGCCGGTGAGGTGCGGGGCGAGCAGTTCGAAGGCGCGGTCCACGTACGACATGTCGCAGGCGTACTCACCGTGCCGCTGAGGCGTGTTCACGCAGACGAAGTGCACATCGCCGAACGCCCCGACCTCGGCCCAGTCCATCGTGAACCGCAGCCGCCCGGTCGACCCCTCGATCCCGGCCACGTGCTTGCGCAGCAGCTCCTCCAGTCCCGGCTCGTACATCGGGACCTCGCCGCGCCGCAGCATCTCGATCTTCTCCGGCACGACATCGAGCCCCAGCACCTCGAAGCCGAGCTCGGCCATGGCCGCGGCGTGGGTCGCGCCGAGATAACCGGTGCCGATCACGGTGATCTTGAGGGCCATGGGGTACTCCAGAGGTCTACGACAAGTCCGGCGGTGATGCGGGCCCGAGCATAGTCGGGCCGTTCGACGGGCAACTTTCCCGCTGTCGCCAAGCTCACGTATCACTCCCGTGAGCGGCCCCCTAAAATTTGAGTTACTTAACGGTAATTAGCGCCAGCATCGCACTTAGACCACACAGCGTCCTTGGAGCGTGAGAGACCTTGGCCGGATCGGCTGACTTCGACCTGTACCGCCCGTCCGAGGAGCACGACATGCTCCGCGACGCGATCCGCTCGCTGGCCGAGGCGAAGATCGCGCCGCACGCCGCCGCGGTGGACGAGGAGGCCCGCTTCCCGCAGGAGGCGCTGGACGCCCTGGTCGCGAACGACCTGCACGCGGTGCACGTGCCCGAGGAGTACGGCGGCGCCGGTGCGGACGCCCTCGCCACGGTGATCGTGATCGAGGAGGTGTCCCGCGTCTGCGCGTCCTCCTCCCTCATCCCCGCGGTGAACAAGCTGGGCTCGCTCCCGGTGATCCTCTCCGGCTCCGAGGACCTCAAGAAGCGGTACATGACCCCGCTTGCCAAGGGCGACGGCATGTTCTCGTACTGCCTCTCCGAGCCGGACGCGGGTTCCGACGCCGCCGGCATGAAGACGAAGGCGGTCCGCGACGGCGACCACTACGTCCTGAACGGCGTGAAGCGCTGGATCACCAACGCCGGCGTCTCCGAGTACTACACGGTGATGGCGGTCACCGACCCCACCAAGCGCTCCAAGGGCATATCGGCCTTCGTCGTCGAGAAGTCGGACGAGGGCGTCTCCTTCGGAGCCCCCGAGAAGAAGCTCGGCATCAAGGGCTCGCCGACCCGCGAGGTCTACCTGGACAACGTGCGCATCCCGGCGGACCGCATGATCGGCGAGGAGGGCACCGGCTTCGCCACGGCGATGAAGACGCTGGACCACACCCGCATCACGATCGCCGCGCAGGCGCTGGGAATCGCCCAGGGCGCCCTGGACTACGCCAAGGGCTACGTGCAGGAGCGCAAGCAGTTCGGCAAGGCGATCGCGGACTTCCAGGGCATCCAGTTCATGCTCGCCGACATGGCCATGAAGATCTCGGCCGCCCGCGCCCTGACCTACCAGGCCGCCGCCGCCTCCGAGCGCGGCGACGCCGACCTCACCTACCTGGGCGCCGCCGCCAAGTGCTTCGCCTCGGACGTGGCGATGGAGGTCACCACGGACGCCGTCCAGCTGCTGGGCGGCTACGGCTACACCCGTGACTACCCGGTGGAGCGCATGATGCGTGACGCCAAGATCACGCAGATCTACGAGGGCACGAACCAGGTCCAGCGCATCGTGATGGCGCGGAACCTGCCGTAACCAGCAACGGAGGAAGCCCCGGCCCGGCCAGGCCGGGGCTTTTTCTCGGGCGTTGAGCGGCGGCCGACGACTAGCGTGTCGGAATGCCGTCCGTGAACCTGCGCCATTCAGTCCGCGCGGTCGTCCTCGACGAGGACAACCGCATCCTGCTCTGCAGGTTCGCCATTCCAGAGCCGGCGGGGACGGTGGTGTGGGCAGCTCCCGGTGGCGGGATCGAGCCGGGTGAGACGCCGCTTGCCGCGCTGCGCCGCGAACTGCGCGAAGAGGTCGGTCTTGCCGTCGGCACCGATCCGCCGCACGTCTGGCACCAGGAAGTCGTGGCCCCTGGTCATGCCGCGGGCTACGACGGTGTCATCAACGACTACTTCCTCGTACGCACCGCCACGTTCACTCCGCGCGGCACCCTGTCCGACGCTCAGCTCGCCGCGGAGAACATCAGCGGTCTGCGGTGGTGGCATCCGCGCGACGTCGCTTCTTATACCGGTCCCGACTTGTTTTCCCCCCGCGACCTCACAACTCCTTTGACCGCGTTGATCACTTCTGGTGTTCCAGCCGGACCAGTGCGGCTTGGCCTGTGAACCCAGGGATCACACTCGAGAGGGCCCGCTTCCGAAGCAGCAGGCCCTTTCGTATGGCGCGGCTCTCAGGAGCGGCGGCGGAACACCGCGGTGACCGCCGCGGCCGCTCCCGCGCCCCTGAAGCAGTCACCGCTGCCCGGCTGGCCGGTGAAGTACAGGTTGACGCCCAGCACGAAGAACACCAGGGCGCACGTCGCGAAGCCGCACATCAGGACCACGCGGGTCCGTCGAGCCGCGTGGCGAAGCCGCAGCCGTGCGGTGGCTCGGCGGTGCCGGCGGCGAAGGCGTCGATGATGACGCCTGGCCCTCCTGGCGGCCGTCCGGGTCTGCTCACGGTCCCGCTCGGCGGCGTTCAGTTCGGCCCGCAGAGTCCCAGGGCGACGGTCTGTAGGGCCGCTCACTGCTGGCCTCCGTTCTCAACTGGCAGGGCGTGGGGGCAGCGTGGGGCTCTGGCGGTCGCGGCGGCACTGCGCGCTCGCTCCCGGTGCAGCCTGCCGAGCCGGGCGAGCTTCTTTTTTACCCTCCTACCGAAGTGTTCGGGTGCCTCTGCGCGCAGTGCGGCCTGCACCCAGTCGATGTCCGCATCCATGGCGTACTCGGTGGCCACCCTGGCCTCGTCGTCGGTCAGGCCGGCGAAGACCACGGAGATGCATGGATCGTCGAGACAGGGCAAGGCAGCCAGCGCCTGTTCCTCGGCCGACCCGGCCGGGTCCGGGACCACGTCCGCCATTGTCAGCGGGCCGTCCTCGCCGCCGATGCGGTGACTGAGCAGCATGACCGTCTCGCCGTTGGTCTGGCGCTCCCACAGTGGCCGCAGGGCCAGGCGGGCCGCTTGGGTGCGGCGCTTGATCTCCTTGAGGACCGCGTCGCCGCTCCACGTCTTGGCCGTGGTCCACCAGTCCTCCATCAACGCGGTGGCGACTGCCTCGGCGGAGAAGTCGGCGTTCCTTGGAGACATCCCGAGCCATTGCCCGGCGAACCGAGCCGGCGCCGTCTTGTCCCCGTCAAGCCAGTCGCGCGCGGCTGCGATCGCCGCCCGGTACGCCTCGCTCGTCCTGACCGGCACCGGCACGGTCATCGCGATCGGCGCCACCACGGGGTCGTAGATGTCGTACGAGGACATCGTCGTCAACGAGCGAGGCCGCGGATACGCGCGCAGCAGTTCCTGAAGCTTCACCACGGGCGGCGCCGTGGGACCGGTGAGGTGGTGCTCGAAGAAGTCCCGTGCGAATGCTCCCGCGGCCTCGGACGGGACATCGGCTGCGCCGTGACAGCGCAGGTAGAAGATGGCGGCTTCGTCATCTCGAACGTCGCGCTTCAAGTCGTCGGTGTCCGGCACCGCGATGACCCGGGGCGCGACGAGCGGCTTGAACTCGAGGTCTGCTCCGCACGCGGAGCATGCGTCCACGAACAAGACCGCAGGGCGGGTCTCGTGCTCTGCCCACTCCTGGGGCCTGGATTCCATGCTGTCCTCCCTGAAGGGGTTGTCCTACTCCTCAGGGGCGGGGGCAGCCCATTCGGGCAAAGAATCTTGCCGCTGTGATGCAGATCACTCTGGTGGCGGCGAGCTCCACGCGGATTTCGCGTCGGCGGACACAAGTCCGTGCTCGGCCTGGGCGGGGAAGTCGCCGAAGGAGCTGTTCAGGATGGCCGGATCGGGGCGCACGTAGGACCGTGCGTCTGGGCGTCGAGGTCTTGGACTCGTACGGGAATACGCCGACTGTCGGGGCGGGGGTGTGGCTGGGGGCGAGCCCTGCGACCGCCGGGCCGGAAGCTGCTCTGGTTCGAGACGAGCGGGTGAACCCTCATCCGACTCGCGGGAGAGACCGTCAGTCCTCGAACCCCTCCGCCACCCGCTTCTCCCGCAGCTCCTTGATCGCGCGCCGCCGCGCCAGCCGATGCGTCCGCCTGATCTGCGCCTCCTGGTTGCGCCGCTTGTCGCGCTCGGTCTCCGGAAGCACCGGCGGGACGCGGCGCGGCTTGCCGTCGGCGTCCACCGCCGCGAACACCAGGTAGGCCGAGCCGACCTGGGTGGGCGGCGCCGACTCGTTCCAGCGCTCGGCCAGGACCCGTACGCCGACCTCCATCGACGTCCGGCCGGTCCAGTTGACCTGGGCCTTCACATGGACGAGGTCGCCGACGCGGACCGGTTCGAGGAAGGCCATCTCGTCCATGGACGCGGTGACGGCGGGGCCGCCGCTGTGCCGGCCGGCCACGGCGCCCGCCGCGTCGTCGACGAGCTTCATGATCACGCCGCCGTGCACCGTACCCAGCAGGTTGGTGTCGTTGTGGGTCATGATGTGGCTGAGGGTGGTGCGGGACGCTGAGGTCGGCTTGCCCGGGATCTCCGGAGTGCCCGACTCTGCGGCGGTGACCTGGTCTGTCATGGCCTCCACCTTATGCCGCCCCGACATTCGCGGACTTTGTGTTGGGTTCGCAACAGCCGTGCCTCTATTTTCCCCCGAACCTTGTAAGTGACCTGGGCATGCCCTGCACACTGGGGCGCATGAATGACTGGCCCGGTGGATGGTCCGACGACAACCGCGGTAACCGCTACGGACGCGGCAGCTCGAGCGCACAGCCCGAGAGCGCCCGCGTGATGCGGCAGGTCCGCCGCGGTCCGGCGGCGCCGCCCGGCCAGGGGTACGGCGGGGTGCCGCAGCAGCCGTCGTACGTGAACGGCCAAGGTCACGGCGGCTACGGGGACGACGACGGGTACGACAGCGGCTACAACACCGGCCAGGTCTACGGCGGCTCCGGCGGCGGCCCGGGTGGCCCCGGCGGCCGCGGGATGCGCGAGCCGCGGCCCGCGCCGAACTGGCGGCGCCGTATCAAGGTGACCGCGATCACCGTCGTGACCGTCCTGGTCGTGACGTCCGTCGCCACCTACTTCTGGGCCGACTCCAAGCTCAACCGCGAGGTCGACCTGTCCAAGGTCATCGACCGGCCCGAGGCGGGCGAGGGCACCAATTACCTGATCGTCGGCTCCGACAGCCGTGAGGGCATGTCGGCCGAGGAGAAGAAGGAACTGCACACCGGGTCCGCCGAGGGCAAGCGCACGGACTCGATGATGATCCTGCACACCGGGTCCAACGGCCCGACGCTGATATCGCTGCCGCGTGACTCGGACGTCGAGATACCGAGCTTCGTGGGCTCCGAGTCCGGCAAGACGTACAAGGGCACGGGCCGGCACGTGAAGCTGAACGCCGCGTACGCCGAGGACGGCCCGGAACTGCTGGTCCGCACCGTCGAGTACAACACCGGTCTGCACATCGACCACTACGTCGAGATCGGCTTCGCCGGCTTCGCGAACATCGTGGACGCGGTCGGCGGCGTCGAGATCAACATCCCGCGGGACATCAAGGACTCCAAGTCCGGCGCGGACTTCAAGAAGGGCACGCAGACCCTGAACGGCGAGGAGGCGCTCGCCTTCGTCCGCACCCGGTACGCGCTTCCCAACTCCGACCTGGACCGTACGAAGAACCAGCAGAAGTTCCTCTCGGCCCTGGCCAACCAGGTGGCGACGCCGGGCACGGTCCTCAACCCGTTCAAGCTGTACCCGACCATGGGTGCGGGGCTGGACACCCTGATCGTCGACAAGGACATGGGCCTGTTCGACCTGGCGGACATGTTCTGGTCGATGAAGGGCGTCACCGGCGGCGACGGCAAGTCGATGAACATGCCGATCTCCGGCTCCTCGGGCGGCAACCTCGTCTGGGACAAGGCGAAGGTGAAGACGCTGGTGGAGCAGTTGAAGAACGACGAGACGGTGACCGTCTCCGGCAACTGAGCAGCGCGCGGCCGAGCGCCGCACAGCGGTCGAGGGCACCCCGGCGGGTGCCCTCGAGTGTTTCCGGGGGCGCCGGACGGTCGTCACATGGTGGCGCCCGACATCGCGCGGCAGGACTCGGCGCAGCGGCGACACGCCTCGGCACAGCGCATCATCTGCGGGTCGTCCGGCATGGACATACACGCCTCGGCACACATGTCACAGGCCTTGGCGCACATCGCGCACATCTCGGCCGACATGGGCGAGCGGCGCATCATCATGTCCGCGCACATACGGGTCGTCTCGGCGCAGTCCATGAGCGCCCGCATGATCTGCATCTGCGGCTGGCCGCCCATCTGCATGCAGGAGCTCATCGTCTCCTCGCAGACCGCGTGGCAGGACATGCACGCGTCGACGCAGGCCTGCATCTCCTTGCTCATGGCGGTCATGGTTCCTTGCTGGGTCATGGCTCCTCCTGGGGTGCGGGCGCCCGGGGCGGGCCCCGTGCCCTTCCGTCCTACGCCCGCCCGCCGCACCGCGCCATCGGACGGACGCGAACGATTCACCCCGGATGCCGCACAGGGCAACGCGCCCGGCGTCACGCCGGAGGCTGCCGCACGGGTCCATTGAGGTTACGGCCCGCTGTCGGTGCAGGTGAGGAGCGTGACTCCCTAGGAGCACCCCGCCTCGTCCCCCCGTACCACCATCGACTCGCCCTCCGTCGGGTCCTCGGCCCGCACCTTGCGTACCTGCCTGAAGTCCGTACCGACGATCACCTTCAGCGTCGGTCCCATCCCCTTCACCGCGCGCAGCTCGCTCCCGGGCACCGCAGCGGCCAGGGACTTCGCCGAGCGGTCCCAGCGCGGGTCGTGGGCGACGACCGTCCGCTTCACCGGGCGGTCCGCCGCGCTCACCGGCCGCCCCGTCGTGCGGAACCCGGTCGCCGCCAGCGCCGCGTCGACGCGCTTGCCGAGGTCGGCGGAGTGCGTGCCGTTCTCCACCTGGACGTGGATCTCCTGCGGGGCGACCTCCACCCGGACCGGCCTGCGCCTCGGCCGGTGCACGGACAGCGGCTCGTCCTCGCGCAGCGCCCTGAACAGCCGCTCGGACTTCGCGGCGTCCCACTTCACCGTGGAACCGACGCCCTTCACGTCGTACTCCAACTGCCGGATGGGCACGGTCGTGAACTCCGACGACGACGGAGAGAAGTTCCGCATCGCCCGCCCGAGATCGAGCAACTCGCCTGTCCCGAACCCCTCGTCGGCCCGCACCGAACCCAGCACCGCCCGCGTGACATCCCGGAACCGCATCGGGTTCAGCAGGATCCCGGACGACGTCGCCCGCTCGATCAGCGCCGCCATGAAACGCTGCTGGCGCTGCACCCGGCCCAGGTCGGAGGCGCTGTCGACATGCCGCGAGCGCACGTACTGCAAGGCCTCCCCGCCCATCAGCCGGTGGGTACCGGCCGGCAGGTCGAGTCCGGTGTACGAGTCCTTCATCGGCTCGGCGGTGCAGATCTGCACCCCGCCGACCACGTCCACCGTCCTCATGAAACTGGTGAAGTCGACCTCCAGATAGTGGTCGATCTTGATGCGGGTCATGTGCTCGACCGTGGCGACGGTGAGATTCGGGCCGCCCTCCGCGTACGCCGCGTTGATCTTGATGGGGTGTGCCTTGCGCCCCGGCCCGGCGGGCACCTCGGCGTACGAGTCGCGCGGCAGGCTCACCACACTCGCCCGCTCCCGGTCCTCCGAGATGTGCACGATCATGATCGTGTCGGTGCAGTGACAGGGCGCCCCGCCCAGCCGGTACTTGCGCCGCTCCTCCTCGCTGATGCGGTCACGGCCGTCCGTGCCGACCAGGAGGACGTTCATCCCGTGCCCGGCCTGCGGCCGGTTCTTCATGTCCTTGAACGGGTCCACCCGCGCGATCTTCGCGTCCAGGCTGGTCACCACCGCGTGCCCGATCCCGGCGGAGGCGAGGACCACCACGGACAGCGTGGTCACCGCCCGCATGGCCCAGCGCGGCCTTCTCCGCCGCACGGGCGCGACCGGCCGCGCCCCGCCGCGGGTCGGCTGCGGGCGGCGCTGCGGAGGGGCGGGGGAGCGGCGGGGCGGCGTGGGCATGGGGGGCTACCTTCCGCTGGGGCTTGCCCTGGGGGCCGTACGTGGGATCCGTGAGCACCGTAGGCCCATACGATCTGCTGACCGGGGCAGCGACCCCGGCGGGGCGCACCGCTGTCCCCCGTTCGCGGTAACGTGAGCCCCCTATGAACGCCAATCCCGACGTGCAGCTCCCCGCCGTGTCCGTCATCATGCCCGTCCTCAACGAGGAGCGGCATCTGCGCGGAGCAGTCCAAGCGATCCTCGCGCAGGAGTACGCCGGCGAGATGGAGGTCGTGATCGCCCTCGGCCCGTCCACGGACCGCACGGACGAGATCGCCGCCGAGCTCGTGGCCGAAGACCCCCGCGTGCACACCGTCCCGAATCCGACCGGGCGTACGCCCGCCGCCCTCAACGCCGCAATCAAGGCCTCCCGCCACCCGATCGTCGTCCGTGTCGACGGGCACGGGATTCTCTCGGCGAACTACATCGCCACCGCCGTACGGCTCCTGGAGGAGACCGGCGCGCAGAACGTCGGCGGCATCATGCACGCCGAGGGCGAGAACGACTGGGAGCACGCCGTCGCGGCCGCGATGACCTCGAAGATCGGGGTGGGCAACGCCGCCTTCCACACCGGCGGCGAGGCGCAACCGGCCGAGACCGTCTACCTCGGCGTCTTCCGGCGCGAGGCGCTGGAGCAACAGGGCGGCTACAACGAGGAGTTCATCCGCGCCCAGGACTGGGAACTCAACTTCCGGATCCGGGAGGCGGGCGGGCTGATCTGGTTCTCGCCCGAGCTGAAGGTGTCGTACCGGCCGCGTCCTTCGGTGCGCGCCCTCGCCAAGCAGTACAAGGACTACGGCCGCTGGCGTCATGTCGTCGCCCGCTACCACTCCGGCTCCATCAACCTGCGCTACCTCGCCCCGCCGACGGCGGTGTGCGCGATCGCGGCGGGCCTCGTGCTGGGCGCCCTGGTGACCCCGTGGGCGCTGGTGGTCCCCGGTGGCTACCTCGCGGCCATCACCGCGGGATCCGTCCCGGCCGGCAAGGGCCTCCCGCTGAAGGCACGCCTGCAGATTCCGGTCGCCCTCGCCACCATGCACATGTCCTGGGGCTACGGCTTCCTGACCAGCCCGCGGTCCCTGGCGAAGAAGGTCATCGCCTCCCGCCGCCCGGCGGTGCTCAGCGCCGGCTGAGCCCGCCGGGGAGGTGAGCCGGCGTCACCACGTGAAGTTCCGGTTCACCTTCATGCAGGCCTTGGTGTCGGAGGCGTTCAGCGCGTCCGCCGTGTCCGGCGTCTTGTCGTCCTGCTTCGGGGCCTTGTACGCGCTCCCCTCCCGCCAGTCGGCGCCGACGACGAGGGTGACGCCGGAGACGTCCGTGGACTTCTCCACCGCGCTGGTCGGGATGCCGAGGGCCTTGGCGACCCGCTGGGCGTCGCCCTCCAGGTCGGCGCTCGGGTAGCGGACGAGCGTCGTGTCCTCGGCCGGCGCGGCCGAGGCGTCCGCCACGGCCTGCGTGAAGCCCTTGTCGACCAGCAGCCCGGTGACGGTGTGCGCGCGGCCGGAGACGGCGGCGAGGGTGTCGGTGCGCGTGCCGTTCTGCACCTGGACGGCGATCTCGCCGTCCGCCGCGGCCGGGTCGGTGGAGGCCTTCTCCTCGGTGGACTTCTTCTTGTCCTTGCCGTCGAGCGCGACGTCCTCGCGCACCAGCCGGAACAGCTTGGTCGCGTCCTCGGTGGGCACCACACGGCCCGTCTGGATCGTGTCGTACGCGTTCGGCATCGTCGTCATGGTGATGCGCGAGGTCGGCACCTTCTTGAGCTCGCCCGCCAGGTCGTACAGCTTCGCCACCGTGCCCAGGCCCGGGTCGACGGTGAGCGCCTTGGTGGCCGCCTCGGCGAGGGCGCGCAGCTTGCCCGGGTTGCTGAGCTTCGCGTTCTTGCGCAGCTCACGGACCATCGAGTTCATGTACATGTGCTGCGCCTTGGCGCGGGCCAGGTCGCTGCCGTCCTCGAAGCCGTACCGGGTGCGCAGCCACTGCAGGGCCTGCTCGCCCTGGACGTACGTCGTCCCCTTCTCCAGCTTCAGCCCGGAGCCGTGGCCCGCGCTGTCCTTGGAGTGGATGTTGGCGTTCACGCAGACCGGGACGCCGCCGATCGCGTCGGCCATCGACACCACGCCCGAGAAGTCGATCATCATGAAGTGGTCGATGTGGATGTCGGTGAGCTTCTCCCACGTCGCCACCGTGCACCCCGGGCCGCCGCGGCCGAGTGACCGGTTCGTCATCTCGCGTTCGCGGGCCTCGTACACGTCCCCGCTGTCCGGGTCCGTGCACTTGGGTATGTCCACCAGCGTGTCGCGCGGCATGCTCACGACCGACATGTTGGTGCGGTCGGCGGAGACGTGCAGCAGCATCTGGACGTCGGCGAGCGGAGTGGCGCCGAACGTCTCCTTGGCGCCGCCGAGTTTCTGGTTCTCCTTGCTGTCCCGCGCGTCCGAGCCGATCAGCAGGATGTTCAGCGGCGTCTGGCCGGCCGCGTTGGCCTCGCTCTCGGCGGCGCGGTCCTTCGCGTCGCCGATGTTGAGGTCGTCCTTCTTCAGGTTGCCGTTGAGGTGCTGGTAGTAGAGATAACCGGCACCCGCGGTGCCCAGTATCACCACTGCCAGAACCGTCGCCGACCAGCGCAGCACACGCCGTCTGCGGCGCCTGCCGCCGGCTCCGCGGCCGCCCCCGCGACCCCCGCCACCGTGCCGGCCGCCCTGGTCGGCCGGCGTGTCCTGGTCGGCCCGCGGTGTGAGGGACATGGTGTCCTCCACCGCGGGGACCTCCCCCCGCACACTGCTCTGCGCCAACTGTTCGCCCTTCCCCACCCTTGGCCCGACACGGCTTCGCTCCGCGGCGGACCTCCCTGTCCGTGCGGAGCGAACCATGTCGGACCACCCTGTCCGGCACCGGTTCGCAACCTGTCAGACCTGTGTGAGTCCGAACCGGGTTGGCCACGTGTCGGCAAAATCCACGCCCCGCACGGTCACGCGGTGTGCCAGGCCAAGGCGGCCTGACACACGTGTCGAGTGTCAGACCAACGAGGGCCCGGCACAGTTGCGTCCCCCGCCGCAGATTCCGTACCGCGGCCGTCGGGTCACTGCCGGCCGCTACTTCGCGCACTCCACCTTGTCCGCCGTGGACTTCTCCACGTCGGGCGCCGCGGTCGGAGCCGTGAGGGACACGCCCGCTCCCTTGAAGTCCTTGCCCAGCGTCAGCGTCATCGTGGGCAGGCCCTGGGAGTTGGTCACGCTCTTGCCCGGCTTCATCGCGGACCCGGAGAGCCCCATGATGGCGGCGAGCCGGCGTGCCTGGTCCGCCTGGTCCGGTGCGTACTCGAGCGTCGTCTTCGCCAGCGTCGTCGAGGCGTTGCCCGCGTTCTCGGACTTCTCCACGCCCTCCTCGGTCTGCAGCCAGGTGAGGGTCTCCTGGGCGCTGCCCGCGGCCGCCCCGCCGTTGTAGACCTGCACCCGCACCTCGGAGGGGTCGGCCTTGGTGCCCTTCAGCCGGGCGGCCACGGCGGCGGCCTCCTTCTTCTTCTGCTGCTTGACCGCGGTGAAGGAGACGTCGTTCTGGATCGCCTGGAAGACCTGAGGGGCCGTCGTCTCATTGAGTACGACGGTCGCCTTCACCTTCTCGGCCGGGTTGTCGATCACCGGAATCGTGGTGAAGGTCAGGTTCTTGGTGTTGAGCTTGCCCAGCTCCAGACCGAGATCCTTCAGCTTGTCGATGCTGTCGAGGTTGCTGTCGACGGTCAACGCCTTGGTACCCGCCTCGGCCAACTTGATCATCTTGGTCGGGCTGGTGAGCGTGTCGTTGGACTTCAGCTTGCGCATCAGCGCGCTGAGGAACTGCTGCTGGAGCCCGATCCGGCTCAGGTCACCGCCGAAGCCCACGGAGTGCCGCGTGCGGACGAAGGCCAGCGCCTGCTCGCCCTCGATGACGTGCTCGCCCTTGCTGAGTTTGAGGTGGGAGTCGGGGTCGTCGATGTCCTTGGCCAGGCACACCTCGACGCCGCCGACCGCCGTCGTCAGCGTCTTCACCGCGTTGAAGTCGGCCACCATGAAGTTGTCCGGCTTGATACCGGTCAGCTCGGTGACCGTCCGCATGGTGCAGCTGGGCGTACGGCCCTCCTGGCCGAGGCTGGTGTTGAAGCGGACGCCGGTCTCGCCTGGGATGACCTTCTGGGTGCCGTCCTCCTGCGTCGTCTGGCAGTCCGGAATGTCGACGATCAGGTCGCGCGGGATGCTGAGCGCGGTCGCGTTCGAGCGGTCCTTGGAGACGTGCAGCAGGATCGTGGTGTCGGCGTGTCCGGCGCTGCCCGCGTCGCCGTAGCTGCCGTTGCCCGCGCCGGTGCGCTTGTCCGTGCCGATGAGCAGGATGTTGATGGCCTTGTCCTTGCTGAAGCCACCGGTGCTCGCGCCGTCGTCGGAGACGGACTGGATGTTGTCGTTGAGGTGCTCGATGTAGAGGTAGGCGCCGGTCGCCGCGGCCACCACCACGAACGCCATGATTCCGCCGGTCCAGAGCACGGCCTTCTTCGCCTTGCTCTTCTTCTTCACCGGAGCCCGGCGGCCGCGCCGCCCCGTCGGCGGCTCCTCGGGCGTGCCCCGACGCCTGCGCTGCGGGGGGACCTCACGGCCCGGCGACACCGGCCGGGTCTCGCGGCCCGGGGTCGCGGTCCGGCTGCGCGCGGCGCCGTCGGCGCCCGCGGCGCTCCCTGAACCTCCGGCGCCCGCCGCCGCCGACGCACCGGCGGCCCGCGCGGCGGCGCCGGCGCGGGAAGCGGATCTACGGGGTCCCGGTACCGACGACTGCGGTGCGGAAGGAGTCAGTCGCAGTTCGTATTCGCCGGTGTTCGGATTGAGTACCCACTGGTCTGCGGGGTCGATGTCGTCCGCCCGCCCACGGCCTTGCGCGTCCACGGTTGTCTGATTCCTCCGTCGGGGCCACGCGGCGCCTTCCCCCTCCAAGGCGCTCGGGTCTCTCGGTCAAACAGTGCGCAAGCCTAACTACGGCCGGGTGCACCGGATCGCTCACACTATCCGCCCAGTTCAGCGTCAAGCGACGACGGTGACAAATTCCACGTCCCTACAACTGGGCAATCCATCCCATTTCTTTGAACTGGGGTTCGCCGACTTGGTGAGCGCTTTACTCGCACGGGTTCTCGGCGGCGGTGTTGCCGCGGAAGGTGGGTGCCGGAGGAGTGGGCCCCGTGCGGTCGTCGGGGCGCTTGGCGCCGGCCTTTCCGTCGCCGTAATGGGAACTCCTGTGCGGAGATGTGTGCGGAGCGCCGCGGGATGTTTCGGGCGAATTCACGACTTCTACCGGGGCGTCGATGAGCAGTCGCTCGAAGAGCCGCTCGGCCTCGGGCTCCACGAGTTGGTCGCGATTGGCGTTGTAGATGTACGACTCCCGAGGAACGGTGAGGAATTGCACGCGTTCGGTGGGGATGTCGCGCACGCCGCGGACGAGTTCGTACAAACCGCGCAAGCTGGCCAGGGCGGGGTCGGTGGTGAGGGAGGACGTGGCGGCGTCCAGGACGGGATAGAGCCTGACCGGATTCAGCAGTACGTCGTTGCTCCGCACTTTCTGGACGAGCGCGGCGAGGAATCGTTGCTGGCGTTCCATGCGGTCGGTGTCGCTGCCGTCGCCGAGGGACTTGCGGGCGCGGACGTAGCCGAGGGCCTGCTCGCCGTTGAGCGTCACCTTTCCGGCGGGGAGCCTGAGCTTGGCGGCCTTGTCGGCGATGGGCTCGGTGAGGCAGATCTCCACGCCGTCGAGGGCGTCGACCATCTCCTTGAAGCCGTGGAAGTCGACGACCACGTGGTGGTCGACGCGGATGTTCGTGAGCCGCTCCACGGTGCGGACGGTGCAGGCCGAACCGCCGACCTGGAAGGCGTAGTTGAACATCGCGAACATGGGCTTGCTGCGGCTGCCGTCGGGGCGTCGGCAGCCGGGGACGTCCACCATCAGATCGCGGGGTATCGAGACGGCGGTGGCGCTGCGGCGCCCCGCGGACAGGTGCAGCAGGATCGTGGTGTCCGACCGCTCGGTCCCCGAGTCGCGGCCGTAGCGCCGGTTTCCCTTGCCCGCCCTTGAGTCCGAGCCGATGAGCAGGATGTTGCGGGCGTCGCGTACGAGGGAGGTGGGGCGCTCCTTCTCGTACCGGGCGAGTTCGGCGGCGGCGGCCTCGTCGGGGGTGATGTTGGAGTCGAGCTTGGCGTAGACGGCCCATCCGGCCCCGCCGGCGGCGACGAGCACGAGCCCGATCCCCATCGCTGTTCGCCGCACCCACCGCCGCATGGGCCCCCTGCGCGTGCGTGCGGAGTCGGTCACGGCTGGGTCCACCCCTCATGGCTTAGTGCGTGTGGTGTGGGCTGCTGTTACGACCATGGCTTGGATGGGGGGTGGGGGGTGGGTGGTGGGGGGCTGAATGGGTGACGGGTGCCTCCGGCGGTTGGGCGGGGGGTGCCTGCGGCGGCCTGTTGCTGTTCGGTGGGGGTGCGTGTAGCGCCTTGGGTTGTGGGGTGGGTCGGGGCCGTGCCGGGGGGTGTCCGTCCTCGGTCGGGCGGTGGGCCTTGCGCGGGAGGTGCCGTGCCTTGACGCCCGACTCTGCGGGCGGACACCCCCCGACACGTCCCCTTGCCGCCGTACGCGGGCGCGGGCAGTCCCACACCTCTGCCGCGGGGCGCCGCCTCAGCCGCACGGGCTGTGTCGGCTGTGGGCTGTCCCGTCTCAGCCGCCGGGGCCGTCTCTGCTGCGGGCCGCCGTCTCAACCGCGAGGCCGTCTCCGCTGCGGAGCGCCGCCTCAGCCGCGCGCATCCCGCCCAGTCGAGGGGCGCTCGGTCAAACCGCGGGCGGTCTCGTCCAATCCCGTGGGCACTCCGCCCAGTCGTGGGCGGTCTCGTCCAATCCCGCGGGCACTCCGCCCAGTCGTGGGCGGTCCCGTCCGATCCCGCGGGCACTCCGCCTAGCCGTGGGCGGTCTCGCGCAATCCCGTGGGCACTCCGCCCAGTCGTGGGCGGTCTCGTCCAATCCCGCGGGCACTCCGCCCAGTCGTGGGCGGTCCCGTCCGATCCCGCGGGCC
>NZ_JBIWIY010000005.1:405976-438992 GCF_044764885.1 Streptomyces sp. NPDC093591
CCTAGCCGTGGGCGGTCTCGCGCAATCCCGTGGGCACTCCGCCCAGTCGTGGGCGGTCTCGTCCAATCCCGCGGGCACTCCGCCCAGTCGTGGGCGGTCTCGCGCAATCCCGCGGGCACTCCGCCCAGTCGTGGGCGGTCTCGCGCAATCCCGCGGGCACCCCGCCTAGCCGTGGGCGGTCCCGTCCAATCCCGCGGGCACTCCGCCCAGCCGTGGGCAGGCCCGCCCAATCCGCGGGCAGTCGTGCCGCCTGGGGCGGCACGGGTGGGCGCGGGCGGCACCCCGTCAGCGCCGGGCCGCGCGACCCACCCCCGGCCCAGCCCTCATGCCGGGCGACTCGCAAAGGAGACGGCACCTGGGACTGGGCCCCGGCCGACGCAGTCACCCGGCGGCGGGCTGCGCGAACTCCCTCGCCCAGCGCCTCACGCCGAGCACCCGAACAGCGAACGGCGCCTGGGCCCCGGCCCATGCCAGGGGCTACCGCGCTGTCGTCGTCACGCGCTCGCTTTCGATGCGCTTCGCCAGGGACTCCTCGTCCAGGGACTCGAGGTGGCGGCACAGGACCACCGAGCCGTCGGTCGCCAGCGCCGCGTACAGGCCGGCGTTGAGGCCCTCCCAGGTGTCGTAGGGAAGAGACGACAGGATGCGGGAGCCGGGGCCCGTGAGGCCCAGCCCCGTCGCCTCGGCGCGGGCGCGTTCGACGACCTCGGCGCCGCTGAACTCCCGGCCGGCCACGATCAGGGCCGGGTCCTCCGGGTCGACCGGCGCGTACGGCGCGAAACGGTCGCCCTGGCTCGGCACTTCCACGGCATAGTCGGCGAAACCGGCCGGCGGCTGCGGAAAACGGCCCCCCAGCGGCCGTAGCGCCAACGCGACACGTTCCCCTCGGCACGCCCGCGCGGCCTCCAGGGAATCCGGACCGCTCACGACCACGTCGGCCGCCGCCGGATCCCCGCCCACGTCCGCGATCGTGCCCACCGACGAACACGCCAGCAGCCAGACCGCCGTCTGCCAGTGGGTGGGCAGCAGCAGCGTGACCCGGTCGCCCGGCCCCGCCCCGAGGTCGCCCTGGAGCAGATTCGCGGTCTTGGCCACCCAATTGGCGAAGGTGGCCACGGACAATTCGACGCGTTCCCCGGTGGCGTCGTCGTAGAAGGTCACCAGGGGACGTCCGGGATCCGCGGCGAGCGCGGAACGCAGCAGGTCGGCAGGGGTGCGATCGGTGGCGTTCACCCGTGCAAGCGTACGCGGCCACACCGGCGCGCACCCCCGGTTGGCGGCACCCTGCCGCCACCGGTTCGGGCGAATCGGACGCCGACACCCCGTCAACTTCCGGATGGACAGGTTTGTATGACTATGTCCAACATCTGGGGTATGCGTGGATTCCTTGCTTCCTCGATCGGTGTCACGTGCGCGGCCGCTCTGGTCCTCCCGCTCACCCCACCCGCCGTCGCGTCGACCGCGAGACCGGCGTATAGCGCGGAGGCGGCCACGCGCGGAGAGGCGGTGGCCGGGCCGGCGGTGCGTCAGGAGGACGCCGAGTCGTACGTCCCCGGCAGCACCCAGTCGATGCCCCTCGCCCCGCTCACCCCGCTCGCCCGCGACCGCGTCGTCGGCGCCCCCGCCATAGAGGGCCTGTCCCCACGAGACGTACGGCACTTCTCCCTCGTAGGCGTCGTCTGGGACGACCCGGACGCCGAACTGCACGGCCGCGTCCAGGTCCGCACCCGCGCCGTCGGCACGGGTACCTGGTCCGACTGGCAGGACGTCGAGACGCACAACGGCGAGCACGCGGCCGACCCCGGCAGCGTGGAACGCACCTCCGGCCGGGTGCGCGGCTCCACGGCGCCGTTGTGGGTCGGGGAGTCGGACGCCGTGGAAGTACGGGTGACGGCGCAGGCCACCGGGGCCGGGTCCAAGGGCGGCGCACACGGGCCGGGCAGCGGTGATCCGACGCCTCCGGCCGGCACCGGCGTCGTCTCTCCGCTCCCCGCCGGCCTTCGCCTGGAACTCGTCGATCCCGGCGAACCCGCCCCCGCGCCGGACGACCCCGGCGCCCCCCGCCCCGGCTCCCTGCAGACCGAGACCACGGAGACCGCCGAGGCCCTCGGCGCCTCCGCCGCCGACACGGCCGCCTCCGCCGCCAACGCCGAACTCGCACCCCTCGGCGTCGCGGCGATCCCGGCGCTCGGCCGGGCCGAGACCGAACGCGAGCTGCTGGCCCTGCGCGGTGACGAGTTGACGCAGGCGCAGCGGGCGAAGCCGTACATCGGGCCGCGGCCGCGCATCGTCACGCGCCGCGGCTGGGGCGCGAACGAGGGGTTGCGGGAGCGGCAGTTCGTCTACACGAAGAAGGTGAAGGCGGCCTTCGTGCACCACACCGCGACCGGCAGCAAGTACTGGTGCTCGCAGGTCCCCTCGCTCATTCGCGGTATCTACCGCTACCACGTCAAGAGCATGGGCTGGCGCGACGTCGGCTACAACTTCCTCGTCGACAAGTGCGGAAACATCTACGAGGGACGCGCCGGGGGAGTGGCGAAGCCGGTCCTGGGCGCCCACACTCTCGGTTTCAACACCAACAGCATGGGGATCGCCGTCCTCGGCAGCTACGGCTCCACCAAGCCGACCAAGGCGTCGGTGAAGGCAGTGGCCCGGCTCACGGCGTGGAAACTGGGCCTCTTCGGCGTCAATCCGCGCGGAAAGACATACCTGAAGTCCGCCGGTGGCAATCTCTACCGAAAGGGAAAGAACGTACGACTGAATGCGATCTCCGGCCATCGGGACGGCTTCCTGACGGAGTGCCCGGGACGGCAGCTCTACCGCAAGCTCGGCACGGCCCGCGCCACGGCGGCCCGCTACCAGGGACGTTGAGCGGGGGAGGCGGGGCCGACGGGTACACGGGGACCTCGGGGTATATGGAGCACACGGGGTTACTCGGAGTACACGGAGACGCATTCACCGCCGTCGGGGGACAAGGGGCGGAACGCCGCACTGCCGACGAGGGCGCCGTACAACGGTCTGCATACACTGGCCGGCCGAAAGACAGTTCGGCCGGTCCCGGCAGGAAGCAGAGACGACAGGTGACAGAAGCGATCCTCCTGGTCGGCGGCAAGGGCACTCGGCTGCGTCCGCTCACCGTGCACACGCCCAAGCCCATGGTCCGGGCGGCCGGAGTCCCCTTCCTCACACACCAGTTGGCGAGAGCGAGAGCCGCAGGCGTCGAGCACATCGTCCTGGCGACGTCGTACCTGGCCGAGGTCTTCGAGCCGTACTTCGGCGACGGCTCCGCGCTGGGACTCCATCTGGAGTACGTGACGGAGGAGGAGCCCCTCGGCACGGGCGGCGCGATCCGCAACGTGGCGTCCCGGCTGCACTCCGGGCCCGACGACCCGGTCCTCATCTTCAACGGCGACATCCTGACCGGCCTGGACATCAAGGCACTGGTCCACACCCACGAGTCGACCGGCGCGGACATCTCCCTCCACCTGACGAAGGTGACGGACCCGAGGGCGTACGGCCTCGTCCCCACGGACGAAACGGGCCGGGTGACAGCCTTCCTGGAGAAACCGCAGACCCCCGAGGAGATCGTCACCGACCAGATCAACGCGGGGGCATACGTCTTCCGCCGCTCGCTCATCGACACGATCCCGGCGAACCGCCCGGTCTCCGTCGAGCGCGAGACCTTCCCGGACCTCCTCTCCGCCGGAGCCCACCTCCAGGGCATGGTCGACTCGACGTACTGGCTGGACCTGGGCACCCCGGCCGCCTTCGTCCGCGGCTCGGCCGACCTCGTCCTGGGCCGCGCCCCGTCCCCCGCCGTCCCCGGCCGCTGCGGCGACCGCCTGATCCTCCCCACGGCCACCGTCGCCCCCGACGCCAAGCTGACGGGCGGCACGGTGGTGGGCGAGGGCGCGTTCGTCGCGGAGGGCGCGAGGGTCTTCGGCAGCACGATCCTCCCCGGCGCCGTCATCGAACCCGGCGCGATCATCACCGACTCCCTCATCGGCACCCGCGCCCGCGTAGGCGAACGCTCCGTCCTCACCGGCGCGGTCATCGGCGACGGCGCGGTGATCGGCGCCGACAACGAGCTGAGAGAGGGCGCACGGGTGTGGTGCGACGCCCAGATCCCGGCGGGAGCGGTCCGCTTCTCACCGGACCTGTAGAACCCCACCTCACAACGCCGACCCGCCCATCCCAGCGGGCCCGGCGTCCAAGACCGCGCACGCCTGTCCCGACGGCCCGGTGAGGGTTCCTGCGGTGCGGGGCGGACGGTCACTTCCCGGCGCCGGCCGCATCACCTTGCGGCGCCGACCTCGCTTCTCAACGCCGGTCCAGGCACTTCAGCCCGTCCAGCGTTTGAGGAGGGGGCCGTGCCGTCCCTAGCCCCCACCCACCCGTGGGGGGGGCTTTGGGGCGCTGACCTCGTTTCTCGGCGCTGGCCAGCGTCTCTCAGCCTGTCCGGCGTTTGAGGTGGGGGCCGTGCCGTCTCTAGCCCCCACCCACCCGTGGGGGGCTTGGTCTTGCGGCGCTGACCTCGCTTTCTCGGCGCCGGCCGGCACCATCCAGCCCGTCCGGCGTTTGAGGACGAGGCCCGTTCAGGGCCGAAGCGGGGGTCTGGGGGCCGCAGGCCCCCAGGGGGGCGGGGTCGAAGGGGCGGCAGCCCCTGGGGGATGGGACGGGTAGGGGCGGCGGGGGCGAAAACCCCCGGCGGCAGCCACAGCGCACAGGCCCCCGTCACAACCGCCCGATATCCCCCCGAGGCATCCGCGGCGCCCGCCGCCCCGGCACCCGCCCACTCAGCAGAATCAACCGAGCCGCCCGATGCCGCTGCCCCGCATACGGCTCCAGCAACTCCAGCATCACGGAGTCATCCGCATCCCGATCCCCGGCCAGCGCCCACCCCACGATCCCGGGCAGATGCAGATCCCCCACGGTCACCGCATCCGCCGCCCCATGACTCCGCTGCACAACCTCCGCGGACGTCCACGGCCCGATCCCCGACACGACCTCCAGCCGCGCCTGCGCCTGAGCCGGAGACATCCGCACTGCCTCCTCCAACCGCCCAGCGACCCGTACAGCCCGCAGAATCGTCGACGCCCGCTTGTTGTCGACCCCGGCCCGATGCCACTCCCAGGACGGAATCAGCCGCCAGGTCCCCGCATCCGGCATCACACACATCCGCTCCGGCGCGGGCCCCGGCGCCGGCTCCCCGAACTTCCGTACCAGCAACCGCCACGCCCGATACGCCTCATCGGCGGTGACCTTCTGCTCAAGAATCGACGGGATCAACGACTCCAGCACCAACCCGGTCCGCGTCAACCGCAGCCCCGGCCGCCGATGCCGAGCAACCGCCACCAGCCGATGCCGCGGCACGAAGACGGACGGATCATCGGCGGCCCCGAGCAGCTCCGGCAACTGCTCCAGCAGCCACTCGGCCCCGGGCCCCCACGCCTCGCCCCGCACTTCGGCACCCCGCACGCTGACCCGCAGCGTCCCGGCCCCGGCAGGCGTGCGGCAGGCCCGCCACACGGACCCGTCCGGCATCGCCCGGAACGTGGGATCCCCCGGTCCACGCCGCAGCGGCCCCAGCACCAGCCCGAGATCGAGCGGTCCGTCCGGCACCACCGTCCGCACCTTCGCCGGCGCGACAGCCTGCCGCGGCACACCCGCGGGCACAGCGACATGCCCCCCGCGCACAGTCGTACGCGTGGGCCGCGGAGCGAAACGTCCTGCCACGAAGAGTCCCGGGAACTAGGTACCGATGAGAGCTACGAGCCTAGGCGCTTCCACGACACCGAGGGGTGCCTACGACACCCTCACGCGCCCCACAACCTCACGCCCCCCCCAAGCCCGCCCGACACACCGGTCCCGCCCGACACACCGGTCCCGGCCAATCACCGGTCCCGGCCAATCACAGGCCTCGACCAATCACCGGCCCCGGCCAACCACGGGCCCCGCCCCACCCAGCGGAGCGTCATCGCACCGCGATAAAACCCCCCGCATCCCGCTCCGGCCGAGCCCGCGGTTCCTCCGCCGGATGACCGACCGCCACCGCCCCCATCGGATCCCAGTCCTCCGGAAGCCCGAGCACCTCCCGCACCACATCCCGGCAGAACATGGTCGAGGACACCCACGCCGAGCCCAGCCGCTCCCCGGCCAGCGCGACCAGGAAGTTCTGCACCCCGGCACCCGCGGCGACGACGAACATCTCCCGCTCGGCCCCGTCCCGCCGCGCGTCGCCGTACGTGTGCGACCCGTCCATGACCAGACAGGGGACCACCAGATACGGCGCGTTCCGCAGCACATCCCCGCGGCGCACCCGCTTGGCGATGGACTCCTCGCTCTTGCCGTCCCGCCGCAGATCGGCGACCCACGCGTCGCGCATCGCGTCGAGCAGCCGCGTCCGCGACTCCTCCGACTCCAGCAGCACGAACCGCCAGGGCGTCGTGTGATGCGGCGCCGGCGCCGTCACGGCCGCCGCGACCGCCCGCCGCACGGCCCCGGGGTCGACGGGCTCGTCCGTGAAGGCCCGTACGGTACGCCGCTGGGTGACCGCCTCCCGTACGGCCTCCGACGTCCCCAGCCGGAACATGTCGTCACGCGCGCCACGCACCAGCGCCCGCGCCCCCGCCCCGTGGTCCTCGGCCACCACGTGCGCCAGCCCGCGCACGACGGCGACGGGCAGCCCGGCGGCCTTGCCCTTCACCAGGTCACCGGCGGCGGCGAGTTCGTCCGCGGTCGCCACGACGGTCGCGCTGAGCGGATTGCCGTACGCGTCCGTGCCCCCGCGCAGATCGTCGAGCACGCGCACGCCCGCGGCGCCGATCGCCACGTCCGTGAGCCCGGAGCGCCAGGGCCGCCCGAAGGTGTCGGTGACGACGACGCCGACGTCGACGCCGAGGGCGTCCCGCAGCCCGTCCCGGACGGCCCGCGCGGACGCGTCCGGGTCCTCGGGCAGCAACAGCACGGTCCCGGCGGGGGTGTTGGAGGCGTCGACGCCGGCGGCGGCCATCACGAGCCCCTGCCGGTTCTCGACGATGCGCAGCGCGCCGCGGCGCGCCACGACCCGTACGGTCTCCGCGTCGATCGCGGCCTCCCGGTCGACCGCCTCGACCACGCGCCCTTCCGCCTTGGACACGATCTTCGAGGTGACGAGGAGGATGTCCCCGTCGGCCAGCCCGGGTTCGGCGGCGGCGATCAGCTTCGCGAGGTCGTCGCCCCGCTGGACCTCGGGAATCCCGGAGACGGCCCAGACCCGGTAGCCGTCGGCAGACATCTCGCTCAAGCCCCCCGCACCTCCTCCGCCAGCGCCAGCGCCTCCCGGGCCATCCGCGCGCTCGCGTCGACGTCGGTCATCATCAGCGGTACGGCCCGGCAGCGGATGCCGGCCGCCTCGACCCGCTCCACGGCACCCGCGTCGACGGTGTCGACGAGCCAGCCGTCCAGCAGCCCCGAGCCGTAGTGCTCGGCGACCGCCGCGGCCGTCGACTCCACGCCGACCGCCGCGAGCACCTTGTCGGCCATCCCGCGCACGGGCGCGTCCCCGACGATGGGGGACAGGCCCACCACCGGCACCCCGGCGTCGGCGATCGCCTCACGGATGCCGGGCACGGCGAGGATCGTTCCGACGGAGACGACCGGGTTGGACGGCGGGAAGAGGATGACGTCCGCCTCGGCGACGGCCTCCAGGACGCCCGGCGCCGGCTTGGCCTGTTCCGCGCCGACCGGCACGATCGCCTCCGCCGGCACCGAGGCCCGCAGCCGCACCCAGTACTCCTGGAAGTGAACGGCCTTGCGCTCGCCGTCCACCTCGACCGCGACATGCGTCTCGACGCGGTCGTCGGTCATGGGGATGAGCCGCACTCCCGGCTGCCAGCGGTCGCACAGCGCCTCCGTCACCGCGCTGAGCGGGTATCCGGCGCCGATCATCTGCGTCCGCACGATGTGCGTGGCGAAGTCCCGGTCGCCGAGCCCGAACCACTCCGGCCCCACGCCGTACGCCGCGAGCTCCTCCTTCAGATGGAAGGTCTCGTCGGCCCGGCCCCAGCCCTGCTCCTCGTTGATGCCGCCGCCGAGCGTGTACATCACCGTGTCGAGGTCCGGGCAGACCTTCAGCCCGAAGAGGTGGATGTCGTCCCCGGTGTTGCCGATGACCGTGATGTCCGCGTCCGGCGCGGCCCGCTTCAGACCGCGCAGGAACCGGGCACCACCGATGCCGCCTGCCAGAACCACAATGCGCATGGGAGCAGTCTTGCAGGCGGGTACGACAACGCGTCAGGCAGTCACGGGACGCGGCTCCGTACGCGCCTCGCAGGCCGAGGAGGTGTGCATCGGCATCTCGGTGAGGCCCGGGTAGTACACGTGCAGGCTCACGGCCGGCTCCAGCGCGTCGTTGACGACCTCGTGCGTGTACCCCGGCGCGAACACCCGCTGCGCTCCCGCCTCCAACACGCGCGTGCCGCGCTCCGTGCGCTCGGTCAGCGTGCCCTCCAGAACGGTCAGGACGCCGGAGGAGCGGCCGTGGTCGTGCAGTCCGCTGCCCTGTCCGGGCACCCAGGACAGCAGCCACACCTCGTAGCCGGGGCCGGTGCGCAGCCGGTGGTACCAGCGCGTGGTGGCGTCGTACCGGACGAGGTGCTCCCACTGGGCGCGGTCGGCGGCGATGGAGCGGGCCAGGCCGGCGAACTCGGCGACGGTGGCCGGGTGCTCGCGCGGAGCCTGGAGGAGGTGGGGGACTTCGAGGATGTCGCCGGCGATCTGGAGGTCGCTGTCGCTGTTCATGGGATGCGTGGTTCCTCAGTGAAGGAAGGTCAGAGGGAACGGAAGCCGAGTCGCGGCCGACTCGGCCTACAGCTGGAGCAGGTGTGGCTCAACAGCTGGAACAGCAACAACAGCTACAGCGAACGTGGGCAGCACCGAGGGACCCGGCGGTGCGGGTCGAGGTGAGTGCCAAGTTCGCGAGCATGCCCACAAGGACAGCGGTTTGCACCTCCACTGTCAACTCGACGCCCGTTGAGTGGGATGTGTTTCACCTCATCCGGTTCATCTCTGTGGCGAAAGGTTTGTTCATGGGTTGACCGGGACACATGGCGCACAACCGGGCGCACGGCGCCGTTGTGATCCTGTGATCCGACTGTGATCCGGTTCGCTTCTGCGGTTGTGTGCAACGAGATCGAACTTCTGGGCGTCCTTTTCCGTACAGGCTCTGCGCGGCGCTGGACGCCCTCCCGGGCCTCGTCTGCTTGTCAAGGTTTATGCCGATTTGAACACTTTCCGCTAGGCCTTGGTTCCGCAGAGTGAATAAGGGGCTCAATAGCAGATCTCGGCTTGACTCGCCCGGAGCAGCACACTTGTAATTTCACTCGTGTCGTTCAGCCGAAATCGGTAACGGCTACATCACGGGGACGCGGAAAGAACAGACGAGGGGCGCACATGACCGAGCTGGTGCAGCAACTGCTGGTCGACGACGCGGACGAGGAACTCGGCTGGCAGGAGCGCGCGCTGTGCGCCCAGACCGACCCCGAGTCCTTCTTCCCCGAGAAGGGCGGCTCGACTCGCGAGGCCAAGAAGGTCTGCCTCGCCTGTGAGGTCCGCTCCGAGTGCCTTGAGTACGCCCTCGCCAACGACGAGCGCTTCGGCATCTGGGGCGGCCTGTCCGAGCGGGAGCGCCGCCGACTCAAGAAGGCAGCCGTCTGACCGGCCGCAGTGGGCGGGTACGCGCGCGTACCCGCACGTACATACGTCTCGCATATTTCGTACACGTCTCGAACGGCCCGTCGCAGTGTGGTTATCCACAGGCGGCGGGCCGCCGTCATGCCCAGCCGATAGTGTGGTCGCTCGTCCGAGACGCCCCGCTGCCCCCTCGGGGCACAGGCGTCCACCGCAGTCCACCGAACCGGGGCCCGTACCTCGATGTCCGTGCACAGCCACACGGCAGCCCATCACGACTCCGCTGCCACACCTGAGTTCCCGCGTCATGTGGTGACCGCGGTCCTCGTCTCCCATGACGGCGCCCGCTGGCTGCCCGACGCGCTCGCCGGGCTGCTCGGCCAGGAGCGCCCCGTCCAGTTCGCCATGGCCGCCGACACCGGGAGCGCGGACCGCTCCGCGCAGCTGGTCGCCGAGGCCCTCGGTGACGATCGCGTACTGCACCTCGCCCGGCGCACCGGATTCGGCCAGGCCGTCGAGGAGGCCAACCGCACCGCCCCCCTCCTCACCCCGGACGAGCTGCCCTATCTGAAGCGGCCGAGCGGCTGGGACCCCGTCACGCGCACGTGGCGCGACGACGCCTACGACATGCCCGAACTCCCCCACGGGGAGCCGGTTCAGTGGCTGTGGCTCCTGCACGACGACTGCGCCCCCGAACCCGACGCCCTGGCCCAGCTGCTGCGCGTCGTGGAGAACGAGTACGAGCTGGGCCGCGACGACGTCGCCGTCGTGGGCCCCAAGCTGCGCGGCTGGTACGACCGCCGGCAGCTCCTGGAAGTCGGCGTCACCATCGCCCACTCCGGCCGCCGCTGGACCGGCCTCGACCGCCGCGAGCAGGACCAGGGCCAGCACGACCACGTCCGCTCCGTGCTGTCCGTGTCCACCGCCGGCATGCTGATCCGGCGCGACATCTTCGACCAGCTCGGCGGCTTCGACCGTCGGCTGCCCCTGATGCGCGACGACGTCGACCTGTGCTGGCGCGCCACGGCCGCCGGCCACCGCGTCCTCGTCGCCCCCGAGGCAGTCGTACGACACGCCGAGGCGGCCTCCCGAGAGCGCCGCACCGTCGACTGCGTGGGCCGCACCGCCGCCTCCCCGCACAAGGTCGACAAGGCGGGCGCCGTCTACACCCTGCTCGTCAACAGCCGTACGGCCGTGCTGCCCTGGGTGCTGCTGCGTGTCGTGCTCGGCACCGTTCTGCGCACCCTGGCCTACCTCGTGGGCAAGGTCCCGGGCCAGGCCCTCGACGAGATCCGCGGGCTCATGGGCACCCTGCTGCGTCCCGAGCGGATCATCGCCGGGCGGCGCAGGCGCGGGAGCCCCGTCGTCGACAAGGGCGAGCTGCGGGCGCTGTTCCCGCCGCCCGGCGCGACCGTGCGGGCCACCGTCGAACAGGTCGCGAGCAGCCTCGTCGGCCGCTCCGACCCCGAGGTGGCCGCAGGCGCGGGACGGCACGGCGGCGCGATCGAGTCCGGACCCGGCGGCGACGACGCGGACTTCCTGGAGATAGAACAGTTCGCCCGCCTCAAGCGCATCGCCCGCAAGCCCGGCCCGGTGCTCTTCCTCGTCCTGCTGTTCGTCTCGCTGATCGCCTGCCGGGAACTGCTCGGCGGCGGCGCGCTCGCGGGTGGCGCGTTGCTGCCCGCTCCGGCCGACTCCGGTGAGCTGTGGTCGCGTTACGTGGACGCCTGGCACCCGGTGGGCGTCGGCGGCACCCCGTCCGCGCCGCCGTACCTGGCGATCGTCGCGATGCTCGCCTCCGCAATGCTGGGCTCGACCGGGCTCGCGGTCACCGTCCTGCTCGTCTGCTCGGTGCCGCTGGCCGGACTCACCGCCTACTTCGCCTCCCGGCCCCTCGTCGAGTCGCGCCTGCTGCGCGCGTGGGGGGCCGTCGTCTACGCCTTCCTGCCCGCCGCCACCGGCGCCCTGGCCGGCGGCCGCATCGGCACCGCCGTCCTCGCCGTCCTGCTGCCGCTCCTCGCCCGCGCGGGCATCGCGGCGAGTGGTCTGGCCACCGGCTCCGGCGGGCGCGGCAGTTGGCGCGCTACCTGGGCGTACGCCCTGCTGCTGACGATCACCACGGCCTTCACGCCGATCGTGTGGCCGATCGCGCTGGTCCTCGGACTCGGGCTGCTCGCGGTGCGGCGCGCCGACATCACCGCGTACGGCCTGCGCTTCCTGGCCCAGTTCGGCGTGCCCCTGCTGGTCCTCGCACCCTGGTCCCTGTCGCTGCTTCCGTTCGGCTTCTTCCAGGAGGCCGGTCTGAAGTACGGCGCCTCGGCGGCGTCCGCCCTGGACCTGCTCGGTGCCAGCCCCGGCGGGCCCGGCACCGTCAGCGGGCTGATGCTCATCGGCGTCGTACTGGCCGCGCTGGCCGCACTGATGCGCTCCGAGCGCCAGTTCGGAATCTGGACCGCGTGGGCGGTCGCCCTGGTGGGCCTCCTCTTCGCGGCCCTGTCCAACAGCTCCACCTGGTCCGGCCCCGCGACCCTCGTGTACGGCATCGCCCTCCTGGCCGCCGCCCTGCTCGGCGCCGACGGGGCACGCTCGCGTGTGGCCGAGCAGAGCTTCGGCTGGCGCCAGCCGGTCGCCGCGCTGATCGCCTTCTCCGCGGCCGCCGGCCCGCTGCTCGTCGCGGCCGGCTGGATGATCCGCGGCGCCGACGGACCGCTGGAGCGGCGCGACCCCGTGCAGGTGCCCGCGTTCGTCGCCGAGGAGAGCAACACCCGCGACCAGGCCCGCACCCTCGTCCTCGACAGCGACTCCCAGGCCCATGTCGGCTACATGCTCGTCCGCGGTTCCGGCGCCCGCCTCGGCGACGCCGAACTCGCCGCCGAGGACGGGGAGAACGCCAAGCTCGACAAGATCGTCGCCAACCTCGTCGCCGGCTCCGGCGCCGACCAGGCCGACCAACTGGGCGCGTTCGCGGTGCGTTACGTCCTCGTCCACAAGGGCGCGCCCCGCGAGGTCGCGCGCGTGCTGGACGCCACACCCGGGCTGTCGCGGCTGAGCGAGCAGAACGGCAGCGCGTTGTGGCGGGTCGACCGGCAGGTGTCGCGCGCGGCCGTCGTCGCCGGCTCCGGTGCCGGGTCCGGCTCCGCCGAGCCTCAGCCCGTCGCCGCCGGGCCCGTCGAGATCCACACCACGATCCCGAGTGGCGCCGAGGGGCGTGTCCTGCGCCTCGCCGACAGTGCCGACGACGGCTGGACGGCCACCCTGGACGGCAAGCCGCTCACCGCGACCACGGTCGACGGCTGGGCCCAGGGCTTCGAGCTCCCCGCAGCGGGGGGCAAGCTGGACGTCACCTACGACGACCCGATCGGCCACACCGCCTGGCTGTGGGCCCAGGGCTTCCTCGCCCTCGTCCTCGTCGTGATGGCCCTTCCGGGACGTCGCCGCGACGTCGACGACGACCTGCCCGAGGAGCCGGCCGTCCCGGCCGAGGCCGTGGCAGGCGAGGGCCGACGGGCCCGCCGACTGCGGGCCCAGGCGGAGGCCGAGACCGAAGAGGCCGGGCAGGGCGGCGAGTTCCCCGCTCCTCCCACGCAGCCGCCGGCGGCGATTCCGCAGCAGCAGCCCTACGGCGAGTGGGACGCGCCCAGTTACGCGGGCGCCGAGTACGGCGGCTACGGCGGCCAGCAGTACGAGGGCGGCCAGCAGTACCAGTCGGGCGGCACCTACGACGGGACGTATCAGGCGGACCCGTATCAGGGCGGCCAGTACGACCCGTACGCGTACGGCGGGCAGACCCCGACGGGTTCGTACGACGGCTCCTACGACACGTCGTCGTACGACCAGACGTACCAGCAGGGTTACGACGCCACGTACGACCCGGCGCAGCCGCATCCGCACGGCAGTGAGCGTTCCGACGGGAGCCAGCAGTGAACCGCACCACCCTGTCCCTGATCGTCGGCGTCACCTCCCTCGCCGCCATCACCGGGATCGCGACGCTCACCACGCCGGACGCGCCCGGCGTGAAGACCGCCGAGGCGGCCGCCGAGCTGCCCGTGGAGCGTACGAGCCTGCTGTGCCCGGCCCCGAGCATCTCGGATCTCGCCGAGACGACGTACACGTCGTTCACGCCCGTCACGAAGGGGACCGGAAGCGGCGGGAAGGCGGAACTGCGGTCCGCGGCGGAGGAGTCGGACGCCGGGACGGACGCCGAGGACAAGAAGACCGGTGGCGCAGACAAGGCCGACAAGGCCGTCCTGGAGGCCAAGGAGCCGGGTACGCCGGCCACCGGGGAGACGTCCGGGGGTGACTCTCCGGCGCTCGTCGGGACCGCCGACGGGAAGTTCGCGCCCGGCTGGACCATGCAGGAGACGACCGAGGTCGCCGCGGGCACGGGGCGTGGCTTGCAGGGCGTCAACTGCACCGCGCCGGACACCGAGTTCTGGTTCCCCGGCGCCAGTACGGCCGCCGACCGCACGGACTACGTGCATCTGACCAACCCCGACGACTCCGCCGCGGTCGTCGACATCGAGCTGTACGGCAAGGACGGGGCCATCGAGACCACGGTGGGGGAGGGGATCACGGTTCAGCCGCACTCGGGTGAGTCGATCCTGCTGTCCACGCTCACCAGTGAGAAGCAGACCAACATGACCGTGCACGTGAGTGTGCGCAGCGGTCGGGTGGGTGCTTCGGTGCAGGCGCTCGACGACAAGCTCGGTGGGGACTGGCTGGCCGCGTCCGCCGACCCCGCGGGGAGTCTCGTTCTGCCCGGCATCCCGAAGGACGCCACCTCGGTGCGGCTGGTCGCCTTCACACCGGGGGACGCGGATGCGGACCTCAAGGTGCGGCTTGCCTCGCCGTCCGGGGCGATCACACCTGCCGGGAACGAGACGTTGCACGTCAAGGCGGGTATGACCAGTGCCGTGGACCTCGGGGACGTCATGCGGGGCGAGGCGGGATCGCTGGTGCTGACGCCTACGGATCGGTCCGTGCCGGTGGTCGCGGCGGTGCGGGTGGTGCGTGGCGAGGGGGCCAAGCAGGAGACGGCGTTCATTCCGGCGAGCCGGCCGGTGGGCACGCGCGCGACGGTCGTGGACAACCGGGCGAAGGGCACGACGCTGTCTCTTACGGCGCCCTTCGGCACGGCGAAGGTCAAGGTGACGGCCTCGGCGGGGAGCGAGGGGGGTACGGCGGCGTCGAAGACGTACACGATCAAGTCCGGGACGACCCAGGACGTGGAGGCCCCGGTGCCGAGCGGCCTGAAGGGCACGTACGCGCTGACCGTGGAGTCGGTGTCGGGCGGGCCGGTGTACGGAGCTCGGACGCTGGCCGTGACGGAGGACGGAGTGTCCGGCTTCACCGTGCAGACGCTGCCGGATGACCGGGGGATGGTGGCTGTGCCGGAGGCGGACGAGGACTTGTCGGTGCTGCAGAAGTAGGGCGTGGAGGCCCGCGGGCCCGGTCCAGCCGCGGGCAGTCGTGCCGCTGGGGCGGGCTCCCGACCGACGAAGGGCGGCGCCCCGTCAGCGCCGGGCTGCGAGACCTACCCCCGCCCAGCCCTCACGCCGGGCAACTCGCAAAGGGGCCGGCGCCTCTGACTCGCCCGGCCAACGCGGTCACCCCGCGCCGGGCTGCACTACCCGCCCCCGGACGGCCACGGAGGCGACCGCCTGCCGGTCGAAACCGTCAGTCCTCGCCGTAGCGTGGATCCACCGTCTCCGGCGTCAGCCCCAGCAGCTCGGCCACCTGTTCCACGACCACCTCGTGGACCAGGGCGGCTCGTTCGTCTCGGCCCTTGGTGCGGATCTCCACCGGGCGGCGGTAGATGACCACGCGCGCGGGGCGGCCCTCGCGGGCGGGGATCGTGCCGCCGAGGGGGACCGCCTCGTCGTTCCAGGTGCGGCCGGGGCCGTCCAGGCGGGGGACCTCGAGGACCAGGAAATCGATGTCGGCCAGCTGGGGCCAGCGGCGTTCGAGGCGTTCCACGGAGTCCTGCACCAGGTCGGCGAAGGCGTCGGCGCGGCTGGCGGCGAGCGGGACCTGGGGTGGTGCGATCGGGCCGCGCATGCCTCGCCCGTGGCGATCACGGCGGCGGGGCCCGGGGCCGGCGGCACGGGGCGGTACGGGGGTGTCCATCACTGATGAAGCGTAGTCCTCGGGGCCGCCGCATGTCCGATCACGGTGGGGTGGACGGGCGGCGCCCACGCGCCGTACGGCATGTCGGCAGATGACCATTCCAGCCAAGCTTGGGCTCGATTCCGCATCTCTCCGAGACCGGCGGGGACGAGGTGTTTAATGTGGTTTGTGGTAAGTCGTGACCGGGTTGGGGCGTGTTCGGGATCTCGGAAGATGGCTTCCGCGCAGGTCAGTGACGTGGGGACGCAGAGGCGTGTGGGGTGTTTCACAGCACGACACGGTGGGGTGACCTGGGGGAGAGTCGTCGCGGCCCGCTCAAGAGTGCGGTACCGTCCAACGTCGTGAGCCCTGTACGTCGCTGTTCGCGCACCGCTTGCGGCCGTCCCGCCGTCGCGACGCTGACGTACGTCTACGCCGACTCGACCGCGGTCCTCGGCCCGCTCGCCACCTACGCCGAACCCCACTGCTACGACCTGTGCGCCGAGCACTCCGAGCGCCTCACCGCGCCCCGCGGGTGGGAGGTCGTGCGGTTGCTGGACGGTTCGGCTCCGGCCCGTCCCAGCGGTGATGATCTGGAAGCGCTTGCCAACGCCGTGCGCGAGGCGGCCCGTCCGCAGGAGCGGGCGGCCCAGGCCGGCGGGGGCGGGGCGCGTGGCGCCGATCCGATGGAGGTCGCGCGGCGGGGGCACCTGCGAGTGCTGCGGTCGCCCGACAACTGACAGTCGGTTTCCTCCGCTTGTGCGGGTGTTTCCCAGCTCCTCGTTCCGTTGAGTGATGCGCGGGCATTGACGTGTCATTGGCGCGGACACGACCATTCCGTATGCCGGACGAGAAATCGCTTTCCGCATAGCGGAATCCGGGGAGGCGCCCGTGTACGTCCAGGAACTGGAACCCGTCGCCGACTCGCTCGGCCTGTCCGCGCTCGTGGCGACGCTGCCGCTCGTGATCGTCCTCGTCCTGCTGGGCGGGGTTCGGCTCAAGGCGCACTTGGCGGGGCTCACGGGGCTTGTGGCGGCCGTACTGGTCGCCTGGCTCGCATACGGCATGCCGCTCGGCCAGACGCTCTCCAGTGCCGCGCAGGGGGCCGTCTTCGGGCTCTTCCCGATCCTGTGGATCGTCGTCAACGCCCTGTGGGTGTACCGGATGACCGTCCGGACGCGTCATTTCGACATCCTGCGGCGGGCGTTCGGGCGGCTGTCCGACGATCCGCGCATCCAGGCGCTCGTCGTCGCCTTCTGCTTCGGGGCGCTGCTGGAGGCCCTCGCCGGGTTCGGGGCGCCCGTCGCGATCTGTTCGGTCATGCTGGTGGCGCTCGGGTTCGAGCCGGTGCGCGCGGCGGTCGTCGCGCTGGTCGCCAACACCGCGCCCGTGGCCTTCGGTGCGATGGGGACGCCGGTCGTGACGCTGGCGCAGGTCACCGGGCTGCCACTGGACACCGTGGCTTCTGTGGTGGGCCGTCAGACACCCTTGCTGGCCCTGGTGGTGCCGCTCGTGCTCGTCGGGCTCGTGGACGGGCGGCGCGGGCTGCGGGAGACCTGGGTGCCCGCCATGGCGTGCGGAATCGCCTTCGCCGTCGCCCAGTTCGCCGCCTCGAACTACGTCTCCGCGCAACTCGCCGACATCGGCGCCGCCTTGGCGGGTGCGGGCGCCCTGGTCGCCGTACCGCACGCGCGTGTGCCCGCCGCCGAGGCCGTCCGCGCGTCCGTGCTGACCGGGGCGCGGAGCGAGGAGTTGGACGAGGACGACCCGTCGCGAGAAGTCGTACGGGCCTACGCGCCGTACGCGTTGATCGTCGTGATCTTCTCCATCGCGCAGATCCCGGTGGTCAAGGACTGGCTGGCCGGGGCGACCCAGACCTACGACTGGCCCTTCCTGAACGTCGCGGACCCGGACGGGGAGCCGGTCGG
The DNA here is from genome assembly GCF_044764885.1 of Streptomyces sp. NPDC093591. Taxonomy (NCBI): domain Bacteria; kingdom Bacillati; phylum Actinomycetota; class Actinomycetes; order Kitasatosporales; family Streptomycetaceae; genus Streptomyces; species Streptomyces sp. NPDC093591. Next base: position 423,679 of record NZ_JBIWIY010000005.1, read on the forward strand.
TGGCAATGTCTTCAGCTGGCCGATCGTGTCCACCGGCGGCACCCTCGTGCTGCTCGCCGGCATCTGCACCGCGATCGTCCTCGGGGTGCACGCGCGCGTGGCCGTCAAGGAGTGGGCCGCGACCGTGCACGAGCTGAGGTTCGCCATCCTCACCGTGACATCGGTGCTGGCGCTCGCGTACGTCATGAACCTCTCCGGACAGGCCGCCACCATCGGCTACTTCGTGGCGGCGGCCGGCGCCGGGCTGGCCTTCCTGTCGCCGGTGCTGGGCTGGTTCGGTGTGGCTGTGTCAGGGTCGGACACGTCGGCCAACGCGCTGTTCGGGGCGTTGCAGGTGACGGCGGCGCGGGAATCGGGGCTGTCGCCGGAACTCCTGGCCGCCGCCAACAGTTCAGGTGGTGTGCTCGGCAAGATGATCTCGCCGCAGAACCTCACCATCGCGTGCGCGGCCGTAGGGCTCGCGGGCCGGGAGGGGGACCTGCTGCGGCGGGTGCTGCCGTGGAGTCTGGGCCTGCTGCTGGTGATGTGCCTGATCGTGGTCGGACAGAGTTCACCGGTGCTGGACTGGATGCTGCCCTGACCTCCGTGCTGACCTGAGGTTACGGCTCGGAGTCCACTCAGTGGGCACACAGCCCACTGTCAGTGAGGGCGGGTAGTTTGGGGTGACCGACAGGACTTTCAGGAGGGTTGGCCGTGGCCGCTGATCTGTCACAGCTCGTGAAGGCGTACGACGTCCGCGGGGTCGTCCCCGACCAGTGGGACGAGCCGCTGGCCGAGCTTTTCGGGGCCGCCTTCGTGCAGGTCACCGGCGCGAGCGCGATCGTCGTCGGGCACGACATGCGCCCCTCGTCGCCCGGTCTGTCCCGTGCCTTCGCGCGCGGTGCCGCCGCTCAGGGCGTCGACGTCACCGAGATCGGTCTGTGCTCCACCGACCAGCTGTACTACGCCTCGGGCGCGCTGAACCTGCCGGGCGCGATGTTCACGGCATCGCACAACCCGGCCCAGTACAACGGCATCAAGATGTGCCGCGCGGGCGCGGCCCCGGTCGGCCAGGACACCGGCCTCGCGGAGATCCGCGAACTGGCCGAGCGCTGGAGCGATTCGGGCGCCCCGGAGCCGGCGGCGACGCCGGGCACGATCACGCAGCGGGACACGTTGGAGGATTACGCGGCCCACCTCCGCTCCCTCGTCGACCTGACCTCCATCCGCCCCCTGAAGGTCGTCGTCGACGCGGGCAACGGCATGGGCGGCCACACGGTCCCCACGGTCTTCGAGGGCCTGCCCCTCACCCTGGTCCCGATGTACTTCGAGCTGGACGGCACGTTCCCGAACCACGAGGCGAACCCGCTGGACCCGGCGAACATCGTCGACCTGCAGAAGCGAGTCCGCGAGGAATCCGCCGACCTCGGCATCGCCTTCGACGGCGACGCCGACCGCTGCTTCGTCGTCGACGAGAACGGCGCCCCGGTCTCCCCGTCCGCCATCACCGCCCTGGTGGCCTCGCGCGAGCTCGCCAAGCACGGCGGCAAGGGCACGGTCATCCACAACCTGATCACGTCCTGGTCGGTCCCGGAGGTCGTCAAGGAGAACGGCGGCACCCCCGTCCGCACCCGCGTCGGCCACTCCTTCATCAAGGCCGAGATGGCGAAGACCGGCGCCATCTTCGGCGGCGAGCACTCCGCCCACTACTACTTCAAGGACTTCTGGAACGCCGACACGGGCATGCTGGCCGCCCTCCACGTCCTCGCGGCCCTGGGCGGCCAGGGCGGCCCCCTCTCCGGCCTGGTCGCCCAGTACGACCGCTACGCCGGCTCCGGCGAGATCAACTCCACGGTCGCCGACCAGGCAGGCCGCCTGGCCGCGATCAAGGCCGCCTACGAGGGCCAGGAAGGCGTGCAACTCGACGAGCTCGACGGCCTCACCGTGACGGCAGCCGACTGGTGGTTCAACGTCCGCCCGTCCAACACCGAGCCCCTGCTGCGCCTGAACGCGGAGGCGCGGGACGAGGCGACGATGGCGAAGGTAAGGGATGAGGCGCTGGGGATCATCAGGGGCTGAGGCTGAGGGGGCTGCTTTCCGGCGTCGGCCTGCACCCTCCAACATCCCGTCCCACGATTGTGGTCGGGACGACACCTGCGCTTCTCAACGGGTCTCGCCTTCGACGCCGGTCCAGGCATTCAGCCTGCCCGGCGTTCGAGGACGGGTCCGCGCCGTCCCTAGCCCCCATCCACCCGTGGTGGGCTTCGCCTCTTGAGGTCGGTCGGCGTCACCCGGCCCGTCCGGCGTTCGAGGGCGGCGCTGCGCCGTCCCTGGACCCCACCCACCCGTGGGGGCCCACCCACCCGTGGTGGGCTTCACCTCTTGAGGTCGGCCGACATCAGCCAGCCCGTCCGGCGTTTGAGGACAAGGCCCCTTCAGGGCCGGCGGGGTCCAGGGGGCGGAGCCCCCTGGCGGGGTGGAAGGGGCGGAGCCCCTTCAGGGATGGGACGGGTAGGGGCGGCGGGGGCGAAACCCTCCCAGCGCCCAACCCCGGCACCCCGCCCCCACCGGCGGTACGCTGACCAGGCACATCCACACACCCGCACGCACCGCACACACCACCCCAGAAGGGACCCCTCATGCCGCTGGAAGCCGGCCTCCTGGAGATCCTCGCCTGCCCGGCCTGCCACGCCCCCCTCAAGGAGCAGGACGCCGAGCTGGTCTGCACCGGCCAGGACTGCGGCCTGGCGTACCCGGTCCGCGACGGCATCCCCGTTCTGCTCGTCGACGAGGCCCGCCGCCCCGCGTAACGCGACGCCACGGCCACCGGGGCAAAGACGACCGGGTCCCGTCAAAAGACAGGCCGATCACCGCCGTACGGACATCAGGCCACCGGCATGAGACCGCCGCCGACCGGATACGGGCCTCCCAGCGCAAGGCCGCCGTCATAGACCGAGCCACCGGCACAGAGGCACCCCGCCCGGCGCACCCCATCCGGCCCCCGACCGCGACCAGCAACCAGTGGCGAGCGACGGGCAAAGAGCAACGAGCACGGGCAACGGGTACTGGCAACGGGTACTGGCAACGGAGAAGAAGGCAACGGCCAAGGCGCAACCACAAAAACCAGCCCCCGCCCGCACAAAGAACCGCCCCGCCCCAAGACGACCAACCAAAGACTCCGCGACCGAGCAAAGACCCCGTCGAACACACCCGCGCAGAAAACACGCCCCAGACAACCCGGCGATCGGAGGCTGCCACCCATGCTCGACGAATCGCTGCTCGACACGCCGGAGGCGCTCGCAGAGGCCGACCGCCGTGCCCTGCTGCGCGGCGCGGCCGAAGCAGGCGCCCGTGTCCGCACCGCCGCCCGGCACGCCGCCGAGGCCGGCGTCCACGACCTCAAGCCCGACGGCCGTCCCCGCGCCATCCTCATCGCGGGCCCCGGCGCCGCCGCCATCTGCGTCGCCGACCTCCTCGGCACGCTCGCAGGCGCCACCAGCCCCGTCACCCGACTGGCCCCGGCCGGCGTCGCCCCCGCCGCGGGCGCCCTGCGCTGGGAGCTGCCCGGCTGGGCCGGCTCCGTGGACCTGCTGCTGATCACCACCCCCGACGGCTCCGAGCCGGGCCTGTCCCTGCTCGCCGAGCAGGCCTACCGCCGCGGCTGCACGGTCGTGGCCGTGGCCCCGGCCGGCTCCCCGCTCACCGAGGCGGTGCACAACAACCACGGCCTTTTCGTGCCGATGGCGACGGCCCCGTACGAGCAGGACGAACCCCTCGCGGCCTCCGCCCCCGGCGTCCTGTGGGCACTGCTCACCCCGCTCCTGGCGCTCCTCGACCGCACCGGCATGCTCGCCGCCCCGCCCGACGCCTTGGAGAAGGTCGCCGATCGCCTCGACCACATCGCCGAACGCTGCGGCCCCGCCATCGCGACCTACAGCAACCCCGCCAAGACCTTGGCCGCCGAACTCGCCGACACGCTCCCGTTGATCTGGACCGAGGGCGTCTCCGCCGGCCCGGCCGGCCGCCGTCTCGCCGCCGCGCTCGCCGAACTCGCCGGCCACCCCGCCCTCGTCGCCGAGCTGCCCGAAGCGCTCGCCGCGCACAGCGCCCTGCTCGCGGGCACGCTCGCGGCCAGCGCCGACCCCGACGACTTCTTCCGTGACCGCGTGGAGGAGGCACCGGCCCTGCACGCGCGCGTGGTGCTGCTGCGCGACCGCCCGCTCGGCGGTCTCACCGCCGCGCCCGCCGCCCGTGACCTGGCCCTCAGCCATGACACGCCGATCAGCGAACTCGAGCCGGAGCCGGGCGGCGAACTCGAGACCCTCGCGGAACTGATCGCCATCACGGATTTCGCCGCCGTTTACCTGGCGCTCGCCTCGGGAGCCTGATCTGTCTCAGGACGCCCTGACAGCCGTACGCACGAGGAACCAGCAGTCGTACACAAGGCGAACCCGGCGTCCTACCGAAGAGACCGCGAAGAGACCGCGAGGAGATCCCGAAGGGATCCCGAAGCGCCCCCGAAGAGACCCGGCGTCACGCACAGAGAGCAGGCAGACAACCGCATGGACCGCCTCGACAACACCATCCGCCCCTACGCCTGGGGTTCCACCACCGCGATCCCGAAGCTCCTCGGCGCCGAGGCGACCGGCGAGCCGCAGGCGGAGATGTGGATGGGCGCGCACCCGGGCGCACCCTCGCGCACCGAGCGCGGGACGCTCGTCGAGGTCATCGAGGCCGACCCGGAGCGTGAGCTGGGCGCCACGGCCGTGGCGAAGTTCGGCCCCCGTCTGCCCTTCCTCCTCAAGATCCTCGCCGCCGGAGCCCCCCTCTCCCTCCAGGTGCACCCCAACCTGGCGCAGGCGAAGGAGGGTTACGAGGACGAGGAGCGCCGCAACATCCCCGTGGACGCCGGCCACCGCAACTACAAGGACGCCAACCACAAGCCGGAACTGATCTGCGCGCTCACCGAGTTCGACGGCCTGTGCGGCTTCCGCGACCCCGTCCAGACCGCCGACCTGCTGGACGGCCTCGGCGTCGGCTCCCTGAAGCCGTACGTCGACCTGCTGCACGCGCACCCCGAGGAGGCGGCGCTGCGGGAGGTGCTCACCGCCGTACTCACCGCGGACCCGGACGAAATGGCCCACACCGTTGCCGAAGCCGCGGCCGCCTGCACCCGCCTCGGCGGCGACTACGCGCCCTACGCCGACATCGCCCACCACTACCCGGGCGACCCGGGCGTCATCGCCGCCATGCTGCTCAACTACGTCCGCCTGCAGCCCGGCGAGGCCCTGTTCCTCGGCGCCGGCATCCCGCACGCCTACCTCAACGGCCTCGGCGTCGAGATCATGGCCAACTCCGACAACGTCCTGCGCTGCGGCCTGACCCCCAAGCACGTCGACGTCCCCGAACTCCTGCGCATCGTCCGCTTCGAGGCGGGCGACCCGGGCGTGCTGCGCCCCGAGGCCGCCCCGGACGGCGAGGAGGTCTACGAGACGCCGATCGACGAGTTCCGGCTGTCCCGCTACGTCCTCCCGGAAGGCACCACCGCGCACGACCTCACGCGCGCGACCCCGCAGATCCTGCTCTGCACGGCGGGTTCCGTCCGCGCCGGTGAGCATGAGCTGACCCCCGGTCAGTCCGTCTTCGTACCGGCTGGCGAAAACGCCCAAGTGTCCGGGGCCGGTACGGTCTTCAGGGCCACGGTCGTGGCCTGACCGAGACCGTCGGACGACCTGGCGCGCCGTTGTCGGACCGGGCTGCAACAATGGCCCACCGGCAAAGGACGGGCAAAGCCGATCGAGGGCCGCACTCTCCCTCGGCGACACCCTGGACGGCGCACCGGCGTACGTACGAAGGCCACGAGTGCCACGAAGGCTCCGAAGGCTCCGAAGGCGAAGGGACAACGCGACACATGAGCGCGTCAGGCGGTACCAAGGCGATCGTGGCGGCACTCGCCGCCAACCTCGCGATCGCGGCAGCGAAGTTCGTTGCGTTCGCGTTCAGCGGCTCGTCGTCGATGCTCGCCGAGGGCGTGCACTCGCTCGCCGACTCCGGCAACCAGGCTCTGCTGCTGGTCGGCGGCAAGAAGGCCAAGCGCGAGGCGACCCCGCAGCACCCCTTCGGCTACGGCCGGGAGCGCTACATCTACGCCTTCCTCGTCTCGATCATCCTGTTCTCCGTCGGCGGCATGTTCGCCCTCTACGAGGGCTACGAGAAGATCAAGCACCCGCACGACATCGAGCACTGGTACTGGCCGGTCGGCGTCCTCGTCTTCGCGATCATCGCCGAGACCTTCTCCTTCCGGACGGCCATCAAGGAGTCCAACGTCCTGCGGGGCAAGAAGTCCTGGAAGGAGTTCGTCCGCCACGCCAAGGCCCCCGAGCTGCCCGTCGTCCTCCTGGAGGACCTCGGCGCGCTGGTCGGCCTGATCCTCGCCCTGGGCGGCGTCAGCCTGGCCCTGCTCACCGGCGACAGCGTCTGGGACGGCATCGGCACCATCTGCATCGGCATCCTGCTCGTCCTGATCGCGATCGTCCTGGCCGTCGAGACCAAGTCGCTGCTGCTCGGCGAGGCCGCCGGCGTCGAGGAGGTCCAGAAGATCGAGGCCGCCATCGTCGACGGCGACACGGTCACCGGCATCATCCACATGCGCACGCTCCACCTCGGCCCCGAGGAACTCCTGGTCGCCGCCAAGATCGCCGTCCAGCACGAGGACACGGCCACCGAGATCGCCGCCGCCATCGACGCCGCCGAGGCCCGCATCCGCGAGGCCGTCCCGATCGCCCGCGTGATCTACCTCGAGCCCGACATCTACAGCGAGGCCGAGGCAACCAAGGGCGCGGACCGCGAGGCGACGCCCGGGGGGCCGACCCCGCACGACACCGAGCACTGATTCCCGTACGACAGCTCGCTGTACGGCACCTGTCCGTACGGCGACGGGGGCCCGCCGAGGCGATCGGCGGGCCCCCGTCGCGTATCCCCTGCGGGGTCGGCAGGACCGTCAAAAGTGCTGCGGCCACAGGGCAACCTGCGCCGCCGGCCGCCGCCGCACGCCCCGTGCCGTGATCCCGAGGACGAGCCCGACGATCGCGAGGAGAAGCCCGAGCAGCGTGGCCGCGGCGAGCAGCATCGGCATCACATAGCTGTCGATCACCCGGCCCATGACCGTATCCACGGGCACCGTCCCGTCGTGGTCCTCGGCGAAGGAACGTGAGTCGCGGGAGTTCATACGGTTGTCGCCGAGCAGGAACAGCCGGCCTTCGGGCACCGTAGCGGTGTACGGGGGCCCGCCGTTGGCGACGCCTTCGTGCACATACGGCTCGCTGACCGGCTTGCCGTTGACGGTGATCCGCTCCCGCGCCGTGCCCGTGCCCGCGCAGCAGACGACGCGGTCGCCGCCGACGGCGATGACACGCTGAATGACGGCCAGGTCGCCGTAGCGCTCCGGCGCCGTGTACAGCACGATGTCGCCCCGCCGCACCTCGTCCACGCCCACCCGCTCGGCGACGATCCGGTCGCCGATGTCGTACGTGGGCCTCATGCTCTCGCTCGACACGCTGGACAGCACATAACCCGTCCGCAGCCACAGCACGGACCCGATCACCAGCACCACCCCCAGCGGGCCCAGCACCCACGCGGTGACCGCGAGTCTTCGTCCCTGCTCCATCAGCACTTCCTCCCCAGGCGGCACGTCCGCGGCGGCGGAAAGCAGCCGCCCTCCGTGCAGCGTCCGTGCGGGCCCACGGCGTTACGGCCGCAGGCCCGCACTTCTCTCTCCCCCCGGGGACATCTCGCTCGCTTCCGCCTGTTTCCCGCCTCGGCTACCGGATCTCGCTCAGCACACCGAGCACCGCGGATTCGTCCCTGGCCGCCAGCAGCCGCTCCCGGAAGCCCGCGTCCGTCAACTTTCGCGACAGCAGCGCCAGAATCCGCAGATGCTCGTCCACCGCGGCCGCCTCCGGTACGGCGATCATGAACACCAGCCGCGCCTGCGTACCGTCCAGCGAGCCCCACTCGACGCCCTCCGCGGACCGTGCGAAAGCGACGACCGGCGCGGTCACCGCATCCGTCTTGGCATGCGGAATCGCGATCTCCTCCCCGAGCCCGGTCGTCCCCTGCGCCTCCCGCCGCAGCGCGGTCGCCACCAGCTCGCCCACATCCGCGACCTTCCCGGTCCGCGCCAGCAACTCGGCCATCTCCCGAATCGCGGACTCCTTGTCGGCCGCACCGAGTTCGACCTTCACGGTCCGCTCGGTGAGATAGCCGGAGAGGACCTCGGCCGGGGCGATGCCCGCATCAGCGCTGTCGACCGCCTCTGACTCGCGCTCCGACTGATGTACGACCCGCTGCGCCACGACGGCACCGGCGGCGCCCGGCCCTTCGCCGACGACACCAGCCTCAGGCCCTCCGACGTCCGCCCCGACCAGCGCGGGCTCGGGCCCGGCCGTACCCGCACCGGCGAGCGCCTCGCCGCGCCGCCTGCGCTCGCTCAGGTCGATCAGCGCCACCGTGGTCAGCGCGGTGACGACCGAGCCGATCACCACGGCCACGAAGAACATCGGCACGCCGCTCACCGCACCCAGCACGGCCACGATCGGCCCGCCGTGCGGCACCGCGTCCTCGACGCCCGCGACCCCGGCGATCGCACCGGCCACCGCGCCGCCCAGCATGTTGGCGGGGATGACCTGCGCGGGCCGCGCCGCGGCGAACGGGATCGCGCCCTCGGAGATGCCGAAGCAGCCCATGAACAGCGAGGCCAGCCCCGTCTCCCGTTCCTGCTCGGTGTAGAGCCGCTTACGTATGAGCGTGGCGAGGCCCTGCCCCAACGGCATGACCGGGATCGCGGCCGCGCACATGCCCATGACCGTCTGGTTGCCGGTCGCGATGAGCCCGGCACCGAACAGGAACGCCGTCTTGTTGACCGGCCCGCCCATGTCGAACGCGATCATCAGCCCGAGAATCGCACCGAGCAGGATCGCGCTCGTGCCGGTCATCCCGCTCAGCCAGCTGGTCAGGTGCTCGAACACCCAGGAGATCGGCTTCCCGATGACGTAGATGAAGAACAGCCCGAGCGCCGTGGTCGCCACGATCGGGATCACGATGATCGGCATGATCGGCTGCACGAACTTCGGGACCTTGACCTTCTTGATCCACAGCACCAGATAGCCCGCGAGGAACCCGGTCACGATCGCCCCGATGAACCCGGCGCCCGCCTTCGAGTCGTACAGCGAACCCGTGTTGGCGATCCAGCCGCCGATCATGCCCGGCACGAGTGCGGGCCGATCCCCGATGGCGTACGCGATGTAGCCGGACAGGATCGGCACCATCAGCGTGAAGCCGATGACGCCGATGTTGTTGATGTCCATCCAGAAGGAGTCCTTCGGGATGACCAGACCGCCCGACGGGTCGGTGTGCCCACCCAGCGAGAGCGAGATCGCGATCAGCAGCCCGCCGACCACGACGAACGGGATCATGTAACTGACCCCGTTCATCAGCGCCTTGTACCCGACGCTCCGCTCCTTGCCACCGGCCGCGCGGGCCGTGGGGGTGGCCCCTGCCGTGTGCACGTGCGCCGACAGCACCCGCTCGATCAGCCGCTCGGGGTGGTGAATGCCCTCGGCCACCCCGACCGTCAGGACCCGCTTGCCCGCGAAACGGCTCAGGTCCACGTCCTTGTCCGCGGCGACGATGATGCCGTCCGCGTTCTTGACATCGTTGTCATCGAGGACGTTTTCAGCCCCGATGGATCCCTGGGTCTCCACCTTCATCTCGACACCGCGGCTCTCGGCGGCCTGCGCGAGCTTCTCCGCCGCCATGTACGTATGCGCGATGCCAGTCGGGCACGCGGTCACCGCGAGCAGCTTCAACCGCTTGCCCTCGCCACCGCCGCTGCCCGTGGGGGGAGTGCCGGCCGGACTTGTCACGTCGATCTCCTAACGCCTTTGTCATGCGGAAACGCCGCCCCGGACGTCTCGCAAGATCGATCAGATGTTCCGATTCCGATTCCCGGCATCCTGCACCACCGAGCCACAGGCTCAAAGGCACAAAGATCCCGCATCATCCCGGTCTGCCGTCTCCTGATCGCGGTTCGTTGGCGTCCTGTTATCCCTCCCGCACCCGACCGTCACCTGATCTCCCACCGACCCGTGAACACCCCCTCGTCCGTCCCCACACGACTCCCTTGATGGCCTGATCTGTTCGGAGGCGGACTGGGGGCGGCCGGGCCTCCCGGTGTAGCTTGGGACAGAGCCAGACGTCGCTGCTGATGGCGGTCGGGCGGTCCCGACGCGGACCGACCGAGGGAGAGAGGGCCTCCGACGAACTGCGCTGCGCGTACGCGGGCATGCCTGTGTCCTCTTCGGGCACCCCGGTGTCCGCCGCCGCGCAGACCAGCCGTACCCACCCTCGACCCAACCCCGAGGAGCAGCTCGTAATGACGACTGTCGAGAACCGACAGGACTTCAAGGTCGCCGACCTCTCCCTGGCCGAGTTCGGCCGCAAGGAGATCACCCTCGCCGAGCACGAGATGCCCGGCCTGATGGCGATCCGCAAGGAGTACGCCGAGGCGCAGCCGCTGGCCGGCGCCCGCATCACAGGCTCCCTGCACATGACGGTGCAGACCGCCGTCCTCATCGAGACCCTGGCCGCCCTGGGCGCCGAGGTCCGCTGGGCGTCCTGCAACATCTTCTCCACCCAGGACCACGCCGCCGCCGCGATCGCCGTCGGCCCGAACGGCACGCCCGACAACCCGCAGGGCATCCCGGTCTTCGCCTGGAAGGGCGAGACCTTGGAGGAGTACTGGTGGTGCACGGAGCAGGCCCTGACCTGGCCGAACACCCCCACCGGCGGCCCGAACATGATCCTGGACGACGGCGGTGACGCCACCCTCCTCGTCCACAAGGGCGTCGAGTACGAGAAGGACGGCAAGGTCCCGGACGTCGACACCGCCGAGTCCGACGAGCACCGCGTCATCCTCGAACTCCTGCACCGCACCATCACCGACGGCTCGCAGAAGTGGACCCAGCTGTCCTCCGAGATCCGCGGCGTGACCGAGGAGACCACGACCGGCGTCCACCGCCTGTACGAGATGCAGCGCGACGGCGTCCTCCTTTTCCCGGCGATCAACGTCAACGACGCCGTCACCAAGTCGAAGTTCGACAACAAGTACGGCTGCCGCCACTCCCTGATCGACGGCATCAACCGCGCCACCGACGTCCTGATCGGCGGCAAGACCGCGGTCGTCTGCGGCTACGGCGACGTGGGCAAGGGCTGCGCGGAGTCCCTGCGCGGACAGGGCGCCCGCGTGATCGTCACCGAGATCGACCCGATCTGCGCCCTCCAGGCGGCGATGGACGGCTACCAGGTCACGACCCTCGACGAGGTCATCGACAAGGCCGACATCTTCATCACCACGACCGGCAACAAGGACATCATCATGGCCTCGGACATGGCCAAGATGAAGCACCAGGCGATCGTCGGCAACATCGGCCACTTCGACAACGAGATCGACATGGCCGGCCTCGCCAAGGTCCCGGGCATCGTCAAGGACGAGGTCAAGCCGCAGGTCCACACCTGGACCTTCCCCGACGGCAAGGTCCTCATCGTCCTGTCCGAGGGCCGCCTGCTGAACCTGGGCAACGCGACCGGTCACCCGTCCTTCGTGATGTCCAACTCCTTCGCGGACCAGACCCTGGCCCAGATCGAGCTGTTCACCAAGCCGGACGCCTACCCGACCGGCGTCTACACGCTGCCCAAGCACCTGGACGAGAAGGTCGCGCGCCTCCACCTGGACTCGCTCGGTGTGAAGCTGACGACGCTCCGCCCCGAGCAGGCCGCGTACATCGGCGTCGAGGTCGAGGGCCCGTACAAGCCGGACCACTACCGGTACTGAGCCGAGCCGCTGCCGCGTGCACCGGCACGCCCCTCAGCGGCAGATCCTCAGAGGCAGGCCCCCGCACCCCCGTGCCGGGGGCCTGCCCATTGGCCCGCGTGGCCACTTCGGCCATGTGGCTGGACCAGCCCGTCAAGACCCAGGACCCCGATGCCCCGCGGCCGTTATTCGCTCCACGATCCGCACGATCACACCCCCCTCGCAGAAGAGCACTTCCACTGCGCCCCCGGCCCTTCCGGCTGGCGCTACGTCTCCCAGCTGACCACCCCCGCGGGTGATCACAGCGGCTCCGTCGACCTCACCCTGGACGAACTCGGCCGCCCCATCCGTCTCGAACTCCACGCGGCCGGCTGGCAGGTGCGCGGCGCCGCTCTCGACGGTGTCACGTGGGTCCGCACCGACCCCACCGGGGCTCACGCCACAGAAGGCAATGTGCGCGCCCATGCCTTCACCGGCGCATCCCCCGCGTTCCTCATCGCCACCACTCGTCTCCTTCGCCTCACCCCTTCCGCCTCGGCAACCCGCGTACGCCTCGTGGCCTTCACGGATCCGGTCCTCGCCCCCCGCACCGTGGACCAGTCCTGGGCCTTGGTGAACAGAGAAACACACGCCACTGACAACGCCCCCCTGACCGTGGACGAGTACCAGGTCACAGCCCTGGACACGGGCGAGCAGCACGCCGTACACATCGCGGGTGACGTGGTCCTCGCTGCCCCCGGCATCGAGCTGGAGGACTTGGACTCGCCACCGTCGACGTTCGCTTGAGCGACGGCCGGGCAGAGGGGAAGGCCGGACGAGGCAGGCAGGTCAGTGAGCAGGCGCAGGTGAGGGGCGCGGCAGTTCGGCAGGGCCGAGCGGCCGGACTCGCCGAACCGCCGATCGTTGCGGTACGCCGTGCTCGCCCGCTGAGGCGCTACGCCGGCGGGACGAAGCCGGTGGTGGGTCGGTCGGGCGACGGCGCCTCCTGCACTGCGTCCTGCGGTACCGGGGAGCGATCCCTTTCCGCCCGACCTGAGGGCTGAGCGCCGAGCGGAAACTCCCCTGCTCCGTACGCACCAGGCACAGACGCAGCAGCGGCGGGCGGCACGGCCGGAGCCTCCGCACCACCCCCTGGGCTCATCCCATCCGGAGTCCGTCCATTGCCGAACGCACGCCGCGCCTCCCGCGCTTGCCGTTCCTGCAGAACCGCCGCGAGATATGCCGCCGGCGGCACCCCCTGCGGCGCCGGAGTGCCCGTACGCGCCGCGAGATCCGTCGCTAGCCGCTCCGCCATGCTCCATCCCACCTGAGGGTCGAGTTGCTGCATCCGCATCAGGTACTGACGAATGGCCAGCCACAGCCCATCCGGAACCGCCGACAGATCAAGCCCCGAGAACCGTCCGGCCAACCACGGCGGAGGCGGAGGAACGAAGCCCGTCCGGGCGAGCGGCACCCGTTCCCGTACGACGAGAGTTCCGGCGAACACGTCACCGAGCCGCCGCCCGCGCGCGGACACCAGCGAAGCGATGACGGCGACGACGCCCAGCGTCATCAGAATCTCGATCACACCGATGAGGCCACGCACCAGAGCGTGCCGGAACCGGATCGGTCCGCCGTCGTCACGCACCACCCGCAGCCCGCACGCCAACTTCCCGAGAGAGCGCCCGTGACTGAGCGTCTCGACCGCGATCGGCCCGCCGACCAGCAGCAGAACGAACATCGCGATCGACAGCGCGGCCTGCGCAGCCTCATCCAGAGAAGCAGTGGCCGCCACCACCCCAATGGTCACGACGATGTACGCGATCACGGCCACGGCCAGATCGAGCAGCACGGCCAGCGCCCTGCTAGGCAGCTTCGCGGGGCGCAACTCCAGCGCCACCGCCTCGCCCGTCACCAGCTCACTCACGCGGTCTGTCCTTCCCCTGACCTGCCCCTGGAATGGCCAGTCTGCCAAGCTGAGGGCGCATTGCGTCGCAGTACGACAAGCTGACATCCACGACGAGTCGCCGACGAACAGCCGGGGAGCAGGAAAGCAGATGGACCTCGACGTCTTCGTCACCGCCCACCGAGCCGAGTGGGACCGCCTCGACGCCCTGCTCGGACGCCAGCGCCGCCTCACAGGCGCCGAGGCCGACGAACTCGTCGCCCTCTATCAGCGCACAGCCACCCACCTCTCCCTGATCCAGTCCAGTGCCCCGGACCCGCAGCTGACGGGTCGGCTCAGCCAACTGGTGGCACGCGCGCGTAGCGCCGTGACAGGCGCACGACGCGCATCCTGGCGCGATGCCACCCGCTTCCTTGCCCACGGCTTCCCAGCCGCGGTCTACCGGTCGCGCCACTGGTGGGTACCCACGGCACTCCTGTCCACCCTCGTCGCGGCTCTCCTGGGCTGGTGGATAGGCACGCACCCCGAAGTACAGGCCACCATCGCGGCCCCCAGCGAACTCCGAGAGCTCACCCGTCCCGGCGGCCAGTACGAGACGTACTACTCAAGCCACCCCGCAGCCTCCTTCGCGGCCCAGGTCTGGACGAACAACGCCTGGGCCGCCGCCCTCTGTCTGATACTGGGCGTCTTCCTCGGCCTCCCGGTGCTCTGGATCCTCTTCCAGAACATGCTCAACCTCGGTGTCGGCTTCGGCCTGATGTCCTCGGCAGGGCGCCTGGACACCTTCCTCGGCCTCGTCCTGCCGCACGGCCTCCTCGAACTGACCGCAGTCTTCGTCGCTGCCGGCACAGGCCTACGCCTCGGTTGGACCCTCATAGACCCGGGCCCCCGCACGCGACGTTCCGCCCTCGCCGAGGAGGGCCGAGCCGCAATCGGCATGGCGATAGGCCTCGCCCTGGTCCTTTTCGTCTCCGGCGCCATCGAAGGCTTTGTCACCCCGTCGGGCCTGCCCACGTGGGCGCGCATCAGCATCGGCGTCGTCGCTGAACTGGCCTTCCTCGCGTACGTCTATGTCCTCGGCGGACGGGCCGCCCGCGCCGGTGAGACGGGCGACGTCGAGGCGGCCGAGCGAAGCGCCGCCGTGCCGACGGCCGCCTGATGTGCGACCACCCCTGTTGAGCTGCTAGTCTCCTCTTCGCCCCACGAGAGCCGTTGACACGGAGCGAGTGGGGAGGTAGATTCGAACAGTTGCCTGGAAGGGGATGCACATCCCGCCCCGGGCGGAGTGAGCATCTGTCTGCTTCAGTGGAACATCGATTCCCAAGAAGCCCCTCCCGATGATTTCGGAAATGAGTGGCCGGTCAGTCCGGTCCGAAACTTCTGATAAAGTCGGAGTCGCCGGAAAGGGAAACGCGAGAGCGGGAACCTGGAAAGCGCCGAGGAAATCGGATCAGAAAAGGATCTGATAGAGTCGGAAACGCAAGACCGAAGGGAAGCGCCCGGAGGAAAGCCCGAGAGGGTGAGTACAAAGGAAGCGTCCGTTCCTTGAGAACTCAACAGCGTGCCAAAAATCAACGCCAG
>NZ_JBIWIY010000006.1:0-313705 GCF_044764885.1 Streptomyces sp. NPDC093591
GCCCTTCGGGCCTCGTCCTCAAACGCCGGACGGGCTGAAAAACTCAGCCCCTCCGGCGTTTGAGGAGCGGGGGTCCAGGGGGCGGAGCCCCCTGGGAGCGGGGTCGAAGGGGCAGCGCCCCTTGAGGACGGGACGGGTAGGGGCGGCGGGGGCGCCCCAAAGCCGCCCCCACCTGCGCCGACATAGCCCGGCGAGCCCCAGTGGGAGCGGACACGTACCATGGGGTGAGGCCGTGGCGTGTCAAGCCCGGCAGGGCCCGCGTCACACAGACAGACGCGCAGGCCATCCTCACACTCCGGGAGAACGCCGCAATATGGCCACGCGCCACGACATCCGCAACGTCGCTATCGTCGCCCACGTCGACCACGGCAAGACCACCATCGTCGACGGCATGCTGAAGCAGGCCGGTGCCTTCGCCGCCCACCAGCTCGAAGGCGTCGACGACCGCATGATGGACTCGAACGACCTGGAGCGTGAGAAGGGCATCACGATCCTGGCCAAGAACACGGCGGTGAAGTACCACCCGAAGGACGGGGGGGACGTCATCACCATCAACATCATCGACACCCCCGGCCACGCCGACTTCGGTGGCGAGGTCGAGCGTGGTCTGTCGATGGTGGACGGCGTCGTGCTGCTCGTCGACGCGTCCGAGGGCCCGCTCCCGCAGACCCGGTTCGTGCTGCGCAAGGCCCTCCAGGCCCGGCTGCCGATCATCCTCTGCATCAACAAGACGGACCGGCCCGACGCCCGTATCGACGAGGTCGTCAACGAGACCTACGACCTCTTCCTCGACCTGGACGCCGACGAGGAGCAGATCGAGTTCCCGATCGTCTACGCGTGCGGCCGTGACGGCATCGCGTCGCTGACCAAGCCGGCGGACGGGACCGTACCGAGCGACTCGACCAGCCTCGAGCCGTTCTTCTCGACGATCCTGGAGCACATCCCGGCCCCGACGTACGACGACGCCGCCCCGCTCCAGGCGCACGTCACCAACCTCGACGCCGACAACTTCCTCGGCCGTATCGCGCTGCTGCGCGTGCACCAGGGCGAGCTGAAGAAGGGGCAGACCGTCGCCTGGATGAAGCGCGACGGGTCCGTCACCAACGTGCGTATCTCCGAGCTGATGATGACCGAGGCGCTGACGCGCAAGCCGGCGGAGAAGGCCGGTCCCGGTGACATCTGCGCCGTCGCCGGTATCCCGGACATCATGATCGGCGAGACCCTGGCCGACCCGGAGAACCCGGTCCCGCTGCCGCTCATCACCGTCGACGAGCCCGCGATCTCCATGGTCATCGGCACCAACACCTCCCCGCTGGTCGGCCGTGGCGGCACCGGCAAGGGTGCCGACGCGAAGGCGGCGGTGAAGGACCGCAAGGTCACCGCCCGCCAGGTCAAGGACCGCCTCGACCGCGAGCTGATCGGTAACGTCAGCCTCCGCGTCCTGGACACCGAGCGCCCCGACGCCTGGGAGGTGCAGGGCCGTGGTGAGCTGGCGCTGGCCATCCTGGTCGAGCAGATGCGCCGCGAGGGCTTCGAGCTGACCATCGGCAAGCCGCAGGTCGTCACGAAGGACGTGGACGGCAAGGTCTACGAGCCCGTCGAGCGCATGACCATCGACGTGCCCGAGGAGCACATGGGCGCCGTCACGCAGCTGATGGGTGTCCGCAAGGGCCGTATGGACAACATGTCCAACCACGGCTCCGGGTGGGTGCGCATGGAGTTCGTCGTGCCGTCGCGCGGTCTCATCGGCTTCCGGACCGAGTTCCTGACCCAGACCCGCGGTACGGGCATCGGGCACTCCATCCACGAGGGCCACGAGCCCTGGTTCGGCACCCTGCAGACCCGCAACAACGGCTCGCTGGTCGCCGACCGCTCCGGTGCCGTCACCGCGTTCGCGATGACGAACCTCCAGGAGCGCGGTGTGCTGTTCGTCGAGCCCGGCACCGAGGTGTACGAGGGCATGATCGTCGGCGAGAACTCGCGCGCCGACGACATGGACGTCAACATCACCAAGGAGAAGAAGCTCACCAACATGCGGTCCTCCACGGCCGATGTGGCCGAGTCGATCGTCCCGCCGCGCAAGCTGTCGCTGGAGCAGTCCCTGGAGTTCTGCCGCGACGACGAGTGCGTCGAGGTCACCCCGGAGGCGGTCCGTATCCGCAAGGTGAACCTGGACGCCCGCGAGCGCGCCCGTGCCGCGAGCCGCGCCAAGCACGGCTGATCATCGGGTAGTTGAGCCCGGGTTCCCCAACACGGGGGAACCCGGGCTTTTTCATGCTTTGCCATGCGTCAGCTGTGACTGAATCGAAATTGAAAAGACGGTAGTCGGTAGTTGGCTCATGGCAGATAGTTAGCGGCAAGCTCGGGCCAGACGTCTGTACACCCACACCTGTGAAACGGACGAACTGTGACAAGTCCTATCGGCGTTGAGGGCGAAGGGACCCCGGTCGTCGCGGACGGCGAACCACAGCCACCGGCGAAGACCGAGGTGGAGCGATTAGTCGGCCGGTCGCCCGGCCAACTGATGTGGATCCGCTTCAAGCGCGACCGCACCGGCGTGATCTCGGCCTGTGTCGTCCTGTTCTTCTTCCTGATCGGGCTGCTCGCCCCGGTGATCTCCAAGCTGTACGGCAAGGACCCGTACACGGTCTACGCCGACGAGCGCCCCGAGCTCTTCGACAGCGCGGGCGTACCCGTGCAGCCCAACGGCGGCATCAGCGGCGAGTTCTGGTTCGGCCTCGAACCGGGCAACGGCTACGACGTCTTCACCAAGCTCCTCTACGGCATCCGCACCTCGCTGATGATCTCCGTCGCCGTCACGCTGGCGACGGTCCTCACCGGGATCCTCCTCGGCGTCACGGCGGGCTACCTCGGCGGCAAGGCCGACTACTGGATCAGCCGGGTCATCGACTTCCTCCTCGCCTTCCCGGCCCAGCTGTTCTTCATCGCCAGCATGCCCGTGGTCGTCTCACTGTTCGTCAGTCCGCGCGACGAGACCCCGGTCTACGTCCGGGTCGTCGCCCTCATCCTCGTGCAGTGGTTCCTCGGCTGGATGAGTCTCGGACGGGTCCTCAGAGGCACCACACTCGCCCTGCGGGAGCGGGAGTTCATCGAGGCGGCCAAGGTCAGCGGGGCCCCGCCGGGGCGGATCATCCGCAAGGAGATCCTGCCGAACGTGGTCACGCCGATCCTCGTGCAGGGCACCTACATGCTCCCCAACTTCGTGACCGCCGAGGCCGGTCTGTCCTTCCTCGGCGTGGGCATCGTCGAACCGACGCCGGACTGGGGGCAGATGTTCGCCAAGGCGTCCACCGAGCTCGTGATGCAGAACGACATCACCTACATGTTCTTCCCCGGCATCTCGATGATCGTCTTCATCGTGGCGTTCAACCTGCTCGGGGACTCCGTCAGGGACGCCTTCGACCCCAAGACGGCGCGCTGACCACGCTGACCAGCTGACCTGCAAGGTTCTCCAAGGTCTGGGTTCCTTCGCACTGGTGACGACAGATGGGTGGAAACCGAGTGATGAGCAGGAGCGGACGCCACGTACACGCCGTGGTCTCGGTGCTCGCGGCCGCGGCACTCGTGCTGACCGGGTGCAGCTCGGGCGGCAGCAAGAGCGGCACCAACGACAAGGAGCAGCAGGAGAACGCCGAACGGCAGAAGGCGCTGATCAAGTTCGGCGACGCCGCGGCCTCCAAGGGCCCTGCCCCCGAGGTCCCGGGCGCCAAGCCCGGCGGCACCATCTCGGTGCCCGCCCGCGACAGTTACGCCCACCTCGACCCGGCCCAGATCTATGTGTTCAACGAGATGCAGGTCGCCCTGCTGCTGCACCGAGGGCTGACCGGCTACAAGGCGACCAGCGACGACGGCAGCAAGCACGAGGTCGTCGGCGACCTCGCCACCGACTCCGGCACCACCACGGACGGCGGCAAGACCTGGAAGTACACGCTCAAGGACGGCATCAAGTTCGAGGACGGCTCCGCGATCACCTCCGCGGACATCCGGCACACCTTCGAGCGGCAGTTCGCCCCCTTCATCAACCAGGGCCCGCCGTACGTCCAGCAGTGGCTGGCCGACACCCCGGGCTCCGACTACCGCAAGCTGCTGCCGGACGGCCCCTTCAAGGGCAAGCACCTGCCGGACAGCGTTCTGGAGACACCGGACGCGAAGACCGTCGTCTTCAAGTTCAAGAAGCCGCACCCCGACCTGCCGTACGCGCTGGCGATGGCGGGCTACGCGGTCGTCTCCCAGAAGGGCGACACCAAGGAGAAGTACGACAAGGACCCCGTGGTGTCCGGGCCGTACAAGATCCAGTCCTTCAAGTCCGGCAAGTCGATGGTGCTGGTGAAGAACACCAACTGGGACCCGGCGACCGACCCGATCCGCCACCAGTACGTCGACCGGTTCAACATCACCTTCAACCAGCAGTACGAGGACTCCACCAAGGCCCTCATCGCCGACGGGGGAACCGACCGGACCGCCGTCAGCTGGCAGAACTCGGTCGACGCGGGCAACCTGTCGAAGGTCCTGAACGATCCGAAGATGAAGTCCCGCACGGTCATCGGCTACCAGCCGTACGTCGGTCAGATCAACATCAACACCAGTCACAAGGCGATGCAGGACAAGAAGGTCCGCGAGGCCATCGCCTACGCCCTGCCGGTCTCACCGTTCGTGCGGGCCTTCGGCGGCAGTGCCGCGATGGAGGTCGCGGGCGGCATCATCAGCCCGACCGTCAGCGGCTACGACCCGTCCTTCGACCCGTGGGGCAAGAAGAAGAACCCCGCGGGTGACCCCGCCAAGGCCAAGAAGATCCTCCAGGAGGCGGGCAAGGTCGGCACGAAGCTGACCTTCGGCTACATCAACTCCCAGGAGGGCCAGGCGTACTCCACCGCCATGGCGGCGGGCCTGGAGAAGGCCGGCTTCGACGTACAGCGCCAGGAGATCCCGGCCGAGACGTACTTCGACCAGGTCAGCAAGCTCGACAACAACTACGACATCTTCCACACCTCCTGGGGCGCCGACTGGCCGTCCGCCTCGACCGTGATCCCGCCGCTGTACGACGGCCGGGCGATCGCCGAGGGCGCGCAGAACTACTCGCAGATCAACGACCCCAGGATCAACAGTGAGATCGACCGCATCAGCCGGATCGCCGACCCGGCCAAGGCCGCGAGCGAGTGGGAGAAGCTCGGCGAGTACATCGTGAAGGACGTCGTCAACATCGTCCCGACGGCCTACTACAAGCAGGTCCAGATCGCCGGATCCAAGATCGGCGGCCTCGTCTACGACGACGTCATCGGCGGCGTCGACCCGCGCCGCCTGTACGTCAAGTAACCCCGCCCGCCCGGCATCCGGCGCGCCCGCGACTGTGTGCGCCGGATGCCCTCCGGCCCGTTGAGAGCTGCCTCTGCCATGCTGCGCTTCCTCGTCCGCCGGTCCCTCGGCGCCGTCGTCATCCTCTTCCTGCTGAGCATCGTCGCGTTCCTGCTGTTCTTCGGAATGCCGCGCGACCCGGCCCTGCTGATGTGCGGCAAGACGTGCACCCCGGCCAACCTCGAGAACCTGCGTCATGTGCTCGGCCTCGACAAGCCGATCCCCGAGCAGTACTGGATCTTCCTGCACAACCTCGTCATGGGCAGCGACGACTTCGCCCAAGGGCCGTGCCCCGCCCCCTGTTTCGGGTACTCGTACCACTCCAACGAACAGGTCTGGGGCACCCTGATGGACCGCCTGCCCACCACCGTCTCGCTCACCCTCGGCGGGGCCGTCTGCTTCCTGGTCATCGGCCTGGGCACCGGCCTGATCGCCGCCTGGAAGCGGGGCACGATCGTCGACAAGACCTTCACGGCCGGCGCCATGGTGATCAGCTCGATGCAGATCTACTTCCTCGGCCCGCTGGCCCTGGCGGTCCTCGTCTACCAGACCCAGGTCCTCGACAAGCCCGCCTACAACGACTTCACCGCCGACCCGGTGGCCTGGTTCACCGGCCTGCTCCTGCCCTGGGTGGTGCTCTCCACGATCTTCGCCTCGCAGTACACCCGTATGGCGCGCTCGTCGATGATCGAGCAGCTCCAGGAGGAGCACGTCCGCACCGCCCGGGCGAAGGGCATGTCCCGGCGGTACGTCTTCTTCCGCTACGCCTGGCGCGGCTCGCTGATCCCCATCGTCACCATTTTCGGCATCGACCTCGGATCGCTGCTCGGCGGTGCCATCATCACGGAGTACACCTTCGGACTTCCGGGGCTCGGCCGGCTGGCGGTGGAGTCGGTGTTCTTCAGCGATCTGCCGCTGCTGCTGGGCGTGATGCTGTTCTCCGCCACCATGATCCTGCTCTGCAACATCGTCGTCGACGCCGCGTACGCCTTCATCGACCCGCGCGTGCGGCTGGCCTAGCCCGCGCCGGGGAACCTGTTCCAGAGGACCTGTCTGAGGAGCACTGACGTGACCACTGTGACCAAGGAGGCCGGGGCCCCTGTCCCGGCGGGCGCGGACGCGTTCCTGTCGGTGCGGGACCTGCACGTCAGCTTCCAGACCGAGGACGGCGTCGTACGGGCCGTGGAGGGGCTCTCCTTCGACCTGGAGCGCGGCAGGACGCTGGGCATCGTGGGCGAGTCGGGCTCGGGGAAGTCGGTGACGAACCTGACGATCCTCGGGCTGCACAACCCGATGTTCACCACCGTCGAGGGGGAGATCCTCCTGGAGGGCCAGGAGTTGACCACCGCCCGCGAGTCCGAGCTGGAGAAGCTGCGCGGCAACAAGGTCGCCATGATCTTCCAGGACCCGCTCACCGCGCTGTCGCCGTACTACACGGTGGGCCGGCAGATCGCCGAGCCGTACATGAAGCACATGCGCGCCTCGAAGAAGGTGGCCTGGGAGCGGGCGGTGGAGATGCTGGGGAAGGTCGGCATCCCCAACCCCAGGCAGCGGGCGAAGGACTACCCCCACCAGTTCTCCGGCGGTATGCGCCAGCGCGCGATGATCGCCATGGCGCTGGTCTGCGACCCCGACCTGCTGATCGCCGACGAGCCGACCACGGCCCTGGACGTCACGGTCCAGGCCCAGATCCTGGACCTGCTGAAGGACCTGCAGCAGGAGTTCGGCTCGGCGATCATCTTCATCACGCACGACCTCGGGGTCATCGCCGACATGGCCGACGACATCATGGTGATGTACGCGGGCGGCGCGGTGGAGCGCGGCTCGGTGCGCGAGGTGCTGAGGGCGCCGCAACACCCGTACACCTGGGGCCTGTTGAACTCGATGCCCCGCCTGGACTCGGACCCGCACGCCCCGCTGGCCCCCATCCCCGGCTCCCCGCCGTCGCTGCTCCACCCGCCCTCCGGCTGCCGTTTCCACCCCCGCTGCACCTTCCGGGGCCGGGTCGGCGGCGCCCGCTGTGTCACCGAGGTGCCGTTGCTCGGCCCGGACCGCTCCTCGGCCTGCCATCTGACGGCGGACGACAAGCGGACCATTTTCATCGAAGAGATCAAACCCCGACTGCGCTAGTGCCCCCCGATCGGCCCCGTCTGAGGAGGACTACGGCTATGACAGAGGACCTCGTCCTCCCCGCACCCCGCGATGCCGCCACCGACGAACCCGGTGAACCGCTGCTGGTGGTGGAGAAGCTCGTCAAGCACTTCCCGGTCAAGGGCGGCTTCCCGATCCGGCGGACCGTCGGCCAGGTGCAGGCGGTGGACGGCATCGACCTGACCGTGCACGTCGGCGAGAGCTTCGGCCTGGTGGGGGAGTCGGGCTGCGGCAAGTCGACGACCGGCCGGCTGATCACCAAACTCCTGGACCCGACGGGCGGCCGCATCTCCTACCGGGGCAAGGACATCACGCATGCCACGCGCAGGCAGATGGCGCCGGTCCGCTCCGAGATCCAGATGATCTTCCAGGACCCCTACTCCTCGCTGAACCCGCGTCAGACGGTCGGCAAGATCATCTCGGGTCCGATGGAGATCAACGGGATCGAGCCCGAGGGGGGAAGGGAGAAACGGGTCAGAGAGCTGCTGGAGATCGTCGGCCTCAACCCGGAGCACTACAACCGCTTCCCGCACGAGTTCTCCGGCGGCCAGCGCCAACGTATCGGCGTGGCACGGGCGTTGGCCCTGGAACCGAAGCTGATCGTGGCGGACGAGCCGGTGTCGGCCCTCGACGTCTCCATCCAGGCGCAGGTCGTGAACCTGCTCCAGAAGGTCCAGCAGGAGCTGGGCATCGCCTTCCTGTTCATCGCCCACGACCTGGCGGTGGTCCGTCACTTCTCCCAGCGCGTGGCGGTGATGTACCTCGGCAAGGTGATCGAGGTCGGCGACCGCGACTCCATCTACACCCGCCCCCGACACCCCTACACCCACGCCCTGCTGTCCGCGGTGCCCGAGGTGAACGTGGCCGGCGAAGACGGCGAGGAGGTGCCTCAGCGGGAGCGGATCCGCCTGGCCGGTGACGTGCCGTCGCCCATCTCCCCGCCCTCCGGCTGCCGTTTCCGCACCCGCTGCTGGAAGGCACAGGACAAGTGCGCGGCCGAGGAACCGCCGCTGATCCAGATCTCCGGCAACCACGCGGGCCACTTGACGGCCTGCCACTTCCCGGAGGAGCCGACGATCGAGGCGCGGGAGGAGGACATCGTGCTGGATCCGGCGTTGGCGGCGCTGGAGGAGGACGCGGACAGGCGCTAGGTGTATTGACCCGGAGTGTTGTTGACGCGGGTGATGGGTGGGTGGCCGCCGAGTGCGGTGTGGCAGCGGTGGTGGTTATAGGTGTGGCGGAAGTCTGCCAGGGCTTCGGTGCGTTCGGCGTTGCTGGTGTAGGGCCGTAGGTAGGCCCATTCGTCGAGCAGGGTGCGGTTGAAGCGTTCGACCTTGCCGTTGGTCTGGGACCGGTAGCTGCGGGTGAGTTTGCCTGTCGCGCCGAGGTCGGCCAGGGCTTGGTGCCAGGCGAAGCTCTTGCGGTAGGGCCAGGCGTTGTCGGTCAGGACTCGTTCAATGCGGTCGATGTCCGACGCGGCGAAGAAGGCGGCGGCCCTGCGCAGGAAGGCTGCGCAGGTGGTGGCCTTCTCGTCTGGGTGGATCTCGCTGTAGGCCAGGCGGCTGTGGTCGTCGGCGGCGGAGTGGACGTAGTCGAAGCCCACGCTGCTGCGGCGGGCGCGGCCGGCCTGGCGGCCCAGGACTTTGTGGCCGCCGCCGTCGGGGATCCGGCCGAGTTTCTTGACGTCCACGTGGATGAGTTCGCCGGGCCGGGCGCGTTCGTAGCAGCGGATGACCTGCCCGGTGGGCCGGTCCAGGTGGGCCAGCCGGTTCAGGCCGTGGCGGACCAGGATGCGATGGGTGGTGGAGGCGGGCAGGCCCAGGACCGGCCCGAGGCGGGCCGGGCCGAGTTTGCGAGCCTGCCGCAGTTGGCAGACGTGCGCCTCCACGCTTGGCGCAGTGCGGTGTTGCGTCGTGCGCGGCCTGCTGGAGCGGTCGGCAAGGCCCGGCTCGCCCTCGGATCGTCAGTGCCGGATCCACTTGTGGGCCGTGGCGCGGGAGATACCCATCTCAGCGGCGACATGGGCGACCGGACGCCCTGAGCGGACACGTTCGACCAGCAGCCGCCTGCCATGGACGGTCAGCCGGGCATTACGGTGGGACACGAAGACCTCCGTGCAGTGCAGTCCTGGACAGCTCCACCACACCGGAGGTCTTCGCCATGATCAAGTCCGGCAAGCGTCAACAACGCTCGTGATCAATACAGCTAGTCGGCCCGGGCCACGGTGACGATCTCGGGGCTGGCGGGGGTCAGCGGCCCTCGACCCCAGTCGCCGTACCGCTCGACGACGGTGAGTCCGGCCTCGTGGAGGAACCCGTCCAGGGCGTAGGGGCCGAGGAAGCGCAGGGTGGTGCGGCTGACGAGCGGCTGCTGCCAGGCGGCACTGTCGAAGGTCTCCGTGAACGTCACCCGATCCCCGAGGACGGGCCGCGCGACCTCGTGCCACACACGGACGGCGCGCCCGTCCGCGTCGGTGACCTCCCGCACCCGCTCGGGCGTCCACGCCTCCCAGGCCCGCGCCCCCGGGTTCCGCGTCTCGAACACGAACCGCCCGCCGTCGGCGAGCGCCGCGCGCACGGCACGCAGCGAGCGGCGCAACTCCTCGTCACGGACGAGCACCTGAAAGGCGTGGCCGGTCATCACGACCAGATCGAACTCCGCGTACCACTGCCGTGTCCGCAGATCCCCGAGCACCCATTCGACGTCGGCGCCGTGCTGCCGCGCCTGCACCAGCATGGCGGCAGCCGGGTCGAGCCCGACGAGGCGCTCGCGATGACCTTCGGCACGAGCCCGTCGGAGCAACTGCCCCGTACCGCACCCCACGTCGAGGACGGCGTCGGCGGACATGACGAGTCCGAGGTAGAAGTCATCACCCGGTCCCCAGGGGTTGAGGGTGTCGTACAGCTCGGCGAGCGAGAGATCCGCGAACGACCGATCGACCATCGCGGCAGTGTGCCACAACTCCCCGTATCCCATGGCGGTTTCGTCCCCGGCTCAGCGCACGACCCGCCCCCGCAGCACAATGCGCCGCGGATGCCGCAGCACCCCCGGCTCCCGGCGCGGATCCGCGTCGTACACGGTGACGTCGGCGAACCCGCCCTCGACCAGCCCCGGCAGCCCTAGGAAGTCCCGCGCCGCCCAACTCGCCGCGCCCACCGCCACGTCGGTGGGCAGGCCGGCGGCGATGAGGTGCTCGACCTCGGTGGCGACGTTGCCGAAGGGGGCGGAGTCGGTGCCGGCGAGGACGTGGACACCGGCGTCGTGGGCCTCGCGGACCCGGCGGATCATGATGCGGTGGCCCTCGTGCCAGAGGCGGCCGCGGGGGTTGTCCTTGATGCTGGGTGCGCTGCGGGCGAAGGCGGTGAGGGTGGGGACGTAGACGGCCCCGTGGGAGGCCATCAGCGCCACGCACTCCTCCGGCATCCCCATCCCGTGTTCGATCGAGTCGATCCCGGCACGAGCGGCGTTGAGCGCTCCCCGCGCCGACTGGCAGTGCGCGGCGACCCGCCCCCCGGCCGCGTGCACCGCGTCGGTCACGGTGCGCAGGAGGTCGTACGGCACCGGGTCCGCCTCGAAGTCCCAGTCGCCCATGAGCTTGCACCAGCCGTCGTGGGCCTTGGCCTCGGCGACGGCTGCGGCGACGAGGTCATCGGTGACGGTGTGGAAGTCGGCACTCCGCGACAGGCCCGCCCAGGCCAGCCAGCGCCCGGCCGTGATCATGCGCGGCGAGTCGGGCGCCTCGCACATCGCGTCCGGAATCTCGCCCAGCAGCCCCGGGAACCGCAACGCCGTCGTCCCGGCGTCCCGGTGCGCGGCGATCTGCTCTGCGAAGGCCTCGGGGGAGAAGGCCGGTTCGCTCTCGGACGGGGACCCGGGATGCGTGTGCACGTCGACCAGTCCCGGAAGCAGGTAGCCGCCGTCGGCCACCGTCTCCGCCTCGACGGCCGACGGGCGGTCGAAGGTGATGCGGTCGCCGAGGAGCCAGAGGTCGCGGGTGGCACCGTCGGGGAGGACGGTGCCGCGCAGATGAAGGGGCATCGGCCCAACGTACTTGGACCGCGGGGGAGTTGCCCTGACCTCGGCCGGCTGTCAGCCGTCGCGGCCGTCCAGTGGCGCGAAGATCGCGTAGGCGTCCTCCTCGGTGGCCCGGGCACGGAGGCACACTCGCCCACTCCGCAGCCTGCTCGAACGTCGAGTCCGCGACGATACGGGCGGTGGCGGCCGCCACGTCCAGCAGCGTGCCGTAGCTCGGGCCGGCCAGAAACAGCAAGAAGTCACCGGCATGGGCATAAACAGCGATGCGGGCCTGCTCGCGGATTCTGGTGTACCGGCCTGCGGATAAAGCGGGCTTCAGTCCATTGTGTTTTGCTCCTGCATGGAGAAAATCAAGCGATGAACTTCCACTGCGCGTTATCAAGGCAACAGTGAGAAGGGGGCATATTGGTCGTGTGGCCAATAGGAGATCCGAGTTTCTCCTGCCCGGATCTCCTATTGGCGTACATTCGGCTGTGCGGCTGCCTCGAGGAAGGTCAGGCCATGACGACCCACTTCATGTACTTCAGGTCGCTGGTCCTCTTGCCGCACTTCGCCTTGCCGCTGACGACCTTTATGTAGCAGGTGGGCCATCCCAGCCCCGCTGACGCCAGGTAGGTCTTGTGGTTGTAGCGCAGGTCGTTTCCCCTCAGGCCAGGAGCCTGGTAGCAAGCGCGGCCAACCGGGGCCTTCTCCATGCTTTTTGCTGTGCCAAAGCAGTAGCCGCCGAGATTGTTTTCAAGGCTGGCGATCTGTGTCCCGTAGGTCGCCCAATACTGGGAGTACTTCTCCTTGCACGTGGCAAGAGTAATGGCCTTGTTCAGGCCATTCCACTGGAGACACTTCCCGGTTGTCACGCTCTTGAGCTGGAATGCACCCACGGCGTTCGCTGAAGTTGTGGGACCCGTGTGCAAAACGATCTTTTCGTCGACTTGATCAAGGCGCAAGAAGGTTGAGGGACATTTGAGCTTCTCAGCGGGATTTGAAGGAGGTGCACCACAAAGTAAAGGCCCGCGCTGGGAGGCACGGGCCCTCGTTCACCTGGAACCGGATGTTCATGGACTCGAGTGAACGGGCCGGTGACGGTCCGTTCACCCGAGCGGTGGCTGCCGAAAAAAGGGGTGTCTCAGGCCGCTGCCTGGGGGTCCTTGGAGAGACCGGCCGCGCCGACTGCCGCGTCCGTCTCCGGATAGTGGCAGGCAGTCAGATGGCCGGGCTTGTTGCCCTCGGTCTGGACCAGCGGCGGGGCCTCGGTCGCGCACTTCTCCGTCGCCTTCCAGCAGCGGGTGCGGAAGCGGCAGCCGGAGGGCGGGTTGATGGGCGAGGGGACGTCGCCCTGGAGGCGGATGCGCTCGCGGGCGGGGGTGTCGTCCGCGGTCGCCTCGGGTACGGCGGACAGCAGCGCCCGGGTGTAGGGGTGGCGCGGGTTGCCGTACAGGTCGTCGCGGTCGGCGATCTCGACGATCTTGCCGAGGTACATGACCGCCACGCGCTGCGAGAAGTGCCGTACGACGGCGAGGTCGTGGGCGATGAAGACGAAGGCGATGCCCAGCTCCTGCTGGACCTTCTGCAGCAGGTTCACGACCTGAGCCTGGATGGAGACGTCGAGGGCCGACACCGGCTCGTCCGCGACGATCAGCTTCGGCTCCAGAGCCAGGGCACGGGCGACGCCGATGCGCTGGCGCTGGCCGCCGGAGAACTCGTGCGGGAAGCGGTTGTAGTGCTCGGGGTTGAGGCCGACGATCTCCAGCAGCTCACGGACGCGCTTCTCGCGGCCGCCGGCCGGGTTGATGCCGTTGATCTCCATCGGGCCCACGATGATCTTGCCGACCGTCTGGCGCGGGTTCAGGGACGCGTAAGGGTCCTGGAAGATCATCTGGATCTCGGAGCGGACCGGCGCCAGCTGCTTGCGCCCCGCATGCGTGATGTCCTGGCCGCGGTACGAGATCTTGCCGCCGGTCGGCTCCAGGAGCCGGGTGATCAGCCGGCCGGTGGTCGACTTGCCGCAGCCCGACTCGCCCACCAGACCGAGGGCCTCGCCCTCGGCCACCTGGAAGTCGAGACCGTCCACGGCCTTGACGGCGCCGACCGTGCGTTTGATCGGAAAGCCGCCCTTGATCGGGAAGTGCTTGGTCAGACCGCTGACGTCCAGGAGCGGTTGCGCGTTGCTCATGATGGTGAAGTCCCGTCTCGTGTACGTCAGTCAGTGCCGGGATCCGGCGAAGTCGGCGAAGAGGTCGGCGCGCTGCTCCATCGGGAGGTGGCAGGCGGAACCCCGGCCCTCCACCACGTCCAGCACCGGCCGCTCCGTGGAGCACAGCCCGCCCGCGACCTTCTCGGTGAAGGTGCACCTCGGGTGGAAGCGGCAGCCGGAGGGCGGATTGAGCAGGGAGGGCGGCGAACCCGGGATCGGCGCCAGCGGCACGTCGACCGGGCCGTCGAGGCTCGGCATGGAGCTCATCAGGCCCAGCGTGTAGGGGTGTTGCGGGGTGCGCAGCACCTCCTGCTTGGTGCCCCGCTCCACGCACCGGCCGCCGTACATCACCAGCACGTCGTCCGCGATGTCGGCGATGACCCCGAGGTCGTGCGTGATGAAGATGATCGCCGTGCCGAACTCCTGCTGGAGCTCCTTGAGCAGGTCCAGGATCTGGGCCTGGACCGTGACGTCCAGGGCCGTGGTCGGCTCGTCTGCGATGAGCAGCTCGGGGTCGCAGACCAGCGCCATCGCGATCATCGCGCGCTGGCGCATACCGCCGGAGAACTGGTGCGGATAGTCGTCCACCCGGACGTCCGGCTGGGGGATCCCGACCCGCCGCAGCATCTCGATCGCCCGCGCCCGGGCCTCCTTCTTGGAGGCACCGGTGTGCTTGCGGTACGTCTCGCCGATCTGGGTGCCGATGGTGTGGTACGGCGACAGCGAGGCAAGCGCGTCCTGGAAGATCATGGACATCTTGTTGCCGCGCAGCCGCTCGAGTTCCTTCTCGGAGGCGGCGAGCAGCTCCTTGCCGTCCAGCAGGATCTCACCGTCGATCGAGGTGCGGTGGGGGTCGTGCAGGCCCAGGATCGTCAGGTTGGTGACGGACTTGCCGGATCCCGACTCACCCACGATGCCGAGTGTCTGGCCCTTGGCGAGATCGAAGGAGAGCCCGTCGACGGCCTTGACGATGCCGTCCTCGGTGGAGAAGTGGACCTGAAGGTCCCTGACGGAGAGGAAGGGCTGTTGATCGGTGCTCGTCACGGGGACGCTCCTGGGGGGTGATGCGAGGGGACCGCCGGGTGGGGCGGGTGGGAGGGACACGGTGGGGGCGGAGGTCAGGCGAGCCGGATCCGCGGGTCGATGAGGGCGTAGACGGCGTCGACGACGATGTTGAAGAAGACGATCGCGCCGGCCGCGAGGAGGGTCACACCCAGCAGCATCGGAAGGTCACTCTGGTCCACGGACTTCACCGCGAGCCGGCCGATGCCCTGGAGACTGAAGGTCGACTCGGTGATGATCGCGCCACCGATGAGCACGCCCAGGTCGATACCGAACACCGTGACAATGGGGCCCATCGCGCCGCGCCAGGCGAACCGGAAGAACACGTTCGACCGGGACAGGCCCTTGGCCCGGGCCGTGCGGACGTAGTCCTCACTCAGCTGCTCGACCAACTGGGAGCGTGTCATACGGGTGTAGTTGGCGGTGAAGATGATCGCGAGGACCAGCCAGGGCAGCAGGAGTCCGGAGAACCAGGCGGCCGGGTTCTCGGTGAGGGGCGTGTACTGCGGCTGGTCGAGCCACCCCAGCTGCGCGACGAAGAAGAACATCGCGATGTAGCCGACGAAGTAGATCTGGAGCGAGGAGCCGAGCAGCGAAACCGAGCTGGCGAACTTGTCCAGGAACCGGCCCTGCTTGAGAGCCGCGAGCATGCCCGCGCCGATACCGAGGATCAGGAAGACCACGGCCGCGCCGAAGGCGAGCGACAGGGTCGTCGGCAGCCGGTCCATGATCGTGTCGAAGACAGGCTCTCGGTTGGCGAAGGAGTAGCCGAGGCAGGGTGCGTTGCAATAGTCGTAGCCGGGGTAGTTCCGCCCGGCGAAGATGCCGACGAGCCACAGCCAGTACTGGACCGGGATGGGCTTGTCGATGCCCAAGTTCTTCCGGATCTGCTCGAGGGCCTCAGGCGTGCAGTTCTTGCCGCAGGACATCATGGCGGGGTCACGCGGCACGGCGTAGAAGAGCCAGAAGGTGATGGCGCTGATGATCAACAGAATGACCAGCGCGCCGATGACTCGGCGGACAAGGAAGCGGAACATGAGGCGTGACTTTCCGGACGGGGCGCCGTCGCCGGGAGGGAAGTAGAGGGGGGTGGGCCGCAGGGGCGGCCATGCGGGATGGCCGCCCCGACGAGTCGTGCTTGCTTACTTCTTGGCGTAGAGCTTGCAGAGCGCGACGCAGGTGTTGGCGCCGTCCCAGATGACGTTGCCGACCTTGGAGCCGTACAGGTAGTTGCGGATCTTGTGGTAGTCCGGAACGACCGCGGCCAGCTCGCCGACCATCTTGTCGATGTTGCCCCAGGCCTTGTTGGCCTCGTCCACGTCCGCGATCTTGGAGGCCGCGTCGATCGCCTTGTTGACGCCCGGGTCGTTCAGCTGCGCGTAGTTGTTGCGGCCGTCGCCGATGTTCTTGCCGCTCCAGCAGGGGTAGAAGACCGAGTAGCCGTTCGGCCAGTCCGGGCTCCAGCCGGCCGCGAACAGGTCGAAGTCGTTGTCGATCTTGCCGATCTGCGTGTAGAAGGTCGACTTGTCGACCTGCTTGTTGACGACAGTGAAGCCGGCCGCCTCCAGGGCGTTCTTGATGGCGACGGCGACCTTCACCTGGGTGTCCGACTGCTGGTAGGCGATAACCAGCTTCTGGCCGAGCTTGCCGGCCTCCTTCAGCAGGGCCTTGGCCTTCTCGGGGTTGCCGCCCGGCTTCTTGTCGACGCCGTACAGATCGAACTTGGTGTAGCCGGGGGTCACCGGCGCGAGGATCGTGGTGGCGATCTCGGTGGTGGCCTTACCGCCGTTGATGGTCTGGATCTGCTGGTGCGGCCAGGCGTAGTTGATGGCCTGGCGGACCTTGAGGTCCTTGATGCGGGTCATGTTGATCGGCCAGTAGTAGGTGGCCGTGTCGACCGAAGTGAGGACGCGCTTCTTCATCTCGGGGTTGGTCAGGACCTGGGCGACACGCTCGGGCGCAACCTCGTTGAAGATCGGCACCGCGTACTGGTCGTTGCCCTGGTCCGCGATCCAGCGGTCGGTCGACGCCACCAGCTCGAAGCCCATCTGGAAGACGTACTTGTCCGGGTAGGCGTTGCGGATCGAGTCCGTCTTCGGGTCCCAGTGCTCGTTGCGCGCGTAGGTCAGCGTCTTGCCGATGCTGCGGCTGTCGATCTTGTACGGACCGCAGGAGAACGGGCGCTTGTCGTACTTCTCCTTGGTGTCGTGCTTCTTCGGCACCAGGGAGTAACCACGCATGGCGAGCGTGTAGTTGAAGTCGGCGCGGGCCTCGTTGAGACGGAAGGTGACGGTCTTGCCGTCGATCTCGATGGAGTCGAGGCTCTTGCCGTCGAACGGGCCCTTGTACTTCTCGCCGCCCTCGAGCCAGTTCTGGACGTAACGGGGACCCTCGGTGATGAAGGTGGCGAAGAGGCGCTCGAAGGTGTGGCGGACGTCGTCCATGGAGACGTCGGAGCCGTCCTCCCACTTCAGGCCGTCCTTCATGGTGAAGGACCAGGTCTTGCCGCCGTCCTTCATCGTGCCGGCGTCCGTGGCGGCGTCGCCGACCAGGACGGCGCCGCCCTTGTCGTCCAGCTTGTAGCCGGTCAGACCGCGCATGATCGGGACGGTGATGGCGCCCTCGGTCGAGTTGTAGATCTGCGCCGGGTCCATGTGGTCCATGTCGAACTGCTGGAGCGAGTAGATCGTCCCGCCCTTGACCGCGCCCTTGACCTCGGGGGCCGGACCGGTCGAGTCGGCCTTGGTGCCGACCGGGATGTCGATCGTCTTGGAGCCGCTGACCTTGGGCGCGTCGTTCTGCCCGGAGCCGCCCTCGTTGCCGCTGCTGCAGGCGCTGAGCACCGAGGTCGACGCCGCGGCGACGCCGGTGGCGATGAGGAAGTTTCTACGGGAGAAGGACATGGCTTCCTGCCTTGGAAAGAGGGAGTTGATGAGAGAGTTCCGGCACCCCGGCTCCTTTGCCGTGGTCCTGAAGAGCCGGAGTCAGCGCTTGGACTTGGGGTCGAGTGCGTCGCGTACCGAGTCGCCGAGCAGGTTGAACGCGAGAACGAAGATCACCATGGACATACCCGGGAAGAGCATGAAGGTGATGTCCTCGGTGTAGAACATTGCGCCCCGCTGGATCATGACGCCCCAGTCCGGGGTCGGGTCGATCATGCCGACCCCGAGGAAGGCGAGACCCGCCTCCGCGGTGACGTACGCCGGGAGCATCAGCGTGGACTGGATGATGATCGGCGTCCACAGGTTGGGCAGCAGTTCCTTGAAGACGATACGCCGCGGTGATGCGCCCGTGACCTTGGCCGCCTCGACGAACTCCCGCTCGCGCAGGCCGAGTACCTGGCCGCGCAGCAGTCGGGCGATGGACGCCCAGCCGAAGGAGGAGAGGACGATGATCAGGCCGGTGGCCCGCAGCCAGGTCGGGATGTCCTCGTCGGGGGCGACGAAGAGCCCGTACACGACCGGCATGAAAGCGATGAAGAAGAGGGTGGACGGGAACGACAGAAGGATGTCGATGAACCGGCCCACGAGGTAGTCCGTCTTGCCGCCGAGATAGCCCGCGGTGACGCCGATGACCACACCGAGGAACACGGTGAGCAGCGTGGCCGCGAGGGCGATGCCCAGCGAGGTGCGGATGGCGTAGAGCAGGAAGGTGAAGACGTCACGGCCGAGTTGGGGCTCGATGCCGAACCAGAACTCCGAGCTGATGCCGCCGTTCGGACCCGCCGGGTAGGAGAAGGCGTTCAGCAGCTCCGGCCGCTGGCTCGCGTAGGTGGTGTACGGATCCTTGCCGTACAGCTTCGCGATGAGCGGAGCGGCGAGCGCGATCACGAAGAAGAAGATCACGATGTACGCCGATATGACGCCCGTGCGGTCCCGCTTGAAGCGGGTCCACGCCAGTCGTCCAGGCGAGCGGCTCTCGTTGCCCTTATGGGTGGAGGGCGAAGGCGACTTCTCGATGCTCTCGTCAGTCGTCTCAAGCGGGGCAGCCGCTGATGGAGTTGGGGGGGTCATGGTGCTCCTGGCCCAAGGGAGGGTCTGATGACTCCGCAGGGCACGCTCCCCTACGGGCTACGCCGGACTTTTTCAACGCAATTCATTCAAGGTCAATAAATTCTCGGGCGACTTGGTTGTCTCTTTACGTTTTTTACCCTGCCTTTACCATTCCGTAGCTACGCGGGTAGCGCAACGTAATCGAGTCGTGCCTTGACTCGGGCCAATTGGACTAATCGGGCAATGAGTTCGTTATGCGGACGGTCAGGTGCCGAAATGCGTACATCGGGGGGTCGAAATCCAACGGTTCTGCATCGGAACGTGAAGATCCATTGCGCGGTACACGGAAGATCCACTGACCCCGGCGGGTGTCTCGGTGGAAGAAGTCCGTTTCGTCGCTCGTGCGGATGCCGCGTCGATGCGTGCATCCGGATGGCGCGTTGCTCCATTGGCCGGAACCCGTGTGCGGTATGTGCCTTTTGGCTCGATATTGGCCCGTAACGGATCAGGACCAGAGGAGGCACCCATGCGTGGAGCCACGAACGCCGGATGGGCCGCATGCGCCGTGGCGGTCGCGCTCGCGGCGACGGCCTGCGGAGGCGGAGGTGACAGCGGCGGTGACGGCGGCGCGGTGCTCAGCTCCTCATGGACCGATCCGCAGAACCCGCTGGAGCCGGCCAACACCAACGAGGTGCAGGGCGGCAAGGTGCTCTCCATGATCTTCCGCGGGCTCAAGCAGTACGACCCGAAGACCGGCGAGGCCGAGGACATGCTCGCCGAGAAGATCGAGACCTCCGACTCGCGGAACTACACCGTCACCGTCAAGGACGGCTGGACCTTCAGCAACGGCGAGAAGGTCACCGCCAAGTCCTTCGTGGACGCCTGGAACTACGGGGCGAGCCTGAGGAACAACCAGAAGAACGCCTACTTCTTCAGCTACATCGAGGGCTACGACAAGGTCCACCCCGCCAAGGGCGCACAGAGCGCCGAGACGATGTCCGGGCTGAAGGTCACGGGGGAGCGGACCTTCACGGTCAGGCTCAGCCAGAAGTTCTCCAGCTTCCCCGACACCCTCGGCTACAACGCCTTCGTCCCGCTGCCCCGGGCGTTCTACGAGGACCACGACGGCTGGCTGGCCAAGCCGGTCGGCAACGGCCCGTACGCCGTGCAGTCGTACACCAAGGGCTCCGAGATGCGCCTGACGAAGTGGGACGCCTACCCGGGCGAGGACGCGGCGCGCAACGGCGGCGTCACCCTCAAGGTCTACACGGACAACAACACGGCCTACACCGACCTGATGGCCGGCAACCTCGACCTCGTCGACGACGTACCGGCCCAGCAGCTGAAGAACGTCCGGAGCGACCTCGGCGACCGCTACCTCAACACCCCCGCCGGCATCATCCAGACGCTCGCCTTCCCCTTCTACGACAAGAACTGGAACAAGGCCGGCTCGGTCAAGGTCCGCAAGGGGCTGTCCCGGGCGATCGACCGCGAGCAGATCACCGACACCATCTTCCAGAAGACCCGCACCCCCGCCACCGACTGGACCTCACCCGTCCTCGGCGCGGAAGGCGGTTACAAGGAGGGGCTGTGTGGTGAGTGGTGCGAGTACGACGCCGCCGCGGCCAAGAAGCTGATCGAGGAGGGCGGCGGTCTTCCCGGCGGCCAGGTGAAGATCACGTACAACGCGGACACCGGCTCCCACAAGCTGTGGGTGGACGCCGTCTGCAACTCCATCAACAACGCCCTGGACAACGACCGGGCCTGCGTCGGCAACCCGATCGGCACCTTCGCCGACTTCCGCAGCAAGTCCACGACGCAGAAGCTCTCCGGACCGTTCCGGGCGGGCTGGCAGATGGACTACCCCCTCACCCAGAACTTCCTCCAGCCGCTCTACTACACCAACGCCTCCTCCAACGACGGCAAGTGGTCGAGCGAGGAGTTCGACCGGCTCGTCGACCGGGCGAACGCCGAGACCGACCCCGCCAAGGCCGTGGAGATGTTCCAGAAGGCCGAGGAGGTCGTCCGGGACAACATGGCCGCCATCCCGCTCTGGTACCAGAACGGCAGCGCCGGCTGGTCCGAGCGGCTGTCGAACGTGACCCTCAACCCGTTCAGCGTCCCCGTCTACGACCAGATCAAGGTCGGCTGAGCCGGTCATGGGGCGGTACGTCGTCCGGCGCCTGGTGCAGATGGTCCCGGTGTTCATCGGGTCGACCCTGCTGATCTTCCTCATGGTGAACGTGATGGGCGACCCCGTCGCGGGCCTGTGCGGCGACCGGCAGTGCGACGCGGCGACGGCCGCCCAGCTGAAGAAGGAGTTCGGCCTCGACCAGCCCGTGTGGCAGCAGTACCTGACCTATATGGGGAACGTCTTCACCGGAGACTTCGGTACGGCCTTCAACGGCCAGGAAGTCACCGAGCTGATGTCGACGGCCTTCCCGGTCACCATCCGGCTCACGATCGTGGCGATCTGCTTCGAGGTCCTCATCGGCATCACCCTGGGCGTCATCACCGGGCTGCGCCGCGGCCACCCCGTCGACACCGGCGTCCTGCTCCTCACCCTCGTCGTCATCTCCGTCCCCACCTTCGTCACCGGCCTGCTGCTCCAGCTGCTGCTGGGCGTGGAACGCGACTGGATCCGACCCTCCGTCTCGACGGCAGCCCCCTTCGACGAGCTGATCGTCCCCGGCCTCGTCCTCGCCTCGGTCTCCCTCGCGTACATCACCCGCCTGACCCGCACCTCCATCGCGGAGAACCGGCGCTCCGACTACGTCCGTACGGCCATCGCCAAGGGCCTGCCCAGGCACCGAGTCGTCACTCGCCACCTTCTCCGCAACTCCCTCATCCCCGTCGTCACCTTCATCGGCGCCGACATCGGGTTCCTCATGGGCGGCGCGATCGTCACCGAGCGCATCTTCAACATCCACGGCGTCGGCTACCAGCTCTACCAGGGCATCCTGCGCCAGAACACGCAGACGGTCGTCGGCTTCGTGACGGTCCTCGTCCTCGTCTTCCTCCTGTGCAACCTGGTCGTCGACCTCCTGTACGCCGTACTCGACCCGAGGATCCGCTATGCCTGACCGGCCGTTGGAGTTCGAGGGCGCGATCGCCGGCAGCGGCACGGGCGGCGCGCCGGATCCGACAGCGGGCGGGGCGGGGACGGCGGCGGGTGCTCCGGGCGGCCCCGGGGACCAGGGCCGGAAGGAACTCGTACCCGACCCTTCGGCCACCTCCACCGGACGACCCCGCAGCCTGTGGTCCGACGCCTGGCGCGACCTGCGCCGCAACCCCGTCTTCCTCGTCTCCGCCCTGATCATCCTCTTCCTGCTCTTCATCTCCTTCTGGCCCTCGTCGATCGCCCCCGGAAGCCCTCTCAAGTGCGACCTCGCCAAGGCCCAGCAGGGTTCCGCGCCCGGCCATCCCTTCGGCTACGACGGCCAGGGCTGCGACGTCTACACGCGCACCGTGCACGGCGCCCGTACGTCCGTCACGGTCGGTGTATGCGCCACGCTCGGGGTCGCGGTCCTCGGCTCGGTGCTGGGCGCGCTCGCCGGGTTCTTCGGCGGCCTGTGGGACTCGGTGCTCTCCCGCGTCACCGACGTCTTCTTCGCCATCCCGGTCATCCTCGGCGGGCTGGTCCTGCTGTCGGTGGTCACCAGCAACTCCGTCTGGCCGGTCATCGGCTTCATCGTGCTGCTCGGCTGGCCGCAGATCTCCCGCATCGCGCGCGGCGCGGTCATCACCGCCAAACAGAACGACTACGTGCAGGCCGCCCGCGCCCTGGGCGCCTCCAACTCCCGCCTCCTGCTGCGCCACATCGCGCCCAACGCCATCGCCCCCGTGATCGTGGTCGCCACCATCGCACTCGGCACGTACATCGCCCTGGAGGCGACCCTGTCCTACCTCGGCGTGGGCCTGAAACCCCCGAGCGTCTCCTGGGGCATCGACATCTCCGCGGCCTCCCCCTACATCCGCAACGCCCCCCACGCCCTCCTGTGGCCCTCCGGCGCCCTGGCGATCACGGTGCTGGCCTTCATCATGCTGGGCGACGCGGTGCGCGACGCCCTTGACCCGAAGCTGAGGTGACGGGCATGCGCTGCGCGGCGACACGGGTCGTGCGGGGGAGGCGACGGCACCCCGCCCCGCATCCCGGCTGCGACCACCGCCCACGGCCCCGGCCGTCGCCACCCCCGCCCCACGTCCGGTCGCCCGGCCCCCCGACCAACCGATGCGGCTGCACATCGCCCGACGGCTGTCGACCGCCAGTTCTGTACCTGGCGCTGGGCCGTCGACGGGTGTCCAACTGCTGGTCCTGCGTTGGGCTGCCGGGGGCGGTGTCCGTCCGTCGGTCCCTTGTCCGGCTGCTGGTCTTGCGGGTGGTTGCCGGTGTGGCGCTCGCCGTCGACCGGTGTCCGGCTCGGGGCCCGGCGTCAGGCCGTCGATCTGGCATTCGGTTGTCGGTCCCGTACGGGGTGCCTGCCTTGCGTCCGGCTGTGGGCCTGGCGCTGGCCCGCCGACGGATGTCCAACTGCTGGTCCTGCGTTGGGCTGCCGGGGGCGGTGTCCGTCCGTCGGTCCCTTGTCCGGCTGCTGGTCTTGCGGGTGGTCGCCGGTGCGGCGCTCGGCCGCCGACCGGTGTGCGGGTCGCGGCCCAGCATCAGGCCGTCGGTCCGGCATTCGGGTGTCAGTCCTGCACGGGGCGCCCGTCTTGCGTCCGGCGCCGGGCCGTCGGCCGGTGTCCAGCCGCTGGTCCTCCGTCTGGTCGCCGACCAGCACCCGTCCGCCGACCACCCCCCGCCCTCAGTCCCACACCCGCCCGTCACCCGTCCGCCGACCGGCCCGGTCGTGCAGGCCGGCGGGTGGAGTGGTCGTGCGGCGGCCGGTCTCCGGGCGGTCGGTCGTGTCCGGCGGCCGCAGGCCGGGGGGCGGCCCGGTCCTGGTGTCCGTGCCACTCGGCGGGACGCCTCCGTGCGACGCCCTCGATGCGAAGTGAGGTGAGCCGGCGTCATGCTGCTCGAAGTGCGTGATCTGCGAGTGGAGTTCAGGACCCGGGACGGGGTCGCCCAAGCCGTCAACGGCGTCAACTACGGCGTGGACGCGGGGGAGACGCTCGCCGTGCTAGGGGAGTCCGGGTCCGGGAAGTCGGTGACCGCGCAGGCCGTGATGGGGATCCTGGACATGCCGCCCGGAAGGATCACCGGGGGCGAGATCCTCTTTCAGGGGCGCGACCTGCTCAAGCTGAAAGAAGAGGAGCGGCGCAAGGTCCGCGGGGCCGAGATGGCGATGATCTTCCAGGACGCCCTGTCGTCGCTGAACCCCGTACTGACCGTCGGCGACCAGCTCGGCGAGATGTTCGTCGTGCACCGGGGGATGTCGAGGAAGGACGCCCGGGCGAAGGCCGTCGAGCTGATGGACCGGGTGCGGATCCCGGCCGCGAGGGAGCGCGTACGGCAGTACCCGCACCAGTTCTCCGGCGGTATGCGCCAGCGCATCATGATCGCGATGGCCCTCGCCCTCGAACCCGCGCTGATCATCGCCGACGAGCCCACCACCGCCCTCGACGTCACCGTCCAGGCCCAGGTCATGGAGCTGCTCGCCGAGTTGCAGCGCGAGTACCGCA
This sequence comes from Streptomyces sp. NPDC093591, assembly GCF_044764885.1. Classification (NCBI taxonomy): domain Bacteria; kingdom Bacillati; phylum Actinomycetota; class Actinomycetes; order Kitasatosporales; family Streptomycetaceae; genus Streptomyces; species Streptomyces sp. NPDC093591. The sequence continues at coordinate 24,427 of NZ_JBIWIY010000006.1, forward strand.
TGGGGCTGATCCTCATCACCCACGACCTCGGCGTGGTCGCCGACGTCGCCGACAAGATCGCCGTGATGTACGCGGGCCGGATCGTCGAGTCCGCGCCGGTCCACGCCCTCTACAAGGCACCCGCCCACCCGTACACCCGAGGCCTGCTGGACTCCATCCCGCGGCTGGACCAGAAGGGCCAGGAGCTCTACGCCATCAAGGGCCTGCCCCCCAACCTCATGGACATCCCCCCGGGCTGCGCCTTCCACCCCCGCTGCCCCCTGGCCCAGGACCTGTGCCGCACGGAGGTACCCCCGCTGTACGAGGTCACCGACTCGGACACGGCCCGGGGCAGTGCCTGCCACTTCTGGAGGGAGTGCCTGCATGGCTAGTTCCTCGTCGGCCGAGCCGATCCTGCAGGTCAGCGGCCTCGTCAAGCACTACCCGCTCACCCGGGGCGTCCTGTTCAAGAAGCAGGTCGGCGCGGTCAAGGCCGTCGACGGCGTCGACTTCACGCTCCACGCCGGGGAAACCCTCGGCATCGTCGGCGAGTCCGGCTGCGGCAAGTCCACGGTCGCCAAGATGCTGGTCAACCTGGAGCGCCCGACGGCCGGTTCGATCAAGTACAAGGGCGAGGACATCACCCGGCTGTCCGGCCGCGCCCTGAAGGCCGTACGCCGCAACATCCAGATGGTGTTCCAGGACCCGTACACCTCCCTCAACCCCCGTATGACGGTGGGCGACATCATCGGCGAGCCGTACGACATCCACCCCGAGGTGGCCCCGAAGGGCGACCGCCGCCGCAAGGTGCGCGAGCTGCTGGACGTGGTCGGCCTCAACCCCGAGTACATCAACCGCTATCCGCACCAGTTCTCCGGCGGCCAGCGCCAACGCATCGGCATCGCACGGGGATTGGCGCTGCGCCCCGAGGTCATCGTCGCCGACGAACCCGTCTCCGCCCTCGACGTCTCCGTCCAGGCCCAGGTCATCAACCTGATGGACCGGCTGCAGAACGAGTTCGACCTCTCCTACGTCTTCATCGCCCACGACCTGTCGATCGTCCGTCACATCTCCGACCGGGTGGGGGTGATGTACCTCGGCCGGATCGTGGAGATCGGCAGGGACGCCGAGATCTACGACCACCCCACGCACCCCTACACCCAGGCGCTGCTCTCCGCGGTCCCCGTCCCCGACCCCGCGGCCCGTGAACACCGCGAGCGCATCATCCTCGCGGGCGACGTCCCGTCCCCGACGAACGTCCCCTCCGGCTGCCGCTTCCGCACCCGCTGCTGGAAGGCGCGGGAACGGTGCGCCTCGGAGGCACCGCCGCTCGCGGTGCCGTCGCGTTTCGTGGAGGCGAGCGGACCCGAAGCGCACGCCTCGGCCTGTCACTTCGCGGAGGCCGTATCGATCAGACGCCCCGCACCGGCGCAAGTCGTTCCGCCGGAGGCGGTGCCATAGCGGTGTCATAGCCGTACATACACACGCGAACCGCGTTAACACGCAGGCAACTCAGCCGACCCGATCCCGATATACGGACGCGTCAGGCTGAACAGCGTACGGCCGTGCGGGTGCCGTAAACGAGCCGGGGTGCGCCATGTCACCCCGGCTCGTTGCTGTGCGGACACCGGCGGACACGAATGAGTACGGGTACTCAGGACCCCGGCCCGGCCGTACGCAACGCTTGGCCCATGGAACGCCGGCCACGCGCGCACGACGGTCTGCTCGCCGTCCTCGTAGGAGTCTTCGACGTCCTGCTCGTGATCGTCCTCGGCTACGGCATGGTCGTCGCCGGCATCGGCGCCGGCTTCGACGAGTACGCCGACCAGCGGGCGGACGAAGACCAGGACCGCATCCTGGTCCTCACCGCATGGCTGGCCTGCGGCGGCTTCGCCCTCGCCGCGGTGCTGCGCTACTGGAAGACCGGTGTCGTCCACCTCCTGATCGTCGGTCTTCCCCTCCTGGTCTTCCTCGGCGAGCAGAGCGACTGACCCGGCCGCGGGGTCAGTTCAGACCCAGTGACCTCTTCAGGAAGTCGAGCTGGAGCAGCAGCAGGTTCTCCGCCACCTCTTCCTGCGGAGTCATGTGGGTCACGCCGGACAGGGGCAGCACCTCGTGCGGTCGGCCCGCGGCGAGCAGGGCCGAGGACAGGCGCAGGGAGTGGGCGACCACCACGTTGTCGTCCGCCAGCCCGTGGACGATCATCATCGGGCGGGCCGGCTCGGCCGGGTCCACCAGCCCGGCGTCGTCGATCAGCGAGTTGCGTCGGTAGACCTCCGGCTGCTCCTCGGGGTGTCCGACGTAACGCTCCTGGTAGTGGGTGTCGTACAGCCGCAGATCGGTGACCGGGGCGCCGACCACCGCCGCGTGGAAGACGTCCGGGCGGCGCAGCACCGCGAGCCCCGCCAGATAGCCGCCGAAGGACCAGCCGCGGATGGCCACCCGGGTCAGGTCGAGCGGGAAGCGCCCGGCGAGCGCCTGGAGCGCGTCGACCTGGTCCTGCACCACGACCGCCGCGATGTCGTCCTTGATCGCCTTCTCCCACCCGGGGGAGCGCCCCGGCGTACCGCGCCCGTCGGCGACGACCACCGCGAACCCCTGGTCGGCGAACCACTGCGAGGTCAGATATGCGTTGTGCGCGGCGACCACCCTGGAGGCGTGCGGTCCCCCGTAGGGATCCAGCAAAACCGGAAGCGGGGTGTCACCGGCGTAGTCCCGAGGCATAAGCACGGCGCACGGAATGCGACGTGCGCCCCCCTCGGTGAGGGTGATGCGCGGGGTCAAACCGGGATCTTCGGCATGCGACGGGACCGTCGCCGTCTGCTTCCCCTCCTGCAGCACCTGGACCCGGGACCCGGGCCGGTCGAGGGTGTGCGACACCAGGACGGTCACGCCCCCGGAGCGCACCGCCGAGTGCACGCCGGGCTCCTGCGACATGCGCTCCACGCCGAGCTCGTTCACCCGGTACACGTGCACTTCACCGACCTCGGCGTCGGTCGCGGCCTCACCCGCCGACGCCGAGACCAGGACGTCGTCGTCGGAGACGTCCAGCACCGCGCGGACGTGCAACTGCGGACCGGTCAGCGGGCGTTCGCCCACCGTGAGCACCCGCGCGCCGCCCTCGTCGGCGATGCGCACCAGATGTCCGGAAGGGCTCCAGCAGGGCACGCCAGGGAAAAGATCCAGCCATTGTGGATCTTCGTCGGCGTGCACCATCCGCGTCGCCCCCGTCGCCGGGTCCACGGCCAGGAACAGCTGGCTGCGCTGGTCGCGCGCCTGTACGAGCAGCAGCGGCGCACCCGCCGCTGACCAGTGCACTCGTGCCAGATAGGGGTACCGCGCCCGGTCCCACGCCACCTCCGTGCGTGCCCCGTCCAGACCGATCACGAACAGCCGTACGTCCGCGTTCTCGGTCCCCGCCGCCGGATACGCCACCTGCTGCGGCTCGCGCTCCGGGCGCGCCGGATCTGAGATCCACCACCGCCGCACCGGCGTGTCGTCCACGCGCGCCACGAGCAGCCGGTCCGACTCCGGACCCCACCAAAAGCCCCGGTGGCGGGCCATCTCCTCGGCGGCGATGAACTCGGCGAGCCCATAGGTCACCCCCTCCGACTCCGGCCCGGCGAGCGCGCGATCGCCCTCGCCCTCGGCGCCCACCACCCGCAGGGCACCCTGCGCGACGTACGCGATGTGCCGTCCGTCGGGGGAGGGGCGCGGGTCGATCACCGGCCCGGGGACCCGGAGTTCGCGTGCCGTGCCGGCTCGTAGTTCCGCCGTGAAAAGCCGCCCTGACAAGGCAAAAGACGCCAACTCCACGGCGCTGTCGGTGGCATGGCCGACGATGCCGGCGCCGGCCTCACGGGAGCGCTCGCGCCGCGCCCGCTCCTCGGGCGAGAGGTCTTCCGAGGCGCCGCCCAGCAGGGCGCGCGGGTCGGCCGCCACGCGCTCCTTGCCGTCCACCGTGTCGAGCACCCACAGCGAACTCGCCGGATCCGTACCGGAGGTGGAGCGCAGGAACACGACACGGGAACCGTCGGGCGCCACCGTGAACGCGCGCGGCGCGCCGAACGTGAACCGCTGGGTGCGGGCGTGCCGGCGGGGGAAGGACACAGGCTCGGTCGTCATGCCCCGACCATATTGGCCAGTGCGCCCCCTTGTGCGGCTGTGCGCCGATCGATGCGCACGTACGGATAGTTATGATCACTAGCGCATAGTGGGTATGAACCTGCTGGCTGCTGCATGGATTTATCTGCCCCCATAGTCCGACCCCCCGCCCCTGGGATTCTTGGAGGTGAGCCGCCGTGGCACTCTCGATTTCGGCGGTGGTGCTGCTGGCGATCATCGTCTTCCTGCTGATCAAGAAATCAGGGTTGAAGGCGGGCCATGCGGTCGTCTGCATGTTGCTCGGGTTCTACCTGGCGTCCTCGACCGTCGCGCCCACCATCAGTGAGCTGACGACGAACATCGCGGGCATGATCGGCAGCATCAAGTTCTGAGCCGCCCCTTCTGACGGCGCCGCGTGGCGCTGTCAGTGTCGCCTCGTAGGGTGGGCTCCATGACGGAACTGCCCGACCGGCGTCTGCTCCTGGTGCACGCGCACCCGGACGACGAGTCGATCAACAACGGCGCGACCATGGCCAAGTACGCGGCCGAGGGTGCCCACGTGACCCTGGTCACCTGCACCCTCGGCGAGCACGGCGAGGTCATTCCCCCCGAGCTCCAGCACCTGACGGGTGCCGGTCTGGGCGAACACCGCCTGGGCGAGCTCACCGCCGCGATGCGTGAGCTCGGCGTCGAGGACTTCCGTCTCCTCGGCGGAAAGGGCCGCTTCGAGGACTCGGGGATGATGGGCCTCGCCGACAACGACGACCCGGCCTCCCTGTGGCAGGCGGACGTCGACGACGCGGCCCGCGCTCTCGTCGAGGTGATCCTGGAGGTGCGCCCCCAGGTCCTCGTCACCTACGACCCCGACGGCGGGTACGGCCACCCGGACCACATCCAGGCCCACCGCATCGCCATGCGCGCGGCCGAGCTGGCGGCCGACGCCGGCTGGCGGATCCCCAAGATCTACTGGAACCGCGTCCCGCGCACGGTCGCCGAGGGGGCCTTTACCCGGCTTCAGGCGGATCTGCCCGGGCTGCCCTTCAGCAAGGCCGCCACCGTGGACGACGTCCCGGGCGTCGTCGACGACGAGCGGATCACCACCGTGATCGACGGCACCGCGTACGCCGGAGCCAAGGCCGCCGCGATGCGCGCGCACGCCACGCAGATCGACGTGGCCGAGCTGTACTTCGCGCTCTCCAACGAACTCGCGCAACCCCTCTTCACCACCGAGTACTACGAGTTGGTGCAAGGCGAGCGAAGCGAGATGGGGGTCCCCCCGGCCGAAGGCTGGGGGAGAGGGGCGCGGACGGAGTCCGATCTGTTCGCCGGTGTCACCGTCGGGGAGGCGTCATGAGCTCGATGCTCGCCCAGCCGCTGAAGCGGCCCTCCGGCCTGCGGGCCCTCGCCTACGCCGGGCTGTTCGTGCTCGGCGCGGTGGTCGGCGTGGCCGGAGCACTGGTGCAGCCCGCGTGGTTCCCGGGCGGCCTGCTGCTCGCGCTCGCCGGTGAGGCCGGGCTCTGCCTGGGCGCCGGCCGGGTGGCGGGCAGCCGCGCCGGGGCCGTCGCACCCGCCGGCGGCTGGATGGTCGCCGTCATTCTGCTCACCGCCAGCCGCCCGGAGGGCGACTTCGTGTTCGGCACGAGCGCCGCCTCCTACCTCTTCCTGCTCGGCGGTATGGCCGTGGCTGTGATCTGCGCCACCCTCGCCCCGGCGCGGCAACCAGGCGACGACCCCGTCCGACTTGGCAAGTGACGTACCACTTCTCCATGCCGCACTCGTGCGAGTCCCGTGTGGGTTTCCCAGGCGGTCGTGGGATGCGGGCCGGAAGTGGCCAGTATGGTGGTGCGCGCCGCCGATCCGCCCGAAGCAATGAGGTCGAACAGGCGGTGGAGCCAACCGGGAGAACCTGCCTTGAGTCGTGAAACTGACACTCCGTCCTCCGGGCCCAACGGGCGCGGCGGAGCCGCATACCCCTCGGGCACGCCGCCGTACGGGACCCCCATGGCTTCCGACAGCGGTACGGACGCGGGCCGTTCGGCCGCGCAGCCGGAGGAACGCAAGACCGAGACCACGCTGACGACCCGGATCCGGATCAACATCCCGGGGTCGCGGCCCATTCCGCCGGTCGTCGTGCGCAAGCCCGTCGCCGAAGCCGAGAGCGCGACGGACAGCGCGGACACCGAGACGCCGGCGCCGTCCGCGGCCACGTCCATGTCCACCGGCACCGTCGAGCCCCCGGCCGACCCCGCCGCGCAGGCGGGGGAGAAGACGAGCGACTGGTTCGCGCCGCGCAAGTCCGGCGCGCCCAAGGGCGGTCAGGGCGGCCCGCCCTCCAACGGGGCAGGTCTGCCCGGCGCTTCGGTCCCTGGTCCGAGCGGCCCCGGTGGCGCGGGTGCCGGTGCGCCCGGCGGTGCGCGCCCGAGTGCCGGTTCCGGCCGGCCCGGTGGTGTCGTGGGCGCGATGAACGTGCCCGGTGGCGCCCGCCCCGGCGGTACGAACGGTTCCGGTCTCCCCGGTGCGACCGGCGGCCCGGTGGCTCCCGGGCACGGTGGAGGCACCGGTTCCTTCGACGTCACCGAGGCACTGTCGGCGGGCCCGCTGGGCAACGGCAACGGTTCCCGCCCCGGCGGCGAGGCGCGCCGCGACGATCTGCCGTACTTCTCGGAGAACGGCGACGGCGGCCCGAACGGTCAGAACGGCTACGGCTCCCAGGGCGGCCCGAGCGGCCCTCATGGTTACGGCGCCCAGGGCGGCCCGAGCGGCTTCGACGGTTCCGCCGACTTCGGCGGCATCGACGACTTCAACGGCCCGAGCGACTTCGGCGGCCGGAACGATTTCAACGGCTCGAACGATTTCGATGGCCCGAGCGACTTCGGCGGCCCGAAAGGCCGTGGCGGCCAGGGCGGCCCGCAGGGCCCCACAGGCCCGACGACCGGCCCGGTCACCGGCGACGGCCCGGCCGTGCCCCCGGTCGCGGGCGGCGGGCAGGGCGGCCGCGGTGGGCCCGGCGGTCCGGGTGGCCCGGCCGGACCGGGTGTGCCCGGCATCTCCAACGGTCCGGGTGGCTCCGGTGTGCCCGGCATCTCCAACGGCCCGAGTCGGCCCGGCGGACCCGCCGGCCCCGGCGTCCCCGGCAGCGGCCCGATGGGCCCCGGCGGCCCGGGCAGCGCCCCCCACACCCCGGGCCGTGGCCCCGGCGGCGGTCTGAGCGACGACACCGCGATCCTCACCCCGCAGAAGCCGGCCCCCGAACCCGGCAACCCGCACTACGGCGGCGTCGCCGACAACGTCTCCAGCCACACCGTCACCAGCGGCATCCCCGTCGTACCCCCCGGCGCGCAGAGCGGCCCCTTCGGCCCGGGCGCCACCGACGGACCGGCGCCGCACACGCCTCCGAAGCTGCCCGAGCCGGGCTCGACGAACGCGTCGGCGTCCCGCGCGCCCAAGAAGAAGGGCCGCAACAAGCTGCCCCTGCTCGTCGGCGGAGTGATCGTCCTCGCCGGTGGCGTCTACGGCGCCGGCCTGCTGATGAACCACTCCGACGTGCCCAAGGGCACCACCGTGCTCGGCGTCGACATCGGCGGCGGCACCCGCGACGACGCGGTCAAGAAGCTCAACGACGCCTTCGACGACCGGGTCAACAAACCGCTGAAGCTGTCGGTCGGCGGCAAGACCGTCGCCCTCGAACCGGACAAGGCCGGGCTGCAGTTCGACATGCAGCAGACGGTCAGCACGGCCGCGACCAGCGACTACAACCCGGTCTCGGTCATCGGCTCCCTGTTCGGCAACCACCGGACCGTGGACCCGGTCATGCCGGTCGACGAGGAGAAGCTGCACGCGGCCCTGGAGGACGTCTCCGGCGGCTCCGGCTCGGTGACCGAGGGCACGGTCTCCTTCAAGTCCGGCAAGGCGGTCGCCGTGTACGGCAAGGCCGGCAAGGGCATCGACGTCGCCCAGTCGACCACGGCGGTCGAGGAGGCGTACCGCACCCAGGTGGAGACGGGCACCTCCTCCCCGGTGCAGGTCGCGACGACCACCCAGCAGCCGACGGTCACCAAGGCCGAGGTCGACCGGTTCATGAAGGAGTTCGCCGAGCCGGCGATGGCCACCAAGGTCACGATCCAGACGGACGCCGCGCACAGCATCCCGTTCGGCTCCCTGTCCCTGCCGAAGATCCTCGGCGTCAAGGCCGTCGACGGCAAGCTCGTGGACACGTACGACCTCAAGGCACTCAAGGAGGCGTACGGCGCCACCTTCGACGGCGTGCAGATCAACGGCGCGAGCGGCAAGCGTGACGTCCTGCCGCAGGATGTCGCCTCCGCACTGCGCAAGGCCCTGCGCGGCAAGACGGCGGCGGAGCGCACCGTCACCATCGACACCAACCCGAGCTAGCGCAACCGCTCGCACCAGGGGGCACCCGGCACACGCCGGGTGCCCCCTGGCCGTCGTATGACATCTGTCATCCGGCAGTCAGGACGGCCGGCACTGCCGGGCGCAGGGGCCCGCGGGCCACTGTGGATCACATGACGACGACAGTGGTCGCATTCGACCAGGTGAGCAAGAGCTACGGGAAGGTCCGGGCCGTCGACGGGCTGACACTCGCGCTGTACCCGGGGGAGACGGTGGCCCTGCTGGGGCCCAACGGGGCCGGCAAGTCCACCACCCTCGATCTGCTGCTCGGGCTCAAGCAGCCCGACAAAGGCGCCGTCCGGGTCTTCGACACCAGCCCGCGTGAGGCGATCGTCGACGGGCGGGTGGGCGCCATGCTGCAGAGCGGCGGGCTGATGGACGAGGTGACCGTCGCCGAGCTGGTGCGGCTCGCCTGCGACCTGCACCCGAGGCCGTACAAGGTCTCCGACGTACTGGCCCGCGCGGGCGTCGCGCAGACGGCCGACCGCAAGGTCGACAAGCTCTCCGGCGGTCAGGCCCAGCGCGTCCGCTTCGCCCTCGCGACCGCCGGCGACAGCGATCTGATCGTCCTGGACGAGCCGACCACCGGCATGGACGTCACCACCCGCCAGTCCTTCTGGGCCACCATGCGCGAACAGGCCGACCAGGGCCGTACGGTCCTCTTCGCCACCCACTACCTGGAGGAGGCGGACGCCGTCGCCGACCGGGTGCTGGTCCTGCACCGCGGCCGACTACTGGCCGACGGCACGGCGGCCGAGATCAAGGCGAAGGCGGGGGCACGGCGGATCTCCTTCGACCTGGACGGCGATCAGATCGACGAGGCGGCGTTGCGGGCCCTGCCCTTCCTGACCTCGGCAGTCATCTCCGGCCACACCGTGCGCTTCCAGTCCGCCGACGCCGACGCGACCGTCCACGCCCTCTACGGGCTCGGCGTCCACCCCCGCAACCTGGAGGTCGCCGGGCTCGGTCTGGAGCAGGCCTTCGTCGCCCTCACCGAGGCCGAGGAGGCCCGTACCTCATGAGCAGCCTGATCAAGCTGGAACTCGCCCGCGTCCTGCGCAACCGCAAGTTCATGTTCTTCTCGGTGATCTACCCCTCGGTCATCTTCCTGCTCGCCTCCAACCAGAACGGGACCGACGGCAAGGTCGCCGGCACCGGTCTGACCGTCGCGGCGTACGTCATGGTCTCCATGGCCTCGTTCGGCGCCCTGACCGCCGTGCTGATGGGCAACAGCGAGCGGATCGCCAAGGAGCGGGAGAGCGGCTGGGTACGGCAGTTGCGGCTGACCCCGCTGCCCGGGCGCGGCTACGTCCTCGCCAAGACCGCCAGTGCGGCCGTCGTCAGCCTGCCGTCCATCGTGGTCGTCTTCCTGATCGCCGCCGCCGTCAGGGACGTACGCCTCGACGCCTGGCAGTGGGTCGCCCTCACCGGGGCGATCTGGGCCGGCAGCCTGGTCTTCGCCGCGCTCGGCGTCGCCATCGGCTACCTCGCCTCCGGGGACGCGGTCCGCCCGATCACGATGATCATCTACTTCGGCCTTTCGATCCTCGGCGGCCTGTGGTTCCCGGTCTCCGGCTTCCCGCGGTGGCTGCAGGACATCGCCGACTGGCTGCCCACGCACGCGTACGCTGCCCTGGGGCAGGCGATCGAACAGAGCCGGGCCCCGCACGCCAAGGACATCGCCGTCCTCGCCGTCTCCTTCGCCCTGTTCACCGGCGGCGCGGCCTGGCTGTACCGGAAGGACACGCTGAAGGCGTGAGCAGCGTCGGCATCGGGCAACGCCCGCAGAACCGCAGGCAGAAGGCCGTCAAGTTCCTCTGGGTCGGGATCTGGCTCGCCTACCTGAGCGCGCCGGTGGGCGACCTGCTGCACGGCGGGCACAGCCACGGCGTCGTCGTCCTCGGCTGGATCGGCCTGGTCGCCTTCGTCGCCTGGTACTTCGCCCTGATCTTCCGCACCGGGCGCGGCGAGACCAACGCCGTGGTGCTGGGCTCGGTGGCGGTCCTGGCCACCCAGTCGACCGTCCTCGCTCTCACCCTGGGCCGCGAGTGGCTCGTCCTGTTCGTGTACGTGGCGATCTCCTCCGGCGCCGCCCTGCCCTTCCCGCTCGCCCGCTGGACGATCCCCGCCGTGTCGGCCCTGCTGACCGGGGTCGGCCTCGCGGTCCCCGGCGGTGCCTCGTTCCTGTGGGGCCTGCTCTTCCCTGCCCTTCTCGGCGGGTTCTCCATGACCGGGGTACGCGAACTCATCCGCACGACCATAGAGCTGCGCGAGGCCCGCGCCACGGTCGCCCAACTCGCCGCCAACGAGGAACGCCTGCGCCTCGCCCGCGATCTGCACGACCTGCTCGGCCACTCCCTCTCGCTGATCACGCTGAAGAGCGAACTCGCGGGCCGTATGCTCCCGGCCCACCCCGAGAAGGCGGCCCAGCAGGTCGCCGACATCGAGCAGGTCAGCCGCCAGGCCCTGGACGACGTACGGGAAGCCGTGTCGGGCTACCGCCGCCCCCGTCTGTCCGCCGAACTGGCGGGCGCGAAGGTCGCGTTGACAGCGGCCGGGATCGCCGCGGAACTGCCCGACGAACCGGACCCCACCGACCTCCCCGAGACCAGCGAGACAGCCCTGGCCTGGGCACTGCGCGAGGCCGTCACCAACGTCGTACGCCACAGCGGCGCCCGGCGCTGCACGGTGGAACTCCTGCGCTGCCAGACCCTCGACGGCCCTCTGCTGGAACTCTCCGTCGAGGACGACGGCTCGGGCGACCAGGGCAGCGGCCCCGGCAACGGCCTGGCGGGCCTGACGGAACGCCTGGCGAAGGCGGGCGGCACCCTGGAGGCGGGCGGGATGCGGCACGGCTTCCGCCTGACCGCCCGTGTCCCGGCCGCCGGGGCCGGCCCGGCCGACGTGGCCTCGGCGGACATAGGATCCCCGGCATGAGCCAGACGATCAAGGTTCTCCTGGCCGAGGACCAGTCGATGGTCCGCGAGGCCCTGGCCGCCCTGCTCGGCCTGGAGGACGACATCGAGGTCGTCGCCCAGGTGGCCCGCGGCGACGAGGTCCTGGCGGCGGCCCGGGCGCACGACGTGGACGTGGCCCTCCTCGACATCGAGATGCCCGGCGCGACCGGCATCGAGGCGGCGGCCCTCGTGCACGCGGAGCTGCCGGCCGTGAAGCTGGTCATCCTCACCACCTTCGGCCGCCCCGGCTACCTCCGCAGCGCGATGGAGTCGGGCGCCGACGCCTTCCTGGTCAAGGACGCCCCCGCGGCCCAACTGGCCGAGGCGGTACGGAAGGTACTCGCGGGCGAACGCGTCATCGACCCCACGCTGGCGGCAGCGGCCCTGGCGGAGGGCGCCAACCCCTTGACGGACCGCGAGCGAGAGGTCCTGCGAGCAGCGGAGGACGGCTCCACGAACGCGGACCTGGCGGTGGCCCTGCACTTGTCACAGGGAACGGTACGGAACTACCTCTCGACGGCGATCCAGAAGCTGGCGGCTCGGAACAGGGCGGAGGCGGTGAGGATCGCGCGGGAGAAGGGCTGGCTGTGAATCGCCATCCAGGGCAGCGTCCTCAGGGGCGCGGGGCTGTGTCGATATGCGGCTCCGCCGCGTGGGCGCGACAAGCCACGACGAACCCGCACCCGCGCAACCACCGAACCTCCTACGGTGATGGGGCGATCCATCAGTTCAACATCGCCCGAGCAGCCCGGGCCTGCCCCCGCACTCTCTCCGCGGCGGCAAGATCAACACCAGCCACCACGTCGGCATACGCCTCCAGCTCCGCCGCCCCCTCGACGAAGTCCCCCCGCTGCACCAGCAACTGCGCCCGCTCGAACCGCAACCGAGCCGGATGCGACGGCAGCAACAGCGACAACTCCACCGCCCACAAGGCCACATCCGTCCGCTCAGGACGCGTCGCCGCCCACGCCCGGACGTTGTTCAGAATCCGCAGCACCACATCCAGGGGATCGGCCGGCGACAACATCGACGAATCCAGCGGCGCCCCCGTCGCCCCCGCCACCAGCATCTCCGCATCGTTCCCGGTCAACACCCGCCCCCCGTCGAACGGATCGGCAAGCACCTGCTCCTCAGCCGGCCCGAACCCCACCACGAAGTGCCCGGGCAGAGCGACCCCGTACACCGGAGCTCCCGCCCGCCGAGCGACCTCCAGCCACACCACCGACAGCAGAATCGGCAGCCCCCTGCGCCGCACCAGCACCTGATGCAGCAACGACGACTCCAGCCGCTGATAGTCCGCGGCGGAGCCGCGAAACCCGTACCGCTCCCCGAGCAGCTCCCGCAGCGCGACCGCCCAGGCCCGCGGCCCGCCGGGCCGGTACGGCAGCTGCCCCGCCAGCCCGTCCAGCTCCACCTGCACCGCATCCATGCCGGCCTCCTCCAGCGCCCCGTCCGCCTCGGCTCCCACCAGCAGACACAGCGTGGACAGATCGGGCCGCTCGGACCGCGCCTCTTCGGCGAACCGCCGCCGCAGCTCGGCGGAACGTTCGGGCGGTGGGGGGTAGGGGGGACGCATAGCTGGCTCGTGCCCTTTCACGGCGATCGGTACTACCGTCAGCAGCCGGTGGTTCGCGGCTCACCGCCGGAGGCACCCGGCTCGCGATAGTGGTGGTACGCGTGATGCGCGGCGAACCCCATCCGGGCGTACATCTCCCGCGCCCCCACGTTCTCCGTCTCGACCTGCAGCCACGCCGCCGACGCCCCCTCGTCGAGCGCCCGCCGGGCCAGCGCGGCCATCACCCGGGTCGCCAGCCCCTGCCGCCGCAGCGCCGGATCGACCTCCACGGCGGCGAACCCGGCCCACCGCCCGTCCACGACACACCGTCCGATGGCGGCAGGCGCACCGCCACCTTCGCCGGGAACCGTCGCGAACCACACCGACGGCCCGCTCCCGAGCACCTCCAGTGCCACCTCGCTCACCCCCTTGCGCTGATACCGCGCAAGCCAAGCCTCGTCCGCCTCCCGGGACAGCACCACCCCGGCCACCTCGGCCGGCTCACCCCGGTCGGCGACCGGCGCCAACGCCCCGATCCACATCTCGGCGGACACCTCACGCACCCACCCCAGCCGCTCCAGCTGCGCGCACAGCAGCTCCTGCGTGCCCTCGGCCCCCGTCGCCGTCTGCACGTACGCGGGGAGCCCACGGTCGCCGTACCAGCGCCGTACGGCATCGAGCGCGTCCTCCAGAGGCATCCCGGGGTCGCCGAGCGGCAGCACCGAGTTGGCCCGCCGGGTGAATCCGGACGCGGCCCGCAGCTCCCACTCGCCGAGCCGCTCGCTCTGAACCGGCCGCCACGCGCGCGTGGCGACCTGCGCGAGCTCCTCGTAGGAGGCGGCGGGCCCGCGGCGCCGGGCGGGAGCGGCGGGCACCACCTTGCCCGCGACCAGCGACGCTTCCGGGATGCGGACGGTCTCGCCACTCCTCCGTGTGATCAGCAGCACACCGTCGTCCCATGATGCGAGAACACCCACCGTGTCGGTGAACTTCTCACCCGGAGGCGCAGGATCGTTCAGGCGGCGTACAGAGACTCGTTTACCCACGTCAGCAGCGGTGATGCGGACCTCAAGGCGCCCCCTCGCAGAGATTTCCACAGGTCAGTTCACCCCTCCTGTTCGGATCATGCCCAAGAACGGAGATACTAGAGGCGGGCATCGACGACGCCGCGCTCCCGCGCGCCAGGCGGCGGAGCCTGAGGAGGCCCGCCAGCGCCCTATCGAGGAGGAACGACAGCGTGACCTACGTCATCGCGCAGCCTTGTGTCGACGTCAAGGACAAGGCGTGCATCGAGGAGTGCCCGGTCGACTGCATCTACGAGGGCCAGCGGTCCTTGTACATCCACCCGGACGAATGCGTCGACTGTGGTGCCTGTGAGCCGGTATGCCCGGTCGAGGCGATCTTCTACGAGGACGACACTCCGGAGGAGTGGAAGGACTACTACAAGGCGAACGTCGAGTTCTTCGACGAGCTCGGCTCCCCGGGCGGCGCCAGCAAGCTGGGCCTGATCGAGCGGGATCACCCCTTCATCGCCGCGCTCCCGCCGCAGGCCGAGTAATCCTCACCGGCGACCCGCACAGCGTGCCGCCTCGGTCCCGTACGGCCTGATCGCCCTTGATCGCCGTACGGGACCGAGGCGTTGCCGTATCCGGCACAACCGGCAGTACTCCGGCAGTACCAGAAAGTGAGCCAGATCCCGTGTCCGCAGTCTCCGACCGCCTTCCGACCTTCCCCTGGGACAAGCTGGAGCCATACAAGAAGACGGCCGCCGCGCACCCGGGCGGCATCGTCGACCTCTCCGTCGGCACGCCGGTCGACCCGGTGCCCGAGCTGATCCAGAAGGCCCTGATCGACGCGGCGGACTCCCCGGGCTATCCGACGGTCTGGGGCACCCCCGCACTGCGCGACGCGATCACCGGCTGGGTGGAGCGCCGCCTGGGCGCCCGCGAGGTCACCCACCGCCACGTCCTGCCCATCGTCGGCTCCAAGGAACTGGTCGCCTGGCTCCCCACCCAGCTCGGCCTCGGCCCCGGCGACAAGGTGGCCTACCCGCGGCTGGCCTACCCGACGTACGAGGTGGGCGCCCGCCTGGCCCGCGCGGACTACGAGGTGTACGACGACCCGACGGAGCTGGACCCCAAGGGCCTGAAGCTGCTCTGGCTGAACTCCCCGTCCAACCCCACCGGCAAGGTCCTGTCGAAGGCGGAACTCACCCGGATCGTCGCCTGGGCCCGCTCGCACGGCATCCTGATCTTCTCCGACGAGTGCTACCTGGAGCTGGGCTGGGAGGCCGACCCGGTCTCGGTCCTGCACCCGGACGTGAACGGCGGATCGTACGAGGGCATCGTCGCGGTCCACTCCCTGTCGAAGCGCTCGAACCTGGCCGGGTACAGGGCGGCATTCCTGGCGGGCGACCCCACGGTCCTGGCCCCCCTCCTGGAGATCCGCAAGCACGGCGGCATGATGACGTCGGCGCCGACCCAGGCGGCGGTGATCGCGGCCCTGGGCGACGACGAACACGTCCGCGTCCAGCGCGACCGCTACACGGCCCGCCGCGAGGCCCTCCGCGGCGCCTTGGAGGCACACGGCTTCCGTATCGAGCACAGCGAGGCCAGCCTCTACCTCTGGGCCACCCGGGACGAGTCCTGCTGGACCACGGTCTCCCACCTGGCCGACCTCGGCATCCTGGTGGCCCCGGGCGACTTCTACGGCGAGGCGGGCGCCCGGCACGTACGCGTGGCCTTCACGGCGACGGACGAGCGGGTGGGAGAAGCGGTGCGCCGCCTGGCGTAAGAGCAGGTGCACCGCTGAACTGCTGCACCGCAGCGACCGCTGGCACCGCAGGCACCGCTGGCACCGCATGGACCGCTCACCGCTGTGGGCAGTCGTTCCGCAGGGCGGAACGGGTGGGCACAGCCTGCAGCGCCGGGCACCGCGCAAACACGCCCTGGCCCCTGCCGACAGAGGCCTGGACACGCGAAAACCGACGGGGCCCAGGGAATTCCCTGGGCCCCGTCGGCAGCTCAAGCCAGGCGCAGCCGAACGGCAGCCGAGCGGCAGTGAACCGTCAGCTGAGGGGAAGCGCCTGCACCGGCAGCGAGCCGGTCGACGGCACGCCGCTCGTCGTGGCCACACCGGCCGTGTCGCCGACAACGGTTCCGACCGTCCCGGCCACGCCACCCGCGGTCTCCTGCGCCGCGGGCGTCGCCTTCTTCGCAACCTTGCCGCCGGCCTTGGCCGCGGTCGGCACCGCCTTCTTCGCGGCCTTGCCGCCGGTCTTGGTCACCTTGTCGCCGGCCTTCGTCGCGGTCGGGAGCGCGCCGTCGACCGCGGTGTCGACGGCGCCACCCGCGAGCCCGGTGGCGTTCGTGGCCGCGCCGTCGACGACGCTGGCGCCGTCCAGGGCGGTCAGCCCGCCGACCTTCGAGGCGTCGGGCAGTTCGGGGGCCGCGCTGGCGGAGCCGGCCGCACCGACCCCGGCAGCCGCTCCGGCAGCGACGAGCAGCGCGGCACGGGCGATCCGGCGGGTCAGGGGGAGGGACATGATGCTCCTTCGACGGGTATGTCGGATCAGGACGATGAAATGTCCGACCGCGCCCGGCAGTTGACCGACTCACTACGGCTGACTGCCGGTGGACCGACTGGCTGTTGATCTCCGGGCTCGGACGCAGTGACTACCGCTCGAAGCCCGCGAAGGTTGCGGCGCCCCAATGTAAAGAGTTGGCAATGCGTCGCATTATCGCCTGCGGATAAAAACGGGCAAACGGAGCCGCGCCCGAATCCCTGCCGAATCCTTACAGCCCTTTGTTCTCAAGGCTTTTGACGGATATGAGGGTGACCGCGCGAAAACCTGCCCACGCCACCGCCGAACGACACCTCGGGTAACCCGCACGGGTGATGCCCCGAACTGCCGGGCGGGTACCGCGCGAGTACCGCCGGGCCGTCTACGGAGCCGTCACGATCCGGACCGAGCCCAGACCGCTCTCGGCCCCCGAGGCTCCCTCTGTGGCGATCGAACGCCACTGACTGTCGGTGTTCCCGGCGGTCCACTCCCGCCCGGCGTACGACACCCGCTTGATGTGCAGGTCCGAGGCGTTGGCCACGGCCCAGTGGGCCAGCTGCCACCCACGCTCACGGACGCTGCGCCCGGCAGCGGAAGCGGAGTCTTCGGTCACCGGCAGCAGGACGGTCCGCCCGTCGCGCTCGATGACTTCAGGAGTGGGCGTGGCCTTCCGGGCGCCCACCTCGGCCGCGGCCGACTGAAGCGTGTCCTGCCCGAAGTCCCGTACGAGCGCGGCCCGTACGGCGTCCGGGCCCGCGGTCGGTGTGGCGCCGGGGCGCCCCTCGCAGGTCAGCGTGGCGGCCGAACGCCCGGTGAGTGCGGCGGCGAGCAGCGTCGCGTCCGGCTCGTGCTTGGCGTACGCCTCCGGGAAGCCGCTGCGCTGGACGCGCTGTGCGGCGACGGTGAGCGGCAACTTCGTATAGCCGCGGACCTTGACCAGGTGCTCGTAGAAGATGCCCGCCGAGTAGATCGGGTCCAGGATCTCCTTCTCGGTGCCCCAGCCCTGTGAGGGCCGCTGCTGGAACAGGCCCAGCGAGTCACGGTCGCCGTGGCTGATGTTGCGCAACGCCGACTCCTGCAGCGCGGTGGCGAGCGCGATGGTCACGGCCCGCTCGGGCAGCCCGCGGCCGGTGCCGACGGCGGCGATGGTCGCCGCGTTCACCGCCTGCTCGGGCGTGAACTGGTATCTCGTCCCGTCGCCCTTGCCCGAGACGACCTCGCAGCCCGGCTCGCCCGTGCCTCCGGTGACGTACTGCACCGCTAGATACCCCGCGACGGCGAGCAGGACCACGAAGGCCGCCCCGCGACGCAGGAGGCGGCCACGACGTTTGGGAGAGGGGGACGACTCTGGCACGCCCTACAAGGTAGCCGAGGTTACTGGGGGGTATGGGTCGAGTGGGGAAAGTGGGCCGACGACCCGGCGCGTTAGGGTCGGCACCATGGCCGACACCTCCCTTGACCTCACGCTGGACGCCGCGCGGCTCACCGCGCAGCTCGTCGACTTCCCCTCAGTCAGCGGTACGGAGCAGCCCCTGGCGGACGCCATCGAGGCCGCCCTGCGCGCCCTGCCGCACCTCACGGTGGACCGGTACGGCAACAACGTCGTGGCGCGCACGAACCTCGGTCGGCCCGAGCGCGTGATCCTCGCCGGCCACATCGACACGGTGCCGATCGCGGACAACGTCCCGTCGAGGCTGGACGAGGACGGCGTCCTGTGGGGCTGCGGCACCTGCGACATGAAGTCGGGCGTGGCCGTCCAGCTCCGCATCGCGGCCACCGTGCCCGCGCCGAACCGCGACCTGACGTTCGTCTTCTACGACAACGAAGAGGTGACCGCGGACCTCAACGGCCTCAAGCACATCGCCGAGAACCGCCCGCAGTGGCTGGAGGGCGACTTCGCGGTCCTCCTCGAGCCGTCGGACGGCGAGGTCGAGGGCGGCTGCCAGGGCACGCTCAGGGTCCTGCTCAAGACCAAGGGCGAGCGCGCCCACTCCGCGCGCGGCTGGATGGGCTCGAACGCGATCCACGCGGCGGCCCCGATCCTCGCGCGCCTGGCCTCGTACGAACCGCGTTACCCGGTGATCGACGGACTGGAGTACCGCGAGGGCCTGAACGCGGTCGGCATCAAGGGCGGTGTGGCCGGCAACGTCATCCCTGACGAGTGCGTCGTGACCGTCAACTTCCGCTACGCGCCGGACCGTACCGAGGAGGAGGCCGTCGCGCACGTCCGCGACGTCTTCGCCGACTGCGGGGTCGAGGAGTTCGTGGTGGACGACCACAGCGGCGGCGCGCTGCCCGGGCTGTCCCACCCGGCCGCCGCGGCGTTCATGGCGGCGGTCGGCGGCACCGCACGCCCCAAGTACGGCTGGACGGACGTCTCCCGCTTCTCGTCCCTGGGCATCCCGGCGGTCAACTACGGCCCCGGCAACCCGCACTTGGCGCACAAGCGGGACGAACGGGTCGAGACGGCGAAGATCCTGGCGGGGGAGGAGCGGCTGAGGGCGTGGCTCACGGCGTAGTGCGGCGGTGAGGGGCGTGGGCGCGGGGCTCGCGGGCAGGGCGCTTCATGGCGGACATGCTCACGTCCCCCGTCCGTAACCCGGGTGGATCTACGCTGAGGTGGAACGACCTGCAACACCCGCAGGCCCCGCAGCGGAGGGAGCGTACATGGCTACCGGCAACCCCGAGGGGAAGAAGCAGCCACCGTCGGAGCAGCGCCTGGGACCGGTGATCCGGAGGCGGGGCCAGGTGACGGCGAGTACGACCGACCAGCGACTGCTGGACGCGGGCGGACCCTCCGACTGGGTCCACACCGACCCCTGGCGAGTCCTGCGCATCCAGTCGGAGTTCATCGAGGGCTTCGGCACCCTCGCCGAACTCCCGGCGGCCATCAGCGTCTTCGGCTCGGCCCGCACACCGGTCGACTCTCCCGAGTACGACGCCGGAGTCCGCCTCGGCCGAGGCCTGGTCGAGGCCGGCTTCGCGGTGATCACCGGCGGCGGCCCCGGCGCCATGGAGGCGGCGAACAAGGGCGCGTGCGAGGCGGGCGGCATCTCGGTCGGCCTCGGCATCGAGCTCCCCTTCGAGCAGGGGCTCAACCCCTACGTCGACATCGGCCTCAACTTCCGGTACTTCTTCGTCCGCAAGATGATGTTCGTCAAGTACGCCCAGGGCTTCGTGGTCCTCCCCGGCGGCCTCGGCACCCTCGACGAACTCTTCGAGGCCCTCACCCTGGTCCAGACCCAGAAGGTCACCCGCTTCCCGATCGTCCTCTTCGGCAGCGAGTACTGGGGCGGCCTGGTCGACTGGTTGAAGAACACCCTGATCGCCCAGGGCAAGGCCTCGGAGAAGGACCTGCTCCTGTTCCACGTCACGGACGACGTGGAGGAGGCGGTGGCACTGGTGTCGAAGGAGGCGGGGCGCTAGCGCTGGGCTTGGTCCGAGGTACCAGGGGGCTCCGCTCCCTGGTCCCCCGGAGCCTCAACGCCGGCCCAGGCATTTCAGCCCGTCCGGCGTTTGAGGACGAGGCCCGTTCAGGGCCGAAGCGGGGGCCTGGGGGCCGCAGGCCCCCAGAAGGGCGGGGTCGAAGGGGCGGCAGCCCCTGGGGACGGGACGGGTAGGGGCGGCGGGGGCGAGACCCCTCAGGCCAACCCCCGCCGCGCCACCGCCGGCGCCCGTCGCCCCGCGATCGACGCCACCATGTCCACCACCTGCCGCGTCTCCGCCACCTCATGCACCCGATACACCTGCGCCCCCAACCACGCGGACACAGCAGTCGTGGCCAGCGTCCCCACCACCCGCTCCTTCACAGGCCGGTCCAGCGTCTCCCCGACGAAGTCCTTGTTCGACAGGGACACCAACACCGGCCACCCCGTCTCCACCATCTCCCCCAACCGCCGAGTCGCCTCAAGACTGTGCCGCGTGTTCTTCCCGAAGTCGTGCCCGGGATCGATCAGGATCGACTCCCGCGGCACCCCCAGCGCCAACGCCCGCTCCGCCAACCCCACGGTCACCCGGAGAATGTCGGCCATGACGTCGTCGTACGTCACCCGATGCGGCCGAGTCCGCGGCTCCGCACCTCCCGCATGCGTACACACCAGCCCCACCCCGTACCGCGCGGCGACCTCCGCCAGCCCCGGATCCACCCCACCCCACGCGTCGTTCAGGAGATCCGCCCCCGCCTCGCACACCGCCGCCCCGACCGAGGCCCGCCAGGTGTCCACGCTGATCACGACATCCGGAAAGCGCCGCCGCACCTCGGCCACGAACCCGACCGTCCGCCGCGCCTCCTCCTCGGCGGTCACCTCTTCCCCCGGCCCGGCCTTGACCCCACCGATGTCGATGATCGCCGCCCCCTCGGCCACGGCCTGCTCCACGCGCGCGAGGGCGGGCTCGTCGCGGAACGTGGCCCCTTGGTCGTAGAAGGAGTCCGGGGTCCGGTTCACGATCGCCATGATCACCGGCTCGTGCGTGCCGAACTCACGCCTGCCCAGCCTGAGCATCCCCTGTGACCTCTCCTAGTGCGTCCTGGCAAGTCGCCGGCCTTCGGCCGCCTGCGACCCTAACTGTCAGAGTCGCATGGCACGATCGGACACTGACACACTCGACCGCTCGCATTCACCGACCGTGGGGGCCACAGCGATGGTTATGTTCTTGTTCCTGGTCGTCGCGCTCGCCGTCGTGGTCGCCGCGGTGACACTCGCCGTGGTGGGCGGCGGCGAGGGCGGCGGCCCCTTGCCGGAGGCCGCGCCCGAGCGCCTGCAGGACCTGCTGCCGCTGGACCGCCCGATCAACCGCGTCGACATCGAGGCCCTCCGCTTCCCGCTCGCCGCCCGCGGCTACCGCATGTCCGATGTGGACGACGCCCTCAGCCGCCTCGGCGCCGAACTCGCCGAGCGCGACGCCCGTATCGCAGACCTGGAGTCCGCGCTGGCGGGCGCGCAGGCGTCGGCCGGCCATGTGTCGATGGAGAAGCACGCCCCGGAGGACCACTGATGAGCGGCGGTACGGCCCTCGCCGGTCCGGACGGCGCTCTGCGCTGCCCCTGGGCGCTGTCCACCGCGGACTACGTGACGTACCACGACGAGGAGTGGGGCCGCCCGGTCCACGGCGACGACGCGCTCTACGAACGCCTCAGCCTGGAGGCCTTCCAGTCGGGCCTGTCCTGGATCACGATCCTGCGCCGCCGCGAGGGCTTCCGCGCCGCCTTCGCGGGCTTCGAGATCGCCAAGGTCGCGACCTTCACGGACGCCGACAGGGACCGCCTCCTCACCGACGAGGGCATCATCCGCAACCGAGCCAAGATCGACGCGACCTTGGCCAACGCACGCGTGCTGGCCGAGTGGGCCCCCGGTGAGCTGGACGCCTTCATCTGGTCCCACGCCCCGGACCCGGCCACCCGCCCGGTCCCGAAGACCTTGGCGGACGTCCCCGCGGTCACCCCGGAGTCGACAGCCCTGTCCAAGGCCTTGAAGAAGCGGGGCCTGCGCTTCGTGGGCCCCACGACGGCCTACGCCCTGATGCAGGCCTGCGGCCTGGTGGACGACCACTTGGAAACCTGCGTCGCGAGAAGCGCCCTCTAGGGGCGCGGGGGAACTGCGCGACCAGCCACATCGGACCCGCAGTCCCCAACGCTGCTGATGCCCCTCGGGCTTATCGGCCCAGATACTTCGGCTTTTCCTTGTTCACAAAGGCCTGCACAGCGATCGCATGGTCCTCAGAAGAGCCCGCCCGGGTCTGCAGCTCGTCCTCCTTCTCCAAGGTCTCCTCAAGCGAGTGCGACATCCCGAACGCCACCGCCTCCTTGATCGCCCCATACGCCACCGTCGGCCCCTCGGCCAACGCCCGCGCCACCTTCTCGGCCTCCCCGCGCAGGTCGGCCGAGGGCACGACCCGGTTCGCGATACCCAGCTCGTACGCCTCTTGCGCCTTGATGTTCCGAGGGAAGAGCAGCAGGTCGGCGGCGCGACCCGGGCCGACGACCCGCGGCAGCGTCCACGAGATGCCGGAGTCGGCGGTCAGCGCGACGCCCGCGAACGACGTATTGAAGGCGGCCGTATCCGCCACCACCCGATAATCCGCGGCCAGCGCGAACCCGAACCCCGCCCCGGCCGCGACCCCGTTCACCCCAGCCACCACCGGCTTCGCCATGGACGTGAGCGCGCTGGCGATCGGGTTGTAGTGCTCCCGCACCGTGCTCATCGTCTGCCCCGACCCGGTCTCCCGGTCGGAGACCAGCAGCCCGATGTGCTCCTTCAGGTCCTGGCCCACGCAGAACGCCCGCTCGCCGGCCGCGGTCAGCAGCACGGCCCGTACGGCGTCGTCGCCCGCCGCGGCCCGGACCGCCTCCCGCAGGGCGACCTTGGCCTCGATGTTCAGCGCGTTCATCGCCTCGGGGCGGTTCAGCGTGATCGTCGCGAGTCCGTCGCTCACCTCGTAGAGCACGGTGTCGGCCATGGCGTATCCCCTCCGGTGTCGCGGCTGCGGCGTACTCGTCGGTACGCACTGTCTGAAGGACAGCATGGCGGAGATCACCGACAACGGCTCTGACCGGACGTGTGACCTGCGTCAAAGAATTCATGTCCGGTTCTGTTCGGCCGAAGTGCGTGCGGCGGCGCAGTATCGCAGTCACATCGCCGAATTGAGTGGTTTTGCTCGCGCGCGTTGCCCAAGCGATGCCGACTGATGTTGGTCATCGGGTCCTGAGATGCGGGATAATGGCTTGGAAGCAATGTGTTCGATGCCGGTGTCGCGGGTCTCAAGCCAGACGCGCGTGCCCTCCATGGGGCCGTCGGCTTTGACGATGAGCTGGTTTCAGGAAGGGGAACGAGCATGGCGGCCATGAAGCCGCGGACGGGCGATGGCCCGCTCGAGGTGACCAAGGAGGGGCGGGGCATCGTCATGCGCGTTCCGCTCGAAGGCGGCGGTCGGCTCGTCGTCGAGCTGACCCCTGACGAGGCCGACGCGCTCGGCGACGCCCTCAAGAAGGTCGTCGGCTGACGCGGCAGCGACCCTACCTTTTCGGCGGCCCCGGCATCGCACATGGTGCCGGGGTCGCTGCTTCTCCGGAAGGGGCGTGGCGTACAGTCGGCCGTACGGTCACCGCTTGACCGCGCACAGCAGTCCGTCCCCGACCGGCAGCAGCGACGGCACCAGCTCCTGGCTCTCCCGCACCGCGCGCAGCAGCTCCCGGATACGTATGACTTCCGTGGGCTGCGGGCCCGAGTCCACCGTGCGGCCGTTGGCGAAGACGCCCTCGAAGACGACGAGGCCACCCGGACGCAGCAGGCGCAACGATTCAGCGAGATAGTCGAGGAACTCCAGCCGGTCGCCGTCACAGAAGACGAGGTCGTAACCGGCGTCCGCGAGGCGGGGCAGGACGTCCAGGGCGCGGCCCGGGATGAAGCGGGCGCGGTTGCTGGCGAAGCCGGAGGCGCGGAAGGCCTGGCGGGCGAACTGCTGGTGTTCGGGTTCGGGGTCCACCGTCGTCAGGACGCCGTCGGGGCGCATACCGTGCAGGAGGTGGATGCCGGAGACGCCGGTGCCGGTACCGATCTCCGCCACCGCCTTCGCGTCCACCGAAGCGGCCAGCAACCGCAGCGCGGCACCCGTGCCGGGCGACACCGAGCGCAGTCCCGCCTCACGGGCCCGGTCCCGGGCCCAGCGCAGGACGTCGTCCTCGGCGACGTAGGCGTCGGCGAACGCCCAGCTCGTCTGCCGGTTGCCGGTAATGACCCTCTCCTGTCCCCGTGGTTGCCTGGGCGTGACTGTATCCGTTGCCGACGGGAACCCGCAGATGGGACCGGGCGTTTAGAGGGGTGGGAAGACGAGCGGGGGGACACAGTTGGATCACGATGCCGAACAGGGCCGCGAGCAAGTGCTGACGCAGGCACACCAGCCGTGTCAGCCCAGATCAATTTCTCGTAAAACCGCTTATCCGGAGCTAACGGGCGAGGTGGCTATGGTAGGGGCTCCACTGGACACCACCAGAGCCGACAGGGGAGGTGCGGCTGCGCCTGTGGATCGGGGAGGAGTGCTGCGGCGCTTTCTCGGATCGGCAGGCAGGCCGAAATCCGTGAACGACACCGCTGACCACAGCCACGCCGGCGACTACGCCCAGACCGCGACCTTCTCCACCGACGCGGACGGGCAGGCGTGGACTCCGCCCACGTGGGAGGAGATCGTCAGCACACACAGCGGCCGCGTCTACCGTCTGGCCTACCGCCTGACGGGAAACCAGCACGACGCCGAGGACCTCACGCAGGAGGTCTTCGTCCGCGTCTTCCGCTCCCTGTCGACGTACACGCCGGGCACCTTCGAGGGCTGGCTGCACCGCATCACCACGAACCTGTTCCTGGACATGGTCCGCCGCAAGCAGCGCATCCGCTTCGACGCGCTGGGCGAGGACGCGGCCGAGCGGCTCGCCAGCAAGGAGCCCACGCCGCAGCAGGTCTTCAACGACGCGCACTTCGACGCGGACGTCCAGCAGGCCCTGGACACCCTCGCGCCCGAGTTCCGCGCCGCCGTCGTCCTGTGCGACATCGAAGGGCTGTCGTACGAGGAGATCGCCGCGACCCTGGGCGTCAAGCTCGGCACCGTCCGGTCCCGTATCCACCGTGGTCGCTCCCAGCTGCGCAAGGCTCTTGCCCACCGTTCGCCGGAGGCGCGCGCCGAGCGCCGCTCCTTCGTGCCGCGGGTGGCCGCACTGGGGGGAGGGGGCGCGACCGCGTGAGTGGCTCTCGACCCAACCCCGCAGAACGGCTCCTGGCCGAGCAGCACCTGGGAGACCGACTCTCCGCCCTCGTCGACGGAGAGCTCGGTCATGAAACGCGCGAGCGCGTCCTGGCCCACCTGGCGACCTGCGCCAGGTGCAAGGCCGAGGTCGACGCCCAGCGCCGGCTGAAGAACGTCTTCGCGGAGGCGGCCCCGCCGCCTCCCTCCGAGAGTTTCCTGGCCCGCCTTCAGGGCCTCCCCGGGGGAGGTGACCTGGACGGCGGCGGCTCGCCGCTGGGCGGGGGAGGATTCGGGGGACTGTCCGGGCGGCCGGGCGCCACCGGAGTGTTCGGAGTGAAGCGGGGCGACCGCTTCGAGTTCGGATACGTCCCGTCGCGTCCGCACGGCCCGGCGCTCCCCGCCTCGGAGCGCGGCTTCCGCACTCACCCCGTGGGCCGTCCTGACGCCGATCGCTCCGGGTCCCCCCGGATGCGGTTCGCGTTCGTCGCGGCCGGCGCGGTGTCGCTGGCCGCGATCGCCCTGGGGGGTGTCACGTCGAGCGTGCCGACCGACGCGGAGGCGCGTGGCGGCTCGGGCGGCAGCAATGTGACACCGGCCCGGACGCAGGGCACCGGCGCGGCGACGACACCCGAGAACCAGCGCCGCCGTGGCGTCGGCCCGCTGCTCGCCCAAGGCCAGGGCGAGCGGATGCTCGACACCCCGGTCGCCCCGACCGAGGTATCGGCTCCGCTCCTGCCCGGGATGCCGGCCCAGCCCGCCGACCAGGACATGCACGCCCTGACGGCGCCCGTGGTGGTGGGCGCGGCCGCCATGTCACCGCTGATACGCCCGCTCAGCGAGACCCCGCCGCTCGCCCTGACCGCATGGTCCACGACCCCCGAGATCACGGCGAGCCCCGACCTGCTTGCCGCACCCGTCCCCGACGCGACGTCCTCCCCCTCCACCTCCCCCGCCACAGGCCGCTGACCCGGCCTCTGCGCAGCGGCCCACGAACCTGGTTGAATCCAGGGTGGGCCGCGCGCCGTGCCTGTGGGCCGGGCGCGGATTCGATGAACCGCGGCTGCCGTTGACGCCGCGTGCCGGATGGGGGAGGTAGCACGAAGTCGCCGGTTTTGAAGGCGACTTGAGCGCGACAGCGCAGAGGTGAGTAGGCATTCGGGCGCCGGGACCTTCCCGGTGGCGGCCGACCGTTTCTCTTGGCATGCCTTGGCACGCGGCGAAGAGCGATGCGTCCTACTCGGGCAACGGTCAGCAGCGAGCAGGAAGCAGAGCATGAACGAGGGGAAGCCCGCGAAGGCGAAGTGGTGGAACCGACCCCGGCCGCAGGGCCCTTCGGCCCCGGCGCAGGACACGGAGCCGACGCCGGACGAGGCGAGCGGGACGCTGCCGGGAGCATCGAACGTCACCGAGCGCACGGCACCTGCCGCCACCGGTGAGCCCGGCCTGGGCGGCGAGGCGAACGCCGACGGCGACTTCGAACTGGCCCTGCCCGCGACCCGCACCTCCGACGCCGCGGCTTTGACCGAGGGCGACTTCGAGCTTCCTCGCCCGGCCTTGAACGGCGGTGGGGGTGCGGCTTCGGCGGAGGGTGACTTCGAGCTTCCCCAGCCTGCTGTGAGCGGCAGCGGCGGTGACGTGGCTTCCGCTGACGGCGACTTCGAGCTGGCGCGGCCGGGTGCAGTGGCCGCGTCCGTCCCGTCCGCGGGTGACGCTGCCGCGATCGCGGGGGGTGCCGATGACGCTGCCGCCGCTGCCGCGGAGCCCGCCGACGAGCGCCCGAAGCCCCTGCACGACCCCGATCCCTACAGCACCCCGCCTTACGGCGAGCCCGGTCCCTGGGCGCCCGCCCCGCCGGTCCAGCACCCCGCGGCCACGCCCGCGCAGGGGACGGCCGTACCGGTGCAGGCACCCCCGGCGCACAGCCTTCCGGCGCCCATGCCCGGGCTGCCGACCCCGGCGCAGGGCGAGCGGACCTCAGCGCACGGCACGCCCGCGCCGTCGCCGGCCGCGTCCCCCGGCGTGCCCGCCCAGCCGACGCCCCTCGGATCCGGCGGGCCCACACCCTCATCCCTCGGCCCTGGCGCCCCCGCCCCGGCGGCCCCCGCGTCGGCAGCGCCCGCCACCCCCGCGCCAGTGACCCCGGCGGCCGCCACCCCCGCCCCGTCACCGTCGGTCCCCACCCAGCCGGCGTCGCCCCCCGCCCAGGCAACCCCCGACCCCGCCTACGCCGACGCCCCACCCCCCACCAACCCCTGGCGGAACTACGACCCCTGGGCCCACCCCACGCACCCTGCCCAGTCCACCCACCCCACCCACCCCTCCGCCCCCCTCCAGCAGACCGGCGCCGCAGTCGCCACCGAGGGGCAGCGTCGTAAGCGGGCGAAGAAGGTACTTCTCGTCGGGGCCCTGTTGATCGCGGTCGTATCCGGTGGCGTCGGCGGTGCGGTGGGGGCGTATCTCGAGCGCAACGGTGGCGTGGGGGACGTGGAGCTGCCGCAGGCCGGGGACGAGCCGACCGGGCGGGCGCCGGACAGTGTCGCCGGGATCGCCGCGCGCGCCCTGCCCAGCGTCGTGACGCTGCATGTGAGCGGCGGTGATGAGCAGGGCACCGGGACCGGGTTCGTGCTCGACGACCGTGGTCACATCCTCACCAACAACCATGTCGTCGAACCCGCGGGCGACGACGGCGAGATATCGGTGACCTTCCACAGCGGTGACACCGCCAAGGCCACCGTCGTCGGCCGCGACAGCGGCTATGACCTCGCCGTCGTCAAGGTCACCGGCGTCAGCGGTCTGAGGCCCCTGCCGCTCGGCAACTCCGACAACGTCCAGGTCGGCGACCCCGTCATCGCCATCGGCGCCCCGTTCGACCTGGCCGGTACCGTCACCGCCGGCATCATCAGCGCCAAGGAGCGGCCCATCACGGCCGGCGGCGAGAGCGGCGACGGGAGCGATGTCTCCTACGTCGACGCCCTGCAGACCGACGCGCCCATCAACCCCGGCAACTCCGGTGGCCCTCTCCTCGACGCCCACGCCCGCGTCATCGGCATCAACTCCGCCATCCGCTCCGCCGACACCGGCTCCGACCTGGACAGCGGCCAGTCCGGCTCGATCGGCCTCGGCTTCGCCATACCGGTCAACCAGGCCAAGCGCGTCGCCGAGGAGCTGATCAACACCGGCAGGGCGACCCACCCGGTCATCGGCGTCACCCTCGACATGGACTACAGCGGCGACGGCGCCCGCGTCGGCACGAAGGGCGGCGACGGCGGCTCCGCGGTCTCCGAGGGCGGCCCCGGTGACAAGGCCGGCATCAAGTCGGGCGACGTCATCACCGAGGTCGACGGCCAGCGCGTCCACTCCGGCGAGGAACTCATCGTCAAGACCCGCGCCCACCGCCCCGGCGACCGGCTCGAACTGACCCTGGAGCGCGGCGGCAAGGAGATCAGGATCTCGCTGACCCTCGGCTCGTCGGGCGGTGACTGAGACTCACATGAATCTCACAGCGCGGCCCGTATGACCACCCCGGACGGGCCCTGACAAGGCAAACAGCCCGGAAAACCGCACGTTCATCGCATTCGGAGGCCTCGGGACAGTACCGGTCGTAGCGGATCGCCGGGTACCGTGGATCCGGCCCGGACCACGGAAGACCCGCCAAGACCGCCGAGGGCCGAGGACCGAGGACATCGCAAGGAGCTTCAGGTGTTCAATGACATAGGACCGCTCGAGCTGGTGACGCTCATCGTCCTCGCCGTGCTCGTCTTCGGTCCGGACAAGCTCCCGAAGCTCATCCAGGACGTCACGCGGACGATCCGTAAGATCCGCGAGTTCTCGGAGAGCGCCAAGCAGGACATCCGTCAGGAGCTGGGCCCGGAGTTCAAGGACTTCGAGTTCGAGGACCTCAACCCCAAGACGTTCATCCGCAAGCAGCTGGACAACGACGAACTGGGGCTGAAGGAGATCCGCAACGGCTTCGACCTGAAGAAGGAGATGGCCGAGGTCACCGACGCGGTGCACAGCCGTGACCCGGAGTCGTCCGCTTCCTCCTCGTCGGCTTCGTCGTCGTCCTCCGCCTCGGGTTCCTCCGGCGGCAGCATCGACATGACGAAGAAGCCCGAGAACCCCCGCGACGAGCGTCCGCCCTACGACGCGGACGCCACCTGAGCCGTACGAAAGCCGTACGAACACAGGGGCGGAACACCACTCATACGTGACGCTTCTCATACTCTGCACGGGGTGCGCACGGCCTGAACCCGCTCCCCGCGCGCCTCGCACGTCGGGCGCTTTCCATACTGCTCGGAGTGGTGTGGTTATGCTGCCGAGTTGTTGTGCGGACCGGACGAGTACGCCCGAAGGGGGGCGGGCCGGGCTGGTCCGGCGAGAGCTAGGAGGCGTCCGGGCAATGGAGACGACGAGTCAGACGACGAGTCGGGCAGTCGCGCAGGCGCCGGCCGCGGAGAGCGGACAACAGGTCCCCTCCGCCCGGCGCACGGTCGACGGCTACCTGTTGGCGCCCTTCCCGTGGTACGGCCTCGACGAGGCCTTCACGGGACCGCGCTGGCTGATGCAGGTCGGTATGTCGGCCGACGGGGCCGTGGAACACGGATCCATCGGACACGGCGACGAGCCCTCCGTACGGAACGAGGCGACGGAGGACAAGGACAAGTTCGCGGTGGTGGTGACCGTCGCGGCGAATCCGTCCCGCAGGAGCGCCGACGGCACGGGCCTGCTGGAGGCCACGACGGTGTCCTCGGCGGCGTGGCTCGCGGGGGTGGGGCTGCTGTCGTTCACCTGGCCCGGGCAGATGGACCACTCGCTGCGCGACGACTGGCTGGAGCAGCAGACGGAGACCGCGTGGGCGCTGGCCGACGACCTTGACGGTCCGGACTGGTCGACGCTCTCCCTGCCGGTGGACGGCGTGCCCACGCCCTTCCACTACCGGGAGTCCGAGTTCGGCTGGGTACTGGCCGGCTCGACTCAGGAGGGGGTGCACGTGGGGGCGTACGGGAGAGGTCTGAGCGCGTATGGCCTCGGGTTCGCGATGATCAAGGACATCGCGGCATACGCCTAGGCATCGCCCCGCACCAGGACAGAGTTACGACGATGGGGGCGCCGTCCGCTGAGACGGCGCCCCCATCGTCGTACCGAAATCAGAACTTGTTGCGCGGCGTGATCCCCAGCGACATGCCCGACAGGCCCCGCTGCCGCCCGCCCAGCTTCCCCGCGATCGCCCGCAGGGCCGAGCCCGCCGGGGAGTCCGGGTCCGTCAGGACCACCGGCTTGCCCTCGTCGCCGCCCTCGCGGAGGCGGACGTCGATCGGGATGTTGCCGAGGACCGGGACGTTCGTGCCGGTCGTGCGGGTCAGGCCCTCGGCGACCACCTGGCCGCCGCCCGTGCCGAACACGTCGACCATCTCGTCGCAGTGCGGGCAGGGCAGGCCGGACATGTTCTCGACCACGCCGACGATCTTCTGGTGGGTCTGGACGGCGATGGAGCCCGCGCGCTCGGCGACCTCGGCCGCCGCCTGCTGCGGGGTCGTCACGACCAGGATCTCGGCGTTCGGGACCAGCTGGGCCACGGAGATCGCGATGTCGCCGGTGCCGGGCGGGAGGTCCAGGAGCAGGACGTCCAGGTCGCCCCAGTACACGTCCGCCAGGAACTGCTGCAGCGCCCTGTGCAGCATCGGGCCGCGCCACACGACCGGGGCGTTGCCCGGTGTGAACATGCCGATGGAGATGACCTTCACGCCGTTCGCGGACGGTGGCATGATCATGTTCTCGACCTGGGTCGGACGCCCGTCGGTGCCCAGCATGCGCGGCACGCTGTGGCCGTAGATGTCGGCGTCGACGACGCCCACCTTCAGGCCGTCGGCCGCCATCGCCGCCGCCAGGTTGACCGTCACCGACGACTTGCCGACGCCGCCCTTGCCGGACGCGACCGCGTACACGCGGGTCAGCGAGCCGGGCTTGGCGAAGGGGACCTCGCGCTCGGCGGTGCCGCCGCGCAGGGCGTTCGCCAGCTCCTTGCGCTGCTCGTCGCTCATCACGTCGAGCGTGACGTCGACGCGGGTGACGCCCTCGACCCGGGAGACCGCGTCCGTCACACGCTGCGTGATCGTCTCGCGCATCGGGCAACCGGAGACCGTCAGGTACACCGTGACCGCGACCGCTCCGTCCGCGCCGATGTCGACCGACTTGACCATCCCGAGCTCCGTGATGGGTCGGTTGATCTCCGGGTCGTTCACCGTCGCCAGTGCTTCGCGCACCGCGTCTTCCGTAGCCATAGACACGATGGTACGGCGCGGTAGCCATGCCCCGGAAAGCCCGTCAGCGGTCGTCTACGTCACGTCCCGGCGACCGATCTGCCGGGAATACCCCGTGCTCGCGGTGACCGTTGCCCATCTCCTCCAGCTCCTTCATCAGGTCCTGGAGCTCCGAGCGCATCCAGTCGCGGGTGGCGACCTCGCCGAGGCCGATGCGCAGGGCGGCGATTTCCCTGGTCAGGTACTCGGTGTCGGCGATCGACCGCTCGTTCTGCCTGCGGTCCTGTTCGAGCTCGACCCGGGAGCGGTCGTCCTGGCGGTTCTGAGCGAGCAGGATCAGCGGGGCGGCGTAGGAGGCCTGCAGGGACAGGGCCAGGGTGAGGAAGATGAACGGGTACTCGTCCCAGCGCAGGTCGCTCGGCGCTGCGATGTTCCACAGCACCCACACGATGATCACGACCGTCATCCAGACGAGGAACCGCCCGGTGCCGATGAAACGGGCGATGCGCTCCGACAGCCGTCCGAAGGCCTCCGGGTCCCACTCGGGCAGGATGCGGCGGCGCGGCGGCCGGGGCTGGTCGAGGCGCGCGCGGGGCGCCCGGCTGGCCGCGGTGGCGCCCGACACCACCCGCTCGCGCGTGCCCTCACGCTCAGGAGCCATGGGCCGCCACCCCCTCTCCCGTGTCCTCGTCCAGGTGGAACTCCGTCTCCCGCCAGTCGTCGGGCAGCATGTGGTCCAGCACGTCGTCCACGGTCACCGCGCCCAGCAGCGACCCCGACTCGTCGACGACGGGCGCCGCGACCATGTCGTACGTCGCGAAGAACCCGGCGACGACCGGCAGCGCCGCGTCCGGATCCAGGGCCTCCAGTGCCTCGTCGACGAGCGAGCTGACCAGGGTGTAGGGCGGGTCGCGCAGCAGCCGCTGGAAGTGGACCGTGCCGAGGTACTTGCCGGTGGGTGTCTCGTCGGGTGGGCGGCAGACGTAGACCTGGGCGGCGAGGGCGGGGGACAGGTCGGGATTGCGGACGCGGGCGAGGGCGTCGGCGACGGTGGCGTCGGGGCGCAGGATGATCGGCTCCGTCGTCATCAGACCGCCGGCGGTGTGCTCCTCGTACGCCATCAGCCGGCGCATGTCGGCCGCGTCGGCGGGCTGCATCAGGCTCAGCAGGCGCTCCTGGTCGTCCTCCGGGAGTTCCCCGAGCAGGTCGGCCGCGTCGTCCGGGTCCATGGCCTCCAGGACGTCCGCGGCGCGCTCCTCCTTCAGCTTGCCGAGGATCTCGATCTGGTCGTCCTCCGGGAGCTCTTCGAGTACGTCGGCGAGGCGGTCGTCGTCGAGGGCGGCGGCCACCTCGGCGCGGCGCTTGGGGGAGAGGTGGTGCAGGACGTTGGCGAGGTCGGCGGGGCGCAGCTGCTCGAAGGTGGCCAGCAGGCTCTCGGCGCCCTGTCCCTTCTCCTCCGCGGAGAAGCCGGTGACAGCCGACCACTCGACGGTCAGCGACTCTCCCTTGGCGCGCCGGAAGGTGCCGCTCCGGCCGCCCTTCCGCACGAACACCTTGTCGATCTCCCACTCCCGGCGGGCCGGCAGCTGGTGCACCGACAGATCGAGGACGGTGACCTCCTCGCCGGTCTCGACGAGGGTGACGCGCCGGTCGAGCAGCTCACCGAAGACGAGGCGCTCGGTGGGGCGCTGCTCGAAGCGGCGGACGTTGAGCACACCGGTGGTGATGACCTGGCCGGACTCGATGCTGGTGACGCGGGTCATGGGCAGGAAGATGCGGCGCCGGGTGGAGAGTTCGACGACGAGACCGAGCAGGCGCGGGGGGCGCCGGCCGACGCGCAGCATGACGACCAGATCGCGGACGCGGCCCACCTGGTCGCCGTTCGGGTCGAACGCGGCGACGCCGGCGAGGTGCGAGACGAAGATCCGGGGGGCGCCGGCTGCCATGGCTGCGGCTCCTTTGTGTGCGGGATGTGCCGTGTTGCTGTCGCTGTTTGTTCGCTGTTTCGCGTGCTGTGCCGGTTTTCCGAATTGCCCGCTCGGGTGGGCTTCAGGCTAGCCCGTCCGGATCCGATACGCCCTGGTGAGCGGTCCGGACGGACTGGCTCCGCCGGGGACCTGACCGCCCGGTACGCTGCCGTACGCCGCTCGGGTCCCATGACAGAAAGGCAGCCCCACCTGTGACTGCGATTCCCCAGGGTCGTACGCGCCGGGCCGCGCTGGTGAGTGCCGTGTGCGCCCTGGTCGTGTCGGGAACGGCACTGACGGGATGCAGCGAGGACCCCGACGAGGGCACCAACGGGGTCGGTAAGCTTCCCGCCGCCGAGATCCAGCGCAAGACCCGTGCGGCCGCCGACGCCACCGACGCGGTGCGCCTCTCCGGGAACGTGGTGACCAGTGGGCGCACTTACCAACTCGACATGCGGCTGAAGTCCGACGGCGCGACGGGGTCGGTCACCGTGCGGGGAACGACGTTCCAGCTGCTGCGGATCGGTGAGCAGCTGTATCTGAAGGCCGACGCCGGTTTCTGGAGCGACGCGGGCGCGCAGGGCGGCGCGGACAAGTCGGACACCGCGGCCGCGGACAAGCTGAACGGCAAGTTCGTGAAGGTGCCGCAGGGCGACCCCTCGTACAAGAAGTTCAGCGGCTTCACCGACAAGGACGTCCTCCTCGACGGCCTGCTGACCCTCCACGGCACGCTGGCGACCGACGGCCACCACGAGCAGGCCGGCACCCGCACCATCCGCATCACCGGCGACGCGGGCTCCGGCGGCACCCTCGACGTCTCCCTGGAGGGCGCCCCGTACCCCCTGCGCCTGACCCGGGCCGGCGGCGCGGGCACCCTGACCTTCTCCTCCTGGGGCAAGGACTTCACCCTGGAGAAGCCGGCGAAGGACGACACGGTGGACTACGGCAGGCAGCTGCCGACGTCGTGACCGTCTACCGGCGCCGCTTCTTCTTCAGCAGCAGCCGGGGAAGCCCCGCGGGGATCGGCTGACGCGTCGTCGCCGGGGAAGGCAGCGGCGCCTCGGCCAGGGAGCCGTCCGGCAGCGGGGCGGTGGTTCCGGTCGGCTCCAGGCGCAGCACCCGGCACTCGCGGGCCCAGCGGGACGGCATGGCCTCGCCGTCGGGAGCGTTGAGCCGCTTGCCCTTCAGCTCGCCGACCGTCGCCTCCCACTCCTCGGAGCCCGACGCGAGCTCGACGACCTTCGCGCTCCAGGAGACCAGCCGGCCGCCCTTGTCCTTGCTGCGGACCGTCACCTCGGCCTCGCCCCCGTCGGCCAGCCCCGGCAGCGGCTGCTCGCCCGGCCCGTCGCCCACGACACACGCCGCACCCTCGTGCCACACGTGCCACAGCGCCCGGGCCGGGACACCGGGGCCCTTGACCCAGATGAGGCCGGACTTCTTCGTGGCCTCCTCGACGAGGGCCTGGTCGAGCAGCTCGCTTGTCATGGCCCAAGACTATCCAGCGGTCTCCGACCCGGTCAGAGCCATCCGTTCCGCTTCAGCGTGCGGTGGATACCCAGGCAGAGGGCCACCGTGATGGTCATGACCATCGGGTAGCCGTACTTCCAGCCCAGCTCGGGCATGTGCTTGAAGTTCATCCCGTACACACCGCACACCATCGTCGGTACGGCGATGATCGCGGCCCACGACGTGATCTTCCGCATGTCCTCGTTCTGCGCCACGGACGCCTGCGCGAGGTTGGCCTGGAGGATGGAGTTGAGGAGTTCGTCGAAGCCGATGACCTGCTCCTGCACCCGGGCGAGGTGGTCGGCGACGTCCCGGAAGTACTTCTGGATGTCCGGGTCGATCAGCCGCATCGGCCGCTCGCTCAGCAGCTGCATGGGCCGCAGCAGCGGCGACACCGCGCGCTTGAACTCCAAGACCTCACGCTTGAGTTGGTAGATCCGTCCGGCGTCCGTGCCGCGGGGCGTGCCCTTCCGGCCCGGCGAGAACACCTCCGTCTCCACCTCGTCGATGTCGTCCTGCACCGCGTCGGCGACGGCGACATATCCGTCGACGACATGGTCGGCGATCGCGTGCAGTACGGCCGACGGGCCCTTGGCGAGCAGTTCGGGGTCGTCCTGCAGCCGGTGCCGCAGCGCCCGCAGAGAGCCCTGGCCGCCGTGCCGGACGGTGATGAAGAAGTCCCGCCCGGTGAAGCACATGACCTCGCCGGCCTCGACGATCTCGCTGTTGGCGGTGAGCTCGTCGTGCTCGACGTAGTGGATGGTCTTGAAGACGGTGAACAGGGAGTCGTCGTACCGCTCCAGCTTGGGCCGCTGGTGCGCCTGCACCGCGTCCTCCACGGCCAGCGGGTGCAGCCCGAACTCACCGGCGATACCCGAGAATTCGGCCTCGGTCGGCTCGTGCAGACCGATCCACACGAAGCCGCCGTCCCGCCGCACCTGACGCATCGCCTCGTGCGGGGTCAGGGGCTTCGAGCTCTCGACGCGGGCGCCGTTGCGGTAGACGGCGCAGTCGACCACGGCGGAGGGCGTCGCGGGGTCGCGGGTGGTGTCGTACGCGCCGGTGTCCTTGCGCAGTGAGACGCGGGACGGGCGGACCACGGCACGCAGGTCGCGGATCATCGACATGGGCAGGGCTCCTTCGCAACGGGCAACGAAGCGCGGAGGGCCGCCGAACGGATGGAACTGCCCGGAATGGGGACGTCCTGACCTCAGGATGTTTGGCACGTCCACAAAGCGGGGAGCACCGCACCGTCGCGGTGGCGGGCTTCGTTGCTGATTCAGATCAGACAGATCAGGCAAAGCGAAACGAAGTGCTCTTCCGTGTGAGGACGCGAGCGTGAAAGGACGGCGGTCAGCCGGAGCGGAACAGCCGAATCAGCTACATCAGCGGCGGGAAGAGCGAGTGGTACTGCACGGTCGACTTCGATCCATGACAGCCCCACCTCCTCCGGCCGGTCCCTCGTGAGGGACGTTCCATACCCCGTTCGGGGTTCCCCTAGGGGAGTCGAACTTGGCGTCGGGACTCGATCGCGACGCTTCTGCGTGCTGCCCCGAACACCGGGCAAGAGTATCAGCCGACTGAAGTGTCAAGGCGCTGCTTTGCCCGGTACTGACGAGTTCTATGCTCGCCGCATGGCTGATGTTCTTCCTCTGGTCGAGGCCCGGTTGCGCACCGCGCTGGGCGAACCGGACGCGCGCGCGGCGGTCACCTTCCTCGGTACGGACCGCATCGAGGTGCTCCGTTTCCAGGAGGGCGACATCGTCCGCTACGCCACGCTCGGCATGTCCGCGCAGCCGATGAGCGACCCCACCGCGGTGCTCGCCGACCCGGTCAAGGGCCCGCGCGCCGAGCTGATCCTCTCCGTCCGCTCCGGCCTCGCCGATACCGACAAGGTGCTCCGCCCGCTCGCCGTACTCGCCGCGTCCCCGCAGGTGGAGGGTGTGATCGTGGCCCCGGGCGCCTCTCTGGACGTCGGCGAACCGCTGTGGCCCGGCGCCCCGTTCACCTCGGTCCTGGTCGCCGAGCCGGGTGGCCTGGTGGATGATCTGGAACTCGACGAGCCCGCCGACCCCGTGCTTTTCCTGCCGCTGCTGCCCATGACCCCGAACGAGGCCGCCTGGAAGCGCGTGCACGGCGCCCAGGCGCTCCAGGAGCGCTGGCTGACGAACGGGACGGACCTCCGGGATCCCGCCCGCGCATCCGTCCCGCTGGAGTGATCGTGGCGTGAGCAACCTCACCAACCGGTGGCCGAAAAGCGTCAGTTGGCGAACACCGTGACGCTGTCCTCGACCGCGTGCTTCGTCTCCAGTTCCTCGGCGTCGTGCGCGAGCGCCCTGCGCCGTACGACGACCACGAGCGCGCCCGCGACAGCCGTGACCGCCGCCACCACGAACGGGACGTGGATGCTGCCGGTCCACTCCTCGATCCTCGGCGCGAAGAAGGGCGCGGCCGCCGCCGCGAACCACCGCACGAAGTTGTAGCCCGCGCTCGCCACGGGGCGAGGCGCGTCGGAGACGCCGAGCGCCAGCTCCGTGTAGACGGTGTTGTTCACGCCGATGAACGCGCCGGACAGGACCGTGCAGACGACGGCGGTGGTGTGGCCGCCGTAGCCGAGGACGAGCACGTCCACGGCGAGCAGCACCAGCGAGCCGCCGAGCACCTTCAGCGAACCGAACCGCTCCTGCAGCCGCGGCGCCACGATCACCGAGAACACGGCGAGCAGCACACCCCAGGCGAAGAACACCGCACCCGACCGGTACGGGCTCATGTCCAGCACGAACGGCGTGAAGGCCAGCACGGTGAAGAACGTGTAGTTGTAGAAGAACGCCGAGACCGCCGCGGACGCGAGGCCGCCGTGACCGAGCGCCTTGAGCGGGTCCAGCAGGGAGGTCCTGTGGGCCGGCTTCGGCTGCTCCTTCAGGAACACGGCGATGCACAGGAAGCCGACGGCCATCAGGAAGGCCGTACCGAAGAACGGGTAGCGCCAGCTGGCGTCCCCGAGCAGCGCGCCCAGCAGTGGCCCGCACGCCATGCCGAGGCCGAGGGCGGACTCGTACAGCAGGATCGCCGCCGCGCTGCCTCCGGCCGCCGCGCCGACGATGACCGCGAGGGCCGTGGACACGAAGAGCGCGTTGCCGAGCCCCCATCCGGCCCGGAAGCCGACCAGTTCGCCGACCGATCCGGACGTGCCCGCGAGCCCGGCGAAGACGACCACGAACGCGAGGCCGAGCAGCAGGGTCCTGCGGCCGCCGATCCGGCTGGAGACGAAGCCGGTGACCAGCATTGCCACGGCGGTGATGAGGAAGTACGAGGTGAAGAGCAGAGATACCTGTCCGGCGGTGGCGTTCAGCCCGCTCGCGATGGACGGCAGGATCGGGTCGACCAGTCCGATGCCCATGAAGGCGACGACGGACGCGCCGGCGGTCGCCCACACGGCCTTCGGCTGACGCAGTGAGATAGATGGCATATACACATATTAAGTTAGGCATGTTAACGATGCAAAGGTGGAGCCGCCTCCTTCGAGAACCGGTTCCGCCCGGACGGGTGATCGTCCTTGACGTGGCGCACGAGGGGTAGGACCGTGGGGCCCTATGAGGGGCGAACCCAGTTGCCCGAAGTGTGGTGGCCGGGTCAGGGCTCCCGGACTCTTCGCCGACACCTGGCAGTGCGATGTGCACGGCACCGTGCATCCGGTGCAGCCCGTGATCCCGCCCAGCGTCGAGGCCCTCGAAGTCGTGGTGCACCGCACGCAGGTGCCGGTGTGGATGCCGTGGCCGCTGCCGATCGGCTGGCTGTTCACGGGTGTCGCCAGCGCGGGCGACGACCGCAGTGGCGGCCGCGCGACCGCGGTGGCCTGCTCCGGACCCGGCCCGCTCGGCGGCATGGGCGAGTTGATCCTGGTCGCCGAGGAGCTCGGCGTCGGCCTCGGCGCGCGCTACGCGGGCATGGACGGACCGGACCCGGGACCGCACATGAACGTCGAGAAGCCACCCCAGGCCAAGGTTCTGGCCGCCGGCCGCCCGACCCCGCTGTGGCATGTCTCCGGGACCCCCGAGGACCGCGCCGTCTTCGCGGGCGAGGCGCTCGGGATGTGGCTGTGGGCGGTCGTGTGGCCCGAGCAGTCCGGGTTGTTGATGTACGACGAGCTGGTGCTGACGGACCTGCGCGACGCGGGGGCGGAGGTGGAGCTGGTGCCTTGCGGGGCGTTGTCGCCACGCTTGCTTGAACCGTAGGGCCTGCGCGAGTGGGGGTTCGGCCCCCTAGGGGGCCGATGTAAGGGGCGCTCGGCCGTACGACTGTGACAGCAGTCGTTGAAAATGCGGTTATCCTTGAGCGTCCCCTTCCGCGCCGTCACCGACTGGAGTTCGCGTCGTGCGTATCGATCTGCACACCCACTCCACCGCCTCCGACGGCACGGACACCCCGGCCGAGCTGGTGCGCAACGCCGCCGCGGCGGGGCTGGACGTCGTGGCGCTCACCGATCACGACACCACCCGCGGGCACGCCGAGGCGATCGCCGCGCTGCCGTCGGGGCTCAGCCTGGTCACCGGCGCCGAGCTGTCCTGCCGTATCGACGGCATCAGCATGCACATGCTGGCCTACCTCTTCGATCCCGAGGAGCCGGCGCTGCTCGCCGAGCGGGAGCTGGTGCGCGACGACCGGGTGCCCCGGGCTCAGGGCATGGTCGCCAAGCTCAACGAGCTGGGCGTGCCCGTCACCTGGGAGCAGGTGCTGCGGATCGCCGGTGACGGCTCGGTCGGCCGGCCGCATGTCGCCACCGCGCTGGTCGAGCTCGGAGTCGTACCGACCGTGGGGGACGCCTTCACGCAGGACTGGCTGGCCGACGGCGGGCGGGCCTTCGTGGAGAAGCACGAGACCGATCCCTTCGAGGCGATCCGGCTGATCAAGGCCGCGGGCGGCGTCGCCGTCTTCGCGCACCCCGCCGCCAGCAAGCGGGGCCGTACGGTGCCGGAGTCCGCGATCGCCGACATGGCCGCGGCCGGGCTCGACGGCATCGAGGTCGACCACATGGACCACGATCCCGACACGCGCGCGCGGTTGCGCGGGCTCGCGAAGGAGCTCGGGCTGCTGACGACAGGGTCGAGCGACTACCACGGCAGCCGCAAGACGTGCGTGCTCGGCGAGTACACGACGGATCCCGAGGTGTACGGCGAGATCACGCGCCGGGCGACCGGGGCGTTTCCCGTGCCGGGGGCCGGCGGAGTCTAGGTCGGTCAGCTTCACGTTCGTTCAGAGGCACCCGGCGTCGTCGGCTGTGCCCACCCGTTCCGCCCCGCGGAACGACTGCCCACAGCGGTAGCGGCACAGCGGCCGTAGCCCGGCCGAGCATCCCCCTGCCCGCCCACCGCGCGTTCATCCCCATCGCAAGGCCCATCACCCATGTTCGACCTCGCCGTCTTCGGCTCCCTGTTCCTGACCCTCTTTGTCATCATGGATCCCCCCGGGATCACCCCGATCTTCCTCGCGCTCACCGCCGGCCGCCCGGCCAAGGTGCAGAAGCGGATGGCCTTCCAGGCCGTCTGTGTCGCGGGCGGAGTGATCACGGTGTTCGGGCTCCTCGGCCACCAGATCCTCAACTACCTGCATGTCTCCGTCCCCGCGCTGATGATCGCGGGCGGGCTGCTGCTCCTGCTGATCGCGCTCGACCTGCTCACCGGCAAGACCGACGAGCCCAAGCAGACCAAGGACGTCAACGTCGCCCTCGTCCCGCTGGGCATGCCTCTGCTGGCCGGGCCGGGTGCGATCGTGTCGGTCATCCTCGCCGTGCAGAAGGCCGACAGCGCCGCCACGCAGGTGTCGGTATGGGCGGCGATCCTCGCCATCCATGTCGTGCTGTGGCTCGTGATGCGGTACTCGCTGCTGATCATCCGGGTCATCAAGGACGGTGGCGTGGTCCTGGTGACGCGGCTCGCGGGCATGATGCTGTCGGCGATCGCCGTGCAGCAGATCATCAACGGCGTCACGCAGGTGATCCAGGGCGCCTGAGCCCGGGCGGAGCATGCGCGAAGCCCCCGCACGGCCTGTGCCGTGCGGGGGCTTCGAAGCTTCTGCGGTGATCCGCGTCTGTTATGAGGCCATGGTCTCGGCCGGTCGGATCCAAAGCCGCTGGCCGATTGCCGCGGCCTGCTGAACGATCCGGTTGACGGAGGCGGCGTCCACGACAGTGCTGTCCACGGGCGTGCCGTCGACCTCGTCGAGTCGCATGATTTCGAAGCGCATGGCTTCTCCCTTCGTCTGGTCATCCTCCTGAGGAGAACTACTGGGTTCACACTTGGTTACACACGTATGCAACGGCCTGCGTGTTACAAACATTCCCTACGCTAAAGAAATTTTTCGAACGGCTAACTACTGACCGGTAAGTGGCTGCTGAGAGATCGCCGCGGGACTGACCGGGACCGGTTGTGTTCGCAGCGTGACCGCCAGGACAATGGAGGCGATGAACGACGACCTCGCGGCACTCGCCGCGCGCATCGACCGCACCAACGAGCTGCTGCAACGCATGCTCGCCGAGGTGGCGAAGACGCCCTCGACCCATGCGATCTTCGTCGACGCGGGCTATCTGTACGCCGCCGCGGGACGGCTCGTCGCCGGCACGGAGGACCGCCGGGCCTTCGACCTGGACGCCGAGGGACTGATCGAGGCGCTCATCGACCGGGCCCGCACGATCTTCGCGGACAGCCGGCTGCTGCGGGTCTACTGGTACGACGGTGCGCGGCGCCGTATCCACACGGCGGAGCAGCAGTCCATCGCCGAGCTCCCCGATGTGAAGGTGCGGCTGGGCAACCTCAACGCCAACAACCAGCAAAAGGGCGTCGACTCACTGATCAGGACCGACCTGGAGTCCCTGGCCAGGCACCGCGCCATCAGCGACGCGGCACTCCTCGGCGGGGACGAGGACCTGGTCTCGGCGGTCGAGGCGGCGCAGGGGTACGGGGCGCGGGTGCACCTGTGGGGCATCGAGGCGCCGGAAGGCCGCAACCAGGCCGAGCCCCTGCTCTGGGAGGTCGACAGTCAGCGCACCCTCGACCTCGACTTCTTCAAGCCGTACGTCTCCCGGCGCACGGCCGCCGCGTACGAGGCGGCGGGGGCCCGTCCGACGCGGGAGGACGTCCGGTTCGTCGGCGCGCAGATCGCCGCGAAGTGGCTCGCGGCGCGCGGGCGGGAGTCGCTGGTCGAGCTGCTGCCCGGGCACCCGTACCTCCCCGGATCGGTGGACCAGGACCTGCTGGTGGAGGCGGAGGGGCTGCTGCAGTACTCGCTGCGCGGGCAGGCGGATCTGCGGCGGGCGCTGCGGGACGGGTTCTGGGAGCACCTGCAGGCGCAGTATTAGGCCTCTGCCGGGTGGGCGCTGTCGCCGTCGACGGTGTCCCAGAAGTCGGCGACGGCCTCGGCCGTGGGCAGGGGCTGGTCGGCGTTGGGGGAGTGCTCGGCGCCGGGGATGATCGTCCGGCGGGCGTTCAGCCGGGCGGCCATGTCGTCCAGGACCGGGACCGGCCACGTGTCGTCGCTGGCTCCCGACAGGACGTGGAACGGGAGCGGTACGGTGGCGAGTTCGTCGACGCGGTCCGGTTCCGTGCACAACTGACGTCCCGTCGCGAGGAGTTGCGCGGGCTTCGTGCCGAGCCAACGGCGCCGCAGCAGCTCCTGGCCACCGATGCCGCGCGCCGGCCCGCCGACCTCCTCGGGCGGCCCCATCGCGAGGATCGCCTCCCAGGTCTCGGCCATGGTCATCACCGCGAGCGCGTCCCGCAGCAGCTTCACGCGCTGCTGCTGGGAGTCGGAGATCTGGGCGGGGCCCGACGCCATGAGGGTGAGTGAGCGGAACGGCGCGTGGTCGAGGAGGACGGCCGCACGGGCGATCTGGCCGCCGAGGGAGTGGCCGAAGAGGTGCAGGGGGGTGTCGGGGGTGCCTCCCAGGGCCGCCGCCTGGGCGAGGACGTCTCGGGCCAACTCGTCCTGCGCGTAGGCGGATTCGTCGCGCTCCGGGCCGTCCGACTCGTGCTGTCCGCGACCGTCGACGGCGACCGTACGGTAGCCGCGCGCCGCGAGCGGCTCGTGCATCAGCGTGAAGTCCTCCTTGCTGCCGGTGAATCCGGGAAGCAGCAGGGCCACGCCGCGGGGCTCGACGCCAGGGGCGGCGGGGGAGTCGACGACGGCGAAGGCCCCGCGAGAGGTGCCGAGGGGGTAGGCGCGGGCGTTCGGGGGCGGCGTGAAGGCGGGTTGGGTGGTCACGGGGGGAGGGTAGCCGGTGTGCTGCCAGAGCCCTACCTGGTGGCTCGGGTGGGGCGGTGGGTCGGTCCTGTGAGGGGCCCGCGGGGCGGCTCGGGGGTGGCGGCGCCCGGCACCGCGTAAGGCGGCCCGGGTACGCCGACGGCCCGGCCCCGCGTGAGGCGGGACCGGGCCGTCGTACGGGAGATCAGCTCTCCGCGGGCTCCGTGGCGGCCGTGGCCTTACGGGTACGGCGCACCTTGGGCTTCACCTCGGCCGTGGCGTCGGCGGCCTCCACCACGGTCGCCGCCGCCTTGCGGGTACGGCGACGGGGCGCGGGCGCCTCCGTGGCCGTCGGCTCCTGCGTGGCCTGGGCCGGGATGTCGGCGGCCTGGGTAGCGGTCGCCGCGGTCTTGCGGGTGCGGCGTGCCTTGGGCTTGGCCTCCGCGGCCTCGGCCGTGTCGACGGCGGCCTCGGCTGCGGCCGCTGTCTTGCGGGTGCGCTTCGGCTTGGCCTCGGCGGCCTCCGGCTCCGCGACGGCCGCGGCGGCCTTGCGCGTACGGCGCGGCTTCGCCTCCGTGCCCTCGGCCGTGTCCACGGCGGCTTCGGCCGTGGCCTTGCGGGTGCGGCGCGTCTTGGGCTTGGCCTCCGCGGCCTCGGCCGTGTCGACGGCTGCCTCGGCTGCGGCCGTTGCCTTGCGGGTGCGCTTGGGCTTGGCCTCGGCGGCCTCCGGCTCCGCGGCCGTCTGGGCCGGGATGTCGGCGGCCTCGGTGGCGGATGCCGTGGTCTTG
Organism: Streptomyces sp. NPDC093591; assembly: GCF_044764885.1. Classification (NCBI taxonomy): domain Bacteria; kingdom Bacillati; phylum Actinomycetota; class Actinomycetes; order Kitasatosporales; family Streptomycetaceae; genus Streptomyces; species Streptomyces sp. NPDC093591. Next base: position 68,483 of record NZ_JBIWIY010000006.1, read on the forward strand.
CGGGTGCGGCGCGTCTTGGGCTTGGCCTCGGTGGCCTCGGCCGTGTCGACGGCAGCCTCCGCGGCAGCGGTCGTCGCCTTGCGGGTCGTCCGGCGGCGCGGCTTGGACTCCTCCGCCACCTCCGGGGTCTCCTGTGCGGCCTCGGCGGTGCCCTCGGCCGTGTCGACCGCGGCCGCTGCCTTACGGGTGCGGCGGCGCGGCTTGGGCTCCGTCGCCTCCGGGGTCTCCTGTACGGCCTCGGCGGCGCTCTCGGCCGTGTCGACCGCGGTCTCGGCGGCCGTCGTCGCCTTGCGGGTGCGGCGGCGCGGCGTGGTGGCGGGAGCCTCGTCGGGCTCCGAGACCGTCGTGGCCTGCGCCTCCGGCGTCGTCGCCTCGGTCGAAGTCGCCTTCGACTCCGCCGACTTGCGCGTCCGGCGGCGGCGCGGCTTCGCCGCGGCCTCCTCGGAGGCGTCCAGGGACGGGCCCTCCGCCGTCGCGACGGCCGCCTCAGCGGCCTCCGCGGGCTCGGGCGCCGAGGACGTGGCCGTCACGGCAGCGGCCGGCTCCGAGGACGCCCCGCCGCGGGTGCGGCGACGGCGGCGCGGGGTGCGGGGCGCGGTCACGGCCTCCGCCGTGGTCGCCTCGACGGTCTCGTCCGCCACAGCGGGACCGGCGGCCGGCGCCGACGTCCCGTCCAGCGATGATCCGCCGCGCGTACGGCGGCGGCGACGCGGCGTACGCGCCGAGCGCTCGCGGTCCGGCGAGGACGAGTGGGACTCGTCCCGGCCGCCCCGGCCACCGCGACCGCGCGCACCGCGTCCGCCGGTCTCGCCGAGGTCCTCCAGCTCCTCCGCCCCGAGCCCGGCACGCGTGCGCTCCGAACGCGGCAGGACACCCTTGGTGCCCGCGGGGATGTTCAGCTCCTCGAAGAGGTGCGGGGAGGTGGAGTACGTCTCCGGCGGGTCGTTGAAGTTCAGCTCCAGCGCCTTGTTGATCAGCTGCCAGCGCGGGATGTCGTCCCAGTCGACGAGGGTGATCGCGATGCCCTTGGCGCCCGCGCGGCCGGTGCGACCGATGCGGTGCAGGTACGTCTTCTCCTCTTCCGGCGACTGGTAGTTGATGACGTGTGTCACGCCCTCGACGTCGATGCCCCGGGCGGCGACGTCGGTGCAGACGAGGACGTCCACCTTGCCGTTGCGGAAGGCGCGCAGCGCCTGCTCGCGGGCGCCCTGGCCGAGGTCACCGTGGACCGCGCCGGCGGCGAAACCACGCTGCTGGAGCTGGTCGGCGAGGTCGGCCGCCGTGCGCTTCGTACGGCAGAAGACCATGGCCAGTCCCCGGCCGTCGGCCTGCAGTATGCGCGCGACCATCTCGGGCTTGTCCATGTTGTGCGCGCGGTAGACGAACTGCGCGGTGTTCGCGACCGTCGCGCCCTCGTCGTCCGGCGCGGTGGCGCGGATGTGGGTGGGCTGCGACATGTAGCGGCGCGCGAGGCCGATGACCGCGCCCGGCATGGTCGCCGAGAACAGCATGGTCTGGCGCCGGGCCGGCAGCATGTTGATGATCTTCTCGACGTCGGGCAGGAAGCCCAGGTCGAGCATCTCGTCGGCCTCGTCGAGGACGAGCGCCTTGATGTGCTTGAGGTCGAGCTTCTTCTGGCCCGCGAGGTCCAGCAGCCGGCCCGGGGTGCCGACGATGACGTCGACGCCCTTCTTGAGGGCCTCTACCTGGGGCTCGTAGGCCCGGCCGCCGTAGATGGCGAGGACGCGGACGTTGCGCACCTTGCCCGCGGTCAGCAGGTCGTTGGTGACCTGCGTGCACAGCTCGCGCGTGGGGACGACGACGAGCGCCTGCGGGGCGTCGGTGAGGGCCTCGGGCTTGGCGCGACCGGCCTCCACGTCGGCGGGGACGGTGACGCGCTCCAGGAGCGGGAGACCGAAGCCCAGCGTCTTGCCGGTACCGGTCTTGGCCTGGCCGATGACATCCGTGCCGGAGAGGGCGACGGGGAGGGTCATCTCCTGGATGGGGAAGGGGGTGACGATGCCGACGGCCTCAAGGGCCTCGGCGGTCTCGGGAAGGATTCCGAGCTCTCGGAAAGTCGTAGTCAGGGTGCTGCCTCTTCTGTGTACGCGGTGCGAGGCGAGCGCGGGGGTCTTGACGGACCGTGCCGGGGACGTCGGCTGCCATACGGTCGGGCCGTAAGGCACGGGACCACTGCCGACGCTCTAGCGCTCGTACCGCTGAGGGTGTCCCCCTCCGGGCTCCGTACGCAGAGTGCCGTACGGCCGTGGAGGGCTGTCGGGTCGGAGCCGATCGGGCCACCGACCGGGCATCCTCATAACGTGCGGCCCGTCGAGATACGTCTGAGTACTCAGCGGGCGCATTACCACCATACCCCGGAAACGCGCACATGCGATGGCCGAATTGGTCACGTAGTCGGCGTCACAGTCACTGACCAGGGCCTTCCCCGACGCGGTGAGCGGGCTATTGTGCGCTTCATGACGACGCCTGACAACACCCCTGACGCCCCCGACACCGCTGACTCCGCCGTCGAACACACCGGGGTCGCCGCCCAGGACTGGGCGCAGGCCTCCGCCGATCCGCAGTACCGGGCCGCTGTCGTGGACCTGCTGGGCGCGCTGGCCTACGGGGAGCTGGCGGCGTTCGAGCGGCTCGCGGAGGACGCCAAGCTGGCGCCGACGCTGGCGGACAAGGCGGAGCTGGCGAAGATGGCGTCGGCGGAGTTCCACCACTACGAGAAGCTGCGGGACCGGCTGACCGAGATCGGGGCCGAGCCGACGGAGTCCATGGAGCCGTTCGTCGCGGCGCTGGACGGGTTCCACAAGCAGACGGCGCCTTCCGACTGGCTGGAAGGGCTGGTCAAGGCGTACGTCGGTGACTCGATCGCCAGTGACTTCTACCGGGAGGTCGCGGCTCGGCTCGACTCGGACACGCGCGGGCTGGTGCTGGCCGTGCTCGACGACACCGGGCATGCGTCGTTCGCCGTGGAGAAGGTGCGGGCCGCGATCGATGCCGATCCTCGTGTGGGTGGGCGGCTTGCGTTGTGGGCGCGGCGGTTGATGGGGGAGGCGCTGTCGCAGTCGCAGCGGGTGGTGGCCGACCGGGATGCGCTGTCGACGATGCTCGTGGGTGGGGTCGCGGACGGGTTCGATCTCGCGGAGGTCGGGCGGATGTTCTCGCGGATCACTGAGGCGCACACCAAGCGGATGGCTGCGCTGGGGTTGGCCGCGTAGGGTTTCGCCCCCGCCGCCCCTACCCGTCCCATCCTGAAGGGGCGCTGCCCCTTCGGCCCCGCCAGGGGGCTCCGCCCCCTGGACCCCCATCGGCCCTGAACGGGCCTCCTCCTCAAACGCCGGACGGGCTGAAGGTGCGGACCGGCGTCAGGGGTCTGGCGGCCGGTCCTCTGGGGTTACGCGGTCGCCGAGTGGCGGTGGAGTCTTCCCGCCGGGCGTACCAGCAGGGAGAGGGAGGCGGTGGAGACCACTGCCGCGCCGATGAGGATCAGGAAGAGGTTGCCGAAGTCCAGCGCGGTGTGCGTGATGAAGGCGCCGAAGAGGGCGCCGGCGACACCCGTCGGCAGGACCAGGGAACGGGCCGGAAGACGGTGCGGCAGGCGGTGGGCGGCAGCCCATGCCAGGGCCAGGCCGAGGATCGCGGAGCTCAGCGCTTCCAAGAGCATGTTGGGGTCCCTCCCACATGGCCGGCCTGCTCGAAACGGTCGTAGCCCGTCATACCCCTGACCTGCGGAATGCAATCCTCCCCTGTGATCGCCCTGTGCTCCGTTCGTGAAGAAACCCATCCGTGGAGGACTCCGTGGGAAACAGGAGGGGCCCGGCGACCGAAGTCGTCGGGCCCCTCCTGTCACGCCTGTCCGGCGGCGCCTTCCTACAGCGCGCCGAAGCCCACCTTGCGCGGGGCCGGCTCACCGAGCTCCACATACGCGAGGCGTTCGGCCGGGACCAGAACCTTGCGGCCATGCTCGTCCACGAGGGTCAGCAGCTGTGACTTCCCGGCCAGTGCCTCGGACACGGCCCGCTCGACCTCCTCGGCACTCTGACCGCTCTCCAGAACGATCTCGCGGGGCGCGTGCTGCACGCCGATCTTGACCTCCACGGCTATGTCCCTCCGACGGTCAGTGAAGTGCGCGACCTTCCGCGCCGTACCCAGCACACATTAGCCCGGTGAGGGGACGTACACGCTCCGCCCGAGAACGCCAGGAGCGAACAGCGGACGGGAACAAACGCCCCGCACACGCGCGTGCGTGTCAGTGGTGGTCCGTGCCGTGCAGCGGGAAGCCCGCGATGCCGCGCCACGCCAGGGACGTCAGCAGCTGCACCGCCTGGTCGCGCGGAACGCTGCGGTCGCTGTGCAGCCAGGAGCGGGCCACGACCTGGGCGAGACCGCCGAGGCCGGAGGCGAGCAGCATCGACTCAGCGCGCGAGAGGCCGGTGTCCTCGGCGATGACGTCGCAGATCGCCTCGGCGCACTCGTTGGTGACCTTGTCGACGCGCTCGCGCACGGCCGGTTCGTTCGTCAGGTCCGACTCGAAGACCAGGCGGAAGGCGCCGCCGTCGTCCTCGACGTACGCGAAGTACGCGTCCATCGTCGCCCGTACGCGCTGCTTGTTGTCGGTCGTCGACGCCAGCGCGTTCCGCACGGCCTGGATCAAGGACTCGCAGTGCTGGTCCAGCAGGGCGAGGTACAGGTCCAGCTTGCCCGGGAAGTGCTGGTAGAGCACCGGCTTGCTGACGCCGGCACGCTCAGCGATGTCGTCCATCGCCGCGGCGTGGTAGCCCTGCGCGACGAAGACCTCCTGGGCGGCGCCCAAGAGCTGGTTCCGTCGGGCACGGCGCGGCAGGCGCGTGCCCCGCGGGCGTGCCGCCTCTGTCTGCTCGATGGCTGTCACGCCGCCTCCCAATGTCGTCCACATGCGGTGTGCGCCGCGCCGCCATCGTACTTTTCGGTAACCCTGCTGTGCGCGGTGCGAGCGCAGAATTTCACGGACCGGACGGTGACGATAGTCATGCAGAAGGTTTGAAACCGGGCTGGAACGGGCAACAAATGGCCTCATTCCTGCTCAGCGGCGCTCTCTTCCGCGCTCTTTCGCGTCCGGTCACACCTTCGCCGACCGCACCTTCGTTCACCGATAGTCGTCCTCGTCGATGGAGACGACACGCGCCTGCTCGGCCAGATCGGCCTCGCTGGCCCGGTCCTGGTCCTCGCCGGTCACCGGATCGTCGCGCTCGGGCCGGACGTCGGCGTGCTGCTCGGCCGCGTCGGCCGTGGGGGCCTCGACGTCGAACTCCTGGGCTTCCTGGGTGTCGTCGTTCACGAACGTCTCGGGATCGGTGGGATCGACGGTCATGGCGGGCTCCCTTCCTTGAACGTCCCCGTGGGTGGGGCACAACGTCCCTGGGTGAAGCAGGGGTCCATATGCGGGTGCCCTGCGTATGAGCCTAGGAGACACAAGTTCCGGACGCTATGCGATCCGCGGGGGACCTGCGGGCGATGTGGGCGGGTTTCGCGCGGGTGGCTCGAGGCCTGACGGGCAGGTCATGCGGCTGCCGTGTCCGTGCGCGATGGGCGGGGCCATGTGTGTGCGTCATGCTGCGACTGCCATGTACGTGTCGACTTGTGACGGCGAACACATGAACCAGGGCGTGATCGTCTCGTAACATTGCCGCATGTCTTCGACCGAACTCCCGTCCGCGCCGGCGACTGCCAATGTGCTGCCCAAGGTGGCGACCGTCAGGGTCGCGGAGGGGGAGCGGCTTCGATCGGTCGGGCTGCCGGGGATCACGCTGACGGTGCGTTCGAGGCCACCCGCGCGCGAAGGCCTGCCGCCCGCGCTGTACGTCCACGGACTCGGCGGTTCCTCGCAGAACTGGTCGGCGCTGATGGAGCAGCTCGAGGGAGACGTCGACGGCGAGGCCGTCGACCTGCCGGGGTTCGGTGACTCGCCGCCGCCGGACGACGGCGACTACTCGATCACCGCGCACGCACGCGCGGTGATTCGTTATCTCGACGCCTGCGGCCGCGGTCCCGTACACCTCTTCGGCAACTCGCTCGGCGGCGCGGTCACCACGCGCGTCGCGGCGGTTCGTCCCGATCTGGTCCGTACGCTCACTCTCGTGTCACCTGCACTGCCGGAAATCCGCGTCCAGCGCACGGCCGCGCCCACGGCACTGCTCGCGGTGCCGGGAGTGACCGCGCTCTTCACCCGGCTCACCCGGGGCTGGACGGCGGAGCAGCGCGTCCGCGGCGTGATGCACCTCTGTTACGGCGACCCCGAGCGGGTGACTCCGGAAGGATTCCGCAACGCGGTCGAGGAGATGGAGCGGCGGCTGCAACTGCCGTACTTCTGGGACGCGATGACCCGTTCCGCGCGCGGGCTGGTCAACGCCTACACGCTGGGCGGCCAGCACGCCCTGTGGCGCCAGGCCGAGCGGGTGCTGGCGCCGACACTGCTCATCTACGGCGGCCGCGACCAGCTCGTGGGCTACCGCATGCGCCAGAGAGCAGCGCGCGCCTTCCGCGACTCCCGCCTGCTGAGCCTGCCGGAGGCCGGGCACGTGGCGATGATGGAGTACCCGGAGGTGGTCGCCCGGGCGGTCCGTGAACTCCTCGCGGAGACCGATGAGATGGCGGAGACCGCGGGGACTGTGGGGACTGTGGATATGGGGAAGACGGGTGGGTCGGCGGCCGAGGAGCGCACAGGGCGCGGCGAGGGTGCGGCCGGGGCCGTCAGCCGGGGCGCGGATGGCGTCGGCGACAGGGTCGCCGCCGCGGGCGGGGACGAGGCCGTGACCGAGAACGCGGGGAGCTGAGGCGCGACGTGGGACGCCACAGCCGCCGCGGGTCTGCCGCCAAACGCGACACCGCGGACACAACTGCACGACAGGGCTCTCGGGGAGCACAGCCGGAGACGGGCGCGGCCCAGCGGGGATCGTCCGCGCCGGGTGCGGGATCCGGCAGGGTCCCCACGGCGAGGCCGGGTGCGGCTCCGGGGGCGGGGCAGGGGGGTTGGGCGCAGGCCGGTGGCCCCGGCGGTGCTGGTGGTCCCGGTGGCCCTGGCGGTCGCAGGGTGCCCGGTCCGCCGCCCGCTCGGCAGGGGGCGCCGACGGATGGGGCGCCGGCGTACGGAGGGCGGGGGGGCCCGGGCGGTACGCCCGCGCAGAGGATCCCGAGGCTGCCTGACGGCACGCCCGCGCATGGTTTTCCGAGGTTCCCGGACGGCACCCCCGCGCATGGCTTCCCGAGGCTTCCCGACGGCACCCCCGCCCGCGGCGTTCCTCGTCTGCCGGACGGCACTCCCGCCCAGGGCGTCCCCCGCTTCGCGGGCGGCACCCCGGCTCACGGCATCCCCCAGGCCCGCGGCGGTCACCCCGAGCAGCGTGAACCGGGCGGTGGCTGGGGTGAGTTGAGGGGCCGTACCGGGGTTGCGTACGGGGTCTCCCCGGCGGTCGGCGCTCCTCCGGCGACCGGCGCTCCCCTTCCACGGCCCCGGCGGGCATCGCCGTCCGAGGGACCCCGGCAGGACTACCTCGACGCCTTCGACGGGGACGTCGACGTCTTCGCGCTCCGTACGTCCGACGCCGCGCACCCCGCCGACCCGTACGCCTCGGTCACCGACTGGGACACCGAGGCCGGGGCCCGGGGCGGCGTCGCGAACGACACCGACCTCGACGACGACGCCCCGCCGACCGGCGAGCCCGTGCCGGCGAAGGGCGCCAAGGGCCGGGCCTTCACCGGCATCGCGGCCGCCGCCGTCGTCACCGTGCTGGCCGTGGTCGTCGCCGGTCAGGTCGCGAAGGGGCGGGAGGACACCGACGTACAGTCGCAGTCCGCCGGCGAACAGGCGCGGGACGCCCGTGACTCGGCCTCGCGCAGCGACGGGCGGCCGACGCCGTCCGGGGCGCCGAGCGTGGCGCCGCTGACGTACGAGCAGAAGATGGACAAGAAGTACGCGCTCAGCGCCACCCTCGATGGCTCGGGAAAGTTCGACGCGGTCCGCGGGATCGACAAGGCGCCCGGTACGGGGCAGAAGTTCACCTACCGTGTGGACGTGGAGCAAGGGCTCGGGCTCGACGGGGAACTCTTCGCACAGGCCGTGCAGAAGACGCTCAACGACGATCGCAGCTGGGCCCACAACGGCGCCCGCACCTTCGAACGCATCTACTCCGGCAAGCCCGACTTCGTGATCACCCTGGCCAGCCCCGGTACGACGGCCGAGTGGTGCGCCAAGTCCAGTCTGGACACCACCGTCGACAACGTGTCGTGCGACTCCGCCGCCACCGAGCGCGTGATGATCAATGCGTACAGATGGGCGCAGGGGTCGGAGACATACGGTGATCGGATCCACGAGTACCGGCAGATGCTGATCAACCACGAGGTCGGCCACCGGCTCCGCTACAACCACGTCACCTGTGACAAGGAAGGCGACCTCGCCCCGGTCATGCAGCAGCAGACCAAGTTCCTCGAATATCGCGGGATCCGCTGCCGGGCCAACCCGTGGCCGTATCCCGGGAATTGACGGGGGCCTCACACGTCACATTGACAGGTGCAGCGAGTTCGTACATATTTCTGCACATGTCGACCCGTCACACCTCCTCTCGCGCCGCCATCGAGCTGGCGCTCATCGGTGTGACCGCTCTGTGCGTGGCCGACGTCCACTGTCGCTGACGCCCGCCCCTCGCGTTCGCGTCGCGATCTTTTCTCCACTCTCCACTCCTGTGAGTCGCTGACGGTTTTCCCCGGTTCCGCGGCTCATTCATGGATTTCCGACGACCCGGCGCGGGGGCAGACGTCTGCCCATCTCCGTCTCACTCCTCGTCAAACCGTCTCGCTATTCGAGATTCGTCATTCCGAGAGGTCGTCTCCGATGCGCCAACCGTCCGTCACAGCGCGCCGCGTGGCCGCGGCATCCGTCACCCTGGTCCTGGCAGCGGGCGCGGCCGCCTGCGGGCCCGAGGGCAACGATGCCAAGGGCGCCGGCGGCGACTCCGCGCCCCACGAGGGCGGCACGCTCACGGTCCTGAACTCCAATCCCCAGCAGGACTTCGACCCCGCCCGGCTGTACACCTCCGGCGGCGGCAACGTCCCCTCCCTCGTCTTCCGCACGCTCACCACCCGCAACCGCGAGAACGGCGAGGCCGGCGCCGAGGTCGTCCCCGATCTCGCCACCGACACCGGGCGGCCCAACAAGGACGCGACCGTGTGGACGTACACCCTCAAGAAGGGCCTCGAGTACGAGGACGGTACCAAGATCACCTCGGCCGACATCAAGTACGGCATCGAGCGCTCCTTCGCCCCCGAACTGTCCGGCGGCGCCCCCTACTTGCGGGACTGGCTGGTCGGCGCCGCCGACTACCAGGGGCCGTACAAGGACAAGAAGGGCCTCTCGGCGATCGAGACGCCGGACGAGCGGACCATCGTCTTCCATCTGAACAAGCCCGAGGGCGAGTTCCCCTACCTGGCCACGCAGACGCAGTTCACGCCCGTCCCGAAGAGCAAGGACACCGGCACGAAGTACGAGGAGCACCCGGTCTCCTCCGGCCCGTACAAGGTCGTCAGGAACGACAACGACGGGGAGCGGCTCCTCCTGGAGCGCAACACCCACTGGTCCGCCTCGACGGACACCGAGCGCAAGGCCTACCCCGACAAGATCGACGTACGGTCCGGGCTCGACTCGTCCGTGATCAACCAGCGGCTGTCCTCGTCCCAGGGGGCGGACGCGGCCGCGGTCACCACGGACACCAACCTCGGGCCGGCCGAACTCGCCAAGGTGACCGGCGACGAGGACCTCGCTTCTCGCGTCGGCACCGGACACTTCGGCTATACCAACTACCTCGCGTTCAACCCGACGATCAAGCCGTTCAACAACGTCAAGGTGCGGCAGGCGATCTCGTACGCCATCGACCGGTCGTCGGTGGTCAACGCCGCGGGCGGGTCCGCGCTGGCCGAGCCCGCCACCACCTTCCTGCCGAACCAGAAGTCCTTCGGCTACGAGCCGTACGACCTGTTCCCGGCCGGCGAGGCGGGCAACGCGGCGAAGGCCAAGGAGTTGCTGGCGCAGGCCGGTTACGAGAACGGGCTCACCGTCACGCTGACCCACTCCAACGCCAAGGACTTCGAGACCAGCCCCGAGATCGCGACCGCGGTCCAGGACGCGCTGAAGAAGGCCGGCATCACGGTCAAGCTGCAGGGTCTGGAGGAGAACGACTACTCGGACAAGATCCACAACGTGAAGACCGAGCCCGGCTTCTTCCTCGCGCACTGGGGTGCCGACTGGCCCTCCGGCGGCCCCTTCCTCGCCCCGATCTTCGACGGCCGGCAGATCGTCAAGGACGGCGCCAACTTCAACACGGGCCTGCTCAACGACAAGTCGGTCAATGCCGAGATTGACGCGATCAACAAGTTGACCGATCTTGACGCCGCCGCCAAGAGGTGGGGTGCACTGGACAAGAAGATCGGCGAGCAGGCGCTCACCGTGCCGCTGTTCCACCCGGTCTACAAGCGGCTGTACGGCAAGGACGTCAAGAACATCGTGATCAGTGACTGGACCGGTGTTCTGGACATCTCCCAGGTCGCGGTGAAGTAGCGCCGTGAGTGAGGCAGTTCTCGCCGTCGAGGCTCCCGGGGTGTCCGCTCCGGGGGCCTCGGGGGCCCGTCAGTTCTGGCGGCGGCTGCGGACGCAGCGCGCCGCCCTCGTCGCGGCGGTCGTCGTCGCGCTGCTCGTCCTGGTCGCGCTCGCCGCACCGCTGCTCACCGCGATCGAGGGCCAGGACCCCACTACGTACCACCCCTCCTTGGTGGACTCCGCGCGCGGGGGCGTGCCCATCGGGCCGTTCGGGGGAGCGGGCGCCGAGCACTGGCTCGGCGTCGAACCGCAGACCGGCCGGGACCTGTTCGCGCGGCTGGTGTACGGAGCGCGTGTGTCGCTCGGGGTCGCGCTGGCGGCGACGGTCGTGCAGCTCGTCCTGGGCGTCGTCATCGGTGTCGCGGCCGGGCTCGGCAACCGCTGGGTGGACCTCGTCCTGACCCGGATCGCCGACATCTTCGTGGCCATGCCGCTGATGGTCGTCGCGCTCGCCCTGCTCGCCGTCGTGCCCACGAGCTTCCCGCGCCCCGTCCTGGTGGCGCTGGTCGTCGGCCTGGTCTCCGGCTGGGGCACGCTCGCCAAGATGGTGCGCGCGCAGACGCTCACCCTCAAGGAGCTCGACTACGTCGCCGCCGCCCGGCTCAGCGGCTGGGGCACGGTCCGGATCGCCCGCCGCGAGCTGCTCCCCGGACTCGCCGCACCCGTCGTCACGTTCGCGGCCATCCTCGTCCCGTCCAACATCACCGTCGAGGCGGCCCTGTCCTTCCTCGGCGTGGGCGTGAAGCCGCCGACGCCTTCCTGGGGGCAGATGCTGACCTCCGCGGACGTCTGGTACCAGGCGGCACCGCAGTACCTGCTGCTGCCCGCCGGCGCGCTGTTCGTGACCGTCCTGGCCCTCACCGTGCTCGGCGACGGCGTCCGCACGGCTCTCGACCCGCGCGCGGCCTCACGGCTGCGGGTCGGGACCGGCCGCAAACGGGAGAAGGCCGGCCTCGGCCAGGAGGCGAAGGGGGAGGCCTCGTGACCGGCTTCGGTGGGTTCGTGCTGCGGCGCGCTGTCGGCGCCCTCGTCACCCTGTTCGCCCTCTCGGTGATCATCTACGTCGTCTTCTACGTCACCCCCGGCAACGTCGCCCAGATCACCTGCGGCCCGCGCTGCTCGCCGGCCCAGGTCCAGCAGGTCGCCGGGCAACTGCACCTCGACGATCCGCTGTACACGCGGTACTGGCACTTCCTGCAGGGCCTCTTCATCGGCCAGGACTACTCCACCGGCACGTCGGTGCAGCACTGCTCGGCGCCCTGCCTCGGGCTGTCGTACCGGAGCGACCAGCAGGTCACGGCGCTGATCCTGGCGAAGCTGCCGGTCACGGCCTCGCTCGCGCTGGGCGCCATGGTGCTGTGGCTGGTCATCGGCGTCGGCACCGGCGTGCTGTCGGTGTGGCGGCGCGGCCGGCTCACCGAGCGGCTGCTGACCACGCTCACCCTCGCGGGCATGTCCACGCCCGTCTTCGTCATCGGACTCGTCCTGATGATCGTCGTCTGCGGGCAGTTGGAGCTGCTGCCCTTCCCGCAGTACGTCGCCTTCACCGACGACCCCGAACAGTGGGCCTGGAACCTGCTGCTGCCCTGGCTGTCGCTCGCGCTCATCGAGTCCGCGACGTACGCGCGGCTGACCCGGGCCTCGATGCTGGAGACCCTCGCCGAAGATCACGTCCGCACGTTCCGGGCCTATGGCGTCGGGGAGCGGGCGGTCATCTGGCGGCACGCCCTGCGCGGCGCGGTCGCCCCGCTCATCGCCGTGAACGCCAACAACCTCGGCGTCCTGTTCGGCGGAGCCGTGCTCACCGAGACGCTGTTCGGGTTGCCCGGCATCGGCCAGGAGATGGTCGAGGCGGTCAAGGTCGTCGACCTGCCGGTGGTCGTCGGCATGGTTCTGGTGACCGGCTTCTTCGTGGTCCTGGCCAACGCCGTCGCGGACATGCTGTACGCGGTGGCCGACCGACGGGTGGTGCTGACGTGAGCGACGCCGAGAAGATCCCCGCGCAGGGCGCCGGCAAGGGCTCGTCCCCCGGCCTCGTCGAAGTGGCGGGCCTGACGGTCGACTTCGGGGACCTGCGCGCCGTCGACAAGCTCTCGTTCCGTCTGGAGCTGGGCGCCGCCCTCGCCCTCGTCGGCGAGTCCGGCTCCGGCAAGTCCACGGTCGCGGCCGCCCTGCTCGGCCTGCACCGCGGCACGGGCGCGCGGGTCGGCGGCGCGATCGACGTGGCCGGCGTCGACGTACAGCAGGCTCCGGAGGAGACGCTGCGGCGGCTGCGCGGCGGCACGGCGGCCATGGTGTTCCAGGACCCGCTGTCGTCCCTGGACCCGTACTACGCCATCGGCGACCAGATCGCCGAGGTCTACCGGGTACACACGCGTGCCTCACGACGAGCGGCACGCGCGCGTGCCGTGGAGGTCCTGGACCGGGTGGGAATTCCGGACGCGGTACGGCGATCCCGTTCGCGCCCGCACGAGTTCAGCGGCGGCATGCGCCAACGCGCCCTCATCGCCATGGCGCTGGCCTGCGAACCCGACCTGCTGATCGCCGACGAGCCGACGACCGCGCTCGACGTGACCGTCCAGGCCCAGATCCTCGACCTCCTGCACAGGCTCCGCGAGGAGACGGGCATGGGGCTCCTGCTCGTCACGCATGACGTCGGAGTAGCCGCCGAGAGCGTCGACGAGGTGCTGGTGATGAGGCACGGGCGGTCGGTGGAGCACGGGCCGGTCTCCGCCGTACTGGGTTCGCCCGCGCAGCCGTACACGCGCGAACTGCTCGGCGCGGTCCCGCGTGTGGACGCGCCGCGCGGCGCCGAAGTTGCTGGGAAGCCGGCCGAGGCCATCCTTGAGGCGACCGGCCTCCGGCGTGAATTCGGGCGCGGGAAGCGGGCGTTCACGGCGGTGGACGACGTGTCTCTGACGATCCACCGCGGCGAGACCCTCGGGATCGTGGGCGAGAGCGGCAGCGGCAAGACGACCCTCGGGCGCATGCTGGTCGGCCTGCTGGAACCGACGGCGGGCGAGGTCCGTTACGACGGCCACGCGCGCGTGGGCGTGAAGCCGGCCGTGCAGATGGTCTTCCAGGACCCGGTCTCCTCCCTCAACCCCCGCCGTAGTGTGGGTGAGTCGATTGCCGACCCCCTACGCGCGCGTGGCGAGCGGGAGGAGGGGCGCATCCGGGGGCGCGTACGGGAACTGCTGGAGCGCGTGGGGCTCGAAGCGGCGCACTACGACCGCTACCCGCACGAGTTCAGCGGCGGCCAGCGCCAGCGCGTCGGCATCGCGCGGGCGCTCGCCGCCGACCCGCGCGTCATCGTGTGCGACGAGCCCGTCTCCGCTCTCGACGTGACCACGCAGGCCCAGGTGGTCGCCCTGCTCGGCGAGTTGCAGCGCGAACTCGGACTCGCACTCGTCTTCGTCGCGCACGACCTCGCCGTCGTACGCCAGGTCAGCGACCGGGTCGCGGTGATGCGACGCGGGCGGATCGTCGAGGAAGGCCCCGCCGACGAGGTGTACGACAACCCGCAGGACCCGTACACCAAGCGACTCCTGGCCGCCGTACCGGCACTCGATCCGCTGATCGCGGCTCAGCGGCGGGCGGCGCGAAGGGAGTTGGCCGTGGTGTGACCGTCATCGGTCGCCTCGGTCGCCTCGGTCGCCTCGGGCGTTCGGGAGTGACGATGCGTGCGCGTTTGGTCTCTTAGCGCGACGGAACGCGGCCCGCACGGGAAAGTTACGACCCTTCACCCCTTTTGGTGGCGCGATGGACAACCGTCCATCGCGCCACCGCCTTGTCCGCATACGTTCGTCCCGCTGTGAGCCGCCGGGGTGATGGCGGCTCCCCTTACGGGAGACGGGGTGTACTCGTGCGCATCGGACTGATTGCGGAGGGTGGCTATCCGTATGTGAACGGTGACGCCAGGCTCTGGTGCGACCGGCTCGTGCGCGGGCTCGGGCAGCACGAGTTCGACGTCTACGCGCTCAGTCGCAGCGAGCGCCAGGAGGACGAGGGCTGGGTCCCGCTGCCGGCGCAGGTCAGCCGCGTGCGCACGGCGCCGTTGTGGACGGCCGAAGAGGACGGCGTGGTGTACGGGCGCCGTGCGCGCCGGCGGTTCGCCGAGTGCTACGGCGAGTTGGTGGCCGTGCTCTGCGCAGGGGGGACCGGGAACCCTCCCGGAGCCTCCGAGGACGCGTCGGCCACTGAGGCGGACCGTTTCGGCAACGCGCTGTACGGGCTCGCCGAACTCGCCCGTGACGAGGGCGGACTGGTGGGAGCGCTCCGCTCCGAGTCCGCCGTACGCGCCCTTGAGCGCGCCTGCCGAGCGCGGGGCGCACTGCGTACGGCGCGTGAGGCGCGCGTACCTGATCTGCTGGCCTTCGCCGCGCATCTGGAACGTGCCCTGCGCCCCCTCTCGCTCGACTGGTACGAGGACGACGCCCTGGGCTCGGCCGACCTGTGTCACGCCGCTTCCGGCGGCTCGGCGGCCCTCCCCGGCCTGCTCGCCCAGCACTTCTACGGCGTACCGCTGCTGCTGACCGAGTACGGGGTACGGCTCCGCACGCACTATCTGGCCGCCACCGAGTCCTCGCCCGCCGTACGGTCCCTGCTCGCCGCCTTCCACGGCAGGCTCGCCGCCGAGACCTACGCCCGGGCCGCCCTCGTCACCCCCGGCAACACCCACGCCCGTCGCTGGCAGGAGCGCTGCGGCGCCGACCGCGCGAAGCTGCGCACGGTCTACCCCGGCATGGACGCCTCCCGCTTCGCCGAGGTCGGCGAGGCCCAGGAGGGCGCGGACCCGGACACCCTGGTCTGGGTCGGCCGTATCGAGCCCGCCAAGGACCTGGTGTCGTTGCTGCACGCCTTCGCCGAGGTCCGCAAGGAGGAACCGAAGACGCGGCTGCGGATCGTCGGCGCCCCCGCGGGCCCCGAGGGGGACGCCTACCTCGGCCACTGCAGGGCGCTCGCCGCGCAGCTCTTCCCCGACGAGGCCGAGGGCCCGCACACCGTCGGCGACAACCCGGTCTCCTTCGAGGAGATCGGCGGCCCCGAGATCCCCACGCTCGCCGACGCGTACGCCGCGGGTGCCGTGGTCGTCCTGTCCAGCGTCGTCGAGGGCTTCCCCATCAGTCTGGTCGAGGCCATGTTCTGCGGCCGTGTGACGGTGTCCACGGACGTCGGCGCGGTGGTGGAGGTCATCGGCGGCACCGGCCTCGTCGTACCCCCGCGCAACCCGCGGGCGCTCGCCGAGGCCTGTGTGGCGCTGTTGCGCGATCCCGAGCGCCGTGAGCGCCTGGGTGCGGCGGCCCGCGCGCGTGCGCTCGAACTGTTCACCGTCGAGCAGAACGTCGCGGCATTTCACGGCATTTACCTGGAGATCGTCTCGCGTACGCCGGTCCGCCGCGTCGTCCTCGACGAGGCCGGCGCCCCCCTGCCCTTCGCCGTCCCCGCCGAGGCCCACGTCCCCGGCCGCTGGACCGAGCGATCCACACGCCAGGTGGCCCGCGGCGGCCCCGCCCGCCCGACGGATGCCCCCGTACGAGCCACCTCGTTGCCCGCGACGGAGGCGGCCCGATGAGCGGCCTGGGAGGCCTGGACCGCCCCGGGGCCCCGACCAGCCCCGGGGCCTGGGACGAGCGGTCGGAGGAGTGGCTCGTGGCGGAGACGGACGTGCGCGAGGGCGGGGTCGACGGCCCGCCCGCCAGCCAAGAACCAACCGCCACCGGCACCACCGGCCCCCGGCCGGGCGCCGCTCGTCGCACCGGCGCCGACCCCGTGAAGGCGCTGATGCACCGTCATCGCAACCTGTGCGAACGCGCGGTGGACCCGTTGGAGATCGCCGCCGGCCTGGAAGCCCACGGCGTCACCGACCGCACCGCGGCACGCTTCCTGCACCGCGACGTCTTCTCCCTCGCGGAGGAGATGTACGCCCGAGTGGCCCGCGACGGCGAAACGCCCCCCACCTCCCCGCCCCTGCCCACCCCCCGCGTACGAGCCGACTGGATTCTCCTCACCCTCCTCCCCGGAGCCCTCTGCGCGGCGGCCGTGACCGCCCTGCACCTCACCCATGGCCAGTCCCGCCTGATCGCGGCCGCCGCAGGAGTCCTCGCCGTCCCTCTCGCCCTGCGCGCGGCACTGGCCCGAGGCCCCCTCGCCACCACGCACGCCACACACCCGACGGCCACCCGCACCTGCTGGCTCCTCGCCTACGCCCTCCTCGGCGACGGCCTCCTCCAGGCAGCCGCCACCGGAGGCCCCGACGCCCTGCCCGACAGCGGCCTCTGGCCCCTCACCACCGCCCCCCTCCTGGCCCTCAGCCTGTCCTGCGCCCCCGCGGCATGGTCCGCCCACCTCCTCGCCGTACGAGCCCGCCGCAAACTGTCGGCCAGCCGAGCCCTGGCGGACTTCGCCACCTCCGTGAAGCCCCTGCTCCTGGGCACGTTCGCGCTCTACCTCGGCGCCCTGACAGCCCTACTGACCCTGACGGCCGCGGTCCTGGGCGAGCCCGCCGCCTACCCGCAAACCCTCACCCTGGGCGCGCTCCTGCTCCTCTCCCGCCTCCTCACCACCCACGGCTTCACGCACGCCCCCGCCCTGGTCCTCACCGCCACAGTCACAGCCGAGGCCACGGCCCTGGCCGCCCTCTTCACAGCCCGCCTCCCCGGCTGCGCCTGGCTGGCAACCCCGGTCGAGTCCCTGATCGACACGTGGGGCCCGGCCGCCATCCCCACCATCGCCTGCGGCACGGGCGCCCTGACCCTCCTGCTCCACGCGACCCGCACTCTTACGAGGGCGTCGGCGCACGCACGGGCGGACGGTTCATGCTGACGCGACAGGCATCGGCGACGCGCCGCACTCGCGTACGGCGGGAAGGGGGCACGCCCCGGCGCGGCCCCGACCCACGACGAAACCGTGGGAGCCACGTGACCCCCCACTCGGCCGCACGGGCCGCCGAAGGCATACACGCCCGCAAGCCCGCTGAACCCCTTCTGTGTCAAAGCCCCTCTCTGAAAAGCCCCTCTGCCTGAAGTTCTTGTCCGTGAAGGAGACCCCCAAATGATCACCTCCCGACCCGACCACGCCTCGGCCCCGGGAGCCGCCCGATGAGAGTCCTGCTGATCGGAGCCAACGGCTACCTCGGCCGCTTCGTGGCCGACCGCCTCCTCGCCGACCCCGCCGTCCAACTCACCGCGCTGGGCCGAGGCGACGACGCCGACGTCCGGTTCGACCTCGCGTCCGGCAGCCCCGGCGCCCTCACCCGCTTCCTCGACGCGGTCCACCCCGGGGTCGTCATCAACTGCGCCGGCGCCACCCGAGGCGGCGCCCGCGAACTCACCCGGCACAACACCGTCGCCGTCGCCACCGTCTGCGAGGCCCTGCGCCGCAGCGGCTGCGGCGCCCGCCTCGTGCAGATCGGCTGCGGTGCCGAGTACGGCCCGAGCCAGCCCGGCTCCTCCACGGCCGAGGACGCCGTCCCCCGCCCCGGCGGGCCGTACGGCGTCAGCAAACTCGCCGCCACCGAACTGGTCCTGGGCTCCGGCCTGGACGCCGTGGTTCTCCGGGTCTTCTCACCCGCGGGCCCCGGCACCCCCGCCGGCTCCCCCCTCGGCCGCCTCGCCGAGGCCATGCGCCGCGCCATGCAGTCCGGCGACGGCGAGCTCAAACTCACCGGCCTCGGCGCCCAGCGCGACTTCGTCGACGTCCGCGACGTGGCCCGCGCCGTCCACGCCGCCTCGCTGTCCGCAGCGCAGGGCGTCATCAACATCGGCTCGGGACGCGCCGTCCGTCTCCGGGACGCCGCCGCCGTCCTCGCCCGCGTGGCCGGATACGGCGGCGCCCTCCACGAACTCGACGGCCCCCCCGGCCCGTTGCGGCCGTCCATCGGCCACCCACGCGCCGACTCGGACCACATGAGCCACACAGCCCACGCGACGCACCCCGGCCACGGCGCCCCGGCCGCGTACCCGTACCCGGACGGCTGCGGCAGCTGGCAGCAGGCCGACGTGCGCACCGCACGCGACCGGCTCGGCTGGCGGCCCCGGATCAACCTCGAAGAGTCCCTGGGTGACATCTGGATGGAGGCGGCATGCCGTATCTGACCGGCACACAACCGACGGCCAGGAGCACACACCTCCGCACCGGCCTCGGCATCCCCGGCTACGCACACCCCCTCCTCGCCCCCACCGAGTGGGGCGAACTCACCCGCCCCGGCACCCCCGTGCACTGGGTGGTCCTGAACGTCGCGGACGGCCCCGGTACCCGCCCCGACCCGCACTGCCTCGATACCGCCGCAAGACTCCGCAACGCCGGAGTCCGCATCCTGGGCCACCTCGACACGGCTCACCTGGGCACGGCCCACCCGGACGCGGCGCACTTCGACACGGCCGAAGACACCCGCGCCTTCGGCGAGGTGATCTCCGAGGCGCACCGCTACCTCGACTGGTACCGGGTCGACGGCTTCTTCCTGGACCGCTGCCCGACCGAACGCGCCGGGCTGCCCCAGATCCGCCGCACGATCACCACGCTCCGCGCGCTGCGTGACAAGGCCCACATCGTGCTCGGTCACGGCACCCATCCCCACCCGGGCTACGCCGAGTGCGCCGACCAGTTGGTCACCTTCCGGGGCTCGTGGAGCGACTACCGCTGGTCGCAGGTGGCGGAGTGGACCGCCGACTACCCGCCCGACCGCTTCTGCCACTTCGTGCACGGGGTGCCCCGCCCCCACCTCGACGAGGCACTGCGCATCGCCCGCTGGCAGGGCGCGGCGACCATCTACTTCACCGACCGCACGGACCGCACCGACCGGGGTGGCCGCACCAGCCCCTGGGGGGCCATGCCCGGCTACTGGGACGAAATCGTCTCGCGGATCGGAACAGGTGTCTCGGAATGAAAAAGCCCATGGCAGTGTTACGGAGAGAACAACCGTAGTGATCGACCGACCAACGGAGTCCCCGTGTCGCTGCCACCCCTGGTCGAGCCCGCTTCCGAGCTCACCGTAGACGAGGTTCGCAGGTACTCCCGCCACCTGATCATTCCCGATGTGGGGATGGACGGGCAGAAGCGGCTGAAGAACGCCAAGGTGCTGTGTGTGGGCGCCGGCGGCCTGGGCTCGCCGGCGCTGATGTACCTGGCCGCCGCGGGCGTCGGCACGCTCGGCATCGTGGAGTTCGACGAGGTCGACGAGTCGAACCTGCAGCGCCAGATCATCCACAGCCAGGCCGACATCGGCCGCTCCAAGGCCGAGTCCGCCCGCGACTCCGTCCTCGGCATCAACCCGTACGTGAACGTGATCCTTCACGAGGAGCGGCTCGAGGCCGACAACGTGATGGACATCTTCAGCCAGTACGACCTGATCGTCGACGGCACGGACAACTTCGCGACCCGCTACCTGGTCAACGACGCCTGCGTGCTGCTGAACAAGCCGTACGTGTGGGGCTCGATCTACCGCTTCGACGGCCAGGCCTCCGTCTTCTGGTCCGAGCACGGCCCCTGCTACCGCTGCCTCTACCCGGAGCCCCCGCCGCCGGGCATGGTCCCCTCCTGCGCCGAGGGCGGTGTGCTGGGCGTGCTGTGCGCGTCCATCGGCTCCATCCAGGTCACCGAGGCCATCAAGGTCCTCACCGGCACCGGTGAGCCGCTGGTCGGCCGACTGATGATCTACGACGCCCTGGAGATGCAGTACCGCCAGGTCAAGGTCCGCAAGGACCCGAACTGCGCGGTCTGCGGCGAGAACCCGACCGTCACCGAGCTCATCGACTACGAGGCCTTCTGCGGCGTCGTCTCCGAGGAGGCCCAGGAGGCGGCCGCCGGCTCGACGATCACTCCCAAGCAGCTCAAGGAGTGGATCGACGACGGCGAGAACATCGAGATCATCGACGTCCGCGAGATCAACGAGTACGAGATCGTCTCGATCCCCGGCGCCACGCTGATCCCGAAGAACGAGTTCCTCATGGGCACCGCGCTGGAGAACCTCCCGCAGGACAAGAAGATCGTCTTGCACTGCAAGACGGGTGTCCGCAGTGCGGAAGTCCTCGCGGTCCTGAAGTCCGCTGGCTTCGCCGACGCCGTGCACGTCGGTGGCGGCGTGATCGGCTGGGTCAACCAGATCGAGCCGCACAAGCCGGTCTACTGAGCGGACTCCCTCGCCCACAGGGCGGGCCTCGCTCGGACGGCGGGGGCTTGGGGCACCACGGGTGCTCGAAGCCCCCGCCGCCGTCATGAGCAGACCTTGCCGTCCTTCGGAACCGTCCCCTGCAGCAGATAGGCGTTCACCGCCGAGTCGACGCAGTCGCTCCCCTTCCCGTACGAGGCGTGACCCTCGCCCTTCCAGGTGAGCATCACGCCGACGCCCTTGCCCAGTTCGTCCGCCATTTTCCGGGTGCCCTCGTAGGGCGTCGCCGGGTCGCCGGTGTTGCCGACCAGCAGGATCGGGGCCGCACCCGGCGCACTCACCTCCGGGGTGTCGTGCTGTCCGGCCACCGGCCAGTCGTGGCACCACCCGGCCGTGTCCCAGCCCAGCATGGGGCCGAACACGGGCGAGACCTTCTCGAACCGCGGCAGCAGCTTCCTCGTCTCCTCGAGCGTCGGTCGCTGCTTGGTGTCCAGGCACGATATGACCCGTTGTGAGTGGGTCCCTGTGCCGTAGTGCCCCGAGGCGCTGCGTTCGTTGTAGTCGTCGGCGAGCGCCAGGAGTTCCGAGCCGTCTCCCCCTTCGGCTGCCTCCAGGGCGCTGGTCAGGGTCGGCCAGCTCGCCTCGCTGTAGAGCGGCCTGATGATGCCGGTGAGAGCGAGTGCCTCGGTGAGTTTCCGCCCGGACGACGTCGGCAGCGGACTCGCGTCGATCCGCTTCAGCAGTTTCACGATCTTCTGCGAGCCCTCTCCGGCGCCCCGGCCGGTGGAGTCGAGGTAGTTGTCCAGCGCGCGCTGGAAGCCCCTGGCCTGGTTCTCGGCGTGCCCCTCCCCGTCGGCGCTCGGATCGACGACCGCGTCCAGGATCAGCCGCCCCACGTTCTTGGGGAACAAGTGGGCGTAGACGCCGCCGAGTTCGGTGCCGTAGGAGATGCCGAAGTAGTGCGTCTTCGTGTCGCCGAGGACCTGGCGCATCAGGTCCATGTCGCGGGCGGTGTCGGTGGTCGACACATGCGCGATCAGCGCCCCCTCGGACTTCTGGCAGCCCTGGCCGAAGTCGGCGGCGTCCCGGAGGTAGGCCGTCTCCTCGGCAGGGGTGTCCGGCGTGATGTCCACGGACTCGGAGGCCTGGATCTCCTTGTCGGTGCGGCAGCGCACGCCCTCACTGGCGCCGACCCCGCGCGGGTCCCAGCTCACCAGGTCGTACCGCTTGCCCAGCTCGGACGTGGAGGAGGCGTACCACGGCAGCGTGGACAACCCCGAGCTGCCGGGGCCGCCGAAGTTGAACAGGAGCGAGCCGATGCGGTCGTCGCCGGTGGCCTTGGCGCGGATCAGTGCGAGGTCGATCGTCCTGCCGTCCGGTTTCGCCCAGTCCAGCGGCGTCTCGAGCGTGGCGCACTGCCACTCGTCGCCGGGCGCGGGGGAGTCCCCGGTGGCCTTGCAGCGTCCCCAGTCGAGCTTCTGCGAGGTCAGCGAGGACGGCAGTGGAGCCGCCGAGCCGGCGGACGCGGCCGAGGAACTCGTCCCGCTCGTCCTCCCACCGGCGCCGCCGCCGTCGGACGAGCCGCCGCTGCAGCCCGTCACCAGCAGCGCGGCGGTGGTCGTCAGGGCTGTCCACCGAGCGAATCGCGCCATGTCATTTCCCCCCTCGCAGGCCGTCCGCACCGTGCCGCGGATGGCGGTCAGGCCATAGTAGGCGGATCCCGAAAGTGCGGTAGCGGCCTGTGGATAACTCTCTGACCTGCTGATTTGTGGCTCCTCCGCTCGGGTTCAAGAGCAGACGGTGCCCGCCGCCGGCACCTTCCCGTCCAGCAGATAACCGTTCACCGCGTCCTGCACGCACTTGTTCTTGCTGTTGTACGCCCCGTGCCCCTGGCCCTTGTACGTCAGCTCGACGCCCACTCCCTTGCCCAGTGCCTGGACCATCCTCCGCGCGCCTTCGTACGGCGTCGCCGGGTCGCCCGTGTTGCCCACGACGAGGATCGGCGCCGAGCCGGGCGCGCTGACCTCGGGATGGTCGGCGGCGCCCGCCACGGCCCAGTCGGTGCAGCTGAGCATGGACCAGGCCAGGGAGTCGCCGAACAGGCTCGAGGCGGCCCGGAACTGGGGCAGCCTTCGCTCCACGTCCTCGGCTGTGTAACGGGCCTTTTGGTCGGCGCAGTTGATCGCCACGTTGGCCGGGATGATGTTGCTGTACTCGCCGTTCTCACGGCGTCCGTTGCTCGAGTCGGCCAACAGCAGCAGGGCGCTGCCGTCACCGTCGTACGCCTGCACCAGGCCCTGGGTGAGGTACTCCCAGAAGTTCTTCGAGTACAGCGCCTGCAGGATGCCGGAGGTCGCGGCGGTCTGGGTCAGCTCGCGGGGGAAGATGCCCTGGATCGGTTTGCTGTCGAGGTTCTTCAGCAGTTCGGCGATGCGGTCCTTGACGTCCTGGGCGTTGTCGCCGATCGGGCAGTCCGTCTTTGACGCGCAGTCCGCGGCGAAGTTGTCCAGCGCGAGCTGAAATCCCTTGGCCTGCGCGAGCGCGTTCTGCTCGGGGTTCTGTGTCGGGTCGACGACCGCGTCGAAGACGGCGCGTCCCACGTTCTTGGGGAACAAGTGGGCGTAGACACCGCCGAGTTCGGTGCCGTACGAGATGCCGAAGTAGTGCAGCTTGTCGTCGCCGAGGACCTGTCGCATCAGGTCCAGGTCACGAGCAGCGTCGGTGGTGATCACATGCGGCAGCATCCCCTTGGAGTTCTTCTCGCACGCCGCGTTGAACTCCTTGGCACTGTCCAGCAGTTCGGTCCGCTCGGCGGCATCGTCCGGGGTGGCGTCCTGCTGGAAGTAGGCGTCGAGCTGCTGGTCGTTCTCGCACCGCACGGGCTCGCTGCGGCCGACCCCGCGCGGGTCGAAGCTCACCAGGTCGTAGCGGGTACGCAGTTTCGCGTATCCGCCGGCGAAGGAGGGCAGGCTGGTGACGCCGGAGCCGCCGGGACCACCGAAGTTGAAGATCAGCGAGCCGATGCGGCGGCTTTCGTCACCGCCGGCCCTCACCCGGATCAGCTCGATGCCGATCGTGTCGCCCTTGGGCTCGTCCCAGTCGCGCGGGGCCTTCATCGTGGCGCACTGCCATGTGCCGCCGTCCGGCAGAGGTGACGGGCTGCCCCTGCCGCCCTGGGCCTGGGAGGGGGCGGGGCAGTCCTTCCAGCTCAGCTCCTGGGCGGTCAGATCCTCGTCCCCGGAGTCGTCGTCGCTGCAGCCCGCCAGCAGGGCGGGCACCAGCAGGGCCGTGGCGGTCAGGGCGGCTGCGCGCATCCGGGGAGGGGTCGGCATGGTTCCATCCTGCGGCCGTACGAGGTGGGGCGCTCGGGGCGCGAGCCGTACGAGGGATCGCGCTACAGAGCGCCCTTGCGTGTCAGGTGGTTGAAGGCCAGCCAGCCCGGCAGTACCGGCAGCCACAGCGTCAGCATCCGGAACAGCAGCACCGCCGGAGCGGCTACCTCGCTCTCCAGGCCGACAGCGATCAGACCGACCGTCAGGGTCACGTCGACGGCACCCACGCCGCCGGGGGTCGGGGCCGCCGAGCCGAGCGCGTTGCCCGCGAGGAAGACGACGGCCACGCTGGCGATGCTGAGCGAGGTCCCCTGGCTGCCGAACGCCCGGATCGACGCGTCCAGGCACATCACGAAGCAGGCGGTCAGCAGCAGCATGCCGCCGATGCCGGTGACCAGCTTCTGCGGCCGCTGCAGCACATCGAGCATGCGCGGCACGACACCCGCGAACAGCGACCTCACGCGCGTGACGACGAACTTCCGCAGGAACGGCACCGAGGTCACCACGAGCACCAGCACCGCCACCGTCAGCAGACCCGCGATGACGGTCCGGGACGGCGACAGCGAAGGCGTCTTCTCGGTGCCGGTCAGATAGCCGAAGGACAGCAGCATCAGGATGTGGCAGCCGAGCCCGAACAGCTGTGACGCGCCGACGCTCGCCACCGCGAGCCCCGGCCGCACTCCCGCGCGCTGCAGGAAGCGCGTGTTGAGCGCGACGCCGCCGACCGCCGCCGGTGCGACGATCTTCACGAACGACCCGGCGACCTGCGCCGCCACGGTCCGCCGGAACGGCACCCGCTCGGGCACGAAGCCCAGCAGCGCCATGGCCGCCGCGAAGTAACTGCACGCCGAGAACAGCACGGCCGCGGCCACCCAGCCCCACTGGGCGTTGGCGATGAGCGGGCCGAACTCGATGTGTGTGAGCTGTGTCAGCAGGAAGTACGCGGCGATCGCGCCGGCGATGAAACTGATCAGCGTGCGCGGCCGCACCCGCTCCAGGCGGGCCGGCTCGACCGGCGCCTGCGGCCTGATCAGCAGCACCTCGTGACGGATCTGCGTGAGCAGGTCCTCTTCGCGCGCCTCGTCCAGAGCCTCGTCGATGGCCCGCTTCTCGGCCCGCGCCTGCGCCCGTACGGTCTTCTTGTCCGGCTTGTCCGGTACGGCGCCGGTGTCGCCCGTGGCTTCCTCGCTGCGGGCGTGCTTGGCGTGCCGGGACGCCTCCAGTACCGCCTCACGCTCGCGCTGGGCCCTCTCCCGGGCCAGTCTGCGCAGCGTCGCGCGCGTGGAGCGGCTCAGCGCGATGGGCTGCAGCATCGGCAGACAGTCGGCGACGGCGTCGGGGCCGAGCACGCTCACCGCCGACGCCACCGCACGCTCGGCGCCCACCCGGAGGCCGAGCGTCACCAGCAGCTGGGAGATGTCCATGCGCAGCAGCAGATTGTTGGCCGCGATCTCGCCGATGCGCAGGTCGCTGATGATCACCTTGCCGGAACGATCCACCAGAATCGCGTCACCCACCAGCCGGCGGTGCGCGATACGCCGGGACTGCAGCGCCTTGACCTGGAGCCAGGTGCCGCGCAGCAGCTCGTCGGTGATCTCCTCGTCCGGCAGCGAGTCCAGGGTGTGCCCGCCGGTGTGCTCGTAGACGAGCATCACGGCGTCCGGGCCGAGCTCGGAGGTCGCGATCAGCTTGGGGGCGTTGGCACCGGCCGCGATGGCCGCGTAGGCGAGCAGCGCCTCCTGCTCCAGGGCCTGGCGCAGCGACTGCAGGCTGCTTCGGGTGGCGAAGCCGCGCAGCGTCAGATTGCGCCACGCGCGATAGAAGAACCCCTGCGCCTGCTGCTCCCGGTCGACCACCGTCACATCGAGCGGCGGACCGTCCTCGAGGGTGACGAAGTAGCGCCGGCCCCTGTCGCCGGTCTCCTGTGAGTCGGAGATCTCCTCGCGGGCAGCGCTCACCGGACGGAAACCGACGTGCCTGAGGCCCGCCATGAGAGTCCGCCCCGTGGGACGGACATTGGGCGAGCCGACCGCGTACAGCGTGCCGTAGGCGACGGTCCAGCCGATCAGCAGCGTCAGGAGGATCGAGAACGGCGTCGTGTAGCCGGTGACCAGCATGGAGAAGGCGTACAGGACCAGGACCGCCCAGAGGACCGCGCGCCAGCGAGGTCTGCGGGACATGCCCACGGCCGTCATGTACGCGATGACCGGCGCGAGATAGCCGTGCACCGGGTCGGTGAGGGAGCCGAGGTCGCCGGGCGACGGCTGGGTGAGCGCGTCCCGGATGGACTCCGGGGCGGCCCGCGCCACCCACAGGTCGGTGGCGAGTGTCACCCCGTGCGCGAGGACGGCCGCGAGGACGCCGTCGGCGATGCGCAGCCCGTCCCGCTTGATCAGACGTTCGATCGCGAAGGCGACGGGCACCAGGAGGATCGCGATGCTGGACACCAGTCCGGCGATCTTGCTGAACAGGTCGGGTGCCTGCCCGGTGCCCTTGTTGATGTCCTGCTCGAGACCCGAGGTGGTTCCGTGCGCGAACGCGGCGATCGCGAGCAGCAGGGCGATGCCCAGGACGCCCACGAGGAGTCGCATCAGGTCGGACGGACGGTGCACGCGCGCGGGGAGCAGCGGTTCGTCGCCCTCGACCTCGTCGACGTGTACCTCTTCGAGGTCGTACGGCGCCTTCCCCTCGATGGCCTTGCGGCCGGCGTCGCTCGGGTCGGCGCCCTTGGTGGCCTCGTCCTTCTTGCGGCCGTCGCTCTCGCCGTTGTCCTTCTTGCCGGCGTTCGCGGTGTCCGGGCGCGACGAAGCGTCAGAGGTGCTCTCCGCGTCCTCCGGGTGTGCACCCTGTTGCTTCATCGTCTCTTCTTGATCTCGTATCACCAGTCACCGCCCGCACGATGGTGGCATGCCCCACCGACACACGGGGGCATCAGGGTGCAAATGCGGGGGCGCACAGTCTGCCCGAAGCGCCGCCGCGGGGCGAGGCACACGCACGGTGGCGAGCACGTCACATTGTCGGTGGGATGGGGCAGGATGGGCCGGATGAGCGAGGAGAGCCTTCCGGACGACGCCTGCCTGGAGTACGACGACGCCCGCCCGGAGCCCGCGCAAGCCCGGCCGGAGCCCGCGCAAGCCCGGCCGGAGTCCGCGGACGCGCTGCCGGAGTACACCGAGCGGGTCCTCGAGGTCGCCGAGCTGATTCCGCCGGGCCGCGTCATGACGTACGGGGACGTCGCGGAGTGGCTGGGGGAGGCCGGGCCCCGGCAGGTCGGCCGCGTGATGGCCCTCTACGGGGGAGCCGTCCCGTGGTGGCGGGTGGTCCGCGCGGACGGGGCCCTGCTGCCGGGCCACGAGCTGAGAGCGCTGGAGCACTACCGCGCCGAGGGCACGCCGCTGAAGGAGGCGAGCAGGGCCGCGGAGGGCCACCTGCCGCGCCTCGACATGAGGCGGGCGCGCTGGGACGGCGGCGAACGCGCACAGGGTCACACCTGACAGCTTCCGCCATCGGAGGGCTCGCTGTGTGACCTGTGATCCGAACGAGGGAAAGGGGGCACGTGCGTGGCATGACGTACGTTCGTGAGTCGAGGGACGCACGTGCCACAAGTGAACCGAGGGATGAATCGGAAGCCCTGCTTCCGCACGGTCCGTCGGCGTAGCGTCGGCTGCGCGTGTCCCTCTCACCCCGCGGCCACCGCCCGCCACGCGCGAGGGGCGGCCCAGCCGCCACCGGGCCACCAGCCCTCAACGACGGCGCACCGCGCCGGCACTGACAACTTGCACACCCACCAGGACCGGCGAACCACGTGAGCTCCTCTTCCTCCTCCAGGCGCCTGTCGCACCCCCAGGTGCGACAGGGGGCCCGTGGCGCTTACCGGCTGGTGCGTACCCCTCCGGTCCAGGTGGCCCCCCCTCGTCTGGACGCCGCGCAGCGCGCCGTGGTTGACCACGCGACCGGCCCGATGCTCGTCCTCGCAGGTCCGGGCACCGGAAAGACCACCACCCTCGTCGAGTCCGTGGCGGCGCGCATCGCCCGTGGCGCAGCCCCCGAGCGCATCCTGGTGCTGACGTTCAGCCGCAAGGCCGCCGTCGAACTGCGCGACCGTATGGCGCTGCGCATAGGCGCGGCACGCGCGCCTCAGGCGACCACGTTCCACTCGTTCTGCTACGCCCTGGTCCGCGCCCACCAGGACAGCGACCTGTTCGTGGAGCCCCTGCGGCTGCTGTCCGGTCCCGAGCAGGACGTGACCGTACGGGAGCTGCTCGCGGGCCAGCCCGGCCTGGAGCGGCTCGGTCTGGCCAACGTGCGCTGGCCGGACGAGCTGCGCGCCTGCCTGACCACCCGGGGCTTCGCCGACGAGGTCCGCGCGGTCCTCGCCCGCAGCCGCGAACTGGGCCTCGGTCCCGACGCCCTGGACGCCTTCGCCCGCCGTATCGGGCGACCCGACTGGCGTGCCGCGGCGTCCTTCCTCGCCGAGTACCTCGACGTGCTCGACCTGCAGGGCGTCCTCGACTACGCCGAGCTGGTCCATCGCGCGGTGCTCCTCGCCCGCCGCCCCGAGGCCGCCGAGCGCATCGCCGCGCAGTACGACGCCGTGTACGTCGACGAGTACCAGGACACCGATCCGGCCCAGGTACGACTGCTGCACGCCCTCGCCGGCGGCGGACGCACCCTCGTCTCCTTCGGCGACCCCGACCAGTCGATCTACGCCTTCCGGGGCGCCGACGTGAACGGCATCCTGGAGTTCCCGCACGCCTTCCCGCGCGCGGACGGCCGCCCCGCCCCCGTTGAGGTCCTGCGCACCTCACGCCGCTCCGGCGCCGCCCTGCTGACCGCGACCCGGCTCCTGACCCAGCGCATGCCGCTGACCCGGCTCCCGGCGGAGAAGGTACGCGCCCACCGAGAGCTCGCCCCCGTCCGCGAGGGCGGCCGCGTCGAGGTCTTCACGTACCCGACCCCCGGCACCGAGCTGGACAACATCGCCGACATCCTGCGCAGGGCCCACCTGGAGGACGGCGTGCCCTGGAGCGAGATGGCCGTCCTGGTGCGCGCCGGGTCGCGCACGATCCCGACAGTGCGCCGGGCGCTCACCGCGGCCGGGGTGCCCTTGGACATCGACGGCGACGACCTGCCGCTGCGGCACGAGCCGGCGGTGGCGCCCCTGCTGACGGCACTGCGGGCGGTGGCCACGGCGGAGGCGCGGCCCGCGCGGGGCGACGGTGACGCGCCTGCCGAGGCAGCGGCCGAAGCCGAGGACGACGCCGTGACCGACCGGCTCGACCCCGATGCCTCCTGGCTCGACACCGAGACCGCGCTCACCCTGCTCGCCTCCCCACTCGCCGGCATGGACGCCGCCGACCTGCGCCGCCTCGGGCGGGCCCTGCGCGACGAGGAGCGGGCCGCGGGCAACCCGCTGCCGCCCCCCTCGGACGAACTGCTCGCCCGAGCACTGGCCGAGCCGGAGCGGCTCGCGGTGCACGACCCCACGTACGCGCGTGGCGCCCAGCGCCTCGGCGCGCTGCTCCGCAAGGCACGTGAGCGCCTCGCGAGCGGCGGTACGGCCGAGGAGGCGCTGTGGGACCTGTGGGAGGGCACGCCGTGGCCCACGCGCCTGGAGCGGACCGCCCGCCGCGGCGGCGCGGCCGGACGGAACGCCGACCGTGACCTCGACGCCGTATGCGCACTGTTCGCGACCGCGGCCCGCGCGGAGGAGCGCAGCGGCGGCCGGGGCACCCTGAACTTCCTCGAGGAGATCGAGGCCGAGGACATCGCCGCCGACACCCTCACGCGGCGTGCCGTACGCCCCGACGCCGTGCGCCTGATGACCGCGCACCGCTCCAAGGGGCTGGAGTGGCGCCTGGTCGTCGTCGCGGGCGTCCAAGAGGGCCTGTGGCCGGACCTGCGCCGCCGCGGCTCCCTCCTGGAAGCCGACCGCATCGGCCGCGACGGGCTCGCCGAACCGCTCACCCCGGGGGCGTTGCTGGCGGAGGAGCGCCGCCTGTTCTACGTCGCCGCCACACGCGCGCGTGAACGCCTTGTCGCCACCGCGGTGAAGGCCCCGGCCGACGACGGGGACCAGCCCTCCCGCTTCCTGACCGAACTCGGCGTCGAGCCGAAGGACGTGACGGGCCGCCCGCGCCGCCCGCTGGCCGTCGCCGCGCTCGTCGCCGAACTCCGGGCGACCACGGTCGACCCGCGCGCGTCGCACACCCTCAGGGAGGCCGCCGCAGGCAGACTGGCCCGGCTCGCCGCGCTCGTCGACGAGGACGGCCGCCCGCTGGTCCCGTCCGCGCACCCCTACCGCTGGTGGGGCATGTTCGAGCCGACCGAGGCCAAGGTGCCGCTGCGCAACCGTGACCAGCCCGTCGTGCTCTCCGGAAGCGCCCTCGACCAGCTCGCCAACACGTGCGCTCTGCAGTGGTTCCTGGGCCGCGAGGTGAAGGCGGACGCCCCCGCGACCGCCGCCCAGGGCTTCGGCAACGTGGTGCACGTCCTCGCCGACGAGGTCGCCTCCGGGCACACCCCGGCCGACCTCGCCGTCCTCATGGAGCGCCTCGACTCCGTGTGGAACGCGCTGGCCTTCGACGCGCCGTGGAAGTCGGCGCAGGAGAAGGACAACGCGCGCGTGGCGCTCGAACGCTTCCTGAAGTGGCACGTGATGGACCGCGCGGGGCGGACGCCGGTGGCGAGCGAGCACGACTTCGACGTCACTCTCGCAGCGGGCGACGTCGAGGTCCGCATCCGCGGCCAGATGGACCGCGTCGAGACCGACGGCGAAGGACGCGCCTACGTAGTCGACTTCAAGACCGGCAAGCAGGCACCCAGCGCCGCCGAGGTGGCCCGCCACCCGCAGCTCGCCGTCTACCAGCTCGCCGTCCGCGAAGGCGCCGTGGACGAGGCCTTCGACGGCGTACGCCCGGAACCGGGCGGCGCCGAACTCGTCCAGCTGCGCCAGGGCGCCGCCAAGCGGGACGGCGGCGAGACGCTGCCCAAGGTGCAGGGGCAAGAGCCCCTGGACGGCCCTGAGGGGGAGTGGGTCGGCGACCTGCTGGCCACGGCGGCGGGCAAGGTCCTCGACGAGCGGTTCACCCCCAACGCGGGCCAGCACTGCACACACTGCGCGTTCCGGGCGTCGTGCAGCGCGCGGCCCGAGGGGCGCCACGTGGTCGAGTGACCGTTGGTCCAGCAGTCGGCGTGACGGATCGCACCACACGTGCTGACCTGCGCTTCTCCCGGCCCGAGGAGCGATCCGTCATCGACTGTCGGTGCCCGCGGCTAGCCTCTCCGATGTGTCCGCCCGTATCACCGATCCCGATCAGCTCAAGGAGCTCCTCGGCATCCCCTTCACCCCGGAGCAGACGGCGTGCATCATCGCGCCGCCCGCCCCGCAGGTGATCGTCGCCGGAGCCGGATCGGGCAAGACGACGGTGATGGCGGCGCGCGTGGTGTGGCTGGTCGGCACCGGCCAGGTCGCGCCCGAGCAGGTCCTCGGCCTGACCTTCACCAACAAGGCGGCCGGTGAACTCGCCGAGCGCGTCCGCAAGACGCTCGTCAAGGCCGGCGTCACCGACCCCGACGTCATCGACCCGGACAACCCTCCGGGCGAGCCGGTGATCTCGACGTACCACGCCTTCGCGGGCCGACTGCTGACCGACCACGGCCTGCGCATCGGCCTCGAACCGACCTCCCGCCTGCTCGCCGACGCCACCCGCTACCAGCTCGCCGCACGCGTGCTGCGCGAGTCCCCCGGCCCGTACCCGGCCCTCACCCGCTCCTTCGCCGACCTGGTCAGCGACCTTCTCACCCTGGACGCCGAGCTCGCCGAGCACCTCGTACGGCCCGAGGCCCTGCGCGCGTACGACGCCGAGCTGCTGCTCACCCTGCAGGGCGCCAAGCTCTCCAACGCCGATCTGCGCAAGGTCCCCGAGACGGCCGCCGCGCGCCGCGAACTGGCCGAGCTGGTGGTCCGCTACCGCGCCGCCAAGCGGGAGCGCGATCTGCTCGACTTCGGCGACCAGATCGCCCTGTCGGCGCAGCTCGCCAAGATCCCCGAGGTGGGCCGCAGCCTGCGCGACGAGTTCCGGGTGGTCCTCCTGGACGAGTACCAGGACACCTCCGTGGCTCAACGCGTCCTTCTGGCGGGCCTGTTCGGGGACGGTACCGGCCATCCGGTGACCGCGGTCGGCGACCCCTGCCAGGCGATCTACGGCTGGCGCGGCGCCTCCGTCGCCAACCTGGACGACTTTCCCGAGCACTTCGCCCACGCCGACGGCCGCCTGGCCACCCGCCAGGCGCTCAGCGAGAACCGCCGCAGCGGCGGCCGCCTCCTCGACCTCGCCAACGGTCTCGCGGAGCCCCTGCGCGCCATGCACGCGGGCGTGGAAGCCCTCCGCCCGGCCCCCGGAGCCGAGCGGGACGGCACCGTCCGCTGTGCGCTGCTGGCCACCCACGCCGAGGAGATGGACTGGCTCGCCGACTCCATCGCCCATCTCGTGAACACGGGGAAGGCGCCCGGCGAGATCGCCGTCCTGTGCCGCACGGCGACCGACTTCGCCGAGATCCAGGGGGCGCTCGTCGCCCGGGACGTCCCCGTCGAGGTCGTCGGCCTGTCAGGGCTGCTCCACCTGCCCGAGGTCGCCGACCTGGTCGCCGTCTGCGAGGTCCTCCAGGACCCCGGTGCCAACGCCTCCCTGGTCCGCCTCCTCACCGGCCCGCGCTGGCGGATCGGCCCGCGCGACCTCGCCCTCCTGGGGCGCCGCGCCCGGCTGCTGGTGTCCCACGCGCGCGTGGACGGCGACGACGACCCGGACCGCCGGCTCGCCGAGGCCGTCGAGGGCGTCGACCCCGCCGAGGTGATCTCGCTCGCGGACGCCCTCGACACGTTCCTGGAGACACCGCTCGACGGCGACGGGGACGCCGACCGCCTGCCCTTCTCGCCGGACGCGCGCGTGCGGTTCGCCCGCCTGGCCACCGAACTGCGCGACCTGCGCCGCTCTCTGGCCGACCCGCTGATGGACGTCCTGCACCGCGTCCTCGCCGTGACCGGCCTGGAGGTGGAACTCTCGGCCTCCCCGCACGCGCTGGCCGCCCGCCGCCGCGAGACCCTGTCCAACTTCCTCGACATCGCCGCCTCGTTCGCGGCCGGCGACAATCAGGCGACCCTGCTCGCCTTCCTCGCCTTCCTGCGCACAGCCGCCCAGTACGAGAAGGGCCTCGACAATGCCCTGCCCGGCGGCGAGAACACCGTCAAGGTGCTCACCGCGCACAAGTCCAAGGGCCTGGAGTGGGACGTCGTCGCCGTCCCCGGCCTGGTCACCGGCACCTTCCCCAGCACCAAGGGGCGTGAGAAGTGGACCGCCCAGGGCAAGGTGCTGCCGCACGAACTGCGCGGTGACGCCGACACGCTCCCCGATGTCGCCTCCTGGGACGCCCGAGGCCTGAAGGCCTTCCAGGAGGCCATGAAGGACCACCAGCACACCGAGGAGCTCCGCCTCGGCTACGTCACCTTCACCCGCCCCCGCTCCCTGCTCCTCGGCTCCGGCCACTGGTGGGGCCCCAGCCAGAAGAAGCCCCGCGGCCCCTCCGACTTCCTGCAGGCCCTGTACGACCACTGCGCGGCCGGTTACGGCGAGATCGAGGCGTGGGCCGACGAGCCCGCCGAGGACGAAGTGAACCCCGTCCTGCACCGGGAGACCGCCGACCAGGTGTGGCCCCTGCCCCTCGACGACGCCGCCCTGGCGCGACGCCGCGCGGCCGCCGAGACGGTCCTGGCCCACCTGGAGAACCTCACCTCCCCCGAGCACGGCCACCCAGCCGCGACACACGACCCGGACACGTACGACGATCCGGACTGGCCCCCGCCACCGGACGACGAAGCGCACGAGGAGTACCAGGACTACGAGGATTACGAGGAGTACCAGGAGGATCAGGAGGCGAACGCCTTCGCCGGAGAGGACCCGGCCGACTGGGACTCCTGGACCGTGGACCGCCCCTCGGTCCCGCATCAGGCGACGTCTCCGGACCCCGCCCCACTCCCGGCTCGCCCCCACTCCACGGAACCGGAACACCTCACCCCGGAGGAAATGCGCACCATCGCCTCCTGGGACCGCGACCTCGACGCCCTCACCGGGGAACTCCTGCGCGCCCGCGCGAGCGTCACCGACGTACCCCTGCCGGCGTCGCTGACCGCGTCCCAGCTGCTGAGGCTGGCCGCCGACCCGGACGGATTCGCGCAGGAACTCGCGCGCCCCATGCCGCGCCCGCCACAACCCGCCGCACGCCGAGGCACCCGATTCCACGCCTGGGTCGAGGCCCGCTTCGAAGAGCTGACCCTGCCCATGCTGGAGCCGGAGGACCTCCCCGGCAGCGAGGCGGAGATCGCCGACGAGCGCGACCTGGAGGCCCTCAAGGACGCCTTCGAACGCACCGAGTACGCGCACCGCACGCCGTACCGGGTCGAGGCCCCGTTCCAGCTCGCGATCGCCGGCCGCGTCGTACGGGGCCGTATCGACGCCGTCTACAAGGACGGCGACGGTGACGGGGCGACGTACGAGATCGTCGACTGGAAGACCAACCGCACCCGCA
The DNA here is from genome assembly GCF_044764885.1 of Streptomyces sp. NPDC093591. Taxonomy (NCBI): domain Bacteria; kingdom Bacillati; phylum Actinomycetota; class Actinomycetes; order Kitasatosporales; family Streptomycetaceae; genus Streptomyces; species Streptomyces sp. NPDC093591. The sequence continues at coordinate 103,146 of NZ_JBIWIY010000006.1, forward strand.
CCGCCGACCCGCTCCAGCTCGCGCTGTACCGGCTCGCCTGGGCCGAGCAGCAGGGTGTGCCCCTGGAGTCGGTCGACGCCGCGTTCCTGTACGTCCGCAGCGGCGACGTCGTCCGCCCGGACGATCTGCCCGGCCGGGCCGCGCTGGAGCAGCTGCTGACCGAGGAGCCGGTCGCCCAGGCGGACTGTGAGGAACCGCCCACCGAGGATGTCGGTGCGGGCCGATAGGCTCGTGACCATGAGCCAGACCCCGGACAGCGCCGTCCGCACGTACATCGAGCAGCACCGCGCCGCCTTCCTCGACGACCTCGCCGAGTGGCTGCGCATCCCCTCCGTGTCGGCCCAGCCCGACTACGCGCCCGATGTACGCCGCAGCGCCGACTGGCTCGCCGCCAAGCTCAGGGAGACAGGCTTCCCGACCGTCGAGGTCTGGCCGACCCCGGGCGCGCCCGCCGTCTTCGCCGAGTGGCCCTCCGACGACCCCGAGGCACCCACAGTCCTCGTCTACGGCCACCACGACGTGCAGCCCGCAGCCCGCGAGGACGGCTGGGAGAGCGAACCCTTCGAGCCCGTCGTCCGCGAAGGGCGCCTCTACGCGCGCGGGGCGGCCGACGACAAGGGGCAGGTGTTCTTCCACACACTCGGCGTCCGCGCCCACCTCGCCACCACCGGCCGCACCGCCCCGGCTGTGAACCTGAAGCTGCTGATCGAGGGCGAGGAGGAGTCCGGCTCTCCGCACTTCCGCGCCCTCGTCGAGGAGCGCGCCGAGCGGCTCGCGGCGGACGCCGTGATCGTGTCCGACACCGGCATGTGGTCCGAGGACACCCCCACCGTCTGCACCGGCATGCGCGGTCTCGCCGAGTGCGAGATCCGGCTGTACGGCCCCGACCAGGACATCCACTCCGGTTCCTTCGGCGGCGCCGTCCCCAACCCGGCCACCGCGGCCGCCCGCCTGGTCGCCGCCCTGCACGACGAGCACGCGCGCGTGGCGATCCCCGGCTTCTACGACGGCATCGTCGAACTGACCGACCGCGAGCGCGAACTCTTCGCCGAGCTGCCGTTCGACGAGCAGCAGTGGCTGCGCACCGCCAAGTCCTACGCCACTCACGGCGAGGCCGGTCACACCACCCTGGAGCGCATCTGGGCCCGCCCCACCGCCGAGGTCAACGGAATCGGTGGCGGCTACCAGGGCCCCGGCAGCAAGACGATCATCCCGTCCTCCGCCATGGTGAAGCTCTCCTTCCGGCTGGTCGCGGGGCAGGACCCCGACCACATCGAGAAGGCCGTACGCGCCTGGGCCGACGCTCAGGCACCCGCCGGGATCCGCTGCGAGATCACGTTCAGCGCCGCCACCCGCCCGTGTCTGACGCCGCTGGACCACCCGGCCCTGCAGTCCGTCGTACGCGCCATGGGGCGCGCCTTCGAGGGACCCGTCCGCTTCACCCGCGAAGGCGGCTCGGGCCCCGCCGCCGACCTCCAGGACGTCCTCGGCGCACCCGTGCTCTTCCTCGGCATCTCCGTCCCCTCCGACGGCTGGCACGCACCGAACGAGAAGGTCGAGCTGGACCTGCTCCTCAAAGGCGTGGAAACCACCGCATACCTGTGGGGCGACCTCGCCGCGAACTGGCGCCATGCGCCCTGAGCGCCCCGGGCCGTCCGGAGCGGCCACGCGCGCGGGGCACACTGAGAAGGCCGCCCCGCACCGCCGAGCCCTGCCGCACCCGGTCGCCTCCCGTCGTACGTCCTGCCGATCCGCCCGCCGAAGTTCACCGTTCCACTGGGGGAGTTGGAAGCACCCGTGACCACCTGGACCGACCACACCGCCGACCGACCCATCTCGCTCACCGCCCCGAGCGGCATCGACCGCGCCGCCCACCACCGGCTCGACGAGGCCTGGCTCGCGGCGGCGTGGAGCCACCCCACGACCCGCTGCTTCGTGGTCTCCGGCGGCCAGGTCCTCATCGACGAGACGGCGGACGGGCGCACCGAACTCGTCATGACCCCCTCGTTCGAGGCCCCCCTCACCGAGGCGCACCGCTACTTCCTCGGCATCGACGAGGACGGCGTCAGCTACTTCGCCCTCCAGAAGGACGCGCTGCCCGGCCGTATCGACCAGTCCGCGCGTCCGGCAGGCCTCCGCGAGGCGGGCCTGCTGCTGTCGCCGCGCGACGCGGGCCTGATGGTGCACGCCGTCGGCCTGGAGAACTGGCAGCGCACCCACCGCTTCTGCTCCCGCTGCGGTGAGCGCACCGTGATCGCCGCGGCCGGACACATCCGCCGCTGCCCCGCCTGCGGCGCCGAGCACTACCCGCGCACCGACCCCGCCGTGATCATGGCGGTCACCGACGAGGACGACCGCATCCTTCTCGGCCGCCAGGTCCACTGGCCCGAGGGCCGCTTCTCGACACTCGCCGGCTTCGTCGAGCCCGGCGAGTCCATCGAGCATGCGGTGCGCCGCGAGGTCTTCGAGGAGGCCGGCGTCACCGTCGGCCAGGTCGAGTACGTCGCCAGCCAGCCGTGGCCCTTCCCGTCCAGCCTCATGCTGGGCTTCATGGCCCGCGCCACGTCCACCGAGGTCAATGTCGACGGCGACGAGATCCACGAGGCCCGCTGGTTCTCCCGTGAGGAACTGCGTGCCGCCTTCGACTCGGGCGAGGTCATGCCGCCGTACGGCATCTCGATCGCGGCCCGCCTGATCGAGCTCTGGTACGGCAAGCCGCTGCCCACGCGCAGCGTCTGAGTTCCCAGGACATCCAAAAGAAAAGGGTGGCCGCCCCGAAGCGGGGCGGCCACCCTTTCACAGCGCGTCGATCACACGCCGATCTTCTGCTTCACCTGAGCCAGCGACGGGTTCGTCAGCGTCGAACCGTCCCCGAAGAGCACGGTCGGGACCGTCTGATTTCCGCCATTCGCCTTCTCGACGAACGCCGCGGACTCGGGGTCCTGTTCGATGTTGATCTCGGTGTACGCGATCCCCTCGCGCTCCAGCTGCTTCTTCAGCCGCTGGCAGTAGCCGCACCACGTGGTGCTGTACATCGTCACAGTGCCCTGCATGTCTCGCGCGCTCCTTGGGTGGCTCGGGGGAACAGGTCGTCCAGAGAGGGAACGTACGCGACCGGGGCGCCATTCCCACCCGGGGTATGCCCGGCCACGTGATGCCTGCCGCATTAATACGACTATCAGTGCCTGCCTGTGGACAACCGGCACAGCCGTCTCCGGAGACCTGGCAGCATGGCCGTGTGACAGCAGCAACGCACTCCACCCTCTTCCCGCAGGTACCGGACTCGGCCGACGCGGTGCTCGAAGGGCTCGACCCCGAGCAGCGCGAGGTGGCCACCTCCCTGCACGGTCCGGTGTGCGTGCTCGCGGGCGCAGGGACAGGCAAGACCCGGGCGATCACCCACCGCATCGCCTACGGGGTGCGTTCCGGCATCCTCCAGCCCTCCAGCGTGCTCGCCGTCACCTTCACCAACCGTGCCGCGGGAGAGATGCGCGGCCGGCTGCGCCAGCTCGGCGCCGCCGGAGTCCAGGCCCGTACGTTCCACTCGGCTGCCCTGCGACAGCTCCAGTACTTCTGGCCGAAAGCGGTCGGTGGTTCCCTGCCCCGGCTCGTCGACCGCAAGATCCACCTCGTCGCCGACGCGGCCGCCGCCTGCCGCATCCGCCTCGACCGGAACGAGCTGCGGGACGTCACCGCCGAGATCGAGTGGTCGAAGGTCACCCAGACCGTCCCCACCGACTATCCCCCCGCCGCCGCGAAGGCAGGCCGCGAAGCCCCCCGCGACCCGGCCGAGATCGCCCAGATCTACAACGTCTACGAGGACCTCAAGCGCGATCGCGCGGTCATCGACTTCGAGGACGTCCTCCTGCTCACCGTCGGCGTCCTCCAGGACCGCCACGACATCGCCGACCAGGTCCGTTCCCAGTACCAGCACTTCGTGGTCGACGAATACCAGGACGTCAGCCCGCTCCAGCAGCGGCTGCTGGAGCTGTGGCTCGGCGACCGCGACAACCTGTGCGTGGTCGGTGACGCCAGCCAGACGATCTACTCCTTCACAGGAGCAACCCCCGACCATCTGCTCGACTTCCGCACCCGCCACCCCGGTGCCACCGTCGTCAAGCTGGTCCGCGACTACCGCTCCACCCCCCAGGTGGTCCACCTGGCCAACGGCCTGCTCGCCCAGGCCCGGGGCCGCGCCGCCGACCACCGCCTGGAGCTGATCTCCCAGCGTGACCCGGGCCCCGAACCCGTCTACACCGAGTACACGGACGAGCCCGCCGAGGCCGAGGGTGCTGCCCGCCGCATCCGGGACCTCATGGACTCCGGCATCCCGGCCGGCGAGATCGCCATCCTGTTCCGCACGAACGCCCAGTCCGAGACCTACGAGCAGGCCCTCGCCGACGCGGGCGTCCCCTACCAGCTGCGGGGTGCCGAGCGGTTCTTCGACCGTCCCGAGGTGCGCAAGGCAGGCATCGCCCTGCGCGGCGCGGCCCGCTTCGGTGGCAACGACTCGCTCCTCGACGACGCCGTCGACCTGCCCTCGCAGGTGCGCGCCGTGCTGTCGGGAGAGGGCTGGACGACCGAGCCCCCGGCCGGCTCCGGCGCCGTCAGAGAGCGCTGGGAGTCCCTGGCCGCCCTGGTGAACCTCGCCCAGGACTTCGCCGCGGCCAAACCCGGTGCCACCCTCGCCGACCTCGTCGCCGAGCTCGACGAGCGGGCGAACGCCCAGCACCCCCCGACCGTGCAGGGCGTGACCCTCGCCTCCCTGCACTCGGCCAAGGGCCTGGAGTGGGACGTCGTCTTCCTGGTCGGTGTGGCCGAGGGCATGATGCCGATCACCTACGCAAAGACCGACGAGCAGATCGAGGAGGAGCGCCGCCTCCTCTACGTCGGCGTCACCCGCGCCCGGCAGCACCTCCATGTCTCCTGGTCTCTCAGTCGGGCGCCCGGCGGTAGGCCCAACCGCCGTCCCAGTCGCTTCCTCGACGGACTGCGCCCCGGCTCGACCGCCACCACCGGACGCACGGCCGTCGGCGGCGGCTCCGGAGGCGTCGAGCGCGGCTTCACGAGCCGGCCGGATGCCGCCCCGAGACGGACCCCGCGCACTCCGGCCCGCTGCCGCGTCTGCGGGCGCACACTCACCGACGCCGGTGAGATGAAGCTGATGCGCTGCGAGGACTGCCCCTCCGACATGGACGAGGGTCTCTACGAACGGCTCCGCGAGTGGCGCGCCGTCCAAGCCCGGCTCAGCGGACAGCCGGACTTCTGCGTCTTCACGGACAGGACCTTGATGGCCATCGCTGAAGCGGAGCCGACCAGTCCGGTTGAGCTGTCGCGAATCTCCGGTGTCCTCAAGCGCAAGCTCGAGCGCTACGGAGCCGATGTTCTGGCCATCTGCGCAGGCCAGGAGCTTGGGGAGGGCTCCGGCGGGGAATGATACGAACTCGTCGAAAAAATAGTTTGCGCATGCCCCAGCAATCCCCATAGGTTCTTAGCCACGGGAACGGAGGCCTTCTCGGAGGCCCCAATTCCGTGTTCTACTTGCATACCCGTCGGACTGGTTCACCCCAGTCCCCTTAGACGCCGAGAGGAGGCGAGTCCAGTGATCAGCATCAACACCAGCTCCATCAGCATCGTGAAAATGACCGATCGCTCGGTCGTCGCCTCCCTGTGCATGCTCGGCGCCTCCAACCAGGGCACCGGTCTGTCCGGCATTCGTGCCGAGCGTCCGGCGTCCTCCGTTGCTCCCGCGGGCCTTCCCGTCCGTGAGCGCAATGAGCGACCGACCAAGGCACTGGAAGCGGCAGTAGAGGCAAAGGCGCAGGCCTATGCCTTTGCGGCGACCGGTGCCGGATTCCGGAAGCAGACGACGCAGCACCACCAGATGTGGGCCTTCCGTGGGCCAGAACCCTGGAGTGATCCAGCCTGATCGCAGATCAGGCCGGCGCCTTCAGGGCCGCGGAACCCCATCCGGGATCCGCGGCCCTTCTGTTTGTCCTCCAACGGGGATGACGGAGTGAAGGGGCCTCGGGCCAAGAAAGCCCCGGTACCAGCCGCCACCCGGTCCAACAGGACCGGAACGACCAGACGAGGAAGACGAACCGTGCAACTCGAAGCGCACGCCCCGTCCGTACCGCCTTCAGACGTGATCCCCAAGCCCGGCCCCACGGAGGACCCCACCTTGACCCCGCTCACTGCGCTCACCGCGCTCGACGACGCCATCGAGAACCTCGGCGTGCCCGTCCCCTGCCGCTCCTACGACCCGGAGGTCTTCTTCGCCGAGTCGCCGGCGGACGTCGAGTACGCCAAGTCCCTCTGCCGCACCTGCCCGCTGATCGAGGCCTGCCTCGCCGGCGCCAAGGAGCGGCGTGAGCCCTGGGGCGTCTGGGGTGGCGAGCTGTTCGTCCAGGGTGTCGTCGTCGCCCGGAAGCGGCCGCGTGGCCGCCCGCGCAAGAACCCGGTCACGGCATGAACACCGCAGGAACGATCGACCGTCCCCTCACGCACGACCCCCAGAAGCAGGCCCCGATGAAGCCGTCCACCCACGAACTCGCAGGCTCCGCGCCTGAAGACTTCACCACTAGTGGCGCGAACGACTCGCGTCAGAACAGGAACCGAGAGATGCAACTCATCCAAGAAGCCCTGGCACGTGCGCATATGCACGAGCGACAGCAGGCGGCCGAGCAGGAACGCCGGGCCGTGCGCCTGGCGACCGCTCGCCGTATGCAGCGCCAGGCCGAGCGTGCCTCGAAGCGCGCCCGCCGTGCGCTCGCCATGGCGGTCATGCAGTAACCGAACAAACCGCCAAGCGGTGATGGCCTCCCGACCCGGGAGGCGGTGGCTCCCCGCGGGGGCCGGTCCGAGCGAACGGACCGGCCCCCGCGGTGCGTTGTGTCCGCCCCTCAGTCAGTGGTGGCGTTATCGTCGGCGAGTGACGAGTCTTCCCGGAGGCAGTGACAACGGCGGCTCCGCCGCGGAGCCCCAGCCCCTCGTGTGCGCCCGCTGCGGCACCGAGGCCAAGGCCCCGCAGCCCACCTGGGCCTGCTCCGTGGAGAACGGCATCCGCCACTACATCTGCGACCTTTGTTCCCGGGAGAACCTCAGGGCGATCGAGGGGCGACTGGACTCGGCCTGGTGGTAGGGCGGCCGCTCACGCCTCCGCCGCCGACTCCTCCTCGTCGGTCAGCTCCTCCGGCGCGAACCCCGGCAGCCACTCCTCCAGTTCCTGACGCAGCCGCACCGTCGCGCCCAGCTGGCACAGCACTCCGATTGTGCTCAATGTCACCCGGTGGATGAGGAGGTACGCCGGGGGCAGATTGAGCCGTTTGCCCAGTTGGTACGCGGGAGAGCGGGGGTCGGCCACGCGGGCGGCCTGACTGCGCATCCAGCCGCGGGTGAAGGTGAACGCGTCGACCTGTGCCGGTTCGATGATCGGCAGGAGGTAGTCGAGGACGGCGTCGGGGTCCAGGTCTATTGATTCCTTGACGAAGCCCTCGGTGCAGAGAAGTTCGTAGACGGCCTCCGCCTCGCCGTCCAGGGTCATGCGCAGGGAGTCACCGATGGGGGTCGGCAGCCCGCCGGGGAGGCGGTCGACCGTGCCGAAGTCCAGGACACCGAGCCGCCAGTCGTCCTCGCCGTCCGGGCCGCCCGGCAGAAGGCGGAAGTTGCCGGGGTGCGGGTCGGCATGCAGCAGGCCGGTGCGGGCCGGGCCGGAGAAGAGGAAGCGGGCCAGGAGCTGGCCGGCGCGGTCGCGCTGCTCCTGGGTGCCGTCGGAGATCACCTCCGAGAGCGGGACGCCGTCGATCCACTCCGTGATCAGGACCTGCTCGCTCTGGTGGACCACCGCCGGCACGACGACGTCCGGATCGTCGGCGAACTCCTCCGCGTGCGCCTGCTGGGCCTGTGCCTCCAGGCCGTAGTCCAGTTCCTCGGAGACGCGGTCCTTGAGTTCCGCGATCAGCGGCTTGATGTCCATGCCGGGAATCAGCGGACCCAACAGCCGGGCGAACCGGCTCAGTTGGTTCAGGTCGGACAGCAGTGCCTCGCCGGCCCCCGGGTACTGCACCTTGACCGCCACCTCACGGCCGTCGTGCCACACACCCCGGTGCACCTGGCCGATCGAGGCCGCCGCCGCGGGCTTGTCCTCGAACTCCAGGAACAGGTCGTGCCAGTCTTCGCCGAGCCGCTCCGCCAGCACCATGTGCACGGTGCGCGTCGGCATCGGCGGCGCCGCCTCCTGCAGCTTCGTGAGAGCCGCCCGATACGGGCCGGCGACCTCCTCGGGCAGGGCCGACTCGAAGACGGACAGGGCCTGGCCGAACTTCATCGCGCCGCCCTTGAGCTCGCCGAGCACCTTGAACATCTGCTCGGCGGTGCGCTGCTGCAGCTCGCGCCCGACGATCTCCGCGGACTCGCCGACGATCCGCTTGCCGAGTCCCCAGGTCGCCCGCCCGGCGAAGCCGAGCGGGAGCGCGGCGAGCTTGGCGGTACGGGTGACCGCCTTGCGGGGAAGATCAGACATGCGCCCTCCAAGTCCCAGCCAGCCGCTCCGCGTCTGCCTTACGGCGTGACTCCTTCGGCGGCCGTTGCTCTGCCATTGTCTCGTGCGAACCCTCGTCCTCGGAGGGGTGTTCTCCCTCACCTTTCTCCGTGGCGCCGCAGGGGCACGCGGGATGTGCCCACACCGGCCGGGCGTGCCAGCTCAGACCGGGCAGGGACACCTCCCAGCGTGCACCCGCGCTCGACGGAATCCGGCCGTCCAGGAAGGCCAGGGCGTGTGCCGCCGCCAGCCCGGCGACCGTGGTGGCCAGCGCCAGATCGCAGGGCTGCACCCCGCGAGTCCTTCCCGAGCCTGAGCGCCACTGCGCGACCAGGCGGGGCCAAGCCGGGTCCCGGTCGGTGCGCCCCTCGTTGAGACAGCCTGCGCAGCCGGTCTCGCCGGGCAGGACGAGCGGGCCGACGATGCCGGTGCCCTCCACGACACCGACGTACAGATGGGGCGTACCGGAGGTGATGAGGGGTTCGGCGGCGGACGGGGAGGGCGCGTGCACGGCGACGTCGTCCCGTGGGGCGATGATCACCAGGGAGTGGCCCATGCCCTCCTCCCCGGGAGGTGCCTTGGGGCCGCGGCGTGGTGGACGGTCAGGTGCGCAGTGGCGGGCGGCCCGTCGCGCGGCTTCGTCCCTGCGGTCGCCGACCGCCTCCGCGGGCAGCCCGCCCGGTGTCACGTCCCACGGCTCGACACGGCCGACGTCGCGCACGTCGACGTCGCCGACCCCCGCGCCCGACAGCAGTGACGCCACCACCGTGCCCACTCGGCCGGCTCCCCTCACCTGCACGCGCAGTGAGCGGCGGGCGGCCAGGCGGTCGATCGCCTCGCCCGGCTCGGACGTGGTCAGGGACAGGGAGGCCAGATCGGGGCGCAGCCGGTCCAGGACCTCTTTCTTGCGCCGCAGGGTTTGGGCGGCCGGACCGCCTCCCTTCGTGTCGTCGAGCAGCCCGGCCCGCGCCAGCCGGCGCACCAGCCCCTCGACGTGACCGTCCGGCAGGTCCATACGGCGGCCCTCTTCGCGCAGCAGCTCCACTCCGCGGGTGCCGTTGAGCAGGTCGAGGAAGCTGCCCGTCGCCGTGTCCATCGGGCCCAGCGTCAGCGCGTGCGCCGGAGTCATCCCGAACTGCACGGTATTGAGATCCCGCCAGCCTCGCCTGAGCGCGGGCTTCACCACTGGAGCCAGTGGAAGCGTCGTATCTACCGAACCAGCCGAACCTGCGGAGGGAGCCGAATCTCCGGAACCCGCCGAACCCGCAGAACTGGCCGAACCCCCGGAATCCGCCGAACCTGTCGAAACCGTCGCTTGCATGAACAGGCCCCCGTAGCCGTAGTGGAACATCCCCGTGTGCCGGTGAAGCTCGGTCGAAGCTCCGCCGGTGACTGCCAGCATGCCCCGACGCCGCGCCCCGTGCCGAAAGTTGTCCACAGGCGGTGGATATTCGTAGTACAAATCAAACGCATGGTGGGGGATCGGCATCGAACCGTCCCGGAGTCGGGACTTCCCCCATGTGCAGCGGGTAACGTCGGGGCGTGTCCGCCGACCCACTGCACCGCGCCGGAACGCCACAGCGCAGTACGACGAGCCCGCCGACGAGCGGCTCAGGGGCGAGCGCGATCGAGGTCCGCAGGAGCGCCCGGCGCCGCCGGACGGTCTCGGCGTACCGCGAGGGCGACCGCACCGTCGTGCTCATCCCCGCCCGGATGTCCGAGGCCGAGGAACAGCGCTGGGTGAACGTCATGCTCGACAAGCTGGCCGCGCAGGAGAGCAAGCAGGTCCTCGGCGACGCCGAACTGGCCGAGCGGGCCGAGCAGCTGTCGGCCCAGTACTTCGACGGCCGTGCCCGGCCCAGCTCGGTGCGCTGGGTCACCAATCAGAACACCCGCTGGGGTTCGTGCACCCCGGCCGAGGGCAGCATCCGTCTTTCGCACCGGCTGCAGGGCATGCCCGAGTACGTCGTCGACTACGTCCTCCTGCACGAGCTCGCACATCTGTTGGTGCCCGGACACGGGCCCCGCTTCTGGCGGCTGCTGGAGGGGTACCCCCGCACCGAGCGGGCGAAGGGCTACCTGGAAGGGGTGGTTGCCGCCGAGCGCCTGCCCCACGTGCCCGGCGCGCGCGGCGAGTGACCGCTACCTGAGGACCTCCCCCAGAGGCAGCCCCGGAGGCAGTGCTTCCGGTACGGCTGGCCGGGCGTTGTGTACCGGGTCTGTACCGGCTTCGTCCGATGTCGGAGTTTGCCGTTAGCCTGGCGCGACGCACTCACATTCGGGATGGGGGACGGTCGTTACGCATGGCCAGGGAATTCCAACGCGGCCACAAGGCCAAGATCAGTGACCTCACCGCGGGCACGGATCTGTACGTAGGTGTGCAGATCACTGCCCCAGGGCTGACCTTCGACATCAGCTGCTTCGGTCTCGACGCCGACGAACGGCTCTCGGACGACCGCTACTTCATCTTCTTCAACCAGCCGAAGTCCCCCGAGGAGTCCATCCAGCTCCTCGGCGCCCAGGCCGGTGACACCGAGTCCTTCCGGGTCACGCTCGACAACATCCCCCCGCAGATCCAGAAGCTGTCCTTCACGGCGACGATCGACGGCGCCGGACAGATGTCGCAGATCGCCCCCGGATACATCCGGATCGTCGCCGGCGGCGAAGAAGTGGCCCGCTACTCCTTCAACGGCTCGGAGTTCTCCACCGAACGCGCCGTGATGCTGGGCGACTTCTACCTCAAGGACGTCTGGCGGTTCGCGGCCGTCGGGCAGGGCTTCGACGGCGGCCTCGACGCGCTGCTGAGGAACTTCGGCGGCGAGGTCGCCGAGGAGGAGACGCCCGCCGCCCCGCAGCAGCCGCAGCAGCCTCAGGCAGGTGCGGCCCCCGGCTTCGCACCGCCCGCCCAGGCCGCCGCCCCACCCGCGTTCGGCGCCCCGCCGGCCGCGGCCCCGACTCCCGCGCCCGCCCCGGCCCCCGCGCCCGCACCGGCTCCGCAGCCCGCCGCCCAGGGCTTCGCGCCCCCGCCCGCGTCCACCCCGCCGCCTCCGGCCCCGGCGCCCGCTCCGTCGGTGCACGCCCAGCCGACCATCGTCGCGCCCATGACGCCGCCCGGCGGCGCCCCGCCGCCCCCCGCCCCGGCGCCCGCGCCCTACGGCCAGCCGGGTCAGCAGCCGCCGTACGGCCAGGCCCCCGCTCCGACCGCCCCGCCGCCCCCCGGCTACGCCCAGCCCCAGGCCCCGCAGGCACCCACCCCGCCGCCCGGTTACGGCCAGCCGACCCCGCCTCCGGGCTACGGCCAGCAGCCCCCCTACGGCCAGGTCCCGGGCCAGCAGGCGCCCTACGGAGCCCCGCAGGGCGCACCTCAAGGTGCTCCTCAAGGCGCGCAGGGCCCCGGCGTGGCCGCGGCGCTCCAGAAGTTCAAGGAGACGCCCACCGGCCAGCGCTGGACGCAGCAGAACAAGAAGATGGTCCGCGTCGACCTCGGCATCGGCGGGCAGCCCGTGCTGGCCCGGCAGGGCAGCATGGTGCTCTACCAGGGCAAGGTCGACTTCAGCTACAAGGGCGCCGGCTTCGCCGGCCGGATCGTGGGCAACGCCACCGGCCAGGAAATGCAGCTGATGCGCTGCACGGGCCAGGGCCAGGTGTTCCTCGCCGAGAACTCCACGATGCTGCACCCCATCGAGCTCCAGGGCGACGGCATCTGTGTCTCCGCGGAGAACGTCCTCGCCTTCGACGAGAGCCTCCAGTACGAGATCCGCCGCATCGAGGGCCACGGCATCCCCGGTGGCGCGCTGTTCACGATGCAGTTCACGGGCACCGGCACGATCGTCGTCAAGACGCACGGCACGCCCGTGGTCCTTCCGGTCACGCCCACGACGTTCGCCGACTGCAACGCCGTCGTCGCCTGGTCGGCCGCCTCCCAGGTGGTCGTTTCCAGCCAGGTGCGCATGCGCCGCAACGCCTACCCCGGCGACACCGGAGAGAGCGTCAACCTCCAGTTCCGCGGCGCGCCCGGCAACTTCATCGTCGTCCAGCCGTACGAGATCTGAGGGAGAGCCCGTCATGAACCAGCCGCTCGCGGGCTACGCCCCCGCACCCGTGACCGCCCGCATGGAGAACCACGGCAACCACATGCTGAAGGTCGCCATGCAGACCGGGAACGACCTCTTCGCGCGCGTGGGGTCGATGGTCGCCTACGAAGGCTTCGTCCAGTACGAGCCCAACCCGCCCGCTGTGCGCCAGATCGCCAAGGACTGGATGACCGGCGAGGGCGCGCCCTTGATGAAGTGCTCCGGCGACGGCCTGCTCTACCTCGCCGACTACGGCGCCAACGTCGTCGTCATCAACCTCAACGGCGACGGCATCTCCGTCAACGCCACCAACCTGCTCGCCTTCGACGCCCACCTGACGTGGGGGGTCGAGCGGGTGAAGGGCCTGGCGAAGTTCGCCGGGCAGGGCCTGTGGAACACCAAGATCTCCGGGCAGGGCTGGGTCGCGCTGACCTCCCGGGGCAAGCCGATCGTCGTCGACTGCGGCGGCGGCGAGGACGAGACGTACGTCGACCCGGACGCGCTCGTCGCCTGGTCCCCGAACCTCAAGGTGAAGGGCAAGCGCAGCTTCAAGGCGCAGTCGCTCATCGGCCGGGGCAGCGGTGAGGCCTACCAGATGGCCTTCTCCGGCCAGGGCATCGTCGTCGTCCAGCCCAGCGAGGACAGCACCGACCGTCTCCGGATCCGGGGCTGAGGGGGAGCCAGAAAGCCATGCAGAGTCCGCTTTTCGCCTACAACGAGCAGCAGACCCAGGAGCGCTGGAGCCTGCAGAACAAGCAGATGCTCCGCGTCGCCCTGGAGGGCCACGACGACATCCTCGCCCGCAAGGGCACGATGGTCGCCTACCAGGGCCTGGTCGAGTTCGACGCCGAATTCCAGAGCAACCAGCAGGGACGCGCGCGTGCCCGTACCGGCGAGGGCCTCGACCTCATGCGCTGCCACGGGCAGGGCACGGTCTACCTCGCCAACCTCAAGCAGCACGTCCACGTGATGGAGGTGGAGCAGGACGGTCTGACCGTCGACAGCAGCTACGTGCTGGCGATGGACTCCTCCCTGCACCACGAGGTCATCGCCGTCGACAGCCTCTACGGCATCTCCGGCTCCGGGAAGTACCAGCTCAACATCTCCGGCCGGGGCAAGGTCGCCCTGATGACCTCGGGCATGCCGCTGATGATGCAGGTGACGCCCGACAAGTACGTCAACTGCGACGCCGACGCGATCGTCGCCTGGTCGACGAGCCTGCGCGTCCAGATGCAGGCCCAGACGCACTCCTCCGGGGTGTGGCGGCGCCGGGGCAGCACCGGTGAGGGCTGGGAGCTCAGCTTCATGGGCAGCGGTTACGCGCTCGTCCAGCCCAGCGAGCTGCTGCCGCCGCAGAACGCCCAGATCGGCTCGGGCCTCGCCGCCCAGTACGGCATGGGGCAGCAGGGGGCCCGGGGGCAGAACCAGGGCAACGTCTGGAGCTGATCGCTCCGCTGGCCGGGCCGAGGGGATTCGGGGGCTGCGGGCCGCTCTTGGCCGCGGCGCGCAGGTGGCTGGTCGCGCAGTCCCCGCACCCCTTACGGGGCGCGACCGGCCGTCTGTGTGAGGGCGACCGCCTTTGCGGTCGCCCTCACCCGTTCACAGGCGGGCTAGGGTCGCTTCCAGCAGGCGTACGACCGACTCGTCGGCCACCTCCGCCACCTCGTCGTAGGCGAACCAGCGCACGTCCAGCGACTCCTCGCTGATCGCGTGCTCGGCGTCCTGCGGCGCCAGGACCGCGTACTGCACGTCGAAGTGCCAGTGGCAGGGCGCCGGGATCGGATGCCGGTCCAGGCGCACCGGGCCGCCCGGCAGCAGCGACAGGCCGGTGATGCCGGACTCCTCTGTCGCCTCTCGCAGGGCGGCGGCCGCCAGGGAGGCATCCTGCGCCTCGCAGTGACCGCCCATCTGCAGCCACATGCGCAGCTTCTTGTGAAGGGTCAGCAGCACGCGCCCGCGTGACGGGTCGATCACCAGGGCGCTGGCCGTGATGTGCCCGTCCCCGCAGGCCTTCCACATGCCGTCCGGGTGCTCAGCGAGATGGTCCAGGTAGGCCTGGCGCAAATCTTCCTGGTCCTCGTACCCCTTCAGTACGAGGACCGCGTCGTCGTACAGGCTCACTCGGTGCCGTCGCCCTTGTCGTCGTCCTTGGACCCGTCGTCCTTCTTCAGGTCCGGCTTCCCGGTGGAGCCGCCCGCCGCCTCACCGAGCATCTTGTCCAGCTCGGAGAAGTCGATCTGCTCACGGTGCACGAAGCCGTCCGGGTCGTCCAGGTCGGTGGCCGTCGGCAGCATGTCCGGGTGGGCCCACAGGGCGTCCCGGCCGTCGACACCGCGCGCGTCGGTCAGCGAGGCCCACAGACGGGAGGCGTCACGCAGGCGCCGTGGGCGCAGCTCCAGGCCGATCAGCGTGGCGAACGTCTGCTCCGCCGGGCCGCCCGAGGCGCGGCGGCGGCGCAGCGTCTCGCGCAGCGCGTCCGCGGACGACAGACGGGGCTTGGCGGCGGCGTGCACCACCGCGTCCACCCAGCCCTCGACGAGCGCCAGAGCCGTCTCCAGACGGGCCAGAGCCGCCTTCTGCTCCGGCGTGTCCTCCGGCTGGAACATGCCCTGCTGCAGGGCGTCCTGCAGCTGCTCGGGGTTCTGCGGGTCGAACTGCCCGACCACGTCCTCCAGCTTGGCCGTGTCGACCTTGATCCCGCGCGCGTAGCCGTCGACCGCGCCGAACAGGTGCGAGCGCAGCCACGGCACATGGGCGAAGAGGCGCTGGTGGGCCGCCTCGCGCAGGGCGAGATACAGCCGCACCTCCTCCTTCGGCACGCCCAGGTCCTTGCCGAACGTCTCGACGTTCACCGGCAGCAGCGCGGCCTTGCCGGCCGGGCCGAGCGGCAGGCCGATGTCGGTGGAGCCGACGACCTCGCCCGCGAGCACACCGACGGCCTGCCCGATCTGCGTGCCGAACATGGCGCCGCCCATCGAGCGCATCATGCCGATCAGCGGGCCCGCCATGGCCTGCATCTCCTCCGGCAGGACATCGCCCATGGCGGTGCCCACCCGCTCGGCGACCGGGTCGACGAGCTCCTTCCAGGCGGGCAGGGTCGCCTCGACCCACTCCGCGCGGGACCACGCCACCGCGGAGCCCGCGCCGGACGGCAGGGACGTCGCATCGTCGAGCCACAGGTCGGCCAGGCGGACGGCCTCCTCGACGGCGGTGCGCTCGGCGGGGCCGACGCTCGCGTCCTTGGTGCCGTCCGCGGTGCCCTGGGAGACCGTCTGGCGGGCGATCTGCTTGGCCATGTCCCAGTTCACCGGGCCGCCCTCATAGGAGAGCATCTGCCCCAGCTGCTGGAACGCGGCGCCCAGGTCGGAGGGGTTCAGCGAACCGAACATGGCAGCGAACGGATTGTCCGCGCCGGGGCCACCAAAGCCCCCGGCACCGGGCAGCCCGCCGAAACCGAACGGGTTGGCCGGGCCCTGACCACCACCGCTCTGCTGGTCCTTCTTCTTGCCCTCGTCGCCGTCGTCCGGCTCCTCCGGCGGAAGGCCGAATCCGAATGGGGTGTCACTCACGGGATTCCTCGGCTGGTAAGGCCACCGGTTTCCACCGGCGGCGCGGCTGCCCGATAACACCACCCAGCGTAGACACCGCGAGCCGATCGGGCCTCGGTGCTTCGCCGACTCTCGGCCTGCGGCAGGATGGATGCCACCTGGTACGTACGCGTCACTCACGTTCGTACTGAAGACAACCGCTGGAGACGCCCGGTGAGTTCCCCTGATCCGCAGGTTCGCGCAGCGCGAAACCAGTCAACCCCTCCAGCGCGCGGTGTGCGCGGGCCCGTCGTCGCGGTGACCGGTGCCGCGTCCGGTGTCGGCGCGCTGCTCACCGAGCGGCTGGCCGCGTCGGACGAGGTCAAGCAGGTCATCGCCATCGACGAGCGGCGCGGTGAGTGCGCGGCGGCTCAGTGGCACATCCTGGATGTGCGGGATCCGGCCATCGCGGACAAGCTGCGGGGCGCCGACGTGGTCGTTCACCTGGCGCTCGATCTGGATCTGGAGACGGATCCCGCCGCCCGGACGGCTTACAACGTCCGGGGGACGCAGACCGTGCTGACGGCCGCGGCGGCGGCCGGGATCCACCGGGTGGTGCTGTGCACCTCCGCGATGGTCTACGGGGCGCTGCCGGACAACGAGCTTCCGTTGTCCGAGGACGCGGAGCTGCGGGCCACGGCGGAGGCCACCGGGGTCGCGGATCTGCTGGAGATCGAGCGCCTCGCGCGCAGGGCTCCTCGGGCCCACCCCGGACTCAATGTCACCGTGGTCCGGCCCGCGGTCCTCGTGGGTGGTACGGACACCGCGCTGACCAGGTATTTCGAGTCACCTCGGCTGCTTGTCGTCGCCGGGTCGCGGCCCGCCTGGCAGTTCTGTCACGTCGAGGATCTGTGCAGCGCCCTGGAGTACGCCGTCCTGGAGAAGGTCGAGGGGGAACTCGCCGTCGGATGTGACGGCTGGCTGGAGCAGGAGGAGGTCGAGGAGCTCAGCGGGATCCGGCGGATGGAGCTGCCGTCCGCGGTCGCGCTGGGTGCGGCGGCCCGCCTGCACCGGATCGGTCTGACGCCCTCTCCGGCCGGGGACCTGGCGTACACGATGTACCCCTGGGTGGTCAGCGGGAGCCGGCTCCATGACGCGGGGTGGCGGCCGCAGTGGACCAACGAGGAAGTGCTCGCGGAGCTGCTGGAGGAGGTCTCCGGCCGGCACACGGTCGCCGGGCGGCGGCTCGGGCGCAAGGACGCGACGGCGGCCGGCGCCGCCGGGGCGACGGTGGCCCTGCTGGGCGCGGCGGCAGTGGTGCGGCGGGCACGGAAGGCCCGGCGGCGGATCTGACCGGGCGAGGGCTCACCGACGCCCGGCCATGTGCGGGCGACGGGCGCACTCCCCGGCCTGCAAGGTCCGGCAAAGGCCTGATCGGCGGCATGCACGCGGCCCCTCCTGGCGGCCCCCTCATGTAGGAGGCTCCAAACCCGCACGCGCGTGTGCCGGGCGATAACGCTATTTCCCGCCCCCGTGGGAGTGGGGCACGATGGGGGCATGGCACCTACCAACGATCACCCCGGTGAGCAGGGCGCTCAGGACCCCGTCAAGCTCATCGGCATCCGCGAGACGGCCCTCTCCGTGGACGAGGTCTTCCGGGCCGTCGGGGACGACGCCGCCGGGGGGACCGCGTTGTTCGTGGGGACCGTGCGGAACCACGACGGGGGTACCGATGTCGACGAGCTCGGGTACTCGTGCCATCCCAGTGCCGAGGCCGAGATGCGGCGGATCGCCGAGAAGGTCGTCGCCGAGTATCCGGTGCGTGCCCTCGCGGCCGTGCACCGGGTCGGGGACCTGAAGGTCGGGGATCTGGCAGTGGTCGTCGCCGTCTCCTGCCCCCATCGCGGGGAGGCCTTCGAGGCCTGCCGGAAGCTGATCGACGATCTCAAGCACGAGGTGCCCATCTGGAAGCACCAGAAGTTCTCGGACGGAACCGAGGAGTGGGTCGGCGCCTGCTGAACCCGCCCCCGGAACCCGTCCACCCCACTCCGGTTGCGTAACCGCACCCCTGGCGTGAGCGTTGTCAGTGCCAGTGGTTAATCTGCTGATCAGTCAGTTTGCGGTCACTCATTGGGGATGGGAGGACGGCATGGCGGCGCTCGCCTGGTTGCTGATTCCGCTTGTGGCTGCGATCGGCGCCGGTCTGTGGGGCAGTTGGGCCAACCGGAACCGGAAGGTACGGAGCGACGGGCCGGAGCTCGACGGATACGCCCGGTTCCGCGCGGCCATGGAGAAGCCCCCCTCCCGTACATGATCGCGGGGGACCGGGCTCGCGGCCTGACGGGCACCGTCCGATGGCCCTGACGGGGCGCTGACAGGTGTGTCACGTACTGTCTTGGCATGCCACGCCGCACCGCGACGATGCTCGCCTCCACCCTGATGCTGATCGCGCTTCTGTGCGCGGGAGTCTTCATCCCCGTGCCGTATGCGGAGATGTCCCCGGGGCCGACGGTGAACACCCTCGGGGAGCACGAGGGCGAGCCGGTACTGCAGATCTCCGGGCGCAAGACATACGCGACGACCGGGCACCTCAACATGACCACCGTCCGGGTCACCAGCGCCGACTACAGGATGAACCTCGTGGAGGCCGTCTACGGCTGGCTCGCGCACGACAACAAGGTCGTGCCGCACGACACCCTCTACCCGGACGGCAAGACCGAGGAGCAGTCCACCCAGGAGAACGCCGAGGAGTTCAGCCAGTCCCAGGAGAGCGCCAAGGTCGCCGCCCTGAAAGAGCTGGACATCCCGGTGCAGAGCTGGGTGATCGTCTCGACCGTGGTCAAGGGAACCCCGGCCGAGGGCAAGCTGCACGCCGGTGACGTGATCAAGGCCGTCGACGGTACGGCCGTGAAGGAACCGGCGGACGTCGCCAAGCTGGTGACCAAGCACAAGCCGGGTCAGGACGTCGTCTTCACCATCGTGCCGGCCAAGGAGCAGGCCGCCGCCGAGAAGGAGCGCAGGACGCCCACGAAGTCCGAGAAGATCACGATCAGGACCGCCGAGTCCGACGACAGCGCCGCCAAGCGCGCGATCGTCGGCATCTCCGCCGGGACCGACCACACCTTCCCGTTCACCATCGACATCAAGCTCGCCGACGTCGGCGGCCCCAGCGCGGGCCTGATGTTCTCACTCGGGCTCTACGACAAGCTCACCCCGGGCAGCCTCACCGGCGGCAAGTTCGTCGCCGGTACCGGCACCATCGACGACGACGGCAAGGTCGGCCCCATCGGGGGCATCGAGATGAAGACCATCGCAGCGCGCGACAAGGGCGCCCAGTACTTCCTCACGCCCGCCGACAACTGCGCGACCGCCGCCAAGGACATCCCCGACGGGCTCACCCTCGTCAAGGTCGACACCATCGGCGACGCCCTCGGTGCCCTGAAGGACATCCGCTCCGGCGACACCGCCGACCTGCCGAAGTGCACGACCAAGGACTGAGAAGCAAGCACTGAGGAACAAGGACTGAGAAACAAGGACTGAGGAACAGGCTTCGGTACGGCGGTGGGGGTGCCCCTTCACCTCAAGGGGCACCCCCACCGCCGTTCAAGTCCTCACCGTCGTACCGGAAGACCTCAGTCCTCGAACGTCGCCGCCAGCGCCTCCGCCAGCCCCGGGACCAGGTCCGGGCCGGTGAGGACCTCCGTCGGGGTGTCCTTCTCGCGCAGGCGCAGGGCCGACTCGCGGGCGCCGTCGCGCAGGACCGCGACCGTCATGCGGACCTCCTGGCGGTCGGGGTGCTCCGCCACCCACTTCGTGAGCTTGGCCTCGCTCAGGCCCTGCGGGACCTGGGCCTCGGCGGACGGGGGCAGCATCAGACGCTCGACGGTGAGCGCGCAGCCGGCCACCGAG
The DNA here is from genome assembly GCF_044764885.1 of Streptomyces sp. NPDC093591. Taxonomy (NCBI): domain Bacteria; kingdom Bacillati; phylum Actinomycetota; class Actinomycetes; order Kitasatosporales; family Streptomycetaceae; genus Streptomyces; species Streptomyces sp. NPDC093591. The sequence continues at coordinate 123,194 of NZ_JBIWIY010000006.1, forward strand.
TCGGGCCAGGCGATGGTGCCGAGGAACTCGTCGAGCGCCTTGCCCGTTGGAAGTTCGTCCTGCTCGATCGGGGTCAGGCCGGAGGACTCCTGCTCGTCCCCCAGGCCGAGCTGGGCGGCGAGGCCGGGTTCCTGGGCCTGCAGCCGTGCGGTGTCTACGAGGGCGAAGAGGCGGGCGGGCTGGTCCCAGCCGAGGCCGGAGGCGTACTCGTCGATCTCGAGAACGGCCCGGGTGAGCGGGCTCGCCGCCATGGGAGTGTTGGACATGGTCACAATCCTGCCTCGTTCCTGGCCCGAATCGGGAACTGAGTAAACGGTGAGTAAGTTGCATAGGTGTGGGCCCACGATCACGGGGGGCCACGGCGGGTCCACGAAGACGCGGGCCTGACGGACCAACAGCGAACCTCGGGGTGCGAACCTTGGCTTTCCAGATGCCGGACCGCGGCGGAGGCCCGACCGGGCCACGGATCAGAGTGGGCCGCCCGTCCCGGCGTGTCCGGACGCTGCTCATGACACTGGGCGTCCTCGCCGTCCTCGGCATGGCTTTCACCATGTTCGCGGGCTTCTGGACGGACTGGCTCTGGTACCGGTCGGTGAACTACTCGTCGGTGTTCACGACCACGCTCTGGACGAAGATCGGTCTCTTCTTCGTCTTCGGTCTGCTGATGGCCCTCGCGGTCGGCTTCAACATCTGGCTGGCGCACCGGCTGCGCCCGCCGCTGAGCGCCATGTCGATGGAGCAGCAGAGCCTCGACCGCTACCGCATGGGCATCGCGCCGTACAAGAAGTGGCTGCTGCTCGCGATCACCGCCTTGGTCGGCCTGATCGCCGGCGCCTCCGCCTCCAGCCAGTGGCGGACCTGGCTGATGTGGGTCAACGGCGTGCCCTTCGGTGAGAAGGACCCGCAGTTCCACCTTGACGTCGGCTTCTACGCCTTCGACCTGCCCTGGTACCGGTTCCTGCTCGGCTTCGGCTTCGCCGCCGCGATCCTCTCCGTGATCGCCGCCGCGCTCACCCACTACCTGTACGGCGGGCTGCGCATCACCAGCCCCGGCGCGCGCGCCACGGCCGCGGCCACCGGCCATCTGTCGGTCCTGATCGGCATCTTCGTCGCCCTGAAGGCGGTCGCGTACTGGCTCGACCGGTACGGGCTCGCCGTGAAGTCCAGCGACTTCAAGGCGACCGACAACTGGACGGGCCTTCGGTACGTCGACGCCAACGCCTACCTGCCGGCCAAGACGATCCTGTTCTGCATCGCCGTCATCTGCGCACTGTTGTTCTTCGCCACCCTGTGGCGGCGCACCTGGCAGCTGCCCGTCATCGGCTTCGGCCTGATGGTGCTCTCGGCGATCCTCATCGGCGGGCTGTACCCCGCGATCGTCCAGAAGTTCCAGGTCCAGCCCAACGAGCAGGCCAAGGAAGCGCCGTACGTCGAGAAGAACCTCAAGGCGACGCGCGAGGCCTACGGCATCGACGGCACCCAGGTCACCGACTACGCGGGCACCAGCAAGACCGAGGACAAGACCCAGCTGCGCGACGACGTCGACGCCGCGGCCAGCATCCGGATCCTGGACCCGAACATCGTCTCGCCGACGTTCCAGCAGCTCCAGCAGATCAGGAACTACTACGCGTTCCCGACCAACCTGGACGTCGACCGGTACAGCAAGGACGGCAAGGACCAGGACACCGTCATCGGTCTGCGCGAGATCAACCTCAACGGCATCCCGAAGCGGAACTGGATCAACGACCACTTCCGCTACACCCACGGCTACGGCGTGGTCGCCGCCGAGGGCACCAACGCCGACTCCCAGGGCCGACCGGACTTCACCGAGTCCGACCTGCCCTCCAAGGGCGACCTCGGGACGTACGAGCAGCGGGTCTACTACGGCGAGAAGACCAGCATGTACTCGATCGTCGGAGGTCCCCAGAAGGAGATCGACTACTCCGACGACAGCGGCGAGAAGACCTACAGCTACAAGGGCGACAGCGGGGTCAGCCTCTCCAACCCGGTCAACCGGGCCGCGTACGCGGTGGCGTTCGGCGAGCCGCAGATCCTGTACTCCGGGGCCATCGGCGAGGGTTCGCGCATCCTGTACAACCGCACGCCCAAGGAGCGCGTCGAGGCGGTCGCCCCGTGGCTGACCATCGATGGTGACGCCTACCCGGCCGTGGTGAACCACCGCATCCAGTGGATCGTCGACGCGTACACGACGACCAACGGATACCCGTACTCATCGCGTACGACCCTCGGTGACACGACGGCCGACTCGCTGACCGCGACCAACGATCAGCGGGCGGTCGTGGCCCAGCAGAACCAGGTCAACTACATCCGCAACTCGGTGAAGGCGACCGTCGATGCCTACACCGGCGAGGTCAAGCTCTACCAGTGGGACACCAAGGACCCGGTCCTGAAGACCTGGATGAAGGCGTTCCCGGGCACGGTGGAGTCCAAGAGCAAGATCTCCAAGGATCTGATGGCCCATCTGCGCTACCCGCAGGACCTGTTCAAGGTCCAGCGCGAGCTGCTCACCCGCTACCACGTGAAGGACGCGACCACGTTCCTCAGCGGCAGCGAGGTCTGGCAGGTGCCGGACGACCCGACCAACAAGTCGGGCAGCGCGGTGCCGCCGTACTACCTGAGCATGAAGATGCCCGACCAGCAGGCGCAGGCGTTCTCGCTGACGACGACCCTCACACCGAGTGGCCGTGACAACCTCAGCGCCTTCATGGCCGTCGACGCCGAGGCGGGGACCAGTGACTACGGCAAGATCAGAATTCTGAAACTGCCGACCAACACCACGGTCAACGGCCCCAGTCAGGTCCAGAGCCAGTTCAACTCCGAACAGAACATCGCCGAGACCATCAGGCTGCTGAGAGGCGGCGACTCGGAGGTCGAGTACGGCAACCTGCTGGCGGTCCCACTCGACGGCGGACTGCTCTACGTGGAGCCGGTCTACGTACGCGGTGGCGGGCTCAAGTACCCGCTGCTGCGCAAGGTGTTGGTGTCCTACGGCGGCACCACGGCCTTCGAGGACACTCTCGGCGAGGCGCTCAACAAGGTCTTCGGAGCGGAGGGCCCGACCACCCAGCCACCGGACGAGGGCGACGAGGACGGCGGCGGTACGACACCACCACCGACGTCCACCAACCCGACGGTCCAAGACGCGCTCAACGACGCCCAGAAGGCCTTCGAGACGGGCCAGGAAGCCCTGAAGAAGGGCGACTGGGAGGCGTACGGCAGGGCGCAGGAGGACCTCGAGGACGCGCTGAAGCGGGCCGAGGACGCCCAGGCCCAGGCGGACAAGACCGGCGGCGGTGGCAGCAGCGGCGACAGTGGCGGCAGCGCGAGCCCCAGTTCCAGTCCGAGTCCGACCAGCAGTCCCACCAGCTCGTAGGGACGGCGGCTGATCGAATGGCCCACCCCGCGCCGTGATACGGTTGCAGAACAACGGCGCGGGGTGGAGCAGCTCGGTAGCTCGCTGGGCTCATAACCCAGAGGTCGCAGGTTCAAATCCTGTCCCCGCTACTGAAGTCGACGAACATTTCGTACGACAGCGAAGGCCCGGATCCTCCAAGGATCCGGGCCTTTGTGATGTGCGAACGCATGTGCAGGAGGCCGCGGCGGTCGCGCCGCCGTGGGCAGTTGGGAGAACTGTGTTTGACTTGTCTCTCTGTGGGCATGTCGACAAAACGCTGAAGTGACCTCACTGGCTGCGGTATACGAGGTGTACCCAGGTTGCAGGTGGTGCGACGATGGACGTTATGGGGGACAAGGCAACTCTGTTGGAGACAGGGCGGTTTGTGCAGCCTGCCGACTTTGTGCAGCCGACGGGCGATTTCGCGCAGCCGACGGACAGTGCCTCGCTGCCGCTGGGTGACCTTGCGCAGCCGGAGGGCGACTTCGCCTTCGACCGGGCGACCGACCGGGACGAGGCCGCGGAGGCAGCGGAGGAGGCCCGGCAGCGGCTTGCCGCCGAGGCCGGCGACGCCGAGGCGACGAGCGTGCTCGGCGCCATGCTGCTGCGCCGTGGCGATCTCGACGGAGCCGAGCCCTACCTGCGGGCCGCCACCGCCGCCGGGGACCGGGCCGCCGCCAACAACCTGGGAGTACTTCTCCACCAGCGCGGGTACGCCGACGAGGCTGCCGGATGGTGGCGGATCGCGGCCGTCGCGGGGTCGGCCGCGGCCGCGCACGCGCTGGGACGCCATCACCGCGAGCGGGGCGACGAGCCCGCTGCCGAGTACTGGCTGCGGCAGTCCGCCGAACAGGGACACGCGCTGGGCGCGTACGCGCTCGCCGATCTGCTGGAGCACCGCGGCGACGACGGGGCCGAGCAGTGGATGCGGGCCGCGGCCGAGCGGGGGCACCGGGAGGCGGCGTACCGGCTGGCGCGTGCGCTCGACCGGCAGGCGGGGCGTACGGGCGAGGAGGGGACCGACAACGGTGTCGCGGCGAGCGAGCCACTGCTCGTCGAGGCCGAGCAGTGGTACCGGCAGGCCGCCGCGCGCGGGCACCGGCGGGCCGCGCTGCACCTCGGGACGATTCTCGAGAAGCGCGGGGAGCTCAAGGAGGCCGGGCGCTGGTACCTGACCTCCGCCAAGGACGGGGAGGCGCGCGCCGCCTGTGCGCTCGGGTTCCTGCTGCGGGACGCCGGGGACACCGAGAGCGCCGCCGTGTGGTGGCTGCGGGCCGCGCAGGACGGCGACGGCAACGCGGCCAACGCGCTGGGCGCGCTGCACGCCGAGCGCGGCCAGCCGCAGACCGCCGAGCGGTGGTACCGGGCCGCGATGGACGCCGGTGACGTGAACGGTGCGTACAACCTCGGGCTGCTCTGCGCCGATCAGGGGCGTACCGCGCAGGCCGAGCAGTGGTACCGGCGGGCCGCGTACGCCGGGCACCGCGAGGCGGCGAACGCGCTGGCCATCCTGCTGCTGCAGGGCGGGGACACGACCGGTGCCGAGCCTTGGTTCTCCAAGGCCGCGGAGGCCGGGAGCGTGGACGCCGCGTTCAACCTGGGGATCCTGCACGCCGGGCGCGGCGAGGAGCGGGCCGCGCTGCGCTGGTACGAGCGTGCCGCGGCCGCCGGGCACACCGAGGCGGCGCTTCAGGTCGGCATCGCGCGGCTGCGGGACGGGGACGAGCTCGCGGCGGAGCGGCATCTGCGGTGCGCGGCCGGGGCCGGCAGCGCGGAGGCCGCGTACCGGCTGGCGACCGTGCTGGACGCTCGGCGGCCGCCGGAGCCCGAGCATGAGCTCGGCGAGTCGGTGCACGAGAAGACCGAGTGCGAGGAGTGGTACGAGCGGGCGGCTTCCCAGGGGCATCGGCGGGCGCAGGTGCGGGTGGGGATGCTCGCCGCCGCTCGGGGGGACGTGGTGGAGGCGGCTCGGTGGTACCGGGAGGCCGCCGAGGCCGGGTCACGGAACGGGGCGTTCAACCTGGGGCTGCTGCTCGCGCGGGAGGGGAGTGAGCCGGAGGCCGCGATGTGGTGGACTCGGGCGGCTGACGCCGGTCACGGGCGGTCGGCGTTGCGGCTGGCCCTGGTCTACGCGCGTCGGGGGGAGCTGGCGGAAGGGCAGCGGTGGGCTGACCGGGCGGTGCGTCTGGGGCCGGGGGAGGTCGCGGAGCGGGCTGCGCGGTTGCGGGATGCTCTGCGGGAGGAGCTTTCGGCGTGAGGGTGTGCTGGGCGGGTTTCGTGGGTGCCCGATGCTGCGCCGTCGGCGTCGCGGGGTTGAACGGGCCTCGTCCTCAAACGCCGGACGGGCTGGGTGATGCGACCGGTGGCAGAGAGTGACTGGTGACAAGCGATTTGCTCTGTCCGCATGGTTGACGTAATGTTGCATTCACCGACGCGGGGTGGAGCAGCTCGGTAGCTCGCTGGGCTCATAACCCAGAGGTCGCAGGTTCAAATCCTGTCCCCGCTACTGAAGGCCTAGGGCCGGGATCCCAACGGATCCCGGCCCTAGGTGTGTTTCAGGGACCGTGGCCCACCGCCTCCTCGTACAGCGTGCGGTTCACCGTCCGTGACTCCGGGAGCGGGCTTCCCTCCGACACCCCTTGGGACTCGTAGGCCGATTGCAGGCGCGTGGTCGTGCCGGAGCGGATCTCCCAGTCCATGCGCAGGGGTGGCGTGGATTTGAGGATGGACTCCTCCGACTTCAGGAGCTTGGCGAGGTATGTGACGAAGGTCGCATCCTGCTTGTAGTCGGCCGCGAAGTACGTGTTCACCGTGCGGATGTACGCCCTGAGCAGTGCCACGCCCGCGTCCACGTCGTCCTGCAGCAGCGCGCGGCCGTAGAGCATGCCACCCAGCGGTTCGCCCTGAGGCTGGCCGCCCAGGAAGGCGTACTCCTGCTTGCCGTCCACCTTGCGCCACACCGGATCCAGGAGCCATGCGGAGTCGACGCCGCCGTTCTGCAGGGCCGTGAGGACGTCGGCCGAGCCGAGTTGCTGGTACTGGATCTCGGCCAGGCCGCCGCCGTGCTGCTCCAGTGCCTTCTCCATGGGGTACGCGATGACCGAGCCCTTGCCGATCATCGTGCCCAGCTTGCGGCCCGCCATGGCGACGTGGCTCGCGCTCTCGCCCTCCTTCAGGCGCACCCACAGGCCGCTCTTCGAGTCGGGGGCGGGTGAGAAGTTGCCCGCGATCCACTTGATGTCGAAGCCGCCCTTGATGCCGTTCATGACCGCGGCCTCCGGGGCCGCCCACAGGGCGTCGATGTCCCCCTTGGCCAGCAGGGGCAGCGCGTCCGGGGTCGGGAGGACCTTCAGGTCGACGTCCAGGCCCTCCTTCTTGAACTCGCCTTTGTCGAGCGCCACTTGCAGGGGCGCCACGTACTCGGCGCTCAGCGTTCCCGTCGCGATCGTCAGCTCGCGGGGCTCGGACAGGGGCTGTGGGGCAGGGGCTCCGGGGCGGCAGCGAGCCGGAGTCCGGCTCGGGGAGAGGTTCTTCGGGTCCGTCCAGGCCTTCGTGCCGCAGCCCTCGACCGGGCGGACGGTGCGCTGTTCCCCGGCCGCCTTCGACGAGGGGTCCGACTCGTACGGCGATGAGCAGGCCGGCGACGCCAGCAGGGCCGCTCCCGCGGCGAGGGCGACGCCGTAGGTGTGCTTCCGCCTTCTCATGACTGGCCCCTTCCTCGGTCCCTCGGTGCCCAGGGCGTGAGCAGGCGGCCGACGAAGCGGATCAGTTCGGAGAAGATCACCCCGAGGACCGCGACACAGACGATGCCGACGAACATCACGTCGTTCTGGAACAGCGCGCGCGAGTCGAAGATCAGATGGCCCAGGCCGTTCGTCGCGGCGATCTGCTCCGACGCGACGATGACCAGGACCGCCACACCCGCCGCGATGCGCGCGCCCACCAGGACCGAGGGCAGAGAGGCGGGGAGCAGGACGTGACGGAACATCTGCCACCGGGAGGCGCCGAAGACCTGGCCCGCGTCACGGTGTCCGGAGGGGATGGACATGACCGCGGACATGGTGGAGATCCAGACGAAGAAGAACACCGTCGCCGCCACCAGCGCCACCTGCGGGCCCTCGCCCAGGCCGAACATGTTCAGGAAGACGGGCAGGAGGGCCAGTTTCGGTACGACGTACAGCGCGTCCAGGAGCGGTTCCAGGGCCGCTCGGACCAGGGAGAGGGATCCCATCAGGAGGCCCAGGGCGTAGCCCGCGGCCGTGCCCGCCGCGTATCCCGCCAGGACGCGCTTCAGGGTCGCCCACACGTCCGGCCACAGGTCGCCGGCGGCGGCCCGGTCCCAGCCGTCGGCGAGGATCGTGGACGGGGCCGGGTAGACGCGGGCGTCGATCCAGGCCTGGGAGGCGGCCAGTTGCCACAGGAGGATCAGGGAGAGGGGTACGGCCAGCGCCAGCGACAGCTCCAGTGCGCGCCTGCGGCGGTGGGTGCGGGCCGGGTGGAGTTCCTGCGGGCCCGGGCGGCGGACCAGGACCGACTCCGCGGGTGGCTTCGTGAGGGTCGTCATGCCGGTACCGCCTCCTTCCGCAGCAGGTCCCACAGCTCGCTCTTCAGCGCTGTGAACTCGGGTGCGGCGCGGATGTCGCCGGTGCGCGGGCGTGGGAAGGGCGGGCGGTGCTCGGCGAGGATCCGGCCCGGGCGGGCGGACATCATCAGCACGCGGTCGCCGAGGACGATGGCCTCCTCCAGGCTGTGGGTGATGAAGAGGGTGGTCGTCCTCAGCGTCTGGGTGATGTCCAGGAGCTCGTCCTGGAGGATCGTGCGGAGCTGGGCGTCGAGCGCCGCGAACGGCTCGTCCATCAGCAGGAGTTCGGGCCCCACGGCCAGAGCCCGGGCGATCGCCACGCGCTGGCGCATACCGCCGGAGAGTGCGGACGGGTAGGCGTCCGCGAAGTCCGACAGGCCCATGCGGGCCAGCCAGTCGTCGGCGCGGGCGTTCGCCTCACGGCGGGGGAGGCGTTGGATGTCCAGGCCGAAGCGGACGTTGGCGCGGACGGTCTTCCAGTCGTAGATGCCGTAGTCCTGGAAGATCATGGCCGCCGGACGCGCACTCGACGCACGGATCTCCAGCGTGCCCGTGCTCGGGCGCAGCAGGCCCGCGGCGATGCGCAGGAGCGTGGACTTGCCACAGCCGGAGGGGCCGACGACACAGACGAACTCGCCGGGCGCGACGGTCAGATCGAGGGGGCCGAGGGCGTCGACCGTGTGGGGGGTTCGGCCGAAGGCGCGGGTCAGGTCGGTGGCTTTGAGTTTCGGATCACTCGTTTCTCGGTCTTGATACGGCTCTCCCACGGGGGCTCCTCGCGGAGTGCGGTACGGACTGGTGGGTGCCGTCGACGATATGACGGACCGTCAGATACCGGAAGGTGGCCCGCAGGGGTCGTGTCCGAAGGGCGTGGGCGGGCGGCCGTATGCGGACGCGCACGCAGCGCGAAGCCCCGGCGCCTCATCGGTGCCGGGGCTTGAAGGAGTCGCGGGGCTACGCCTTCGCGCAGTTGGGGCAGATGCCGCGATACGTCACCTCGACGTCCGAGACGGTGAAGCCGAAGCGCTCCGAGTCGGGGAGGTCGGCCATCGGGTTGCCCGTCGGGTGGACGTCCCGGATCGAGCCGCACTGGGCGCAGACCAGGTGGTGGTGGGGCCGGTGGGCGTTCGGGTCGTACCGCTTCGCGCGCTTGTCGGTGGAGACCTCGAGCACCTCGCCGAGGGAGACCAGCTCGCCCAGCGTGTTGTAGACCGTGGCCCGGGAGATCTCGGGGAGCTTGGCGACAGCCCGCGCGTGCACCTCGTCGGCCGTCAGGTGGACGTGATCGCCGGCGAGGACCTCGGCCACGACGCGCCGCTGCGCGGTCATCCGCCATCCGCGTCCGCGCAGCCGTTCCAGAAGGTCACTCATGGAGAACACCTTAACAGCAGTAGGGCTAGGTTCCGAATGGATGTGACTTTGGATCTCCTTTCAATTTGGACAAAGTCCAGTACGGGATCGAGGCTGGTTCTGGCCAGGGGGCAGGATCGGTCGGCCGCCCGGAACACACGCAGGAGGCGCGCATGACCCAGGGACCGCTCACGACGTAGGCCGGTGCTCCGGTCGCCGACAACCAGAACAGCGAGACCGCGGGCATCGGCGGCCCGGTCCTGGTCCAGGACCAGCTCCTGCTGGAGAAGCTGGCCCACTTCAACCGCGAGCGCATCCCGGAGCGCGTGGTGCACGCCCGCGGCGCGGGTGCGTACGGCACCTTCACGGTGACCGCCGACGTCACGAAGTACACGCGCGCCGCCTTCCTCTCCGAGGTCGGTAAGCGGACGGAGACGTTCCTGCGCTTCTCGACGGTGGCCGGCAACCTCGGTGCGGCGGACGCCGTGCGCGACCCGCGCGGCTGGGCGCTGAAGTTCTACACCGAGGAGGGCAACTACGACCTCGTCGGCAACAACACCCCGGTGTTCTTCATCAAGGACGCCATCAAGTTCCCGGACTTCATCCACACGCAGAAGCGCGACCCGTACACGGGCAGCACCGAACCGGACAACGTCTGGGACTGCTGGTCCCTGTCGCCGGAATCCATCCACCAGGTGACCTGGCTGTTCGGCGACCGAGGCATCCCCGCCTCCTACCGCAACGAGGCCGGCGAGGTCTTCTGGGTCAAGTACCACTTCAAGACCGACCAGGGCATCAAGAACCTCACCCAGGAAGAGGCCAGCAGGCTCGCGGGCGAGGATCCCGACTCGCACCAGCGCGACCTGCGCCAGGCCATCGAGCGCGGGGAGTTCCCGAGCTGGACCGTGCAGGTGCAGATCATGCCGGCGGCGGACGCGGCGACGTACCGCTTCAACCCGTTCGACCTCACCAAGGTGTGGCCGCACGAGGACTACCCGCCGATCGAGATCGGCAGGCTGGAGCTCAACCGCAACCCGCGGAACGTCTTCGCCGAGGTCGAGCAGAGCATCTTCAGCCCCGCGCACTTTGTACCGGGCATCGGCCCGTCCCCCGACAAGATGCTCCAGGGCCGCCTCTTCGCGTACGGCGACGCCCACCGCTACCGCGTCGGCATCAACGCCGACCACCTGCCGGTGAACCGCCCGCACGCCACCGAGGCGCGCACCAACTCCCGTGACGGCTTCCTCTACGACGGCCGGCACGGCGGCGCGAAGAACTACGAGCCCAACAGCTTCGGCGGCCCCGCCCAGACCGGCCGCCCCCTCTGGCAGCCCTTCACCGCCTTCACGCCCGGCACGGGCAACCACGAGGCCCCCGTCCACGCGGAGGACGACGACTTCGTCCAGGCGGGCAACCTCTACCGCCTGATGTCGGAGGACGAGAAGGAGCGCCTGATCACCAACCTGGCGGGCGCCGTCGCACCGGTCTCGCGCGAGGACATCATCGAGCACGCGATCGACAACTTCCGTCACGCGGACGACGACTTCGGCAAGCGGCTGGAAGCCGCTGTCCAGGCTTTGCGCGGCTGACCACCAGCACTGGATCGCTTGCCGTGGCGGACGGGCCGGGTTCCTTCGGGGAGCCCGGCCCGTTTCGCGTGCCGCTTCCCCGGCCTTCCTAAGCCGGAACCTGCTGCCGTACGGGTGCCCAGCAGCGGATGATGTCGCGGACCGAGACGATGCCGACGGGCTCGTCGTGGTCCAGGACGATCAGATGGCGGAAGCCGCCGTGCGCCATGGCGCGGGCCGCCTCCTCCAGGGTCCATGACGGGGCGGCGAACACGACGTCGTTGGTGGTGTGGTCGTGGGTGCGTTCGCTGTCCGGGTTCTGTCCGAGGCCGACGGAGTTGAGGATGTCGCGTTCGGTGAGGATGCCGATGCCGCCGGCGTCGGGGTCGTGGACCACGGCCGCGCCGATCCGACGGGCGGACATCAGCGCGGCTGCCTGGCGAAGGGTGTGAGTGGGGCCGATGGTGAGGACCACGGTGCTCATGGCGTCACGTACGAGCATGGATGGAGCCACCTCCTGATGTGCCCCCCGCCGCCTGGTTCACGGCTTGTTCACGGTTTCACAAATTCACAAGTGGGGGGACTTTCAGGGTTGCAGGTAAAGCGCGGGTCAACAAGGGGGCGCGTGCGGCTGGTACGGGGCGTGACGGGGGCGTCAGTAGCGCTGGTTGAGATACCCGAGGAACTCGTCGTGCAGGAGGCCGTTCGAGGCGGCCGCGTTGCCGCTGTGCGGGCCCGGGCGACCGTCGAGGCCGGTGAAGGTGCCGCCCGACTCGGTGACGATGATCGCGTTGGCGGCCATGTCCCACAGGGAGAGCTCCGGCTCGGCGCAGAGGTCCACCGAGCCCTCGGCGACCATCATGTAGGGCCAGAAGTCGCCGTACGCGCGCGTGCGCCACACCTCGCGGGTCAGGTCGAGGAAGCCGCCCAGCCGGCCCTGGTCCTCCCACCCGCTGAGCGAGGAGTACGCGAACGAGGCGTCCGACAGCTTCGAGACGCGGGAGACCTGCAGTCGGGTGGCGGAGGAGAGGCTACGGCCGCTGAAGGCGCCGTGGCCCTTGGCGGCCCACCAGCGCCGGCCCAGGGCGGGGGCGGAAACGACGCCGACGACCGGCTGGTAGCCACCCTCGCCGGCCTCCATCAGGGAGATGAGGGTGGCCCAGACCGGGACGCCGCGTACGTAGTTCTTGGTGCCGTCGATCGGGTCGATCACCCAGCGGCGGGGGCCGGTCCCCTCGACGCCGTACTCCTCGCCGAGGATCGCGTCTCTCGGCCGGGCCCGCTGCAACTGTCCGCGGATGAGCTCCTCGGCGGCCTTGTCGGCCTCGCTCACCGGTGTCATGTCCGGCTTTGTCTCGACCTTGAGGTCGAGCGCCTTGAAGCGGTCCATGGTGGCGGCGTCGGCGGCGTCCGCGAGGACGTGGGCGAGGCGGAGATCGTCGAGGTAGTCCGGCATGGGACGAACCGTATCTGTCGTGGTCGGGGTGGGGCTACCGGGTGACTGCGTCGGCTGGGCCGAGTCACAGGCGCCGTCCCGTTTGCGGGTTGCCCGGCGTGGGGCTGGTCGGGGGTGGGTCGCGCGGCCCGGCGCTAACGGGGTGCCGCTGCGCCCACCCGTGCCGCCCCAGCGGCACGACTGCCCGCAGCTACGCGGCTGCGGCGGTGCGCGGGGTGCCTGCGGCTACGCGGCTGTGGCGGTGCGGGCATTGCCCGCAGCTGCGCGGCTGTGGCGGTGCGGGGGGTGCCTGCGGCTGCGCGGCTGTGGCGGTGCGGGGGGTGCCTGCGGCTACGCGGCTGTGGCGGTGCGGGCATTGCCCGCAGCTGCGCGGCTGTGGCGGTGCGGGGAGTGCCTGGGGCTGTGCGGGTTGTGGCGGTGCGGGGATTGCCTGCGGCGGCGCGGGCTGCTGTGGCCGGCCGGGTATGGCGCGTAGCCCCGCGGGCCCGCGGTCGCGTACGGCGGGAAGGGGACGGGTCGGGGGGTGTCCGCCCGCAGAGTCCGGTGTCAAGGGACGGCACCTCTCGCGCAAGGTCCAGCACCGGACCGAGGACGGACACCCCCCGGCACGGCCCCGACCCACCACACACCCCAAGGCGCTACGCGCACCCCCACCCCACAGCAACAGGCCGCCGCAGGCACCCCCCGCCCAACCGCCGGAGGCAACGCGCGCCCCCGCGTGCCCCCGCGACCCCTTGACAGTGCCCCTGCGCGCGTCAAATCTGGGCGCAGAGCCGCTCGCCCAGGGAGGCGATGATGCCTGCAGCGCGGGAATCCCTGCTGGACGCCGCTTACACGGCGTTGGCCCGCCGGCCGTGGTCCGCCGTACGGATGGTGGACGTGGCCGCGGCGGCCGGAGTGTCCCGGCAGACGCTGTACAACGAGTTCGGCAGCAAGGAAGGCCTCGCCCGCGCGCTCGTGCGCAGGGAGGCCGACGCGTACCTCGCCGGCGTCGACCGCGCCCTCGCCACGCAGAGCGACGCCCGCGAGCGCCTCACCGCCACCGCGGAGTGGACCGCCGCACTCGCCCGCGACAACGCCCTGGTCCGCGCCATGCTCACCGGCTGCTGGAGCGAGCGCCTGCCCTCGCCGACCCTCTCCGCCGTCCCGTCCTCCTCCGCCGTACCGGCACAGCGGCGGGCCGACGGGCCGCTCCCGTCACCCGGCGACTTCGTGGCCCTCGTCCGCGACCGGGCCGTATCGGTCCTGTCCGGCCCCGGCGGCAACAAGTCCGACACCCCCGACCTCGCCCGCTCCTGCGAACTCGTCGTCAGGCTGGCCCTGTCCTGCGTCGCCGCCCCACCCGGCGAAGGCGGCGTGGCCGACCTCGTACGCGGCGCGCTGTACCGGCAGTTGACCGGCTGACCTCCGGACGAACCGCCTCAGTGCGCCGAGCCGGACAACTGCAACCCGATGACCCCCACGATCACCAGACTGATCGACACGATCTTCAACGTCGACACGATGTCCCCGAGGAAGATCATCCCGTAGATCGCCGTACCCGCCGCCCCGATCCCCGTCCACACCGCATACGCCGGCCCCACGTCCAGCTTCTTCAGCGACAGCGTCAGCAGTCCGAAACTGCCGAGGGCGAAGATGCAGAAGGCGACGGTCGGCCAGAGCCGGGTGAAGCCGTGCGACAGCTTCAGGCAGACGGCGAAGCCGGTTTCGAGCAGGCCCGCCACGATGACCAGCAGCCACGCCATGTGCTGTCCTCCCGTATCCCCACGTTCAGTGACCGCTTCGTCGGCTTCGTCAGGCTTTGGTCAGGCTTGGTTCCAGCTCGGTGCGATTATGCCCTTACCAGCCCTACAGGGAGGCAAACAACGCGGAGGTCAGCAGCCTTCCGCGGCGGCCTTCCACAGCGCCCCTTCCACAACGGCCTTCCACAGCGGCCTTCCGTGACGCCCCTTCCACAGCGGCCCTCCCTCAGTCGCCCTCCGTGGGCTCCCGAGTGGCCAGCAGCCGCCGCAGCGAGTACAGCCGCGCCTGATCGGCGTGCCCCTGCACCACCCAGTCGTCCAGCGCGCAGTCCGGTTCGTCATGACTGCACGCACGCGGACAGCCTTCGGTTCCCGGTTCCAGGTCGGGGAACGCGTGGATCACCCGGGACGGGTCGACATGAGCCAGACCGAAGGAGCGGACCCCGGGGGTGTCGATCACCCAGCCGTCCGCCACGGGCCCCGCCAGCGGCAGCGCCAGCGCCGACGTCGTCGTGTGCCGCCCCCGACCCGTCACCGCGTTGACATGACCGGTCGAACGCCGCCGTTCCTCCGGCACCAGCGCGTTCACCAGCGTCGTCTTGCCCACACCGGAGTGACCGACGAACGCCGTCACCCTGCCGTCGAGTTGCTCCCGCACCCGGTCCGCCGCGCTGCCGTTCTCCAGCTCCTCACGGCTGGTGACCACATACGGGATGTCCAACGCCCCGTAGAGCTCCAGCAGTTTGTCCGGCGGTGCCAGGTCCGACTTCGTCATCACCAGCAGCGGTTCCAGACCCCCGTCGAACGCCGCCACCAGACAGCGGTCGATCAGCCGAGGCCGCGGCTCGGGGTCGGCGAGGGCGGTGACGATGGCGAGCTGGTCGGCGTTGGCCACCACGACGCGCTCGTAGGGGTCGTCGTCATCGGCCGTCCGCCGGAGCACCGACGTCCGCTCCGCGATCCGCACGATCCGCGCGAGGGTGTCCTTCTTTCCGGACAGATCGCCGACCAGGGCGACCCGGTCACCGACCACCGCCGCCTTGCGGCCGAGTTCGCGGGCTTTCATCGCCATCACGACCCGGTCCTCGACGAGGCAGGTCAGACGGCCCCGGTCGACGGTGAGGACCATGCCCTCGGCGGCGTCCTCGTGCTTGGGCCGGATGCTCGTACGGGGTCGGGTGTTCCGACGGCCCGGGCGGCTGCGGATGTCGTCCTCGTCGGTGTGCTTGCCGTAGCGGCGCATGGCGTTAAGTCCCTACGCCCCGAGCATCCCGGTCCACAGCTCGGGGAAGTCCGGCAGGGTCTTCGCCGTCGTCGCCACGTTCTCGATCCGTACGCCCTCGACGGCGAGGCCGATGATCGCGCCGGCCGTCGCCATGCGGTGGTCCTCGTAGGTGTGGAAGACGCCGCCGTGCAGCCGGCGCGGGCGGATGTGCAGGCCGTCGGCGGTCTCCGTCACGTCACCGCCGAGTTCGTTGATCTCCTTGGTGAGCGCGGCCAGGCGGTCCGTCTCGTGCAGACGCAGGTGGGCGACCCCGCGCAGAGTCGAGGGGGAGTCGGCCAGGGCGGCGACCGCCGCGATGCCCGGGGTGAGTTCGCCGACCTCGCTCAGGTCCACGTCGATGCCGTGGATCGCGCCCGAGCCGGTGAACACGAGCCCGTACTCGGTGAGTTCGCAGGACCCGCCCATCTCGGTGAAGATCTCCCGCAGCCGGTCACCGGGCTGGGTGGTACGGGCGGGCCAGTCCGGGATGAGCACCTTGCCGCCGGTCACCAGCGCCGCGGCCAGGAACGGCTGGGCGTTGGACAGGTCCGGCTCGATGGTCAGGTCACGGCCGAGCAGGGCGCCCGGCGTGACCCGCCAGACGTTCGGCTCGCCGCCCGACTCCGGGGTGTCCACCTGGGCGCCGACGGCGCGCAGCATGTCGACGGTCATGCGGATGTGCGGCATCGAGGGCAGCGTGGAGCCGATGTGGCGGACCTCGACGCCCTGGTTGAAGCGCGGTCCGGACAGCAGCAGGGCCGACACGAACTGGGACGACGACGAGGCGTCGATCTCCACCGGGCCGCCCTCCAGGGCACCCCCGCCATGGACGGTCAGCGGCAGTGCGCCCCGGCCGTCGTCGTCGATGCGGGCGCCGAGGACGCGCAGGGCGTCGATCACGCCGTGCAGGGGACGCTCGTACGACCTGGGGTCGCCGTCGAAGCGGACGGGGCCGTCGGCGAGCGCGGCCACCGGCGGCAGGAAGCGCATCACCGTGCCGGCGTTGCCGACGTCGACCGTGACCGGGCCGCGCAGACCCGCGGGGAGCACACGCCACGCCTCGCCGGTGCCCTCGGGGCCCACGCCCTCCTCGATGCCGACGCCCATCGCGCGCAGCGCGCCGGCCATCAGCAGGGTGTCGCGGGAGCGGAGGGGGCGGCGCAGCCAACCCGGTTCCGAGGCGAGGGCCGCCAGGACGAGGGCGCGGTTGGTGACCGACTTGGACCCGGGCACGTGGACCGTCGCGTCGACGGCTCCGCTCGCGTGCGGGGCGGGCCAGAGGGCGGTGGGTGCGGCGGGGTTGTGGGCCATGGGTTCACTTTATAAGGAGGCCGCGGTTCGGGTGCGGCGCCGTCGTGGCTGGTCGCGCCCACGCGGCCGGGCAGCACATCTGCACAGCCCCGCGCCCCTTGAGGTCGGCTGTCACACCGCCAGTAGCCAGCGGCCTCCACCTATCAAGGAGCACAGCGAGACGGCATGGAACAGGAACAGCCACAGGCCCGCCGGTACGTGCGTCAGCCGCGACAGCTGATCCGCGTCCGAGTCCCCCGCCCCACCCCGCGCCCTCTTCGCCTGCAGCTCGAACGCCGGTCGCACGCCCCCCACCAGCAGGAACCACACCACCACATACGCGAACGCCGCCTGCACCTGCGGCCCCGTCAACCAGCTCACCAGCACGAACGTGCCGCCGGTCACGAACACCGTCAGTGCCCCGTACGCGTTGCGGATCATCACCAGCATCGCCACCAGCAGGGCCGTCGCCAGCCACAGCAACAGCGTGATCCGGCCGGAGGCCAGCAGCGCCGCGCCGCCGAGGCCGAGCAGCGGTGGAGCCGTGTAGCCCGAGGCCGCCGTGAGGATCATGCCGAGGCCGTGGGGCTTGCCGCGGCTGACGGTGAGGCCGCTGGTGTCGGAGTGCAGGCGTATGCCGGTCAGGGTCCGGCCGGTCAGCAGCGCGACCAGACCGTGGCCGCCCTCGTGGGCGATGGTGATGGCGTTGCGCGAGACGCGCCACAGCACGTGCGGGACGACGACGGCGAGCGCGGCGACCAGGGTGGCGATGACCACCCACAGATCAGGGTCGGGCTGAGTACCGGAGACCTCGCTCCAGAGGGAGGCGAGCGAGGCGGATGCGGTGCTGTCCATGTAAGGAGTTGGCTCCCTGTGGTCGGATGGAATCTGGCAGTGTGGCACGTATGTGCGGACGGTATGCAGCGAGTCGTGGAGCCGAGGATCTCGCAGGAATCTTTGAGATCGAGAAGTGGGAGCCCGAGGAGACCCTGGAGCCGGACTACAACGTGGCACCCACCAAAGAGGTCCACGTCGTCCTCGACCGTCCTTTGAAAGACGTGCCGGACCCCCGGCCGGTTCGGCAGCTGCGCAAGCTCAAGTGGGGACTGGTTCCCAGCTGGTCCAAGACCCCCGAGACCGCCTTCAAGATGATCAACGCGCGCGCGGAGACGGTCCACGAGAAGCCGTCCTACCGCCGGGCCTTCAGTTCCCGGCGCTGCATCATCCCCGCCGACGGCTACTACGAGTGGGTCACCGGCAAGCAGGAGCTGGACCTGGAACAGGAGGGCCGGCGCAAACGGCCGCGCAAGCAGCCGTACTTCGTGCTGCCCGCCGACGGCTCGGTGTTCGCGATGGCGGGGCTGTACGAGTTCTGGCGGGACCGGACGCTGCCGGACGAGCATCCGCAGGCCTGGTGGGTGACCTGCTCGGTCATCACCACGGAGGCCGAGACGACGCCGCTGGCGGTGACGCCGCCCGAGGGCCCGGCCTCGCTGGCCGACATCCACCCCCGCATGCCGCTGATGCTGACGCCGGACCGCTGGGACGCCTGGCTCGACCCGTCCCGCACCGATCCCGAGGAGCTGCGGACGCTGCTCGATCCGCCGCCCGCCGGACTGATGCGCGCCTACCCCGTCTCCACGCTGGTCAGCAACGTCCGCAACAACGGCCCGGAGCTGCTGAAGGAGCTGGACGGCCCCGAAGAGGGCACACTCTTCTGACGTGACGAACGAGCCCGACGTGACGAACGAGTCCGCCCCGACGACCGAGATCATCGGCACGGAGGCGGGCGACGCCCGCATCACCTGGCACCCGGCGAAGCAGGCGCGGCTGGTCCTGGCCGTGAGCCATGGCGCCGGGGGCGGCATCGAGGCGCGGGACCTGAGGGCGCTCGCCCAGGTCCTCCCGACCCACGGGGTGACCGTCGCCCTCGTGGAGCAGCCCTGGAGAGTGGCCGGCAAGAAGGTGGCGCCCGCCCCGAAGACCCTCGACGTCGGCTGGCGGGGGCTGTGGCCCGCCCTCGCCGCGCCCGGGCTGCCGGTGATCTCCGGCGGACGCAGTGCCGGTGCCCGGGTGGCCTGCCGCACGGCGGCCGCACTCGGAGCACACGCCGTCCTCGCCCTCGGCTTCCCCCTCCACCCGCCGGGCAAGCCCGAGAAGTCCCGCGCCGACGAACTGCTCGGAGCCGGGGTGCCCACCCTCGTCGTACAGGGCGGGAACGATCCGTTCGGGAAGCCGGAGGAGTTCCCGGACGGGGACTTCGAGCTGATCGAGGTGCCGTACGGCGATCACGGGTTCGCCGTGCCCAAGCGGGCTCCCCTCGATCAGGACGAGGCCGTGGCGGTCATCACGGACGCGGTGGTCAAGTGGGTCGGGTCACTCGGGTAAAGGTTGGGGAATGTCGGGGGCCCGGCCTCTGTTGTGGCGGACAGCGGTGCTGAACGAGCAGCGCAGACGTCGTAGGAGAGGAAGTCCGCCGCATGGGTTCGACCTTCTGCCCGAGCCGTGGCAGCCGTGCTGACCTGGACTGGACAGTGCTGCACGCGGCCAGGACCGCTCCTATTCGAGGGGCGGCAGGTACGGCAGGTCGTCTATCCTCCGATTCAGGCGGGACCGGATTCGGTCCTGCCCGGAATCTTGAGGAGGTGGGTCCGGTTCCCGGTACCGACGCAGGGACCGACAACGGCCAGGCGGAGCAGCCCGAGGGCCTGGGCACGAGCGTGGGCACGTCCACGGAGACGACCGCCGAGCGCAGCGCGCGCTTCGAGCGGGACGCGCTTGAATTCCTCGACCAGATGTACTCGGCCGCGCTGCGCATGACGCGCAACCCGGCCGACGCCGAGGACCTGGTGCAGGAGACGTACGCCAAGGCGTACGCGTCCTTCCACCAGTTCCGCGAGGGCACCAACCTGAAGGCGTGGCTGTACCGGATCCTCACCAACACCTTCATCAACTCCTACCGCAAGAAGCAGCGTGAGCCGCAGCGTTCGGCGGCGGAGGAGATCGAGGACTGGCAGCTCGCCCGCGCCGAGTCGCACATGTCGACGGGCTTGCGCTCCGCGGAGTCGCAGGCGCTCGACCACCTGCCGGACTCGGACGTGAAGGAAGCGCTTCAGGCGATCCCCGAGGAATTCCGCATCGCCGTGTACCTCGCCGACGTCGAGGGCTTTGCGTACAAGGAGATCGCGGACATCATGGGGACACCCATCGGTACGGTGATGTCCCGGCTGCACCGGGGCCGCCGTCAACTGCGCGGCATGCTCGAGGACTACGCGCGTGAGCGCGGGCTGGTCCCGGCGGGCGCCGGAGAGTCGAACGAAGTGAAAGGTTCGGGCTCATGAGCTGCGGAGAGCCGCACGAGACGGACTGCAGTGAGGTACTCGATCATCTCTACGAGTTCCTCGACAGTGAGATGCCGGACGTCGACCGCGACAAGTTCAAGCAGCACTTCAAGGAGTGCTCGCCGTGCCTGGAGAAGTACGGCCTGGAAGAGGCCGTGAAGAAGCTGGTCAAGCGCTGCTGCGGCCATGACGACGTGCCGACCGACCTGCGCGCCAAGGTCCTGGGGCGGCTCGACCTGATCCGCTCCGGGCAGGCGGTGCCCGACCACGACGTGACCGCGACACCGCAGGAGTCCTGAACTCCCGTCCCGGGAACGGGCTGTCGTCACTCGAACGTGCTAATCGGCGCGTGACAAGCCCGCAGCCGCCCCTCTCACCGACCTAGGCTCCGCGTTGAGCTGAGCAGGTCATGGTTGGGGAGGCGTCCAAGATGGAGGCGATACCGGCACGGGCGCGGGTCTACGTCGCCTGTGTGGCGCTGTGCGCCCTCGCCTGCCTCGTGCCGTTGCTCGTGGCACACACGCCCTGGTGGGCGGTCGCCCTGCTCGCCGCGCTGTATGCCGCCGGCGAGCGGATCGCCGCCCGATGGCGGTTCGCGGGCACCTTCTATCCCGTGCTGCTCGCAGGGGCCTTTCTGCTGCCGCCACCCGCCGCCGCGCTGGTCGCGGTGCCGGGGGCCCTGCTGTCGCCGGCCGGGCAACGGCCGCTGTGGACCCGCCGGATCTGGCGGGCCGCCCAGCTCGCCGTCGCCGTCTGGGCGGCGGCCCGGGTGCACGGGGCACTGGACGGGCAGGATGCCGTCGCGACGGGCCAATTCCCCTGTGTGCTGCTGTCGGCCGGGGGCGCGGTACTGACGTTCTGTCTGGTGCTGACCGCGCTGGACGCCGGGATTCTCACGGTGGCCGAGCCCGTGCGGGTGCCGCGCGCCTGGCGGGGGCTGTTCCTGCGCTCGCTCGCGCCCATCGCCGTACACGGTCTGGCCGGGCTGATGATGGCCGTGCTGTGGCGCAGTCCGTACGGCTCCGTCGCCGCGCTGCTCGTGCTGCTGCCGATGTGTGTGTCGGGGTGGGTGTTCGCCCAGTACCACCGGGAACGCGCGGCTCATCAGGCGACCATCCGGGCGCTGGTCCAGGCCGTCGACATCAAGGACGGCTACACCCGCGGCCACAGCGAGCGGGTCGGACAGGCCTCGATGATGATCGCGCGTGAGCTGGGCCTGGCCGACGAGCGCGTCGAGGTGCTGCGGTTCGCCGGGATCCTGCACGACGTGGGGAAGCTCGGCGTGCCCACGCGGCTGCTGCGCAAGAACGGGCCGCTCACGCCTGATGAGCGGCGGGTGATCGAGCTGCACCCCGAGTACGGGCACGAGATGGTCCGGGGTATCTCCTTCCTCGGCGAGGCCCGGGCCGCCGTACTCCATCACCATGAGCGGCTGGACGGGAGCGGGTACCCCTACGGGCTGAGGGGGAGCCAGATCCCGGAGTCGGCGCGGGTGGTGGCGGTCGCGGACGCGTTCGACGCGATGACGTCGACCCGGTCGTATTCGCGGGCCCGGCCCGTGTCCGTCGCCCTGGGGGAGCTGGCGAAGTGCGCCGGCTCGCAGTTCGACCCCCGGATGGTCACGGCCCTCGCCAAAGCCGTGGACCAGTACGGATGGCATCCTGCAGTGACCGCCGACGAAGCCTGTACGCCCCCTGCGCGCCCCCCGGTCGCCGGTGTTCCGGGAGCGCACCGGTGAGCGCCCCCTGTACCCCCGGGAAACCGCCCCACCTCCTCACCCTCGTCCACACCTCCGCGGCCCTCCTCGCCGGAGCCTCCCTCCTCGGCACCCTCGGCGACGGGCTGGAGGAACGAGGTATCGCCCTCGCCTTCGGCGTCCTCGTCACCGTCGGCGAGCTCACCCGGTGGACCGGCGCGGAGGGCCGGGAGGCCGCCCCGCTCGGCGCCGCCGGGGCGCTGTCGTACGCCCTGCTGGGGGAGGCCGGCGGTCACCCCACCCATCACGGGGTCCTCCAGGTCGGTGCCGTGGTCCTCGCCGCCTCGCTCCTCGGCAGCGTGCCGCACATCGCGCGCGGGCGCCCCGTGCTCGACCACCTCGCCCGGCGCGTGCTCACCGTCGGCTTCGCCGCCGTGTGCTTCCAACCCCTGTACAACCAGGGCACGTTCCAGGGCTGGGGCCCCGGCTACGCCCTGCTCCTGCTGGCGATCCTGGTCCTGACCGCCCTGTGCGACGCCGTGCTGGCCGCCGCGCTGGCGCATTCCCGCACCCGGTGGCCGTTCGGGCCGCTGCTGCGTGACGAGCTGCGGGCGACGCTCGGGATCGGGTCGGCCGTCTGCGCGACGGGCGCGGTGATGGCGCTCGCGGTCGCCGTGGTCGGGCTGTGGGCGCTGCCCGTCTTCTCGCTGCCCCTCCTGCTCACCCAGATGTCACTGCGCCGCTACGCCGCCGTGCGGACCACCTACCGGCAGACCATCGCCTCCCTCGCCCGGGCCACCGAGATCGCCGGGTACACGCCGGCCGGACACGCCCGGCGGGTGGCCGCGCTCAGCCGGGAGGTCGGGCGGGACCTGGGCCTGTCCGAGGCGGAGCTCACCGTGCTGGAGTACGCGGCGCTGATGCATGACATCGGCCAGCTGAGCCTGGTCGACCCGGTGCCGGCCGGGGCCACCGCCGGGCTGCCCGTCGAGGAACAGCGGCGGATCGCGCTGCTCGGCGGGGCCGTCGTACGGCAGACCGGGGTGCCCGCGCAGGTGGCGACGGTCGTGGAAAGGCTCGCCGACCCCTGCCCGGAGCAGCCGGTCGCCGCGCGGATCGTGCGGGCCGTGAACGCCTACGAGGAGAAGGCGCGGGACGCCGGCCCCGATGGGCCGCTGAAGGCGCTGGAGGAGCTGCGGCTGGGCACCGCCGGGGACTATGCGCCGGAGGTGGTGGGCTCGCTCGCGCGGGTGCTGGCCAGAGACTGTCTGACATGGCCTGTGGCTGGGTAACCCATGGGTAATGAGCGCCCTTCCAGCCGTACGTGGTTGGATGCGAATGAGAGGGTGTCCGGGGGCGAGCACTAGCCAGCCCACTCCACGGAACTGGCAGGCGGGAATCGTGAGGATCTTCGGCAAGGGACGGCACCGGCCCTCCGCCTCCTGGCGGCAGGCCACCGACCGGGCGTTCACACTCATCGGCGACGGCCGGTACGAGGACGCGGGCGCGTTGCTGACACGTGCCGCCGATCTGGAGCCCTGGCTTTCGGAGTCCTGGTTCAACCTCGCCCTGCTGCACAAGTTCCGGCACGACTGGGAGCAGGCCCGCGCGGCCGGACTGCGTGCCGTGGCGCTGCTCGACCGGGAGACCGGGGCGCCCGACTGGTGGAACGTCGGCATCGCCGCCACCGCCCTGCAGGACTGGCCGCTGGCCCGGCGGGCCTGGCAGGCCTACGGGCTGCGGGTGCCCGGCGGGGCGACCGAGTCCGGTGAGCCGGTCGGGATGGACCTGGGCAGCGCGGCCGTACGGCTGTCCCCCGAGGGGGAGGCCGAGGTCGTGTGGGGGCGGCGCCTCGACCCCGCCCGTATCGAGGTGCTGTCGATCCCGCTGCCGTCCTCCGGGCGCCGCTGGGGCGAGGTCGCCCTGCACGACGGAGTGCCGCACGGCGAGCGGACCACGTCCGCCGGGCACGCCTACCCCGTCTTCGACGAGATCGAGCTGTGGGCGCCCTCGCCGGTGCCGACCTGGGTGGTCCTCCTCGAGGCCGCCACCGAGGCCGACCGGGACGCGCTGGAGCAGCTCGCCGCCGACGCCGGGTTCGCCGCGGAGGACTGGTCGTCGTCGGTGCGGCTGCTGTGCCGGATGTGCTCCGAGTCGCGGATGCCGTCCGACGAGGGCGACGGGGAGCACCTGGACCCGCACGACCACAGCGAGCCGGGTCACCCCGGGCCGCTGGGACACCGCACCGACGGGCAGCTGTGGGTGCCGGAGCGGGAGTGTGGCGTCGCAGCGCCCGCGTCACTGGTGCGGGGACTGCTGGACGGATGGGTCGCCGACAGCCCGGATTCCAGGGACTGGCGGGATCTCGAAGAGGTCTGCTGAGCATTCGCCGTACCCTGTATCAGCATCACAACCCCCTTTTCTTTTGTTTGTGCAGGAAGGCGTACGTCTGTCATGGCCCAGCAGGACACCGATCAGCAGCACGCGGGCGTGCTCCCCGTCGACGACGAGGGCTTCGTCATCGACACGGAGGACTGCGAGGAGCGCGAGCAGGCGTACCGCGAGCGTGGCACCTCGCGGCCCATCACCGTCGTCGGGAACCCGGTGCTCCACAAGGAGTGCAAGGACGTCACCGAGTTCGACGACGAGCTGCTGAAGCTGGTCGACGACATGTTCGCCTCGCAGCGCACCGCCGAGGGCGTGGGCCTGGCCGCCAACCAGATCGGCGTCGACCTGAAGGTCTTCGTCTACGACTGCATGGACGACCAGGGCAAGCAGCACGTCGGCGTGGTGTGCAACCCCAAGCTCGTCGACCTGCCCGCCGACAAGCGTCGCCTGGACGACAGCAACGAGGGCTGCCTGTCCGTGCCGACGGCGTACGCGCCGCTGGCCCGCCCCGACTACGCCGAGGTGACCGGGCAGGACGAGAAGGGCAACCCGATCAAGGTGCGCGGCACCGGGTACTTCGCCCGCTGCCTGCAGCACGAGACCGACCACCTGTACGGCTACCTCTACATCGACCGTCTCTCCAAGCGGGAGCGCAAGGACGCGCTGCGGCAGATGGCCGAGAACGAGCCGCGCTACCCCGTGGTCGCGAACGACTGAGGTCCGCGCGAAGGCGCCGACGGCCCCGACGGCGGCGGCTCAGGCCGCGTCCGGTCCCTGGAACGTCCTCCGGTAGGCGTTCGGGGTCGTCCCCAGCGCCCGTACGAACTGATGGCGCAGTGCGGCCGCCGTACCGAAGCCGGCCCGGCCGGCGATCGCGTCCACCGTCTCGTCCGTCACCTCCAGCAACCGCTGCGCCAGCAGCACCCGTTGGCGCAGGATCCAGCGGTAGGGAGTCGTACCGGTCTCCTGCTGGAAGCGGCGGGCGAAGGTGCGCGGCGACATGTGCGCACGCTCGGCGAGCTGCTCGACGGTGACCTCCTCGTCGAGGTGCCGCTCCATCCACGCCAGCACCTCGCCGACCGTGTCGCACTCGGAGCGGGGCAGCGGGCGCTCGATGTACTGGGCCTGCCCGCCGTCCCGGTGCGGCGGCACCACCATGCGGCGGGCGATTCTGTTGGCGACCTCGGGGCCCTGCTCCTTGCGCACGATGTGCAGGCAGGCGTCGATGCCGGCCGCGGTGCCGGCGGAGGTGATCACCGGGTCCGCGTCGACGTACAGCACGTCCGGCTCGACGACCGCCCGCGGAAAGCGCCGGGCGAGTGTCTCGGCGTGCCGCCAGTGAGCGGCGCAGCGCCGCCCGTTGAGCAGCCCGGCCGCGCCCAGCACGAAGACGCCGGAGCAGACGCTGAGCACCCGGGCGCCCCGGTCGACGGCCCGGCGCAGGGCGTCGAGCAGCTCGGGCGGGTACTCACGGGTGACGTTCCCGTCCGAGGCCGGGACGGCGATCAGGTCGGCCTCCTCCAGGCGTTCCAGGCCGTACGGGGTCGAGACCGTGAAGCCCGGGACGTGGGTGCTCAGCGCCGACCCCTCGGCCGAGACCACGGCGAAGTCGTACACCGGCAGGCCCTCGTCGCTCCGGTCGAGGCCGAACACCTCGCAGACGACGCCGAGTTCGAAGGGGTGCGCGCCGTCGACGAGGACGCAGGCGACGTTCTTCAGCATGCGGCCAGTGTGCCTCGCCGGTGGCAGTAAATCGAGGGTCTACGGCAGTCCTGCCACTGTTCGTAAGGAGTGTCCGGCGCGACAGTGGTGTCATGACTACGGAACAGACAGAAGGACTGCTCGCAATGATCACCGTTCTCGGCATGTTCGTCCTGCTGGTCCTCCCGTCGGTGATCGGGATCGTGCGCGACCGGCGCATCGACCGCCAGATCAGGGAGGCGGAGGAGCGCCGGGCCCGGCAGCAGGGCTTCGCGCCCGCGGCGTAACCTCTCCTGCACCAACAGGGGAGGACCATGAGACACAGACTGTGGGCCGTGGCAGGCGGGGCGGCAGCCCTGACCCTGCTCACGGCCACCGGCGCCCATGCCGAGGGCGAGGGCGACATCCGGGTCACCAAGACGGTCGTCAACGGCGGCAAGAACGTCATCGTCGGGACGACGAAGGTGGTCGAGTACCCGATCGCCATCACCATCACGGACGACTCGGGGGTGAAGGGGCTCACCCGCGTCAGCACCTTCAACACGTCCAGTGCCGTAGGGGGCGGCTTCGCCGAGTGGGTGGACACGGCGTGTGTGAAGAAGTCGTCGACCACCTCGGTCTGCACGGCCACGATGAGGATCACACCGTCCTGGATCCCCCACTACAGCGACGCCGACAGCAACAAGGCCGCCGGTGAATGGCAGGTCAACGCCACCGTCAAGGCGAACGACGGTGACTACTGGATCTCCGACCGTATCGCCCTCTACAAGGTCAAGCGTGCCTCGAGGCTCACCACCGACGCGACCCCCGAGCCCGTCGCCAAGGGTGCCACGCTCACCGTCAACGGCAAGCTGACGCGGGCCAATTGGGAGAACCTGGAGTACCACGGGTACACCGGGCAGCCGGTCAAGCTGCAGTTCCGGCCCGCCGGGGGCGCCCACTACAGCACGGTGAAGACCGTGACGACGGGCACCCACGGCAAGCTCAGCACCAAGGTCACCGTGACGTCGGCGGGCAGTTGGCGCTGGTACTTCCCCGGCACGACGACGACCGCGCGGGTCGTGTCGGCCGGGGACGCGGTGGCGTTGAAGTAGCCGCGGACTAGAAGTCCTCGTCCAGGTCGACCGTGCCCTCCACGGCGACCTGGTACGCCGACGGACGCCGCTCGAAGAAGTTGGTGAGCTCCTGGACGCCCTGCAGCTCCATGAAGGAGAACGGGTTCTCGGAGCCGTACACCGGGGCGAAGCCGAGGCGCGTCAGGCGCTGGTCGGCGACGCACTCCAGGTACTGCCGCATCGACTCGCTGTTCATGCCCGGGAGGCCGTCACCGCACAGGTCGCGCCCGAACTGCAGCTCGGCCTCGACGGCCTCCCTCAGCATGTCGGTGACCTGCTGCTGGAGCTGGTCGTCGAAGAGCTCCGGCTCCTCCTTGCGGACGGTGTCGACCACGTCGAAGGCGAAGGACATGTGCATCGTCTCGTCGCGGAACACCCAGTTGGTGCCGGTGGCCAGGCCGTGCAGCAGGCCGCGGCTGCGGAACCAGTAGACGTAGGCGAAGGCGCCGTAGAAGAACAGGCCCTCGATGCACGCGGCGAAGCAGATCAGGTTGAGCAGGAAGCGTCGCCGGTCGGCCTTGGACTCCAGCCGGTCCAGCTTCTCCACCGAGTCCATCCACTTGAAGCAGAACTCGGCCTTCTCGCGGATGGAGGGGATGTTCTCCACGGCCGCGAAGGCGGCGGCGCGGTCCTCCGGGTCGGGGAGGTAGGTGTCCAGCAGCGTCAGAT
Organism: Streptomyces sp. NPDC093591; assembly: GCF_044764885.1. Lineage (NCBI taxonomy): Bacteria > Bacillati > Actinomycetota > Actinomycetes > Kitasatosporales > Streptomycetaceae > Streptomyces > Streptomyces sp. NPDC093591. Next base: position 150,771 of record NZ_JBIWIY010000006.1, read on the forward strand.
AGAACTGGACGTGGACGGCCTCCTCGAAGAGCTGACGGCTCAAGTACAGCCGTGCCTCGGGGGAGTTGATGTGCTTGTAGAGGGTCAGCACCAGGTTGTTCGCGACGATCGAGTCACCCGTCGCGAAGAACGCCACCAGGCGGCCGATGAGGTGCTGCTCGGCGGGGCTGAGCTTGGCGAGATCGGCGACGTCCGAGTGGAGGTCGACCTCCTCCACGGTCCAGGTGTTCTTGATGGCGTCCCGGTAACGCTCGTAGAAGTCCGGGTAGCGCATGGGGCGCAGGGTCAGCTCGAAGCCCGGGTCGAGCAGGTTCTGATGGGTGGTCATTACTGGCAGGCCTCGCAGGACTCGGGGTTTTCCAGGGAGCAGGCGACGGCGTCTTCGGGCGCCGGCTGCTGAACGGGGATGGTGGCTCGGTTCTGCGCCTGGGCGGCGCGGGCGATGCGGGTCGCCGGGCGTGAGCGCAGGTAGTACGTCGTCTTCAGGCCCGACTTCCAGGCGTACGCGTACATCGAGGAGAGCTTGCCGATGGTCGGCGTCTCCAGGAAGAGGTTCAGGGACTGGGACTGGTCGAGGAACGGGGTCCGGGCCGCCGCCATGTCGATCAGGCCGCGCTGCGGGATCTCCCACGCCGTGCGGTACAGGGCCCGTACGTCCGCCGGGATCCAGGCGAAGTCCTGCACCGAGCCGTTGGCCTCGCGCAGCGCCTCACGGGTGCGGGCGTCCCAGACGCCCAGCGCCTTCAGCTCGTCGACCAGGTAGGAGTTGACCTGGAGGAACTCACCGGACAGCGTCTCGCGCTTGAACAGGTTGGAGACCTGCGGCTCGATGCACTCGTAGACGCCGGCGATGGACGCGATGGTGGCGGTGGGCGCGATGGCCAGGAGGAGGGAGTTGCGCAGGCCGGTGGTGGCCATACGGTCCCGCAGGGCGGCCCAGCGCTCGGGCCAGGTCAGCTCGACGCCGTAGTGGTCGGGGTGCAGGACACCCTGGGCCGTACGGGTCTTCTCCCAGGCCGGCAGCGGGCCGCTGCGCTCGGCGAGGTCGGCGGAGGCCTCGTACGCGGCGAGCATGATGCGCTCGGCGATCCGCGTGGAGAGCTGCTTCGCCTCGGCCGAGTCGAACGGCAGCCGCAGCTTGAAGAAGACGTCCTGCAGGCCCATCGCGCCCAGCCCGACCGGGCGCCACTTGGCGTTGGACCGGCCGGCCTGCTCGGTCGGGTAGAAGTTGATGTCGACGACCCGGTCGAGGAAGGTGACGGCGGTCCGGACGGTGGCGTCGAGCCGCTCCCAGTCGATGTCGCCGGTCGCCGTGTCGACGAACGCGCCGAGGTTGACCGAGCCCAGGTTGCAGACCGCGGTCTCCCCGTCGTCCGTGACCTCCAGGATCTCCGTGCAGAGGTTGGAGGAGTGGACGACATGGCCCGGCAGGGCCGTCTGGTTGGCGGTGCGGTTGGCGGCGTCCTTGAAGGTCATCCAGCCGTTGCCGGTCTGCGCGAGGGTGCGCATCATGCGGCCGTACAGGTCGCGGGCCGGGATGGTCTTCTTCGCGAGGCCCGCCTCCTCGGCCTTGCGGTAGGCGGCGTCGAACTCCTCGCCCCACAGGTCGACCAGCTCGGGCACGTCGGCGGGGGAGAACAGGGACCACAGGGCGTCGGCGTTCACGCGGCGCATGAACTCGTCCGGGACCCAGTGCGCGAGGTTCAGGTTGTGCGTACGGCGGGCGTCCTCGCCGGTGTTGTCGCGCAGCTCCAGGAACTCCTCGATGTCGGAGTGCCAGGTCTCCAGGTAGACCGCGGCGGCACCCTTGCGCCGGCCGCCCTGGTTCACGGCGGCGACGGAGGCGTCGAGGGTCTTCAGGAACGGGACGATGCCGTTGGAGTGCCCGTTGGTGCCGCGGATCAGCGAACCCCGGGACCGGATGCGGGAGTACGAAAGGCCGATGCCGCCGGCGTGCTTCGAGAGGCGGGCGACCTGGTGGTAGCGGTCGTAGATGGAGTCCAGCTCGTCCTTGGGGGAGTCCAGGAGGTAGCAGGACGACATCTGGGGGTGCCGGGTGCCGGAGTTGAAGAGCGTGGGGGAGGAGGGGAGGTAGTCGAGGCGGCTCATGAGCCCGTAGAGCGCGGCGACTTCGTCCAGTGCGCGAACGGTGTCGTCCTCGGCGAGACCGGCGGCGACGCGCAGCATGAAGTGCTGGGGCGTCTCGATGACCTTGCGGGTGAGGGGGTGCCGGAGCAGGTACCGGCTGTGCAGGGTGCGCAGGCCGAAGTAGCCGAAGCGGTCGTCGGCGGCGGTGTCGATCAGGGCGTCGAGGCGGGCCGCGTGGATCCGCGCGAACTCGGCCGTCCGGTCGGCGATGAGGCCCTCGCGGTGGCCGACGGCGACCGACTCGGTGAAGGACGTGACGCCCTGCGAGGCGGCCTCGGCGGCGATGGAGAGGGTCAGCAGCCGGGCGGCCAGCCTGCTGTAGGCGGGGTCCTCGGAGATGAGACCGGCCGCCGCCTCGGTGGCCAGCTCGCGCAGCTCCTGCTCGTCCGCGACGGCGGACCGGCCGCGCAACGCGGCGGCGGCGACCCGGCCGGGGTCGGCGTCGGGGAGGTCGGCGGTCAGCTCGGCCAGGGTCCGCAGCAAGGCGGTTCCCGGAGCGTCCTCGTCGGCCGGGACGGCCGGGGCGGTCGGAACGGCTGAGGCCGGGTCTGCTGGCGCGATGGTCACGTGGGGGCTCTCCCTCGCTCGGCACGGGGGCCTTGCGGGAGGGCAGGGGGCAGCACACGAGCGCACGCGGCGTCGCGTCCACCGGCCCATTCCACGAGGCCCGGACGTCGGAGCGCACCGACCGGGTGGCCGGGGCGCGCTGTCGGCAGGTCCTCGGACTGACTCTCGTACGACGGCATGCGGGCATACCTGTACGAGTACACCGTTGCGGGACAGTTCCGGATTCGCACCGGATTCCCCTGCGGCGACAGCGAGCATGAGCATACATCTTGTGCCGGGCTGTCGTGTCACCCCCAGATGTTGTGTCGGGGTGGTTTCAGAGTGTCAACTCATAGGTGAGGAGAGTGATGTCGTCGAGGGCCGGGATCGGGTTCCAGTCCCGCTCGGGCGTGCGGACGAAGCCCAGACGCTCGTAGATGCGGTGGGCGCCGTGCATGGTGCGCTGGGTCGACAGGACGATGCGTACGCAGCCCTCCGTGGCCCGTGCGCGGTCGACGCAGGCGCGTACGAGGGCCTCGCCGGCGCCACGGCCGCGCGCCTCCTGTGAGACCGCCAGCATGCGGATCTCCGCTTCGCCGGGGCCCGCTATGTCGGCCATGGGGCCGCCGGACGGGACGAAGGTGACGCCGCCGAGGAGTCTGTCGCCGTCGGCCGCCACCAGAACCTCGGCTGCCGCGGCCCGCTTCGCCACATTCCTCAGCTCGCCCAGGTACTCGTCGCTCTCCCCGAAGTCGAGCAGACCGTCCTGGAGGTAGGCCTGCGCGGTGATCTCACCGAGGGCCTGGTACTCGCCGGGTTCCACCTGCCGGATCGTGACGTCCATGACGCCGAGTCTGCCGGACGGGAACGGCTGGTGGCCTCGGTTCTTCCACCGGGTTGCGGGGCGTGCCGCGAGTGCTTCCATGGAGGTAGGTGTCGGTGCCCGCGGTCCCTCCGTTTCGAGAGCCTTTCTCGGAAGGAGACGCATGATGACGAGGGTCGTCCGCCGCCCGCCCGGCAAGGAGAGGCCGCGCAACGCGCCGATGGCGACGCTGGCTCCGAGACGGATGGCGAATCGGATCAGCCGCGTCCTGATCGGCCACTGGCACACCCTGGCGATCCGTCTGGAGGCCCGGCGCGGCACCACGCGTCCGAAGAAGTGGCGCAGGTGGATCTCGTACACCAACGTGGCCAGAATTGTTTGGGCGCTTGGCGCGCTCGTGGTCCTCGGTTGGGTCGGGGCGGGCGTGCACATGCTGGTCGACAAGGGCAAGCCCTCCCCTGTCGAAGAACTGCAGAGCGAAGCGGGAGTCGACGCCCTCGTCCGGTTCATCGGCCCGGTGCTCACGGCTTCGGTCGCCGCCGCGCTCTTCCTGTTCTGGTGGTACAGCTGGACCAAGCGGCGCTACCTCGCCAAGGCCCGGAGCGATCCCCGCCGACTGGTGCCCACCGCCGGCCCCGACACGGGCGAGATCGTGGGCCGGGAGGAGATCGCGCAGGTCATCGCCGAACGGCTGCGGGAGCGAGACACTCGTCGGCCCTATCTGCTCGTCGGCGGCGTCGGCGTGGGCAAGACCGCCCTCCTGGTACGGCTCACCGAGCTGCTGGCCCGGCAGAACGCCGTGCCCGTACCGATCCGGCTGCGGGACGCGACCGACGGGACCGACCTGGACTTCGAACGCATGGCCAGGCGGCGGTTCGCCGACGAGGCGCCCCGCGGCATCCTCGCGCGCGGCAAGACCGAGCGGGTCTGGCAGCAACTGCTCGCCGACGACAAGCCGGTCGTCATCGCCGACGGACTGGAGGAGGCCCTCCTGGGCGACGGCCTCCAGCAGAACCGGGACAACATCATCCGGCGGGCCATCGAGCGGGCCCACGAGGAGAAGCTGCCCCTCGTCATCGCCTCCCGGCCGCACAGCCCGCTGGAGAGCACGTCCGCCGCGATCGTGGAGCTGGAACCGCTCAGCGAGGAGGAGGCCCTGCGCTTCGTCCAGGCGCACGTCCCGGAGACGGACGAGCGCCGCGTGGACTGGATCGTGGAGACGGCCGAGGTGACCGAGTCCCCCGTCTACCTGCAGATCGCCCGGGAACTGCACCGCCACGGCGCCCTGGAGCACGACCGGCCGGACAACGATCCGCAGCACATGAACACCCGCAGCCGGGACCGCGGCACGCTGCGGCTGTGGCTGCTTCAGACGTGGGACGAGGCGCTGTGCCAGGGGCGGCTGCGCCAGGACGTCGCACTGACCCCGCAGGAGCGCCGTGACACCCTCGAAGTGGTCTCCGCCCTGGCGTGCGTCGGACTGCTCCAGGACAAGCTGGAGGTCGACTTCGCGGAGCTGCTGGACTCGGACGTCCACCCCGGTCCGGCGCGGCGCGCACTGGCCCGGGCCGGGCATCTGTGGGCCGGCCGGCGCGGCTTCGACCGGTACGGCCGGCGCGGGAACGTCTTCTCCGAGTGGCACCGGCAACAGATCTGGGACGTGATGTGCGAGCGGCTCGGCGAGGAGGAGCGAAGGCGGCTGCGCGAGGGGAACATGGACCAGTGCCGTGCCGCCCTCGCCCGCTTCGCAGGCAACGCGGACAAGCTCGCCCTGGTGGAGGGCTTCGAGCGCAGGGTCCGTTTCCCGCACAGCATCATCCAGGCCTACTTCGGCTACCGCGTACTGAACCAGCTGGGCGAGCGGGGCGCCGGCGACCTCGTCGAGCAGTCGCTGCAGCCGCCCGGCCCCAGTCGCGAACTGCTCATCGCCCTGGTGCTGTTGTCCCGCAGGCGGGCGGCGGGACTCAGGGCCCGAAGGGGCGGCGTCCGCGCCGAGGTGAAGAGGGAGATCGAGGAGCTGGTCCGCCAGTCACCCGTGCGGGGCCACACCTTGGCCGACCTGCTCTGCAGGGCCGCGGACCGCCGCACGGACGACCCGAAGGCTCTGGATCTCTACGCCGCCGCCATGGAGATCGAGAGCGTGGAGGACGATCCGAGACTGCTCAGCGGCATCGTGGCCAAAGCGCGCGAGAGCTGGACCGGTTTCAAGGGCGACCAGCGCACCCTCGACGACGCGAAACTGAGACTGCTCAAGCAGCTCGGAGCCGCACTGCGGAGCGTCTCCGACCGGATCGACACCACCCCGCTCTACGAGCAGCTCTTCGAGATCGGCGTGCAGGAGCCCTCGTACTCCATACGGCTGGCCGCCGCCCAGGAGTTCGGCACGGGCGGCAACCCGGCGTTCGCCCTGATCCGTGCGCGGGTCGGGCTGAACACCGACCCCGTGAAGGAGTACAACGACAGGCTCGGCGAGTTGAAGACCTGGAAGCGGCAGGAGTACGAGCAGTGGGCCGCGCACATGGGCCGGGCGAGGGCCGCCGCGCCCTCACGGGCCAGGTCCGAGCGCATCGCCCGGTTGCAGCGGGACCGGCGGGAACTCAACCAGGACTACCGGCAGAAACGGGTCGATCTGTTCCGGGAGTTCGTGATGCGTGCCTGGCTGATCCCCATGCTGCTGGGCTCGGTCGACGAGGCCCACCGTGACGAGGCCCGCGAGCGCCTCACCAAGTGGCTGCGCCACCTCGACCCGAAAGCCACCGGCGGCGTCCCCGACCTGCCGCTCGCCCTCGAAGCAGCGCTGGCCCAGGGCTTCAAGTACGCGGCCAACCGGCGCAAACGCCACCCGCACGCCTACCCGGACGGGCGCGCCGACCTGATCCGCCAGGCGGAGACCGTGCTGCAGCAGTCCCGTTGCTGGTATTCACAGCTCATCCTGCTGCAGGCGCTGTGTCTTTGGGAACTTCCGGACAGCGTGAGCACTCATGAGCGGCGCGAGCAGGCGACGGCGGGCAAGGACGGCGACCGCGACGGTGGGAGAGAGCCGGCCCGGACGATGAGTGGCGCAACCGCCGTACAGACTGTTGAGCGCTGGCTTTCGATGGCCGGCACAGTGAACAGAGCGCCCGGCCACCCCGGTGCGCACGGCGACTCGCCCCGCCGGTCGCTGCATCCGTTCGTCGCCGAGGCGGGCGACCTGGTGGCCCTCGCGCTGGAGACCGGGCAGCCCGAGCGCTTCCTCTGGATCGACGAGAAGGGGGTCGCCGACAACATCGGCGCGCGCACCGGCAACCCCGAGGGATACCGCAAGCACAACCTGTGGATCCCGCCCTCGGTCGGGTGGAGCACCCTCGACGCACGCGCCCAGCGTCTCGTCGCCGACATGATGGTGATGCTGAACCTCATCGACCGGGACGGGCACCCGGACGAGGTCGAGGAGCGGATGGCCCGCGCGGAGCAGCCCGGGATGCCGCTGCCGCCGTGCATCCGCAGCGACCGTGCGCCGCTGCGGCCCGAGCTGCGGGCCGGCATCTCGGACCCGCCCGCGCCGGGAACCAGCTGTCTGCCCGACTGCAAGTTCCAGCTCTGCCCGTACCCGCCCCGGGGCTGTGTGCCGCGGGGGGAGATCCGGGAGCCGTTCTGCCGGCAGCAGCAGGCGCTGCTGCCGGGACGCGTGCGGCGGTGGCTGCCCAGGGGGGTGCGCAGGAAGACACCGCAGTGGGTGAGTATGCGAGTCCGCGAACTGGACGATTTCTGGGACGCGATGGCCAGGCGTACGAGGGACTAGCGGCCGGCGGACACGCCGACGGCCCCGGACACGCCGACGGGCCGCCGGATTTCTCCGGCGGCCCGTCGATGTCAGGTGCTCAGTGGGACGAACCCGCGGTCGCCGGCGGCAGTTCCACCTTGACGCCCGGGTCGCCCGCGTCCGCCGTGTAGTCCTCGGGCCTGGTCTCGTCGATGCCCTCGGGGGCCTTGGCCGCCTTCAGGACGAAGGTGAGGACGACCGTCACGACCACGTTCAGCACGAACGCCGTGAGGCCGATGTAGCCGATCTCCCCGATGCCGGGGATCGCCTTGGCCGAGCCGCCGAAGTGCTTCTGCGTCGGCGAGGCGACGCCGTACGCGGCGACCGTGCCGTAGATCATGCCGACCGCCCAGCCGGCCAGCAGGGCCCAGCGGTGGAACCAGCGGGTGAACAGGCCGCCGACCAGGGCCGGGAAGGTCTGCAGGATCCAGATGCCGCCGAGGAGCTGGAAGTTGATCGCGACCGTCTTGTCCATGGTGAGGACGAAGACCAGGGCGCCCACCTTCACCAGCAGCGAGACCAGCTTGGAGACCTTGGTCTCCTGCGCGGGCGTCGCGTCCGGCTTGATGAAGTCCTTGTAGATGTTGCGGGTGAAGAGGTTCGCGGCCGCGATGGACATGATGGCCGCGGGCACGAGGGCACCGATGCCGATCGCCGCGAAGGCCACGCCCGCGAACCAGGACGGGAACATGTCCTCGAAGAGCTGCGGGATCGCCAACTGCGGGTTGGTGACGGAGACTCCGGCCGCGATCGCCATGAAGCCCAGCAGGGCCAGCAGGCCGAGCATGAGGGAGTACAGCGGCAGGATCGTGGTGTTGCGGCGGATCACCTCACGGCTCTTGGAGGAGAGCGTCGCGGTGATCGAGTGCGGGTACATGAACAGCGCGAGCGCGGAGCCCAACGCCAGCGTGGCGTACGTCCACTGGCCCGCCTCCGGCGGGATCAGGCCGCCCGCACCGGCCTTCGTGTACTTCTCGCTCGCCGCGCCGAAGATCTCGTCGAACCCGCCCAACTTGATCGGGATGTAGATGATCGCCACCGCGATGACGACGTAGATCAGCGTGTCCTTCACGAACGCGATCAGCGCCGGGGCGCGCAGACCCGAGGAGTAGGTGTACGCCGCCAGCACGCCGAAGGCGATGAGGAGCGGGAGGTCCTTGATGAACCAGTTGGTGTTCTCACCGCCGCCCACGCCCATCACGTCCAGCACCGCCTGGATGCCGACCAGTTGGAGCGCGATGTACGGCATGGTCGCCAGCAGGCCGGTGACGGCCACGGCCAGCGACAGGCCCTTCGAACCGAAGCGGCCGCGCACGAAGTCCGAGGTCGTGACGTATCCGTGCTTGTGCGAGACCGACCAGAGGCGGGGCAGGAAGGTGAAGATCAGCGGGTACACCAGGATCGTGTACGGCACCGCGAAGAAGCCCGCCGCGCCGGCCGCGTAGATCGCCGCCGGGACCGCCACGAACGTGTAAGCCGTGTAGAGGTCGCCGCCGAGCAGGAACCAGGTGACCCAGGTGCCGAACGACCGGCCGCCCAGGCCCCATTCGTCGAGGCTGTGCTCGTTCTCGGCCTTGCGCCAGCGCGAGGCCAGGAAGCCCATGACCGTGACGGCCAGGAAGAAGATGATGAAGACGGCGAGTGCGACGCCGTTCACGCCGTCGTTCACTCGGCACCCCCACGGCGTGCACGCTGGTCACGCTGCCACAGCTTGTACGCGATCATCGTCAGTGCGGTGGAGATCAGCACCCACAGCATCTGGTACCAGTAGAAGAACGGGATACCGGCGAAGGCCGGGTCCATCTTCGCGTACGAGCCGACCCACAGCATCGCCACGAACGGCGCGATCAGGCAGAGGGCGATGACCACACGCACGGGTGTCACCACCGGTGGTCTCACTTCTGGCGCATCAGACATACGGCGGCTCCGTCCCCTCACTGATCACCTGTGCAATGCGCAGGAAATCTAGGCGACGGTTTCGCTTTATGGAACCCCCGTCCGTATAACGGATAGCACTCGACTGACAGCGCTTGCCGCGCGGCCTGCGGCTCAGCAGCAGCGGAAGCCCTGCCGGGGGTCCTGCTCCTGACGGTCGGTGCGCATGCGCTCGAACGTCCGGCGTGAGGGCACGGCCGCCTGCGGGTGGTCCCGGCGGATGTGTGCGACATAGCGGTCGTACGCCGACTCGTCGGTCAGCTCCCGTACATACCAGCGCACACCCCTAAGTGCCCGCCGCAGCGCCGACGTCATGGCGTGCCTCCTCCTTCTCCTCCCGGGTCGGGAACAGTCCCGCCGGGGCGACGATCTTCGACTCGACGTACGGCGCCTCGCTCAGCGTGGACAGCGCCGGGCGGCGGACGTGCCGGACGCAGACGCGGGCCGCGTCGACGATGACGACGACGATCAGCAGGGCGAGGACCGCCGAGAGGACGCCGTCCACGGTGGAGTTGGTGACCACGGTGTGCATGTCGTCCATGGTCTTGGCGGGCGGCAGCACCTCACCGCGGTCGATGGCGTCCTGGAACACCTGACGCTGCTTGAAGAAGCCGACCTTGGGGTCGCTGGAGAAGACCTTCTGCCAGCTGGCGGTGAGCGTGACCGTGGCGTCCCAGGCGAGCGGGACCCCGGTGATCCAGGCCCACTTGAGGCGTCCGGACTTCACCAGCAGGGTCGTACAGACGGCGAGGGCGACCGCGGCCAGCAGCTGGTTCGAGATGCCGAAGATCGGGAACAGCTGGTTGATGCCGCCGAGGGGCCCACGATCCGCACACGATCGCGCTGGTGATGACCAGGCCGGGCTTCCAGCTGACGTTCTTGAACGGCCGGTAGACGTTGCCCAGCGTGTCCTGGAGCATGAACCGGCCCACGCGGGTGCCGGCGTCCAGCGCGGTCAGGATGAACAGCGCCTCGAACATGATCGCGAAGTGGTACCAGAAGGCGCGCAGGCCGTCCCCGGTGACCTGGGAGAAGATCTCCGAGACGCCGATGGCGAGGGTGGGCGCGCCGCCGGTGCGGGAGAGCAGGGACGCCTCCTCGACGTTCTCCGCCGCCCGCGCCAGCGCCTCGGGGGAGATCTGGTAGCCCCAACTGCCCACGACCTGCGAGGCGTTCTGCACGGTGTCCCCGATGACCCCGGCGGGCGCGTTCATCGCGAAGTACAGCCCCGGGTCGATGATGCTCGCGGCGACCAGTGCCATCACGGCGACCGACGACTCCATCAGCATGGAGCCGTAGCCGATCATCCGGACCTGCGTCTCCTTCTGGATCATCTTCGGCGTCGTACCGGACGAGATGAGCGAGTGGAAGCCGGACAGGGCGCCGCAGGCGATGGTGATGAAGACGAAGGGGAACAGGGACCCCGCGAAGACCGGGCCGTCGCCACGCGAGGCGAAGTCGGTCACCGCGTCCATCTTCAGCGTCGGCAGGGCGATGACCACACCGAGGGCGAGCAGCACGATCGTGCCGATCTTCATGAAGGTGGAGAGGTAGTCGCGCGGCGCCAGCAGCATCCACACCGGCAGGATCGAGGCGATGAAGCCGTACGCCACCAGCCAGACGACCAGCGTCGAGGGCGCGAGGGTGAAGGTGTCGGCCCACGACGACTCGGCGACCCAGCGGCCCGCGACCAGGGCGAGCAGCAGGAGGGCCACGCCGATGACGGAGACCTCGGTGACCCGGCCGGGGCGCAGGACCCGCAGGTAGAAGCCCATCAGCAGGGCGATCGGGATCGTCATCGCGATGGAGAAGGTGCCCCAGGGGGACTGGGCGAGGGCGTTGACGATCACCAGCGCCAGCACACCGAGCAGGATGATCATGATGGCGAAGGCGGCGAGCAGCGCGGCCGCGCCGCCGAACGGGCCGATCTCCTCGCGCGCCATCTGCCCCAGCGAGCGTCCGTCCCGGCGGGTGGAGAAGAACAGCACCACCATGTCCTGGACCGCGCCCGCGAAGATGACGCCCGCGATGATCCAGATCGTGCCCGGGAGATACCCCATCTGCGCGGCCAGCACCGGGCCGACCAGCGGTCCGGCGCCGGCGATCGCCGCGAAGTGGTGGCCGAGCAGGACGCGGCGGTCGGTGGGGTGGAAGTCGATGCCGTTGTCGAGGCGTTCGGCCGGGGTCGCCCTGGTCCTGTCGACCTTCAGGACCTTGTACGCGATGAACTTGGCGTAGAAGCGGTAGGCGATGGCGTACGAGCCGAGGGCGGCCGCGACCATCCAGGCGGCCGAGACGTCCTCGCCCCGGGAGAGCGCGAGCACGGACCAGCCCGACGCACCGACGAGCGCGACGAGGGTCCAGATGACGATGGATCGGACGTTCGCGGTACGCACCGGGGAGTCCTCCCGTCCATGCGGCGACGGGAGGAACGTAGAGCAGGAGCGGCAGTTGCGCTACACCGCGGTAGCGCTCCGCTGGGAGAGCCGTGATGCCGTCGTGTGTCCGCGGCGCCGTCGTGGCTTGTCGCGCCCACGCGGCGGAGCTGCATATCGGACACAGCCCCGCGCCCCTTCGGGGCGCTGTCCGCCTCGCCCGCTCAGTCGGCAGGCCGCTTCAGCCGAGCGACGAACTTGTAGCGATCCCCCCGGTACACCGACCGCACCCACTCCACCGGCTGCCCGTCCCGGTCCTGTGAGTGCCGGGACAGCATCAGCATCGGCAGGCCCACGTCGGTGCCGAGCAGGCCGGCCTCGCGCGGGGTGGCCAGGGAGGTCTCGATGGTCTCCTCGGCCTCGGCGAGATGGACGTCGTAGACCTCGGCGAGCGCGGTGTAGAGGGACGTGTACTTGGCCAGGGAGCGGCGCAGGGCCGGGAAGCGCTTGGCCGACAGATGCGTGGTCTCGATGGCCATCGGCTCGCCGTTGGCCATGCGCAGCCGCTCGATGCGCAGCACCCGTCCGCCGGCCGTGATGTCGAGGAGCTCGGCGAGCCGGTCGTCGGCGGTGATGTAGCCGATGTCCAGCAGCTGCGAGGTCGGCTCCAGGCCCTGGGCGCGCATGTCCTCGGTGTACGAGGTGAGTTGCAGGGCCTGCGAGACCTTCGGCTTGGCGACGAACGTGCCCTTGCCCTGGATGCGCTCCAGGCGCCCCTCGACGACCAGCTCCTGGAGGGCCTGGCGCACGGTCGTGCGGGAGGTGTCGAACTCGGCGGCCAGCGTGCGCTCGGGCGGGACCGGGGTGCCGGGAGACTGCGTCTCCGTCATGTCGAGCAGGTGCTTCTTCAGGCGGTAGTACTTGGGCACGCGCGCGGTACGAACGCCTGCCCCACCCTCGTTCTCCGCACTGCTGACGTCGGTACTCATGGCCTGCCTTCCCGGCTCCGGATGCGGATCACCTCGTGATCCCTTCTGTATACCGTCGCCGCCTCATTTGGTCTAGTCCACAACGTCGAAGTGGTCTAGCGGACGAGAGTACTCCGGCCCCGCTGTTTTTCGCTGCCTTCTTACTTAAAGGTTCCTGCATATGTAGGTCGCATAACGGCTGGTCAGGGGCCATTCGGCCACCCTTGACACGCTTCCTGGTCTGGTCCAAGCTCCCCCCTACTGGTCTACACCATTGGTCCAGGTCCCGGCCCATGGGCGGGAGGTGTGGGCATCCCTGAGGAGGGTGGCGTGAAGCGCAAGCTGATATCCGCGATCGGTGTCGCGGGCATGATGATCTCCCTGGCCGCGTGCGGGGGCGACGACGGTGACGGCGGGGGCAAGGCCGGGGCGGACGGGTACGCGGGCCAGACGCTCACGGTGTGGGTGATGGACGGCTCCTCGCCGGACCAGTGGCAGAAGGACGTCCAGGCGGCGTTCGAGAAGAAGACCAAGGCCAAGGTCAAGTTCGAGGTCCAGCAGTGGAACGGCATCCAGCAGAAGCTGACCACCGCCCTGTCCGAGGAGAACCCGCCGGACGTCTTCGAGATCGGCAACACCCAGACCCCGGCCTACGCCAAGACCGGCGGTCTCGCCGACCTCGCCGACGTCAAGACCGAGATCGGCGCCGACTGGACCGAGTCCCTCAACGCGTCCTCCATCTACGACGGCAAGCAGTACGCCGCGCCCTGGTACTTCGCCAACCGAGTCGTCCTCTACAACAAGAAGATCTGGGCCGAGGCGGGCATCAAGGACACCCCCAAGACCCGCGACGAGTTCTACGCCGACCTCAAGCAGATCGGCGAGAAGACCGACGCCGAGCCGATCTACCTGCCCGGCCAGAACTGGTACCACTTCGTCGGCCTGACCATCGGTGAGGGCGCCGAGCTGGTGAAGAAGGACGGCGACAAGTACGTCTCCAACCTCGCCGACCCGAAGATCGCCGCCGCCATGGAGACGTACAAGAAGTTCCAGGCCCTGTCCAAGGCCCCCAAGGACAAGGACGAGGCCACCCCGCAGCAGGGCGAGGTCTTCGGCAAGGGCAATGTCGGCGCCTTCATCGGCATGGGCTGGGAGGCCGGCATCGCCATCGAGGCCAACAAGAAGATCGAGAAGGAGATCGGCTACTTCACCATCCCGGGTGCCACGGCCGACAAGCCCGAGGGTGTCTTCCTCGGCGGCTCCAACCTCGCGGTCGCCGCGGGCAGCCAGAAGCAGGAGCTGGCCAAGGAGTTCCTGAAGATCGCCCTGTCCGACAAGTACGAGGGCGAGCTGGCCAAGCTCAACGGCGTCATCCCGAACAAGGAGTCGCTGCAGACCAACCTCAAGGGCAACGCCGTCGCCGAGGCCGCCGCGCCGGCCGCCGCGGGCGGTGGCACCACGCCGCTGATCCCGGAGTGGGCCGCCGTGGAGAACGCGCCCAACCCGATCAAGACGTACATGACGGCCGTGCTGAACGGTAAGTCCCCGGCCGAGGCGGCGAAGCAGGTCGAGGACGAGTTCAACAAGCGTCTGTCGCAGCAGCAGTAGGAGCAGCGGCAGGACAAGGCGCCGGTGTTCGCGCCGGGGCGGGGGACGCGCGTGCCGCCCTCCGCCCCGGCAACCGCACGCGGGTCTACGTACGTAGGTCGAGAAGAGAGATCGCGAGCATGACCGTGCAGACCGAACGGCCGCCCTCCGGCCCGGTGGACGTAGTCAAAAGGGACGAGAGCGGCCCCGCAGGGCAGGGACCGCGGGCCGCCTCGCGCCTCGGCGCGCTCACCCCGTACCTCCTGTTGCTGCCGGCCTGCGTGGCCACCGTGCTGCTGCTCGGCTGGCCGCTGCTGAAGGACGTGCTGCTGTCGTTCCAGAACCTCAACATGGCGCAGCTGATCCAGCACGTCACCGAGTGGAACGGCATCGACAACTACAAGGAGGTCCTCACCGGCGGGGACTTCTGGCGCGTCACCCTGCGCTCGATCCTGTTCACGGCGGTCAACGTCGCCCTGATCATGGTTCTCGGCGCCCTGGTCGGCCTGCTGCTGGCCCGCCTCGGGCAGCGGATGCGGGTCACCCTGATGATCGGGCTGGTGCTGGCCTGGGCGATGCCCGTGGTCGCCGCGACCACCGTCTACCAGTGGCTGTTCGCCCAGCGCTTCGGCGTCGTCAACTGGGTCCTGGACAAGCTCGGTTGGCACTCCATGGCCGACTACAGCTGGACCAGCAGCCAGATGTCGACCTTCTTCGTGGTCACGGTGCTGATCGTCTGGCAGTCGATCCCGTTCGTCGCGATCAACCTGTACGCGGCCACGACCACCATCCCGGACGAGCTCTACGAGGCCGCGGCGCTCGACGGCGCGGGCGGCTGGAAGAGCTTCACCACGGTGACGCTGCCCTTCCTGCGCCCCTTCCTCTACGCCACGACGTTCCTGGAGATCATCTGGGTCTTCAAGGCGTTCGTGCAGGTCTTCACCATCAACGGCGGCGGCCCCGACCGGCTCACCGAGATCCTGCCCGTCTACGCCTACATCGAGGGCGTCGGCAACCAGCACTACGGCATGGGCGCCGCCATCGCCGTCCTGACCATCCTGATCCTGCTCGGCATCACCGCCTACTACCTCAGGATCGTGCTCAAGCGAGAGGAAGAGGAGGCCGGGCTGTGAAGCGCTCGCTCTTCGGCCGCCTGTGGCCCAACGTCACGGCCGTCGCCCTGTTCATCGGCTTCGTCTTCCCCGTGTACTGGATGTTCGCCACGGCGTTCAAACCGACCGGCGACATCATCTCCGAGGACCCCGTCTGGTTCCCGACCGACGTCACCTTCGAGCACTTCGAGCGGGCGACCGGCGTCGACCACTTCTGGACGTACGTCACCAACTCGCTGGTCGTCACCCTGTGCGCGGTCGTCCTCGCCCTGGTCCTCGCGCTGGCCGGCTCCTTCGCCCTGGCCCGGATGCGCTTCAAGGGGCGGCGCGGCTTCGTCATCGGCTTCATGCTGGCCCAGATGGCACCCTGGGAGGTCATGATCATCGCGATGTACATGATCGTGCGGGACGCGTCGATGCTGAACAGCCTCGTGCCGCTGACGGCCTTCTACATGATGATGATCCTGCCCTTCACCATCCTGACCCTGCGCGGCTTCGTCGCCGCGGTGCCCCGGGATCTGGAGGAGGCCGCGATGGTCGACGGCTGCACCCGCGCCCAGGCCTTCCGCAAGGTCATCCTGCCGCTGCTGGCCCCGGGCCTGATGTCCACGTCCCTGTTCGGCTTCATCACCGCATGGAATGAATTCCCCCTGGTCCTGGTGCTCAACAAGGAGACCGAGGCCCAGACCCTGCCACTGTGGCTGTCCAGCTTCCAGACCGCCTTCGGCAACGACTGGGGCGCGACGATGGCGGCGTCCTCCCTCTTCGCCATCCCGATCCTGATCCTCTTCGTCTTCCTGCAGCGCAGGGCTGTCAGCGGCCTGACGGCCGGCGCAGTGAAGGGATAACGCCACCCGATGACGACATTCGCCAGCGGCACCACTGCATCCAATTCGGGAAAAGATGGCTTGACGCGCGACGCGCTGACGGTCCTCCAGCCCGGCTTCACCGGCACCACCGCCCCCGACTGGCTGCTCCGCCGCCTCGGCGAGGGCCTCGCCTCCGTCGGCCTGTTCGGCCGCAACATCGCCTCGCCGGAACAACTCGCGGCCCTCACCGCCCAGTTGCGCGCCGAACGGGACGACGTGCTGGTCGCGATCGACGAGGAGGGGGGTGATGTGACGAGGCTGGAGGTGAGGTGCGGCTCCAGCTTCCCCGGCAACCACGCCCTGGGCGCGGTGGACGACGTGGAGCTGACGAGGCAGGTGGCGTCCGAACTGGGCCGCCGCCTGGCCGCCTGCGGGGTGAACCTCAACTGGGCCCCGTCGGCGGACGTGAACTCCAACCCCGCGAACCCGGTGATCGGCGTACGCTCCTTCGGCGCCGACACCGCCCTGGTCGCCCGCCACACCGCGGCCTACGTCACCGGCCTCCAGTCGGCGGGCGTGGCGGCCTGCACGAAGCACTTCCCGGGCCACGGCGACACGGCGGTCGACTCCCACCACGCGCTCCCGCGCATCGACGCCGCCCTGGACGTGCTGTCGGACCGCGAACTCTCCCCGTTCCGCGCGGCGATCGCCGCCGGCACGAGGGCGGTGATGAGCGCGCACATCCTCATCCCCGCCCTGGACCCCGACCACCCGGCGACCCTCTCCCGCCCCGTCCTGACCGACCTCCTGCGCGGCGACCTCGGCTACACCGGCCTGATCGTCACCGACGGCATGGAGATGCAGGCCATCGCCGCCACCTACGGCATCGAACGCGGCAGCGTCCTCGCCATCACGGCCGGCGCCGACGCGATCTGCGTGGGCGGCGGCCTGGCGGACGACGAGACGGTACGCCGTCTGCGGGACGCCCTGATCGCCGCGGTCCGCGTCGGCGAACTCCCCGAGGAACGCCTGGCGGACGCCGCGGAACGGGTCCGCGAACTGGCCCGTTGGACGGCGACCGCCACAGCGGGGACCGAGGACGAGGGCCGAACGGACGTGGGCCTCGTCGCCGCCCGCCGCGCCCTGCGGGCGACCGGCGCCGCGGACTTCACCCCGCTCACCGAAGCGCCCTACGTCGCCGCCCTCACCCCGGTGGCGAACATCGCCGTGGGCGACGAGACGCCCTGGGGCGTGGCGGCGGAACTGACCCGCCTGCTCACGGGCACACAGACGGGCACCTTCACGGGAGAGGAAGCGGGTCGGAAAGCACTGGACGCGGCGGGGCCCCGGCGGATCGTGGCGGTGGTCCGCGACGAACACCGGCACCCTTGGATGCGGCGCGCCCTGGACACCCTGCTGGAGGCCCGCCCCGACACGATCGTGGTCGAAATGGGCGTCCCCCAGGCCCCACCCCGAGGTGCCCTGCACATCGCCACGCATGGCGCGGCTCGCGTGTGCGGCCGGGCGGCGGCGGAGGTCATCGCGGGGGAGTAGTCGTTACGACGACTAAGGCGCCGGTCCCTTGAAAGGGGACCGGCGCCTGTATGCCCTCAGGGGCGCGGGGCTGTATCGATATGCGGCTCCGCCGCGTGGGCGCGACCAGCCACGTACGGCCCGCAGCCCGCAGAAAGCCGAACCCGGCAGAGGCAATCCGCTTCTCAAATCCCCTGCCAGTCAGGCTTGTTGGCATACGTGTGCCGGAAGTAGTCGGCAAGCTTCAACTTCGACGCCGCCCCCTCGTCCACAACAACCGTCGCATGCGGATGCAACTGCAACGCCGAGGCCGGACAAACGGCAGCCACCGGCCCCTCCACAGTCGCGGCGACCGCATCCGCCTTGCCCTCACCCGTCGCCAGCAACACCAGGTGCCGCGCCTCAAGAATCGTGCCGATGCCCTGAGTGATCACGTGATGCGGCACCTGCTCGATGTCCCCGTCGAAGAACCGGGCGTTGTCGACGCGCGTCTGCTCCGTCAACGTCTTGATCCGCGTCCGCGACGCCAGCGACGAACACGGCTCATTGAACCCGATGTGCCCGTCCGTCCCGATCCCGAGCAACTGCAGATCGACGCCCCCGGCAGCGGCCAGCGCCGCGTCATACGCCTCACACGCCCCCTGTACGTCCGCGGCCGTACCGTCGGGCCCCATGAACGCATCCATTCCGATCCCGAGCGGCTCCAGCACCTCGCGCCGCAGCACGGACCGGTACGACTCCGGATTCTCGGCGGGCAGCCCCACATACTCGTCCAGCTGCGCGATCCGCGCCCGTGAGACATCCACGGCACCGGAGCGCACCTTGGCCGCGAGCGCCGCGTAGATGGGCAGCGGCGTCGACCCGGTGGCCACACCGAGCACGGCGTCGGGCTTGCGTCGGAGCAACTGCGCCATGGCCTCGGCTATCAGCTCGCCACCCGCCTTGGCGTCCGGAACGATGACAACTTCCACGCTGGGCCTGCCGATCTCAAGAGGGCATGTGGTTTAGACCAATCTAACAGAGCAGGGCATCCGGATGCCCGGGCCCGAGTGAACAAAAGTTCCCTAGCGGTCGCTACAAAAATAACCGTAGGCCGCCTCGCCGACATTTGTCTAGCGTCCGCTATAAAATGCGCTCCATGGTGAGCAACAAGGAGGGCGAGGAGACCGGCCTGCAGGCCCGCCCGGCGGCCAGACCCCGCGGCCGCCCCCGCTCCTTCGATCGTGAGACGGCTCTGGAGAAGGCGATCCTCGCGTTCTGGGAGCGCGGCTACGAGGCGACCTCCGTCTCCGACCTCACGCGCGTCATGAACATCGGCGCTCCCAGCCTGTACGCGGCCTTCGGGGACAAGCAGTCCCTGTTCGAAGAGGCCGTCCGCGCGTACGACGTGCGGTACGGCTCCTTCGTCGATCGCGCCCTCGCCGAGGAGCCCACCGCCCGCGCGGCCGTCGCGCGGATGCTGCGCGAGGCCGCCGCCGAGTACACCGATCCGGCCCATCCGCACGGCTGCCTCGTCGCCCACGCGGCCACCAACTGCTCCACGCCCGAGGTGGAGGAGTCGCTACGGCATCGGCGCAATGCCACCATCGCGGCCGTCCGGAGTCGTATGGAAGCGGACATCGCCACGGGCGCCCTCCCGTCCGGCACCGACGCCGCCGCCCTCGCCCGGCACGCGGGCGCGATGATCCAGGGCATGTCACAACAGGCGCGCGACGGGGCGAGCCGGGAGGAACTGGAGGCGCTCGCGGAAATTGCCATGGCCAACTGGCCCCGCACATGAACCCACACGGGTTAGGCTGCGTGGTGGACGTCAGGGTGTCCCACTGGTTCTCCGACTGGCTCGGAGCCCGCGAAGAACCGTCAACAACAAACAGGCTCCAACGCATGGACACACCCGAGTGGTCTAGTCCACAATGCGAAGGAGTGCGTAGGAGAAGAACGCACCGACTTCCGCCTTCCCCGCACAGGAAGGCGGACCGAGGAACCGGAGCTCTCTGCCCTGACTGCCCCGGCTCCTCATCCTTCGGCCGACCGGGACCGCACACCCCACGGCCGATGTTGCTCCGGGCTGCGGTGCCGGGAGGGTTGAGGGTCCCTCCCAGGCGCCGCGGCCCGCGGGTGTTTCCGGCCCCCGCAGCTCCTTGAAGTGGCTGGTTTCGAGCCATGTCCGTACCGCCAGGTACGCTCGGCCACGTGCCCTCCATGAACGAACTCGTACGCCAGCACACGGCCCTCGACGACTCAGACCTCGAGTGGCTCCACCTGCTGGTCTCGGAGTGGCAGCTGCTCTCCGACCTCTCCTTCGCCGACCTGGTCCTGTGGGTCCCCACGAGTGACGGCACCCGCTATGTGTCCGTCGCACAGATGCGGCCCAACACCGGCCCGACCTCGTACCAGGACGACATGGTCGGCCACCTCGTCCCACGCGGCCGCCGCCCGATGCTGGACGCCGCGCTCGACGAGGGCCGGATCGTGCGGGAGGGCGACCCCGAGTGGCGCGAGGAGGTGCCGGTCCGCGTCGAGTCGATTCCCGTACGACGGGACGGGCGCGTCCTGGGTGTCATCGCGCGCAACACCAACCTGCTGACCGTCCGCACCCCGAGCCGCCTGGAGCTGACGTACCTCCAGAGCGCCTCGGATCTCGCGCAGATGATCGCGGCCGGCGCGTTCCCTTTCGCCAACCAGCAGGTCGACATGGACGCCTCGCCGCGCGTCGGCGACGGCCTGATCCGCCTCGACGCCGACGGCCTCGTCCAGTACGCCTCCCCGAACGCGCTGTCCGCCTACCACCGCCTCGGCCTCGCCGCCGACCTCGTCGGCCATCACCTGGGCAAGACCACCGCCGAACTCGCCCCGACCCACGGCCCCGTGGACGAGGCGCTCGCCAAGGTGGCCAGCGGCTGGGCGCCCCGCGAGTTCGAGATCGAGTCGGGCGACGGAGTCATCCAGTTCCGGGCGATCCCCCTCAAGCCCAAGGGCACCCGCATCGGTTCGCTGGTCCTGCTCCGGGACGTCACCGAACTGCGCCGCCGCGAGCGCGAGTTGATCACCAAGGACGCGACGATCCGGGAGATCCACCACCGGGTCAAGAACAACCTCCAGACGGTGGCCGCCCTGCTCCGCCTCCAGGCCCGGCGCATCGAGTCCGACCGCGGCCGCGAAGCTCTCGAAGAGGCCGTACGACGGGTCGGCTCGATCGCGATCGTGCACGAGACGCTCTCCCAGAACCTGGACGAGCGCGTGGAGTTCGACGAGATCGCCGACCGGGTGCTGGCGATGGTCGCCGAGATCTCGCCCGGCAAGGTCACCGGCCGCCGCTCCGGCCGCTTCGGCATCCTGGACGCCGAGGTCGCCACCCCGCTGTCGATGGTCCTGACCGAGATCCTGCAGAACGCCCTGGAGCACGGCTTCCGCGAGGGCGACACCGGCACGGTCGAGGTCTCGGCGGTCCGCGGCGGCACGACCAAGCAGGCCCGCCTCCTGGTCACCGTCCAGGACGACGGCGTGGGCCTGCCCGAGGGCTTCGACCCGCACACCGCGGGCAACCTCGGCCTTCAGATCGTACGGACGCTGGTGGAGGGCGAGTTGGGCGGCACGTTCGACATGGTGCCGGCGCCGGAGCGGGGGACCCGGGTGATCCTCGATCTCCCGGTGCGGGCGCACAAGTAAGCGCCGACGGGGCCGTGTGCCGTGCACCACGGTGGCGCGGTGGCGCACTGCACACACGCCCTCCATGCCCCCCCCAACACACACGTGAACGGCTGGATGTTCGCTGTTCGCCGGCCTGTGGACAGCAAAGAGCCCCAGCCCGTTCAGGGGGCTGGGGCTCAACATGCTCGTTGCCAGCATTTGCTGCGCATCGGGGGTACTGCGCGCTGCGGCTCGGGGGCGGGAGATGCGTACTCGCTGTACGCGCCGCCAAGCTCAGGCTGTTTGCGGGGCGGGTGTTGTCAGGCGGAGGCCTGACGGGCCCGGTTGCGGGCGGCGCGGCGCTTCATGGCGCGGCGCTCGTCCTCGCTGAGACCACCCCAGACGCCGGAGTCCTGGCCGGACTCGAGCGCCCACTGCAGACACTGATCCATAACGGGGCAGCGACGGCAGACGGCCTTGGCTTCCTC
The DNA here is from genome assembly GCF_044764885.1 of Streptomyces sp. NPDC093591. Lineage (NCBI taxonomy): Bacteria > Bacillati > Actinomycetota > Actinomycetes > Kitasatosporales > Streptomycetaceae > Streptomyces > Streptomyces sp. NPDC093591. The sequence continues at coordinate 172,530 of NZ_JBIWIY010000006.1, forward strand.
GATCTGCAGCAGCGCAGGACCGGTGTTGCCGATAGGGAAGAAGAGCTCGGGGTCTTCCTCGCGGCAAACGGCGTTGTGACGCCAGTCCATGGCTGCTACCTCTCCTTGTGTATTACGTGCAAGTTGCTTGTGAATGTGAACGCTTTCACGAATCCCTCAACAAGTGAAGGGCCGACCGCCAGGTTCCCGGCGAGGTCCTGTGATTTGAAGAGGGGTTCCGGTGATCTGTGGAGCCGGTGTTGCGGGCTGTCCCGATCGCCACGTAGAGACTCGCAAACCTCAGCGGCGGATACAACCCCTTCCGGAAAGTTTTTTTTGATTCCTCGGTGTCGACTAGGTCACAGCCGTACTTCCATGGGGTGGATCCTGGCCTAAACGTTCGAGTGAAAGGACTTTAGCCCGTTCCGCTCACACAATCACACGCAGTGCACGGCGTACGCCTGTGAACGTCACGCTCGTACGCAGCCCCAGATGGTCGCCGTCCATCTGAAGGGGCAAGGGGACCTTCGAATGCAAGGTGAAGCGGTCCAGGTCGTGGAGTGAGACGGCGTGCTTTCCATGGGGTCCGCGCTCGGGGGACGAAGTGAGCAACTGGGTGCCATACCGGGCAACCGCGGCTGTCGTCATGCGGCTGAGACCGAGTACGTCGAGGCCTTTATCGAACGAGGCCTTAGGTGACGCGTACATCGGGTGATTGCCCAGGAAGGTCCACGGCGAGGTGTTCGAGACTATGGAGAGAACCAGATCGGTCACCGGCTCGGCGTCCGGCCGCTCCAGCGTGATCGTCCCGTGCCGGCGGTGCGCCTCGCCGAAGAACTGGCGCAGGGCCTGTCGGACGTAGAGCGCGTGTGTGGACTTTCTGCCGCGCTCGCGCTGCTGCTCGACCCGTCCGACCACGCCGGCGTCGAAACCGAGGCCCGCGTTGAAGGTGAACCACCGTCCCGGCACGGCCTCGTCCTCGGTGCCGGGCGTGCCCGAGGTCAGGCCCAGGCCGACCGTGCGCTCGCTGCCCTCGCGCAGGGCGTCGAGCAGGGCGCCGGTCGCCTCCACGGCGTCGTTGGGCAGGCCGAGCGCGCGGGCGAAGACGTTGGTGGAGCCGCCGGGGACCACCGCGAGGCGGGGGAGGTGTTTCGGGTCGGGGCCGTTGTGCAACAGGCCGTTGACGACCTCGTTCACCGTGCCGTCACCGCCGAGGGCGACCACCAGGTCGACGTCGTCGCTCTCCGCCGCCTGCCGGCCCAGGTCGCGCGCGTGGCCGCGGTACTCGGTGGTGACCGCCTCGAGCTTCATCTCGCTGGCGAGCGCATGGATCAGGACATCGCGCGTACGTGCGCTTGTGGTGGTTGCTGCCGGATTGACCACGAGAAGTGCACGCATGAGTTGCAGCGTACCTACTGGGGGGTACCGGGCACAGGCCGAGGTAGGGATCAAGTAAGACATCGCGCGTGAGTCTCAACACGGGGGGACTCCGTCGGTTGGGCCGCGTGTGCTGGTGCCGTCCGCTGGGAGGTGACCGGAATCCACGCGGGCCCTGCTGGGGGCTGCCGCACCCAGACCCCCGCTTCGGCCCTGAAGGGGCCTCGTCCTCAAACGCCGGACGGGCTGGAATGCCTGGGCCGGCGGTGAGAAGCGGAGCCCCCTGCGGGTGGGTGGGTGGGGGCTGGGGACGGAGCGGTCTCATCCTCGAACGCCGGACGGGGCAAATCCAGCCCCTCCGGCGTTTGAGGAGCGGGGGTCCAGGGGGGGCAGAGCCCCTGGGAAGCGGGGTCGAAGGGGCGGCGCCCCTGGGGATGGGACGGGTAGGGGCGGCGGGGGCGATACACCCGAGGGCTACCCTTCAGGGGTGACCAAGGAGCAGACCCCCACCACCCCGGAAACCACCGGTCCGCGCCCGCGCCGACTGACGTATGCGGCGGTACTCACCGCGCTGGAAGGGCTGGCGCTCGCCGTCGGAGGCATCTGGGTGCTCGTCCTTGGTCTCGTCGGTGATCCGGACGACCGCCGGCAGGCCGTCACCCTCGGCGTGACCCTGATCGTGCTCGCGCTGCTGCCGCTGCTCGCCGCGCGGGGCCTCTTCGCTCAGCGCAGCTGGAGTCGAGGGCCGTCCGTCATCACGCAGATCCTGGCCCTGCCGGTGGCCTACAGCCTGCTCCAGGCCGACAGCATCGCGATCCCGGCGGGCATCGCGATCGCGGCGGCCGCGATCGCCACGCTCGTGCTCCTGATCAACCAGGAGACGACCCAGGCCCTCGGAATCCGGGGGCCCGGCAGCGCATCGGATCAGGAGTAGTACCCGGGCCTGACCGTCACTCCTCCACCAGCAGCTTCTCCCGCAGCTGTGCCAGCGTCCGCGCCAGCAGCCGCGACACGTGCATCTGGGAGATCCCGACCTCCTGCGCGATCTGCGACTGGGTCATGTTGCCGAAGAACCGCAGCAACAGGATCCGCTTCTCGCGCGGCGGGAGGTCTTCGAGCAGCGGCTTGAGCGACTCGCGGTACTCGACGCCCTCCAGCGCCTCGTCCTCCGCGCCCAGCGTGTCCGCGACCGCGGGGGACTCGTCGTCGGTGTCGGGGACGTCCAGGGACAGCGTGGAGTACGCGTTGGCGGACTCCAGGCCCTCCAGGACCTCCTCCTCCGAGATCGCTAGCTTCTCGGCGAGTTCATGGACGGTGGGGGAGCGGCCGTGCTGCTGGGACAGCTCGGCCGTGGCCGTCGTCAGGGCGAGGCGCAGCTCCTGCAGGCGCCGCGGCACCCGCACCGCCCAGCCCTTGTCCCGGAAGTGCCGCTTGATCTCGCCGACGACCGTCGGCGTCGCGTAGGTCGAGAACTCGACGCCGCGCTCCGGGTCGAAGCGGTCGACCGACTTGATCAGGCCGATGGTGGCGACCTGGGTGAGGTCGTCCAGTGGCTCACCGCGGTTGCGGAAGCGGCGCGCGAGGTGCTCGACGAGCGGCAGGTGCATACGGACCAGCTGATTGCGCAGCTCCGCGTACTCGGCGCTGCCGTCCTGGAGCTTGCGCAGCTCGATGAACATGGCGCGCGCCCCGCTGCGGTCCTGAGGGTCGTGCTGCGTGGCCTGCACGCTGTGCGCGCCCATCGCCTCGTCCTCGGCGTTTCGCTCGTGCTCGCTCATCGTCCCGCCCGTTGCCCTCTCCCGAGCCCTCGCCTCCACACGGACGGGGGAGACTCCGCTCCCTCCGCCCTGAGGCGCGCCCTGCACGGCGCCTTCGTCATCCCGACCGTCGTCCAGGAAGCCGGTCTCCGCGGAGTCGTCCTCCGGGTGTGGCCGGGCCTGCTCGGGGATGCCGTCGATGCCGCCCACCACGCGTCGGGAACCGCTCGGACCGCTCGGGCCCACCCCCAGGCTCTCGGCTCCGTCCGAGCAGGGGGGAGTGCCGTCCGACAGCTCTCGTGTGCCGCGCTCTTCGTCCCGCACCGGCCCGTCCCCGTTCCTCACGCCGGCCCGGGTCCCGCGCCGCGCTGTTTGTAGAGGCTGATCGAAACGGTTTTGTCCTCGTCCACGGCGGAGGAGACCTTGCCCGCGAGGGCGGACAGCACGGTCCAGGCGAAGGTGTCCCTGGAGGGAGCGTGGCCGTCCGTGGTCGGGGCCGAGACGGTGACCTCGAGCGAGTCGTCGACGAGCCGGAACACACAGCTCAGTACCGAGCCGGGCACGGCCTGCTGGAGCAGGATCGCGCACGCCTCGTCCACCGCGATGCGCAGGTCCTCGATCTCGTCGAGGGTGAAGTCCAAACGGGCCGCGAGGCCGGCAGTGGCCGTACGCAGCACCGACAGGTAGGCACCCGCGGCCGGCAGCCGGACTTCCACGAAGTCCTGGGTCGCGGGCTCGCCTGCGATCTGGGACACCCTCACCTCCAAGGTGGTACAAGCTTCTCGGGGCCGAGGGTCGCCCCCCGGGGTAACGCGATGTGTGGTTCAGCGGTGACGCTATCGCGCTCTGAACTTTCCTGTCCCCAGGACCCCAACCCCTTGCCGTCACTCACAGTAAACCTGTGGATACGCTCCGTGTCTAGGGGTCTGCGGCTCCAATTGGGAAGAGCGCGCGCCGGGTTGACGTACCCAGACGTCAGACGGTCGAACCGTCCGGATCCAGGGTCACACGAGTACGTGGTCCACGAAGCACCAACGCCATTCCTCGCCCGGCTCGAAGGTCCGCATCACCGGGTGACCGGACTTCTTGTGGTGTTCTGTCGCATGCCTCCCCGGCGAGGAGTCGCAGCAGCCGACATGCCCGCAGCTGAGACAGAGCCGCAGTTGTACGGGGTGCGTGCCGTCCGCCAGACACTCCGGGCACGTCTCGTTGAGCGCCACGGGTTCCGGGTGCGGCAGCGCGTCGGCGTGCGTGCACTGTTTCATGATTGCCAGGTTACGACGGCCGCGAGGATGGCCGCGCGGAAAAACGAGGGCGGGCGTACGGCGATGATCAAGTGCGGTCCACGACGGACGATCGAGGGCGGGCGCCGCCGTGCCACGGTGCACGCGCGCGTGGGCACGGTGACGGACGAGGGCGGGCGAGAAGCATGGACGTGATGCCCCTGCTGTTGCTGGTGGCGGGTAGTGCCGCGGTGGCCGCGGCCGCCCGGCGGTCCCCCGTGCCGGCGCCGCTGCTGCTCGTCGCCGCGGGCCTCGCGGTGTCGTACCTCCCGGGCGTGCCCGACTACACCCTCGACCCGCACATCGTCCTGCCCCTGGTGCTGCCCCCGCTGCTGCACACCGCGGCGACGGACAGTTCGTATCTCGATCTGCGGGCCCAGATGCGGCCCGTGATGCTGCTGTCGGTGGGGTACGTCCTCTTCGCGACCTTCACCGTCGGCTGGGCCGCGTATCTCGTCGTGCCGGATCTTCCGCTCACCGCGGCGCTGGTGCTGGGCGCGGTGGTGGCGCCGCCGGACGCGGTCGCGGCGACGGCGGTCGCGCGCCGGGTGGGGCTGCCGTCCCGGATCACCACGATCCTGCAGGGCGAGTCCCTGGTGAACGACGCCACCGCGATCACCGCCTACCGCGTGGCGCTCGCGGCCGCCGTCGGAGAGGGCGCCACCTGGGCCGGCGGCATCGGCGAGTTCCTGCTCGCGGCGCTCGGCGGCATCGGGATGGGGGTGGTGCTGATGGTGCCGATCCACTGGCTGCGCACGCATGTGAAGGAAGCGCTGCTGCAGAACACGCTCTCGCTGCTCATCCCGTTCGTCGCGTACGCGGCAGCCGAGCAGGTGCACGCCTCCGGAGTGCTGGCGGTCGTGGTCGTCGCGCTGTACCTGGGCCACCGCGCGTGGGAGGTCGACTTCGCCACCCGGCTCCAGGAGGAGGCGGTGTGGAAGATGGTCGCGTTCGTGCTGGAGTCGGCGGTCTTCGCGCTCATCGGACTGCAGCTGCCGGTGGTCCTCAAGGGCCTCGGGGAGTACGAGGGCGGGCGCGCCGCCTGGTACGCGGTCGCCGTCTTCGTCGTGGTCGTCGTCTCGCGGTTCGTGTGGGTGTATCCGGCGACCTTCCTGCCGCGCATGCTGTCGGCCCGGATCCGGGAGCGTGAGGACAACCCGACCTGGAAGGGGCCGTTCATCATCTCCTGGGCCGGGATGCGCGGTGTGGTCTCGCTGGCCATCGCCTTCTCGATCCCGCTCACGGTGCACGGCGGCGAGGCCTTCCCCGAGCGCAACCTCATCCTCTTCCTGACCTTCACGACGGTCATCGGCACGCTGGTCGTCCAGGGCGTGACGCTGCCGCCCCTGATCCGGCTCCTGAAACTTCCCGGCCGGGACGTACAGGCCGAGACCCTCGCCGAGGCGAACGCCCAGGCGCAGGCCTCCCGCGTCGCCGAGCTCCGCCTGGAGGAGCTCCTCTCCGACGAGCGCAACGCCCTTCCGGGCCCGCTGGCCGACCGCCTGCGTGCCGTCCTGGAACGACGCCGCAACTCCGTCTGGGAACGGCTGGGCCAGGCCAACCCGGTCACCGGCGAGTCCGTCGACGACACCTACCGGCGCCTGTCCCGTGAGGTGATCGGCGCCGAGCGCACGGTGTTCGTGAAGCTGCGGGACGGTCGATATATCGATGACGAGATGCTGCGGACGCTGCTGCGCAGACTGGACCTGGAGGAGGCGGCGGCGTATCGGGAGGCGGGCTGAGCGGCCGGACGGCGGCGTGCGCATCTCCCTACCGCGTGCGCCGCTGACGGGGGATCATGGGCGGGACACGATCGGTACTGGGTGACTCGGGGGAGGGCTCGATGACCGGCAGCTCACAGCGGTTCTTCATCAGCTACGCGGGGGCGGACCGGTCGTGGGCCGAGTGGGTGGCATGGCATCTGGAGCAGGACGGTCACCTTGTCGAGCTCGACGTGTGGGACTGGCGGACCGGGGACGACTTCGTCCAGCGGATGGACAAGGGGCTGGAGAAGGCGGACGCCGTCGTGGCTCTGCTCTCCAAGTCGTACTTCGAGGACGGGCGTTGGACCCAGGAGGAGCGGTCCGCGGTCGTCGCCCGTCGGGACCGGATCCTTCCGCTCGCGGTGGAGCCCCTGAGCAACCACGACGTCGATCCCCTGTTCGCCGCGAAGGTACGCACCAACCTGCACGGCCTGGACGAGGCCGCCGCCGTCGAGGCCTTGCGGGCCGCGGTCAGCGGGAAGGGGCGGCCGACCGAGCGCCCGGCGTTTCCGGGAAGCCGGCGCGGCAACTCCCGACCTTGAAGAAACCGAGGCGCAGGTTCGGCCGGAAACGCCCGTAGCGGCCCCACGTTCGGCTCTCACCCCGCGAACGGAGCCCCCGTGATCACCGCGGCGACCGTGGCCCCCGTCCCGAAGGCTCCCTCCTCCACCAACGCGACAAGCCCGTACAACAACTTGGCGACATAGAGACGCTCGACCGGCACCCCATGCCGTTCCTCGAACTCCTCGGCGAAGTCATCGAGTTCCGGCGACGTCCGGGCGTACCCGCCGAAATGGAACCGCTCGTCCAGCCGCCAGTCACCGCGCGGACCGCCGAACGCCTCGGCCTGCAGGCGCCGTACGTCGTCGCCGAGGAAGCCGCCCTTGAGGACGGGGATGCCGAGGGCCCGCTGACCGGGGTCGAGCCCCGCGGCGAGGCCGGCCAGCGTCCCGCCCGTGCCGCAGGCGATCGCGACGACGTCGGCCTGCCCGCGCACCTCCTCGCCGAGCGCCCGGCACCCCCGTACGGCAAGGGCGTTGCTGCCGCCTTCCGGGACGACGTACGCCCCCTCCGCGCCCGCCGCGCGCAGGATGGCCGCCTGCGTCTGCGGGTCGGACTTGCGGCGGTACGTCGATCTGTCGACGAAGTGCAGCCGCATACCGTCGGCCACGCATCGCGTCAGTGACGGGTTGAGGGGCTGGTCGGCCAGTTCCTGGCCGCGCACCACCCCGACCGTGGGCACGCCGAGGAGCCGGCCGGCCGCGGCGGTGGCGCGCAGGTGGTTGGAGTAGGCGCCGCCGAAGGTGACGATCGGCCGGCCGGCCGCGGCCGTCAGGTTCGGCGCGAGCTTGCGCCATTTGTTGCCGATCAGCTCCGGGTGGATCAGGTCGTCGCGCTTGAGGAGCAGCCGGACGCCACGACGCGTGAACCGCTCGTCGGCCGCCTCCCGCAAGGGGGAGGGGAGCCGCGGCTGGAGGGCGGTGAGGTCGGGGCCGGTCACCCGGCCATTGTCGCCCGGGCCCCGGAGGTACGGCTGCCCTGCCCGCGCTGCTCCCGCACCCCGTCCTACTTCAGCCGCTCCCGGATCCGCTCCCGCATCCACGCCATCGTGAACCCCCGCGGATCCACCTTCCCCGGCTGCCACTCCAGATGGCCGATCACCGACCGCTCCGTCCACCCGTGATGGCGGCAGACGGCGGCCGAGACCCGTTCGATCGCCTCCAGCTGGGGCTCCGGCCACGGGTCCTGTCCGTCACCCAGGTTCTCGCACTCGAAGCCGTAGAAGTGGCGGTTGCCGTCGGTGTTGGCCTCGTTGTCGGGAGGCAGGGCCTTTTCCGCGATGACCGCGCGCAGGACGTCGTCGTCGCCGAGTCCGGCGTGGTTGGCGCGGCCGTAGCCGACGAGGTGGACCCTGCCGTCCTTGGTGATGACGCCGTGACAGAGAGGGCCCGGGAGCCCTTCGTAGCCGTTGCGGCAGAGTTCCACGGTGTGTGCGCTGCCCTGGGTCACCGTGTGGTGGATCATCACGCCGTGGACGGGACCCCACGGGCCGACGTGGTTGCGGTTGTGGTGCTCCCAGTCGCCGACCTCGACGACCGTCGCGCCCTCCGCCCGGAGTCTCTCCAGGAATCTGCTCGCGGACATGGGTGTGGCCATGACCGCCTCCTTCGTGCCCTGCGTCGGCCGCCGTGCGCGGCCGGCTCGTATCGGTGACTTACCGAAAACGGGCAGACGGGACTCCTCGAATCGCACGGTGTGCGAGTCATTTCGGACATCGCAGCAATTCCGACGGGACGGCCGCCGAGGTTCCACGAGTGGACAAGAGCCCTCTATTTGCCCAGTGAACCGTTGATCCATTCCCGCTCTTTCGGGTAATAGCACCGGCACACCCCCTGATGGAAGGCTCGGTCGTGCAGATCGCGATGCGTGGCGCCAGATCGGCGTCGGTGCACGACCGGGAGGGCAATTCCTTATGTCGGTAGGCGAAGAGGTCCGCACGGAGCAGGACAAGCCGCAGCAGAGTCTGGGCACAGCGGCGGCGCGGAACCTGGCCACCACCACCAAGTCCGCGCCCCAGATGCAGGAGATCAGCTCCCGCTGGCTGCTGCGCATGCTGCCATGGGTGAATGTGCAGGGCGGCACGTACCGGGTGAACCGGCGTCTGACCTACGCCGTCGGAGACGGCCGTATCACGTTCGTGAAGACCGGCGACCGGGTCGAGGTCATCCCCGCCGAGCTGACCGAACTGCCCGCTCTGCGGTCGTACGAGGACGAAGAGGTGCTCGCCGAGCTCGCCCAGCGCTGCCAGCAGCGGGAGTTCGCGGCGGGGAACGTGATCGCCTCGTTCGGCGGCCAGACCGACGAGGTGTACCTCCTGGCGCACGGCAGGGTGGAGAAGATCGGCACCGGTCCGTACGGGGAGGACGAGTCCCTGGGGGTCCTCGCCGATGGGGCCTACCTCGGTGAGCAGGCGCTGCTCGACTCGGATGCGATCTGGGAGTACACGGCCCGGGCGGTCACCGCGTGCACGGTGCTCGTCCTGTCCCGCCAGGATGTCGAGCAGATCGCCGAGCGCGCCGACTCCCTGCGCGGGCACCTCGAACAGCTGCGGGCCATCCCCGAACAGCGCACCAACAAGTACGGCGAGAAGGAGATCGACCTCGCCGCCGGACACAGCGGCGAGCCCGACATCCCGCACACCTTCGTCGACTACGAGGCCAGGCCCCGTGAGTACGAACTGAGCGTCGCCCAGACGGTGCTGCGCATCCACACCCGCGTGGCCGACCTCTACAACCAGCCGATGAACCAGACCGAGCAGCAGCTCCGGCTGACCGTGGAGGCCCTGAAGGAACGCCAGGAGCACGAACTCATCAACAACCGCGAGTTCGGGCTGCTCAACAACTGCGAGTACGACCAGCGGCTCCAGCCGCACGACGGCGTGCCCAGCCCCGACGACATGGACGAGCTGCTCTGCCGGCGGCGCGGCACCAAACTGTTCCTCGCCCACCCGCGCGCGATCTCCGCGTTCGGGCGCGAGCTGAACAAGCGCGGGCTCGTCCCCGAGACGATCGAGATCGCCGGCAACCGCATCCCCACCTGGCGTGGTGTCCCGATCTACCCGTGCAACAAGATCCCGGTCACCGAGGCCCGTACGACCTCGATCATCGCCATGCGTACCGGTGAGGCGGAGCAGGGTGTCATCGGGCTCCAGCAGGCCGGAATCCCGGACGAGATCGAGCCGAGCCTGTCCTGCCGCTTCATGGGCATCAACGAACAGGCCATCATCAAGTACCTGGTGACGGCCTACTACTCGGCCGCGGTCCTGGTGCCGGACGCCCTCGGTGTGCTGGAGAACGTCGAGATCGGGCGCTGGCGGTGACCTGCCCCGCCGCGGCGGAGGGGCCACCGTCCACCGGCTCTCCGAGGCGATGCCATGGGTGAGTTCATGACGGAGACCGAGCAGCGCCCTGCCGGGGCGCGGCCGTCCACCGAGACGCTCGAAAGGCGAAGGCCGATCACGACCGACATGGACGGCGGGGCGGGTCCGCTCGACGGGCCCGAGGCGGCGGTGATCCTGGAGCACGTGCGGGCGTCGGTCGACCCCGAACTGCGCGCCGCCGTCGAGTCGTTGCCGCCCTCCATGCGCCGGATCGCGCGCTACCACTTCGGCTGGGAGCACCCGGACGGCACTCCGGCGGCGGACAACGCGGGCAAGGCGATCCGTCCCGCCCTTGTGCTCACCGCGGCCGCCGCGCTCGGCGGACCGGGGGCGCGGGCGGCGGTCGTACGGGCCGCTGTGGCGGTGGAACTGGTGCACAACTTCACGCTGTTGCACGACGACGTGATGGACCGGGACACCACCCGACGGCACCGGCCCACCGTATGGACGGTGTTCGGCGACGCCGACGCGATCCTCGCCGGGGACGCCCTCCAGGCGCTGGCCCTGCGGCTGCTCGCCGAGGACCCGCACCCGGCGTCCACGGCCGCCGCCGCCCGCCTCGCGTCCTGCGTCGTCGAGTTGTGCGCCGGCCAGCACGCGGACACGGCGATGGAGAAGCGGGGCCCCGGAGACGTCGGCCTCGACGAGGTGCTCGGCATGGCCGAGGCCAAGACCGGTGCGCTGCTCGGGTGCGCCTGCGCCATCGGCGCGCTGTACGCGGGCGCGGCGGACGCGGACGTGGCGGCGCTGGACGCGTTCGGCCGGGAGGCCGGGCTCGCCTTCCAGCTCATCGACGACGTGATCGGCATATGGGGCGACCCGAGCCACACCGGCAAACCGGCCGGCGCGGACCTCGCCGCCCGCAAGAAGTCCCTGCCGGTCGTCGCCGCGCTGAACGCCGGCGGTCCGGCGGCGGCGGAACTGGCCGCGCTGTACGAAACGCCGTACGACAAGGAGGACCTGCAGGCGACCGCCCTCGCCGTCGAGCGGGCGGGTGGCCGTGACTGGGCGCAGGCCCAGGCCGCCGACCGGATGGCCCGCGCCATGCAGGAACTGGCCCGCGCGGTCCCCGACCCGGAGCAGGCGGGCGGACTGCTGGCACTCGCGGAGTACGTGACGCGGCGCAGCAACTGAGGGCCGCGGCAGCCGCAGGCCGTATCGTCCGGCCGCGGCGGCCGACGGTCGTCGAGACCCCGGAGCCCTCGGGGCCGTACGGTTCCTGACCCCGTACGGCCGCCGGGCGGCTCCGGGCCGGCGGGTCCCGCACATCCCCACGGTGTGCGGGGCCCGTCCCTGCGTACCGGTCTGCGTACCTGCCGGCGGGCCGTCCCTGTGTACCGGACAGATCTCGACAAAGTCGTTCCGCGGACGGCACGCCCGCTCCGATCGCCTTACGATCAAGGCCGGTTGACGTGAAGGGGCGGGTGGACATGGGTGTGCGGATCCGGACGGCGGGCGCGGGGGACCGGGAGCTGGTGGTCCGGCTGCTGGACGCGGCCTTCCAGGACGATCCGGTCAGCGGCTGGGTGTTCCCCGGCGAGGAGCACCGTCGTAGCGTCCACCCCGAGCTGATGGCCGCGTTCACCGACATCGTGTTCTCCGTCGGCCGTATCGACGTCACCGAGGACGGCACGGCGTGCGCGCTGTGGATGTCGGTGCCGGCCGACGAGCAGGACCATGACGACGAAGGGCCCGCGCGGCTGCGCGAGGCCGTCGACCCGGAGAACGAGCGCGTCGAGCTGATCGGCCGTCTGACGGCCGGTATCCATCCTTCCGGCCGTGCGCACGAATACCTGTGGATGATCGCCGTGGCACCCGAGCACCAGGGCGAGGGGCTCGGTACCGCGCTCATGAACTCGGTCCTCGACCGCTGCGACCGGGACGGCCTGCCCGCCTATCTGGAGGCGAGCAGCGAGCGCAGCCGGAAGCTGTACGAGCGCCTCGGCTTCGAACCCGAGGGCCGTCCCCTCGACCTCCCGGACGGCCCCCGGATGTGGCCGATGTGGCGCGAGCCGCGCGGCTGAGCCGACCCCGGCGGCCCTGATCTACCCCTTCGGTACGACCAACTCCACGATCCGCTCGACCAGCCCGTCCGGCACGCTCACCCCGGGCAGGACGCCGTCCAGCACGTCCGGCAGCGTCAGGTGCTCCAGGAGCAGCCCGAGCATCGCGAGATAGAGCACGGTGACGACCTCGTCGCCGCCGGGTAGCCCGGCGTTGCGGTGGAACTCCATGCCCTCCTCCAGGTCGCCGCGCACCGACTTGGTGAAGGAGGAGCGCAGTTCGGGGCGCCGGTTGGCCTCCAGGCGCATCTCCAGCAGGGCCAGATAGCCCGTTCGGTCGCGGGTGGCGCGGGCCATCAGGTCGTGCATGAAGGCGGCGACCAGGGAGCGGTCCTTCGGCCGGGTCATCAGCCCGGCGATCACCTCGGGGTCGGGCGCCAGCCGCACGTGCAGCCGGGCGTCGATCTGGCGGAGCAGGTCGTCGCGCCCGGTGAAGTAGTTGGAGGCGGTGCCGACCGGCACCCCCGCCTCGGCGTCCACCGCGCGGAACGTCAGCCCGCGCGCCCCCTCGCGGGCCAGCACCTCGACGCCCGCGTCGACGAGGGCGGCCCGGCGCTCCGGATTGCCCGCCATACGGAATCCCCTCTCTCACTTCCAGCCGGTTCCAAAATACCCTTGCAACCACTACAGATGAAGCACTACAAATGAAGCACTACAACCGAAGTGGTTGACCAGCCTACGAAAAGAGACCGGCTTGCGAAAGCTCACCTACTTCATCGCCTGCTCGCTCGACGGCTTCATCGGGGACCCGAGCGGAGACGCGTCGGCGATGCTCGCCTTCGTCGACGAGGAGTACTTCGCCTTCCTCAAGAGCGAGTACCCGGAGACCCTGCCGACCCAGGGCCGTCGGGCGCTCGGCCTCGACGACCTGGAGAACAAGAGGTTCGACACCGTCATCCAGGGCCGCGGCAGCTACGACCTGGCCCTGAAGGAGGGTGACACCAGCCCCTACGCCCATCTGCGCGAGTACGTCGCCTCGCGCACCCTGACCGAGTCACCCGACCCGAACGTCGAGATCATCGGCGACGACCTGGTCGCCAAGGTGCGCGAACTCAAGGAGGAGGACAGCGAGTTCGGCATCTACCTGTGCGGTGGCTCGCAGATCGCGGGTGAACTGATCGACGAGATCGACGAGCTCGTCATCAAGTCCTACCCCATCGTGTACGGCACGGGCATGCCGATGTTCGGCTCGGACTTCGCCGTCACGGAGTTCACCCTCGACGGGGTGCGGTCGTTCGGCAACGGCGCCGTGGTCCGTACGTACAGCAGGAAGCGCTGAGCGGTATCCCGCCCTACCCTGAGGACATGGGCAGCGAAGAGCACGTCTGTCCCGAATGCGGACAGCCCGTCGATACGGTCGTCCGGCGCCACAAGACGCTGGGCGCCTGGGTCCCCACATGGGTGCCCGGCCCCTGCCGGAACCCCGAGTGCGACGCGTACACCGAGGGCGACGCCGAGCACGAGGAAAAGCACGCGCGCAAGCACGAGCCGAAGCACGAGCCCAGGCACGAGCCGAAGCACGAGCCCAGGCACGAGCCGAAGCGCGACCAGCAGCCCGAGCAGCCCGAGGCACCCACCGCGAAAAATTCCTGAACCCGTGTCGAGAATCCCGGCCCGGCTCCGACGTCCCCTGTGAGAGCCGCCCGCACGGGCGGCCCGAGCCGACGCAAACGAAGGAGCGGACCGATGAAGTACCTGGTCATGGTGCAGGGCACCCAGGCGGACTACGAGGCGATGCAGGGCAAGGCGTCCGAGCACTCGGTGGCCTGGAGTCAGGACGAGATCCAGGCGATGTACGCCTACATGCAGGCCATCAACGACGACCTCGCCGAGAGCGGCGAGATGATCGACGGACAGGGACTGGCCGAGCCCGCGAAGGTCCGGCACGTCACCTTGGGCGACGACGGCAAGGCGGTGATCACCGACGGGCCGTACAGCGAGACCAAGGAGCTGCTGGCCGGCTACTGGGTGCTGGACTGCGCGAGCCTGGAGCGGGTCACCGAGATCGCCGAGCGCGTCGCCCGCTGCCCCCAGCCGGCCGGTGCCCCCGTCTACCCGGTGGTGATCCGGCCCATCCTGGACGGTTCCGGGGACATCTGCTGAGCCGTACATGAGCGCCACACCCGAGACCGAGGACCTGCTGCGCCGCCACGCGCCGCAGGTCCTCGGCGCGCTGGTGCGACGGTACGGCCACTTCGACACCGCCGAGGAGGCCGTACAGGAGGCGCTGCTCGCGGCGGCCGAGCAGTGGCCGCGGGCCGGCGTCCCCGGCAATCCACGCGGCTGGCTGATCAAGGTCGCCGCACGCCGGCTGACCGACGCCCTGCGCGCGGAGCAGGCGCGCCGGGCTCGGGAGGAGAAGGCCGCGGCGCTGACGCCACGGGATGCGTTCACGGCACCGGCGCCGGGGACCGACCGTTCTCCCCGCGAGGACGACACCCTCACCCTGCTCTTCCTGTGCTGCCACCCCGACCTGACCCCGCCCGCCCAGATCGCCCTGACCCTGCGGGCCGTCGGCGGTCTGACCACGGCGGAGATCGCCCGCGCCTATCTGGTCCCCGAGGCGACCATGGCGCAGCGCATCAGCCGGGCCAAGCAGAAGGTCCGCGGCGTGCGGTTCGGGCGCCCCGACAACTGGGAGGACCGGCTGCCCGCGGTCCTGCAGACCCTGTACCTGATCTTCAACGAGGGCTATACGGCGACCTCCGGCACGAGCCTGACGCGGCGGGACCTCGCGGGCGAGGCGATCCGGCTGGCCCGCGCGGTCCACCGGCTCCTCCCCGACCACGGGGAGGCGGCCGGCCTGCTGGCCCTGATGCTGCTCACCGACGCCCGCCGCGACGCGCGCACCGGCCCGCACGGCGAGCTCGTCCCCCTCGACGAACAGGACCGCGACCGCTGGGACAAGGCCGCGATCGAGGAGGGCGTCGCCCTGGTCACCCGCGCCCTGTCGCGGGGCCGCGCCGGCCCGTACCAGCTGCGCGCCGCCATCGCCGCCGTCCACGACGAGGCCCCCTCGGCGCAGGCGACCGACTGGCAGGAGATCCTCGGCCTCTACGACGTTCTCGTACGCCTCGTCCCCGGACCCGTCGAGCGGCTCAACCGGGCGGTCGCCGTCGCCATGGTCCGGGGCCCGCGTGCGGGTCTTGCCGAACTGGCCGTGCTGGACGACGAGTTGGGTGCCGGGCACCGGCTGGACGCGGTACGCGGCCACCTCCTGGAGCGGGCGGGCGCCCACGACGAGGCCCGCGCCGCCTACAAGGCCGCGGCCGCCAAGACCCTGAGCCTGCCGGAGCAGCGCTATTTGCACGCGCGTGCGGCACGGCTCGGGCCGTAGCGTGGGCCCATGCCCGAACAGACGTACATCCTCCACATCACCGAACGTTCCCTGTGGGACGCGGCGCGCGAGCACGGCACGTACGAGATCTCGACACGCGGCCGCACGCTCCGGGACGAGGGCTTCATCCACTGCTCGACCCGTGCCCAACTCCCGGCCGTGGCGGCCTTTCTGTACGGCTCCTACGACGGCCCCGACGAACTGGTGGTGCTGGTCGTGGACCCCGCGCGGCTCGATGTACCGCTGAGGTACGAGGCGCCGGAGCCCGGGGGCGAGGAGTTCCCGCATGTGTACGGGCCCATTCGGGTGGACGCGGTGGTGGATGTGGAGCCGTGGGGGTGAGCGGGCGCCGCCGGTTATGGCGGTGGGTCGGGGTGGTGTGGGTGATCGTCGTGGCCGTCGCGGGCGGGGCGACGCTGTGGTTGCGGGACGCGGCGGAGTCGCCGGGGCCGTACGGCTGGGAGGAGGCCAGTCCGACGCCGTCGACGCCGAAGGGGTGGGCGACGGCCTGCCCCAGTCCCACGCTCGACGAGGACGGAGCGG
The DNA here is from genome assembly GCF_044764885.1 of Streptomyces sp. NPDC093591. Lineage (NCBI taxonomy): Bacteria > Bacillati > Actinomycetota > Actinomycetes > Kitasatosporales > Streptomycetaceae > Streptomyces > Streptomyces sp. NPDC093591. The sequence goes on from NZ_JBIWIY010000006.1 coordinate 188,572, forward strand.
GGGTGGTCCTCTGCGTCGTCAGCGGGCGCTAGGCAGCCCGCCCGTCTCCGGGTCGCGGCCCGTCAGGCAGTAGATGCCGCCCGCCGGATCGCGCATCACCGTCCAGCTTGCGCCCTGGGAGACGAACGTCGCGCCCAGTTCCTCGTGCCGGGCGCGAGTGGCCGCGATGTCGGCGCAGGCGAGGTCCAGATGGGCGGAGGCGGGACGGTCCTCTCCGGGCCGCTCCTCCTCGGGCCGCTCCTCGCCGAGCCGCTGGAGCAGGATGCGGACGGGCAGCCCGGTCGGAGGCCTGAGCACGTGGAACTCGGGGCGAGAGCCGGGCGCCGACGCCCAGCCTGCCAACAGGCCGCTCCAGAAGGCGACTTCGGTGTCGTACAGCGACGGCGGTACGTCCAGGCAGAGCTGGTCGAGCCGGCTGCCGCGCACCACGGGCGGCCGCACCGACTCCCCGTGCCAGGGCACGGCACAGAACGACTGCCCGGCGGGCGAGCGCAGCACGGCCCAGCCCTCGTGCTCGGCGACGGTGCCCGCACCCTGCCGAAGTGCCGACGCCACGAATTCCGGTACGTCGGCCACGGCGAAGTCGAGATGTGCCCCACCGGCACCCGAGTCGACGCCCTGGGCCTTCACACAGGCGTCGGCCCCGCCGCCCGGCAGCAGGGTCACGAACTCCCCCTGCTCGCCCCGGAATTCGGACAGCCGCGTGTCCGTCACCGCGGCCCAGAAGGCGTGGGCCCGGGCGAAGGACGCGGCGGGGCGGTCGACGAAGGCGTAGGTCCAGCGGATGCTCATGGGGCGATCGTAGATCCGTCGATGCGGCGCGGGCCTGCCGCGGCCGCGGCGGCGCCCTGGACGCCCTCGACGCCCTGGAGCTTCACCATGCGGGCTTTGCGGGACCCTTACCAATCGCGCGTCGGCTCCTGGGACACGCTTTGCCGTGGGTTCTCCGCGAATTGGTCCGCGCTTGTTTGCATTGGGGAATGGACCACATCACGTTCCTGGTGGCGGTCGTCATTGTGACGGCCCTCGCTTTCGACTTCACCAACGGATTCCACGACACGGCGAACGCGATGGCCACCTCCATCGCCACGGGGGCGCTCAAACCGAAGACGGCGGTACTCATCAGCGGCGTCCTGAACGTCGTCGGTGCCTTTCTGTCCACCGAGGTCGCCAAGACGATCTCCGGGGGCATCGTGGACGACGCACTCGTCACCCCGGGCATGATCTTCGCGGGCCTGGTCGGGGCGATCCTGTGGAATCTGCTCACCTGGCTGGTCGGGCTGCCGTCCAGCTCGTCGCACGCGTTGTTCGGCGGGTTGATCGGGGCCGTCTGGGTGGGCGCGGGGTCGCATGGCGTGCACTTTGACAAGGTTGTCGAGAAGGTGCTGATCCCCGCGGTGGCCTCGCCGCTGGTGGCGGGGGTCGCGGCGCTGCTGGCCACGTACCTGGCGTACAGGCTCACCTCTCGCGCCCGCAAGCAGTCCGTCACCAAGGGCTTCCGCGTCGGCCAGATCGCCTCCGCATCGCTCGTCTCCCTGGCTCACGGCACCAACGACGCGCAGAAGACGATGGGCGTCATCACGCTGACCCTGATCTCGGCGGGCGCGCTGGGCCACGACGCGGGCCCGCCCCTGTGGGTGATCGCCTCGGCCGGCCTGGCCATCGGCCTCGGCACCTATCTCGGCGGCTGGCGGATCATCCGGACGATGGGCAAAGGCCTGACGGAGATCCAGTCGCCGCAGGGCTTCGCCGCCGAGACCGCGTCCACCACGGTGATCCTGACCTCGGCCCACCTGGGTTTCGCCCTGTCCACCACGCAGGTCGCCTCCGGAAGCATCCTCGGCGCCGGGCTGGGCCGCCGCCTGGCGGAGGTCCGTTGGGGCGTGGCCGGGCGCATGGTCGTGGCCTGGCTGATCACTCTGCCCGCCGCCGCGCTGGTCGGCGGCGTCTCGGCGAGCGTGGTCAAGCACGGCGGCGACATCGGTACGGCCGTGGTCGCGCTGGTCGGCGCGGCGGTGGCCGGCGGCATCGTGCTCGCCTCCCGCCGCAACCCGGTGTCCGCGCACAACGTCAACGACACCCACGAGGTCACGCTCCGCACCGCGGAGCCGACGAAGGTCGGCACGGCCGCCTGAGAAGCGGCCGCGCGACACACGGCCGCCTGAGACACGGCTGTACGAGACACGGCCGTACGAGACAAGGGGAGTTCACATCATGAACCTCGACTGGACCGCACTCGGCCAGGTCGCCGCGGTGAGCCTCGCCGTCACGGTGGCCGTGGTCACCGTCTTCGCCCTCGGCGTGCTGGGCCTGGCCCGCCACGAAGGGGCGCGCGACGAGGGCGGCGGCACGTCCGCCTTCGCCGTCGCCCAGGCCGGGCTCTGCTTCGTCGCCTGCGCGGCGGTGGTGGCGTACGGGATCTATCTGATCGTGCCGCAGTTCCACTGAAGTTCCGCTGACGGGGCCCGGCCGGGGGAGTGGCGGCCGGGCCCTCAGCCGCGCAGGCCGCCGTTGTCCGCCGTCCCGAGCCTTTCGTACGCCGTCACACGCCGCCCGCGGACCTGTACGTCCGCCACCACTCTGAAGTGCTCCTTCAGCACGGCCGTCTTCGCCTGGTCCCGCTTTGCCGACACCGGCCGGGCCACCCCGGGCACGTCGGTGACCAGCAGTATGCGCCGCTGTGCCAACATCGCGCTCCGTATCCGGGCGGGTCCCGCCTCCTCACCCTTCAACGTCCCCGACGCCACAGGGCTCTGCGCGAGCGCGACGTCCCGCAGCCCGGCGAAGTCGGCGGGGCGGACGAGGGCGGTGTCGCGCCGGGCCGCCGGTATGAAGACCACCGCGTCCCCGGTGTGCTTCAGCCGCCGCACGTCCGCCGCCACGGCCAGGACGTCGTCCACCCGGCTGGCCGGAGACCGCTTGGCCAGCGACTGCGGCAACAGCGCTACGACCGCCACGGTGACCACCACCGGGACCAGCCACGTCGACGCCCTCGGGAACCGCGGCCGGGCCGCGCGTACGGCCGTGCCCAGCGCCGTGCCGATCAGCAGGGCCAGCCCCAGCATGCTGAACAGGACGTAGCGGTCCAGGAACAGCGGCCGGACCAGGGAGAGTCCGAGGAGGCCGAGCTGCGGTACCGCGAGCAGCGGCAGTCCGACGGCGGCCACGGAAAGCCGGCCCGCGCGCGGCCGGTCCAGCAGGGCACCGAGAGCGCCGATCGCCAGCAGGATCGCGGGGCCGATCAACATGTCCCAGGTCAGCGGCGGGATCCAGGAGACCTGCGCGGACTGGCGCCGGCTGAACAGGATCAACGGCAGCACAGCCACCACGGCGACCGTCGCGGCCACCGCCCACCGCAGCCATGTCCGCCACCCGGCCCGCGTCCAGAGCAGGGTCGCCAGGTGCGCGGGCAGGATCAGCAGCGACAGCCAGTTCAGCAGCCCGCACACCGCCACGGTGCCCGCGTACGCGGCCCAGTGCACCGCTCGGCCGCGCCCCTGAAGGACGGTCACCAGCAGCAGGGTGGCGATCCCGGCCCCGGCCGCGATCAGCGCGTACGGGCGGCCCTCCTGGAGATAGAACTGCACGGCCGGGAGCAGCCCGAACGCCAGCCCTCCCGCCAGGCCCGCCCAGGCCCCGGCCAGCCGTCGGCCGATGACCGCCACACAGGCCGCCGCCACCGCCATGGCCAGGACGGAGGGCAGCCGCAGGGTCGTGGTACCGGGCCCGAAGCACTCGAAGAGCACGTGCATCAGCAGGTAGTAGAGCCCGTGCACGGCATCGACCTGCCCCAGCATGTGCCATATGTCGCCTGCGGACCGCCGGGCCACCTGCCAGGTCGCGGCCTCGTCCCGCCACACACTGTGCTGCCGGGACAGCCCCCACAGCCCGAGGGCGAGGGTCCACAGCAGAGGGATCGGCCAGAGGGGCAGGCGGCGACGCAGGGGTTTCTCCGGAGGATCGACATTCCGTACGGCGGGGGACGACCGCCGGGTGATGTGGTCCCCACTCGCCCGCTCGTCGCACAGCAGCCGGACCTTGTCTCGGCCTCGGAGCGTTTCTCGCTTCCCCCGTGAACCCAGCACAAGTTACGGGACGGGGATGATCTGCGGCCACCGTCCGGCGCGTGAACACAATCACCGCGAACGCAGGCAACCTTGAGTCTGCCGGGCTGCCGATTTGCCCCGTTCGCTGTTGATTGCCGGTTCGGTGCGGTTGCTCAGTGAGTACGACGGTCGGGTCGGCAATGATCAGTCCATGAATGAGATCGTGCTGATGTCAGATCCGAAGATCGCGGCAATCCCGGTGGCCGACTGCGGCGAACCACTCGTTGACGTCCGGCTCCACGAATCCCTCGCCGTGGACCCCCGCAAAGCCGATCGAACAGGGGCGTTCGCGCATCTGCGAGAAGGGGTCCTGATACGTCTCCTCAAGGCTCAGAAGCTGCTCCCGGACGGCATCCGCCTGCTCTTCGTCGAGGGATACCGGCCGCCCGCACTGCAGCGCCACTACTTCGAGCGGTACGCCGGCAACCTGCGAGCCGACAACCCGCACTGGTCGCCGACCCGGATTCACCACGCTGCGAGCCGGTACGTGTCGCCGCCGGAGATCGCACCGCACAGCGCCGGCGCCGCGGTGGACCTCACGCTCGTCTCCGCCGACGGGCAGGAACTCGACATGGGAACCCCGGTCAACGCCAACCCGGAAGAGAGCGACGGCGCCTGCTACACCGATGCCGAGAACATCGGCTCCGCGGCCCGGGCCAACCGGCGGCTGCTCAGCGACGCCCTGACCACCGCGGGCCTGGTGAACTACCCCACCGAGTGGTGGCACTGGTCGTACGGCGACCGCTACTGGGCCCTTTCCAGCGGGGCCGACAGCGCGATGTACGGGGCGCGGGAACTGGGTTGAGCCGCCGGGGCGGGCCACCTGTGATGCCCGACGTGGCCGGGCATACAAAACCGCACCCGGACCAGCAAGGACGCCATGTTCGGCGGCCTGTGGGCCGGGTGCGGTCAAGTGGGCCAGGTGATCGGAGATCAGGCCTTCTTCGTCTCCTAGTAATGGGGCGGGTTGGTGACCTGCGGGGATGTTTCCTGTGGGGCGCTGACCTGGCCTTTTGGTGATTGGTGGCGATGGGGTGCGACGGTCTTGACTGGGTGTCTTGCGGACTGGGTGCGGACTGGCTGGGGCCCCCGTCACGGGTTTCGCGGCCTGGGTACAGGGAGGGTTCCGCCTGACTCGCACATAGCAGCGCTCACATGCTGCCGGATCCATCGTTGGTGATCCAGGGGCGCTGGTTCCACTACGAGTCGGTTGTCGGCGACGGCGACTCTGACAGTGCCGGCGCAAGACCTGTTTCCTGTGTTGCCGGCGGCAGGGCGATTCAGTAGATAACCTCTTTCGCCCTCAGGCACGGTGCCAGCGTGGCAGTTCTCGGAAAGCTGTGTGCAGGCCACGCGGGTATCAGGGAATGAGCGGGTTATCTCCCCCACAACCTCGGGCAGCGGATTCCTGAAAACCCCTCGACCCATGGAGAATAAGACGACGTCTGGAGATACTGCGTCGCATAGAATTTTTGCGAAGGATTCTTCTGGGCCACCTCCGCTATGCCCACCGTGATGTGGATAGACAAGGACGTGAGCCGATACTTCTTTGTCACGGCTGAGTATTTGATCCAGGCCAGCAGAGTCGAGGTCGCCAGGAAGAAGCAGCGCAGGAAGCCCTTCGAGGAGGACACGAAGTACGACGGACATGCCATTGGTCGTAATCTCCGGGCGAACTCGCCCCCGTTTTCCGGTGCCATGGCCGATGTCGGTCAAGGTGGGATGGATGACATCGATTAAGACGTTTTCAAGAGAGAGATCCCAGCCGTCAAGATCACAGATAGCGAGTCTAGCCTTTAGGCGCCCAGCCTGGTGCAGAGCTGTTAGAAGCGCCAGTAGTTCATGCCATTGCTGACTGTCTTTCTGGCTGTCGGAGTTTACCCATACAGTTCCAACTTCGAAGTCTTCATTTGGGAGTAGCCTCAACGCACCAGCGATGTGGTCACTGTCGGCGTGAGAGAGCACCAAGTGCTCGATGCGGCGCACGCCTGATGCCACAAGTTCTTGATATAGCAACTTGTCGGACTTGGCGTCCACTATAACGCATTTGCTGCCATCTCGAAGGACTGCACAGTTTCCATGACCTACGTCCAAGATGACTGCCTCAGTCGCAACTTTTGCGGTTTGCGGCGTGGAATGGATCCCCGCTTGCGCCGTAGTCATTCTGACTTCCAATCAGAGGGGATCTCAGGTGCCGGCCGAAGTTCGTGAAAGAATAACTCGGATTCTTCCTCGGCGTAGAAATTGACATTACCGAGGAAGATCTGACCGATAAGTCCAGGCGTGAGTTTTCGGTGCGTGACCGGAAGGCGGGTAGCAGGAATCGTCACTCTAGCGTCCGGTTTCCACGCGGTCACGGTAACTTCCACCGTTGGGTATCCCGAATCTCGGTGAATATCGACGACCCGAATCGGGGTCAGGAACCCTCGCCGCTCAAGCGGTCGCACACCGTCTGATTCTGCCTTGGCGGCTTTGAGAGCTCCCGGGATCACTTTGACGGACCCAGGCCCCTTCTCCACGACGCGGGGAATGAAGTAGCGCCACTCGCGGATTGTTGTCGCTTCGTCATCCTCTACGTATGCGCTATACAGGATTGCTGGTAGCTTTCTCTCGTTAGCCCTGTACACGAGTTCTGCACCATCGAATCCGACATGCGATTGATGACGTAGGCGGTGATCTGAAATTAAAGCATTGCAGCCGCGGTCCTGGATCTCTTTCAGTACGCTATCGAGCGTCTGAGTTTCTCGCAGAAGCATCGATTCAACACTGAGTGGCAAATCCTCCAGGAGATCGCAAGTCCTGGTCAGTGCATCCCTGCGATCATCCACGAGGGCAACCCTTATTTCATCGAGCCCTTGAAGATCAGATGTGGCCGTGTTGAGCATCGGGTTGTGCTACCTACCTGTCCCTACCGTCAGCCTGCTTGGGAAGCCGGATGTGAAAAGCAGCGCCCCCCAGCTCCCCGTGGATTTCAGCCGACAGCTCTCCGTCTTCCAGTACGCTTTTCTTCCCGTGAAGGTCGGCCACAATATCCCTGACAATTGTCAGCCCCAGACCTGTCCCGTCGGACTTCTCGCCCCCCTCGCCTGGCAGCCACATGTTCTCCACGGACACGTCAGTCAGTCCTGGCCCTGAGTCAGCCACGTCGATGAATACATGACGAGGGTCTGTCCGGGTGCGAATCAGGACCACTTGCTCGCCGGAAGGCTCCGTCGAATGCGAGAAGGCATTCGCTGAATTAATGACCAGATTGGTGTAGATCGACTCAATGTCCGCTACGGGCGTAAGTACCCGAGCTGGTTCATCACACAGATCCAGGTCCAGCACGATATTTCTGTCGGTTAGGTAGCCTCCGAACATCTCGGCAAATTCTCGGCAGGCGTCATTCACATCTATTACTGCCGCTCGACGTTTGCTACGCCGCAGCATACGCAAGGGAACCTTTGCGAATGAATGAATGGACGTGGCGCATCCCTTGGCCCGGCTCAGGATTTTTTCGAGGCGCCCGGTGTACGAGGACTCTTCAGTCAGCTCCCGTATGCGGTTCTCCAGGAGTTCCAGGTCCTCGCCGAGCCCGGCGGACGTTGTAAGCGACTCATGGGCAAAGACTGCGGTGCTAATGCCGACTGTCGCCAGAGACCTGTACAGGAGGCGGTCTCGCTCAAGAGCTTGAATATATCGCTCTTGGGTATCAACCAACTCTGAGACTTCTGCCGCTTGGACGGGATTAAACTTCCTGATCTCGTTCAGTACTGTGTTGATCGAACGCTTAGCTTTCTCTTTCTCTTTTTTGGCTGCTGCCGCTCCACCGATTCTTCCGTCTTCGCGAATTCGAAGACGCTCGCGTGCCGCCCAGTCGGTTGCCCGTCGGGCAAACTCGCGCAGATCAATGAAGGCCAGATTTTCCTGAAATCCCATCCGGTCGGTCTTGGGGGTTAGGGCGTCACCCGAATCCTCCACGGAAACGCGACCCACGCTAGTGTTACTGGAGGGACGAAGTTCTGGACTGCGCGATCGTAGGAGGTTCAGCTCGAGCCAGTCAAAACCGGGATCACCGTACGGGTGAACACGCAAGCCTCGATGAAATAGGTGGACCCCGCCAATCACTTTTAGCCATGGCCTGAGGTCGGAGTGTTTGTGAGGTGAAGCCCGACGGGTAAAGGACTTGGCGTCCAGGAGGAACATCCAAAGTTCAAATGTTGCTGATGGTGCCTGATAAGCGAGTGGTGCTTGCAATTGGCCCCGTACGCGGCCCTGTGCTACATCAAAGTGATCGCCACGCGCAACTTCTTCATTCTTCCAGTTGTAGAGTGCCGCGCTTGCGTGTCCCTCGTCATCCAGATGAGCTACTAGTCTGTACTCGTAATCATCGAAGAATCCGTGATTTACGGCAGCGGCGACTTTCTCGAACTGTGGCGCATTGAGGGTTGCCTCAAAGCCCGTGTCCTGATCTTCGAAGAATCCTGTTAGGAGGCGCATGGCCCGGGCGAGCCGCTCCATTTCGGTGGCATCGAAGCCTTGGCGCAGGCCGTAAATCATGAGACTGGTGCCTGGCTTCTTCGTTGTTTGCCGTTTCTCGACGTTTAATTCAACGTCCTCGACGGTAGTCACCGACTCATAATCTGCCCAGTCGATGTGAAGCACATATTCGGTACCCAGATCTTCGCGTGGCCGGGTTATCAGATCCACTCTGCGTCCCAGGCGCAGGGCCGCGAGCCGCCCCAGTCCCTTCTCGCCTACTTTGCGTCGCCCTTTGGGTGTCAGTGGCGAGCCGGACTTTGTCGAGCGACCGATCAGGAGGAAGCCGTCCCTGATGTCGTCTGCGGTCATGCCGTCACCGTTGTCCTCGACAACCAGTGTCCCGCCGGGTTGGGATGCGTTGGTGAGGGTGACGTTGCAGTAGTCAGCATCAGCGTCATAGGCGTTACGGACCAGTTCGATCACCCCCAGGTCGGGGTGCGGGATGAGCTCCTCGCCGAGTCGCACCAAGATCTCTGGGGCGAAGCGCAGATGAGTAGTCAAGGATCCCCCTCCGAACTGGACCCACCCCGGGGTTCCGAGGCACAGCCAGCCTGCTGCAGAATAGCGGCGCGCTGATCGTCAATGTCAGCTACATATAAGGCAGTTGACACCGTTGGGGAAGGGGGCCGCGTGCGAACGGCCGAATATGGGGTGTACACCGACCGACTGAGGGTGCTCGCCTCGGACGTTGTGCGCGGGGCGTGGGGGCGCGTTGAGCAGGACGTTCATCACGCCTTGAACGGTCAGGCGGCGCAGCAGTTGCGTTCCCTGGTGCCGCTGCAGGTGCGGCGTGATGAGGGCGCCTTCTTCACGGGTGGGCCGGTACGGGCCAAGTTCGCCACGTTGCTCGGTGGCCCCGAGGCCTCCCCGCCAGCGGATCGCTACTGGGACCCCTCATGTGGCGCGGGGGATCTCCTGATCGCTGCTTCTGACCGCCTGCCCACTGCTCCTACCCTCGCCGGCACCGTGAGGTTGTGGGGCGGCAGGCTCCGTGGTTGCGATCTTCACCAGCCGTTCGTCGACGCTGCCCGGTTACGCCTGTTCCTCGCCGCTGCCGCTCGCCATCAGGGGGAGGTCCAACCGCAGAGTATCGATCTTGAGGCGGGCCTACGGGCCTTCCGGGGGGTAGAAGTCGGAGACGGACTTGCCGAGCTCCGCACTACCGCCGGATATCGAGGTCATCTCCTGCTCAATCCACCATATGGGAACACTTTCGCTGACGATGACTGCGATTGGTCAAGTGGTGCGGTCTCCCAAGCTGCTGTATTTGTTCTGGCGGGCGCGCAAGCGCTAAAAGTAGGCCAGCAGTTGCACGCGGTTCTGCCCGACGTGTTGCGTAGTGGTAGCCGGTATGAACCGTGGCGCTCGCGGATTGAGTCAGTGCTGAAGGTCGATCGAGCGGAACTGTATGGCCAGTTTGATCCTCACACCGACATTGATGTTTTCTTTTTGGGTGGGACGCGCAAGAGGAAGAGTCGGCCAGTAGCCACTGTCGCGCCGTGGTGGCCGGAACCTATAGGGGTCTCAACTATTGAAGAGGCGTTCGAAGTGCGTGTCGGGCCGGTGGTAGACAACCGGGATCCGCATGCAGGGCCGAGTGCACCCTTCCTTACAGCTCGGGACCTCCCGACCACTGGTACGAGGGGGGTTCCAGGTCGTACGCGGCAGTTTGCCGGCCGTCTTGTTGTGCCGCCATTCGTTGCGATCCGGCGAACGTCACGGCCTGGTGCTCGGGCAGGAGGTGAGGCGCGTGCGGCTGGTGTATTGGTTACGGGCGTCGAGCCCATTGCAGTGGACAATCACCTTATTACCGCCTCGCCGCTTAGTGGTGACGAATCCGACTGTAAGCGTCTCCTGGAAGTCTTGGAGTCTTCTACGGTCTCGGACTGGCTGGATCAGAGAATTCGCTGTCGGCATCTCACGGTTGGCGTAATTCGATCCCTGCCATGGCCCATTGAGTAGTCCAGCCTCCGGCCCGCAGAGAATTCTTTCGAAACGGCAGCCGCCGGATTATTTCTGCAGGCTCACCAGGCGGACTATCTTAGCGGCACAGTGCAGCGGAAGTAGTGGCCGTTGAGGATCTGGCCTGGCGCGGACACCTGCCATCGCCCGAGTGACCTCGGAGTACTTCTCGTCTATTTCCAGCCGTCGAGCGACACCTGGGGTCCGTCGGTGAGGTAGCGGTGGAGGGCGCTGGCCGTGGTGTCGACGAACGTCTCGGGGATGGCGTTGGCGTCGATCCAGCACACCTGGGCGTGCTTGCGCGGTTCGCGGTTTTCGGGCTCGCCCGTCCACTCGTGGGCGGCGAAGACCACGGTCAGAAAGCCGTTGGGGGCCTCGACGCCCCACGCGCCATGGATGATGTGGACCACTTCCAGGCATTCGGGCTCCACGGTGAGTCCGGTCTCCTCGTAGAGCTCGCGAACGGCGGTTTCGGTGATGGGCTCGCCGGGTTCGCTCTTGCCGACGGGGAGGTCCCACATGCCCTGAGCGAACTTGGCGTTCTCGCTGCGCTGGAGGAGAACGACGCGGTTGGTGGCTTGGTCGTGGACGATGACCGCAGCGACCAGCAGGGTCATAGATTCGAGGGCGGGCTTGAGGGCTTGGCGCTGGTCGTCGGTTTGCGGATGAGCCACGGTTGCGTCCCTTCATCTGCCGGTTGGTGGCAGCTTAGGCCAGTGCTTCGCGTGCGCGGCGGGCGAGTTCGGCGGCTCCGGGCACTTTGCGGCGCTGGTAGATGGAGAGGGTGGAGCGGAGCGAGGTGATGGCCTTGCGGGTGCGGTCTGAGGTCATGCCCTCCATCAGGGTCAGGGCCTGGGACCAGGCGCCGACGGCCTCGTCGGCTCGGGCCTGGGCGGCGAGGCTGTCGCCGAGGTCGGCGTGCGTGAGGGCGTGGACGCGCTTGTACTTCTCGGGGTCCCAGCGCACCAGGGCATCGCGGTGTTGTTGCTCGGTGCCGACGTGGTCGGCGAGGTCGGTCAGAGTGCGGGCGGTGTGGCTGGCGACGGTGCCGGCGGCCGGGCCGCTGACGCGGGAGTAGCTGGGCTGGGGCCCGTCGTCGCGCAGGAGGGCGTCTTCGGCGGCGAGCAGGGCGCGGGCCGCTGCGGGCTTCGCGCCGACCGCGGCGTAGGCGCGGGCATGGGTGATGTGCAGCAGCGCCTCGGTCTGGCCGTCAACGTGGCCCAGACCGCGGGCGAGGGCTCCTTCGACGAGGTCGACGCAGTGGTGGGGCTGCTTGAGGCTCAGTGCCTGATGGGCGAGGGCACGCATCATCCAGGAGGCGTGCCCACGCGGGTCGGCTTCGCAGGCGAGTTGGTACCCGACCTGGTAATAGCGCTGCGCAGCGCCTTCCTGGCCGAGGTCGTGGTGCTTCCACCCGGCGAGGTACGCGAGTTCGGCGACGGCGCCAAAGGCGGCCTGCCGTAAGGCTTCGTTCGGGAAGCGTCCGCGGAGCATCGGGGCGGCGGTGTCGGCGAGGTAAGCGGTGACGGTGGTCAGGCCATGGCCTCCGCCGAGGCGTTCGTCGGCCGCGCTGAAGGCAGCGGTGATGTGCCGTACGACATCCACGTCCTCGATCCCAACCACCGAGTTGCCGGTGCGGGCCCGCAGCATGCGGGCCGTGGCCTCGTGGTCGTAGAAGAGCGGCATGGCCACGCCGGCTGTAGTGAAGGCAGCCACGGCGAGGAAACGGCGGCGTTCGACGTCGGCTCGGCCCAGATCGGTGGCGGCCAGAACTGGATCGGGCTCTTCCGACACCGCAGTTTCGGGTGCTCGCAGGCCGATCTCGGCCAAGGTGATGGTGCGGGCTGCTCGGCGGGACAGCGCCTCTGCGAGGTACTGCCCGGTCCGTCCAGTCGGCTGGCGTGTGCCGTTCGCCCAGTGGGAGACGGCCGACTTGTTGGTCTGGAGAGTCTCGCCGTTCTCGGCCGCGATACGCCGGATGTCCTTCGCCAGAGCCTCGTAGGTGCAGCCGATCGCCTCGATGACGTCACGCAGGCGGGAGTTGGGACCTCTCGGCACTGCTGCCACGATCGCCTCCGCTCAGGAGCTGTAAACCGCGTATACCGCTTCAACTGCCTCTCACCGTACCCACTGTGCGTGACGGAGGGTTCACTAATCATCAGCCGCCCGGCCCCGGTCCGACACCGCGACCAGGCTCCCCCCTTCGGCCGGGCGGCCCCCGAAGTTCCGTACACCTACACCGGGTTCGGGCATTCCTATGCCCAAACCCGGCCGATCAGAGACGGAGACACGGTGACCACCATCGACACCACGGCCATCACGGTCGAGCTGCCCGAGGCGTTCGACGAGCGCTGGAACCGCCTGCCCGGCATCCAGGTCGACGGCCGACGCATCACCATCGACCCGGCCGAGTACTTCTTCCGCTTCGAGTCCAGCTCCTGGCTCGTCGCCGACTGGGAGCTGGTCAAGTCCCAGCTCCTGGACGTGGAGGAGACCACCGAGAGCGCGGTCGAGCAGCTCGCGCTGGACTTCATCAAGGCCCACGCCGAGTCCACCTCGGACGCCGCCCGCGTACTGTCCACCGCCCACGCGGTGTACGCGTACCTGTTCCGCGACGAGCACCTCGCCAGCCTCGGCCTGCCGCAGATCACCGCGGAGCACCTGCGGATGCTGCGCGAGGCGGCCACGCTGATGGCGCTGAACAAGGTGGAGCTGGACGGGCACATCTCCAACGTCGGCCCGTGCTGGTTCTTCCCCGCCGCCACCTCCGTCGTCTTCGACCTGAGCGACGAGATGGGCGGCATGCTCGACGAGGTTTACCACGGTGGCTGGTTCAACGAGCACCGGCGCATCGAATCCATCAAGGCCCACGCCGCCCTTGGTGGCCGGCTCGTGCACGGCTGCCAGTCCGTGCCGGACCAGACCGGTGGCGTCGTCGCGCCCTACGGTGCGTCGATGGCCGCCTTCCGTGACGACCTCGCGGCCTTCAAGGCCGGATGGATCGAGCAGGTCTACGCCCACCGCGTGACCCCAGCCGCGTAACACCGCACACCAGGCTCCGGGGCCGGCACCTCTCGCCCGCCCCGGACGCCCCGATCTCCTTGGAGCCCCCACGTGACCGCGAACCCCAGCGCCGAACTCCTCGACAACCTGCTCACCATGGCCGGACGCACCACCGCCATGCGTGAGGAGGTACGCGTGTGGTCCATGTCCGGTGTCGAGCGCCTGACCTTCCCCGACGCGACCACCGCGATCTTCAAGTACGCAAAGCGGCCCTTCGACAGCGAGGATCAAGCTCTGCGTCTGGCGCGCACGCTCGGCGTTCCCGTCCCGCAGGTCCACGCCTCCGCCGTCCTGGACGGCTGGCTCGGGATGCTCATGGAGGACCTCGGCCCGGCCGTCCGCGACGCCGACGACCTCGACGGCACCGCAGCGGCCGTGGTCCTGCACGGCACTCGTACGGCTCCCGCCCTCCCCGTCCTCGACCAGGCCCGGCTCCGCACGCTGCCGAACCGGGCCCTGGAGTACCTCGCCCTGCTCCGCAAGGCCGAGCGGTGGCAGGACACGGAAGACGTGGAGGACGCGCTCGATCGGATTGCCCAAGCCGCCGAGGCACGCTCAGCTGGTACGTCGGTGGCTCCGTTCGGATGGGTGCACTCTGAGTTCCACCCCACCAGCCTCCACATCAGCCGGCACGGCTGGCGCCTGCTGGACTTCGCCCGCGCCTTCACCGGCCCCGGCCTGCTCGACCTCGCCAGCTGGCACGGCATCCTCGACACCCCCGACCCCGTACGCCTGCGGGTCTTCCTGGAGCAGTACGTCACCGCCGGCGGCACCCCTGACGCCCTCACCCAGCGCGGCGGGCTCACCGCCGAGAACTGGGCCCTGGGCTGGCATCGCATGTGGGCCGTCGAGTGGTTCATGGAGCAGTCGATCCGCTGGATCAACGACCCGGCCACCGACCCCGCCTACATCAAGGCCGTCCGCCGCCACCTCACCGACGTCCTCCACCTCCTGGAGGTCTAGGTGCTCGCCCAAGCTTCCCCCTGGTACGTCCACGCCCTCCAGCGCACCACGGCCAGCCCCGCCGAGCCACTCTCGGTGCCCGCACGGATGGAGTGGATCACCCGGCCCGGCAGCGGACCTGGCGCCGAGATCCTCGGGCAGGACCTGCGCCGCAAGCGACTGCTGGAACTCGGCTGCGGCCCCGGCCACAACGCCGCCCACCTCGCCACCCGCTACGGAGCCAAGGTCACCGGCGTCGACCTCGTCGGCCTCCAAGTCCGCCGAGCCCGTTCGCACTACGGCCGACTGAACAACCTGACCTTCGTCGCCGGCCACGCCCTGCACTACCTACAAGCCTCCGACGAGCAATTCGACGCCGTCTACTCCGTCTTCGGCGCCATCGGGCTCGTAGCTCCCGAGCTCCTGCTCCCGGCCATCGCCCAGCACCTCAAGCCCGGTCGCACCCTCGCCTTCTCCGTCCCCCACCCCCAGCGGTGCGGCCTCCGCCCGGCCACCGACGACCGGCCCCGCCGCGACTACGTCACCCTCCCCGACCGCACCCGACTACCCATCGCCCGCTGGGACTTCGACGCCAACCGCTGGGAGAAACACCTCGATCGCGCCGGCCTCTGGCTCACCTCGGCCCAGGAGTTCCACGACGCCCGCCACGGAGGCCGTTGGCCCACCACCCTGCTGATCACCGCGCGCAAACTCTGACCCTCACTCCGGCTCCCCTGGGAGAATCCGATGCGCCCGCCCTACCTGCTCCTCGACATCGACGGCGTCCTCATACCCTTTCCCGACGCGGGGGGCTCGACCCCAGCCACCCACGCCCGCCACGACGTCGTCCCCGCTGGCCGCAGCGCCGACGACCCGGTCACCATCTGGCTCAACCCCGCCCATGGCCCCATGCTCATGGAAGTGATCCGTACCGGCATGGTCACGCCAGTCTGGTGCACCAGCTGGCGCCGGGACGCCGCCACTCTGATCGGACCGCTCCTCGGTCTCCCACCCCTGCCGCACGTCGATCTCCCGCGCCCCAAGATCACAACCAGCCACCCCAATGGCTACCTGTGGAAGCGCGACTACGTCGACGCGTGGCTGGCTGACGCCCCCGCTGTGTGGATCGACGACGACTTCACTGACCTCGACCATTCCTGGGCTGCGGAGCGCACCGCCCGTGGCGCGACGACCCTGCTGGTTCAACCTGATCCCCGCGTCGGGCTGCAGGTTGAACATCTGGCCGAAGTCCGAGCGTGGGCCGGGCGATTGTTCGCCGTGCGGACTGGTGCACCCGCTGCTCCGAACGGAACCGAAGCAGCCTGACGCGCTGTGGCAGAACAGTCGATGCCCCCGCCGCGCGGTATGGCGAGGGCATCCGACCGAGTTCAGCGGTGCCGACGGCGTTCTTCGGGCGTCGTGATCACTGGCGTGGCCGGAGGATGTGGAGCGAAGGACGTGGACTTCGTCCCGCTGACGGTGCTTTGCCTACGTGCTGCCTGAGCGCGCCTGTTCGGTTGAGCGGTGATGCGCCAGTTGAGGACCTCGGCGGGATGCTCGGCACTATCGAATTCCCGCCGGGTGCCGACCTCGGACAGGAGGCGCCGGGGGTTGTGCCCGGCGGTCTCGGCGCGGGCGAGGGTCGTAGTCAGGGCTGGCCATGCAGGATCGGAGAGGACGCGGTCGGCGTGGTCGGGGAGGACTGCGCGTAGATCTTGCTCGAAGCGGCTGGCGGTTGTCGCGCGCGGTGCGCGCCGCGCGAGATCCGCCAAGACTGGCTGGGCGGCCTGCTGGTAACCGGCCTGCAGGTGGCGGAAGGCTTCTTCGGCCGCTGCGGCCTGCTGCTCGTGACCGCGCTGCTCATGCCACTTGGCGGCGGCGCGTGCCAAGTGGAGGGCGGCGAAGATCAGGGCGATGGCGAGTCCGCCCGGATCGTGTGTGGCGTAGGCGAGTTCCTTGGCGGCTTCCCTCAGGGAGGTGGCGGCCTGCTGGTCGGCCCGGATCGCTGAGCGGCGGGCGCGGTTGAACGCCCTTGCCGCAGCTTGTAGTTCGGCCCGGTGCTCGCTGTTGGTGGCGAGGGCCAGGTTGTGGAGGGTGTCGCCGAAGGCATCCAGGTGGCCCTGGGCCACGGCGTCGTCGCCTGAGTCGAGCACGGCGTGGGTGTGGCGGATGGCGGTTTCGGCGCGGTGCCACGGTTCGGCTGGGTCCGCCACCTGCTGGGGGCGGTCGGTCAGCTCCTGGGTGGGGAGCCGTTCGCAGAGGCGGTTGTAGGACAGGTCGGGGGCGAGCTTTGAGCCGCCGTACCAGACCGGCTCGCCTTGGGCGGTATCGCCGGGCGCGGCCAAGCTGTAGCCGGTCACCTCGCCGGTCTCGGGGCCGATACGCGGCCTGACCTGGATGCCGAGGGAGCGCAGTACGGTGAAGTACTCGTCGATGTTGCGTACGGCGGCAGCGACCGCGTACGCCTGCTCGCGCAGCCACTCCCGTGCGGTCTCGTCCTGGCCCTGGCGCTCGGCCTTCGCGCGCTCGGCGCCGGTGGGCGTGCGCGGGGCGGTGAGGTCGCCGGACTTCAGGCGGCGCAGCCCGAACTCGGCCTCGATTTCTCGGCATTCGCGCTGGGCTCGCCAACCGTCCCGATTCGTACGGGGGCGGCGGCCGTCTGCGCGGACGGTGGTGGCCATGATGTGGATGTGGTCGTCAGCGTGCCGGACCGCGATCCATCGGCACGCCTTCTCGTCGCCGTCGGGGGCGATGCCCGTGGCGGCGACGACGCGGCGGGCGACCTCGGCCCACTCGGCGTCGGTGAGGTAGCGGTCGCCAGGCGCGGTGCGTACGGGGCAGTGCCACACATGCTGCGGCGGCTTCTCTCCACCGAGCTCCCGGGTGCGCAGGTCGACATGGTGATCTAGGCGCCGGGCGAGCTGGGTGTAGGTGGCGGTGGGGTCGCGGCCGGGGTCGGGTGCGCCGGCCATGTCCCAAGCAGCCACGATGTGGGGGTCGGTGTGCTCGTCGCGCCGCCCCTTGCCGAAGAGGTAGTTGATCAGGCCGACCGTGCTGGAGCCGGTGGAGACGTCAGGCACCATGACCGGCCCCTTCCGCCAGGAGCTGGTCCATCAGTGCGTAACTGGCCTGGGCGGCCTGCTCAATGCGGTCGAAGGCGGCCTCGGCGCGCTCGGGTATCGCGCCGGAGTGGATGGCTGCCGTGATCTGGTTGAGGTTGGTGCCGATCCGGTTCAGCGCCTTGGTGTGCGCTTCGATGGCCTCCACCAGCGGGCGGATGGGGTCGTCCTCTGGACTGCCGACCATGCTCGCCTTGCCGAGCGCGACGGCGAGGGCGGCGTCGCCGACGAAGCCGGCGAACTTCTGGCGGCGCCGTTTAGCCTCGGCGTCGATAAGGCGGACCGCGGTCGGGGTGAAGCGGATCTTCTTCTCCTGGTCGCGCTTCTCGGTAGTGCGCTTGCGGTTCATCCGCGCGGGCAGCGCGGGGGCGTCGGGCTCGGGCCACGAGGGCTGCTCAACTGCGGAGGGCGGTTGGGGATCGGCGGACGGCTCGGCGTGTGGGGTGATGGAGTCGGCGACAGGCTGCTCGGCGCTGTCGGCGGCAGACGTGGTGCGGGGCTCGTTCATCCCCTCCTCAGGCTCGGATGCCCGCTGGCGCCCGGCCCCCTCTTCCTCCGCCATCCCAAGGGCGGGGGCAAGCGCGGACGAAGCCCCTTTAGGGGCTCGTTCGCTCCAGCTTGCTGCTGTTCGTCGGCTCCGGCCGAACCATCCCCAGCGGCGGGAGGAAAGAGGGTTCGTGTCGTCCTCAGTGTGCATGGTGGTGCTCCGATGGAGAGGGGGATGGGGCTGTGTCACGTCCGTCGCATCCGTTGCATGCCTGGTCAGCACAGGTACGGACACGCAGGCAGGTACGGAGAACTCCGTCCCGGCGAGAGAATCCGTCCCCGCGCTGACCTGCGCGGGGACGGATGCGACGAAGTGATACGGACCCCGGTGGGATCAGAGAGTGCGCCTGGGTCCGGCGGGGCTACCGGGCGGGCCGACGGGCAGCGTCCCCGCCGGGGCGGTGGGCGGCTTGCCCTGGGCCATGCGGGCATGTGCAGTGCCGTGTTCGGGCTCGGGTGCCGCCTCGACGAGGTCGGGGCAATTGCGGGCCCAGGCGTCCAGGAACCGGTTCCGCATGTACGCCTTGGCCTGCGTGCCCTTGTCGAACCGGTAGTTGGCCGGGCTGATGTTGAAGTCCCGCAGCAGGTTGCTCAGGTGGTAGGCGTTCAGCCCTTTGGTGCCGTGCTCCGCCCACGGGGCCTCGGCGTCCTGGATCAGGGCGGCGACCAGATCCTGGGTGGCCAGGGCCTCGGGGTTGTCCGCCTGCGCGAAGATGCGATGGATATCGCGCAGTAGCCGCGTTTTCAGGCTGCTCTGCTCGTCCTGGGCCGCCTCGTGGCGGGTCATGGCCAGGCAGGCGGCACGGGCCTGGGCGGGCCAGTGGCCGCCGGCCAGGTCGGCGATGATGACCAGCGGCTCCCAGGTGTCCGCTGCCCGGTCCTCCACCGGCATCTGCGGCACCATGCGGGCGGCCTGCCCGCGCAGCGGGCTCAGCCAGGAGGCCAGCCGATCACGCAGCGCGTTGAGTTCGGGCACCGAATACCGGGAGCGGAAGGGGGAGACCTTCTCGCCCGGCTTGCGCTTCTGCATCCGCAGCACGATCGCCCGGTCCATGATCGTGTCTGGCAGGTCGCCGATCCCCGCGATGGCGGCCATGGCGAAGGTGGGGAACGGGGTCGGTTTGTGCTCCGGATCAGAGATTCGCCAGGCGGGCCGGTTGCGCTGATGCCCGGCATTCAGCAGGCCGCGCAGGATCTCACTGTCACCGCTCGCCTTGGGGCCGAAGATGGTGTCCGCCTCGTCCACCAGCAGGGTGGGCGGGTTCTTGCCGATGACCCGGAAGATGACCGCCGGGGAGGTGTTCACCGTCATCATTGGCTGGTGCACGGTCTCGTGAAGCACGTCCAGAACCCGGGACTTGCCGCAGCCCTTCGTCGGGCTCACCACCGCCAGACGCGGCGCGTGCTGCAGAGCCGTCTGGATGTGCGTGGCCGCCACCCACAGGGTGACCGCGGTCAGCGCCTCCTCACTGGGCAGCACCACGTACTTGCCGATCGCTGCCCGCAACTCGTCCAGCAGCGCGACCCCGTCAGCAGCTACCAGGACCCCCGCGCCTTCATGGCCTCCGGTGCCTGCCACGTCATCGACGGCCGCGATCTTGTGTTGCTCGGCCCCCTCCACGGGAGTGCCGGTCCCCGGCGACAGGTGGGAGCCGTTGTCCCGGTCCCCATTGCGGTCCCCTGGTGCAACGTCTGCGTCTTGGGGACCGGTCCCCGTTGTCACGCTGCTGGCCTGCGCCTCTCCACCGGATGTGGCTATCGGGACCGTGGTTTGCGGTGACAGGGGACCGGATGCTTCGCGGGGACGGTCCCCTGACGTCGCATCAGCGGAGTGCTGGTCCCCGCGGCGCCAGGGGATGCCCTCGCCGGGCACCGCCGTTGCAGGCCAGGCGGCGGGGGATGAGTTCGTGGAGTTGGGGGACGTAGAGTCCTCCATAGACGTTCCTCTCCGGTGAGAGGCAGGACGGGCAAGGCCCCGCCCCTCACCAGCTCGTTCGTTCAGGGATGGGCGATCGGCAGGGGAATCTCCGGCCCTCGGCGTTGGCGCGCCGAGGGCCGTTGCTGTGTCCGGGGGCGCCGACGGCTCAGGAGGCCAGACCCCACTCCTCCCGGCCGTCGATCAGAGCCCGCTCGTACCGCAGCAGCTCGGCCTCGGGGTACAGCACCCGCTTGCCGATCTTGATGCTGCGCGGTCCCTTCTCGATCTGGCGCCAGTAGCGGACGGTGCTCTCCGCTGTGCGGTAGCGCTCGGCGACCTCGGCGGTGGTCAGATATCGCATGCATTCCCAATCGACTAGGTGGCAATTCAATCTGCATAGGTTGTACTCGATGATCGCCGGTTAGCCAAATCGGGAAGCTCATGTTTCAATTGGGAAAGCAACGGTCAGGATGGAGGTTCGATGGCAGGCGACAAGGTCGACGGTGGTGAGGTGCCGCTGCTCTACAGCGAGGGCAACATCGCCGCGCGGGTGGCACTGGAGCGCGAGGTCAGGGGGTGGAGCACGATCGAGCTGGCGGATCGGGTGTCCAAGGCCGGCGTCAAGATGAACCAGACCGCGGTCTGGCGTATCGAGAACGGCACCCCACGCCGCCGTATCAACGTCGACGAAGCCCTCGCCTTTGCTCGCGTCTTCGAGCTGCCCCTCGAAGAGCTGATGTCCCCGCCGCTGGAAGGGCTGGACCTCGACAGCAGGCGGCTCGTCCAGGAAGCCGTCGAGTCCTACTACGAGACGCGCGACGCCGAAGGCCGCCTGCACCACGCCGTCGTCGGGATCGCCGAGCACATCCAGGCCCACCCCGACAGCTCACGAGCCATCCACGAACAGTGCCTTCGCCTCATGGGCGAGGAGCGCGACGCCCGCACCCTCACCGAGTACATCGAGGGCGGCGGCTACTACCGATAAGCAACCCAAGGGAGAAGCCACTTGGCCAACATCCAAAAGCGCCCCAACGGCAAATGGCGGGCCCGCTACCGCGACCTCGACGGCAAGGAGCACGCCCGCCACTTCGACCGGAAGATCGACGCCCAGCGCTGGCTCGACGAGGTCACGACCAGCATCGTCACGGGTCAGTACGTCGATCCCCGCGCCGGACGGACCACGTTCGAGAGGTACGCGAAGAAGTGGGAGGAGTCACTCATCGCCAGCGAGGCAGGCGAGCGCATCACCGACAACGCGCTCCGGCTCCACCTCGTCCCGGCGCTCGGCTCCCGCGCCATGGCGGCGATACGCCGCAACGACCTCCAAGTGCTCTTCAAGAGCCTGTCCGAGCAGCTCGGCCCAGGCAGCGTGCGCAACGTCTACGACGTCCTCGTACGCCTCATGACGGCGGCCGTGGAGGACAAGGTCATCGCGTCCAGCCCGTGCCGCAGGATCACCCTCCCGCCCATGCCGGATGAAGAGGTCATCCCGCCCACGGTCGCGCAAGTCGAGGCTATGGCCCGCGTAATGCCGCCGTACATCCGCGCGGCGATCGTCACGCTGGCCGGATCAGGCTTGCGAATAGGCGAGTTGCTCGGCCTCAAGATCTCGGACGTCGACTTCAAGGCCGGCACCATCCGCGTCGAGCGCCAGCGCCTCCAGTCCGGCAAGATCGGCCCGCCGAAGACCGCCAAGTCTCGCCGTACGGTCCCGGTCGGCGAGGTCGTCACGGACGCGCTCCTCGCGCATCTCGCCGCACGTCCGTCCAAGGAGTGGCTGTTCACGATGGAGGAGGGCGAGCCCCTCAACTACCGCCGCTGGAAGACGGAGTGGAACTGCGCTCGCAGGACGCTCCAATCAGCGGAGAACGAGGTGGCTGAGCGCGAGGGCCGCAAGCCCGTCGAGCTGCCCCACATGGTGACCCACGACCTGCGCCACTTCTACGCCTCCGCCCTCATCGCCGGCGGAGCGAGCGTCAAGCAGGTCCAGCTGGTCCTCGGCCACGCGTCCGCCGTCATCACGCTGCGGATCTACGCCCACCTGTGGCCGGGGGAAGAAGACCGCACCCGGACCGTCATGGACGCCGTTCTCGGCGGCCTGCGGACCGGGTGCGGACAGGTAGGCGATGCGACCCGCGAAACCGCAGGTCAGACGGCCTAGCCATAGATCAAGCCTTCTTGGTCTCCCAGAAGATCTTGTCGATCTGGGCGATGTAGTCCAGCGCCTTCTGCCCGGTGGCCGGGTCGGTCGAGCCCTTGGCGGCCGAGAGGGCCTTCAGGGCGTCGTTGACCAGCTGGTGCAGCTCCGGGTACTTCTCGAAGTGCGGGGGCTTGAAGTAGTCGCTCCAGAGCACCGAGACGTGGTGCTTGGCGAGCTCGGCGCGCTGCTCCTTGATGACGGTGGCACGCGCCTGGAAGTGCGGGTCGTCGTTGGCGGCCATCTTTTCCTGCACGGCCTTCACCGACTCCGCCTCGATGCGGGCCTGGGCCGGGTCGTACACACCGCAGGGCAGGTCGCAGTGTGCGCTGACCTTGACCTTGGGGGCAAACAGGCGGGAAAGCATGGAGCATTCCTTCCTCGTGATCGTCTTCTCAGGTGGGACATTACTCCCTGCAAGACGGGTTTTCGCGAGTGCCCCCATGGGCTTAGGACAAAAGTCCAGGGTCAGACTGAGACTGGTGGAGGACAGTACCGGGGAGGTGCCGGGGATGCCGGAGTTGTCGCAGGACGTCGAGCGCGGGCGGGCCGCTCAGCCCTTCGGGTGGGCCGAGGTGACGGGGCCGTCCATGGTGCCCACGCTGTACCACGGCGACCTGCTCGTCGTGTGGCACCGGGGCCGGATCAGGCCGGGGGACGTGGTGGTCCTGCGGCATCCGTTCCAGCAGGACCTGCTCGTCGTCAAGCGTGCCGCGGAGCGCCGTGAGGGCGGCTGGTGGGTGCTCGGGGACAACGCGTACGCGGGTGGGGACAGCACGGATTACGGAGTCGTGCCGGACGAGCTGATTCTGGGCAAGGTCCGCTTCCGGTACCGGCCGCGCAAGCCCGATCAGCGCTCGCCGTTCGCGCTGGCGCGTTGGGCGGTGTCGGCCGTGCGGCCCGTCTTCGCCGACCGGTCGGCCTCCAAGCGCTTGCGGGCGCGGTAGGCGGCCACGTTGGCGCGGGTCGCGCAGCGGTCCGAGCAGTAGCGCCGGGAGCGGTTGGTGGACGTGTCGAGGTAGGCGTTGCGGCACGGGGCCGCCTCGCACAGGCCCAGGCGGTCCACGCCGTACTCGGTGAGGTGGAAGGCCAGGCCCATCGCCGCGATGGCCGCGTAGCCGGCGGTCGCGTTCGACGGGTGGTCCGCCAGGTGCATGTGCCACAGGGGGCGGCCGTCGTCGTCCCGGAAGTCGTGGCCGGAGATCTGCGGGCTCACCGGGAACTCCAGCAGCAGCGAGTTCAGCAGGTTCACCGCCAGTGCCTCGTCGCCCTTGTCCGCCGCCTCGAAGACCGCCCTCAGCCGCGCACGGACCGAGCGGAAGCGGGTGACGTCGGCGTCGGTGGCCCGGCGGCCCGCCTCCTGGCTGACGCCGAACAGGTCGCGGACGGCCTCGACCGAGGTCAGCGAGTCCTTGCCCCGGGCCGGGTCCTCGCTGTTGACGAGTCGTACGGCGTAATCCGAGTAATAGGCCAGTTCCACTTGTAGTCCTTACGGAGGGCGTTCTATCGTCGTGGTGCGGTCGGGTAACAGCTGATCGTGCTTCCAGGGTATTACGTGACGTGCGCGATGGAGGGGCTCGATGACGGACACGGACATCACCACCACGGCCGGAGCCGACTGGGCCGCCTGGCAGGAGAGCTGGGACCGGCAGCAGGAGTGGTACATGCCCGACCGCGAGGAACGGTTCCGGATCATGCTCGACATGGTCGAGGCCCTCGTCGGCCCCGCCCCGCGCGTGCTCGATCTCGCGTGCGGTACGGGAAGTATCACGGCCCGGCTGCTCGCGCGGTTCCCGGACGCCGTCAGCACCGGCGTCGACCTCGACCCCGCCCTCCTCGCCATCGCCGAGGGCACCTTCGCGGACGACGAGCGGGTCTCGTTCGTGACGGCCGACCTGAAGACGCCGGACTGGCCGACGCAGCTGCCGTACGACTCGTACGACGCCGTCCTGACCGCCACGGCCCTGCACTGGCTGCACCGTGAACCCCTCGCGGCCCTCTACGGTCAGGTCGCGGAGCTCGTCCGCGACGGCGGTGTCTTCCTGAACGCGGACCACATGATCGACGACTCGACGCCCCGGATCAACGCGGCGGAGCGCGCCCTGCGCCACGCCCGCATGGATCAAGCCAAGCGAGACGGTGCCCTCGACTGGTCCGAGTGGTGGCAGCTGGCGGCCAAGGACCCGGCCCTGGCGGAGCCGACGGCCCAGCGCTTCGCGATCTACGGCGAGCATGCCGACGGCGACATGCCGTCCACCGAGTGGCACGCCCGCGTGCTGCGCGAGAAGGGGTTCGGGGAGGCGCGGCCCGTGTGGTGCTCGCCGTCGGACACTTTGCTGCTCGCCCTGAAGTAGGGCAGGCCGTCGGAGAAAGCGGAGGCGGTACGAGGACGCGGAGGCGGTGCGAGAAATTCGTACCGCCTCCGCCGCGTCCTGGAGGGAGTCCCGCCGCACTGGAAGGGGTGAGACGGTCCCTACGGGAGGGGCGGGAGAGGGGGAGGGATGACGGGGGGCGCGGAAGCGTCACTGCATGCCTTCGTCGAGGGCAGACGCACGGCATTGTTCCGCAGCGCCTATCTGCTGTGCGGCAACCCGGACGAGGCCGAGGACCTCGTCCAGACCACGCTGGTGAAGGTCGTCCTCGGCGCGCGCCGGCACCGGCGGCTGGACAACCTCGACGCGTATGCGCGCAAGACGCTGGTCAACACCTTCATCGCCGCGCGCCGGCGCTTCTGGCGACGCGAGCAGGCGTACGGCGAAGTGCCGGACGTGCCCGGGCGGTCGGTGGACAGCGACACCGGGGTCATGGTGCGGGCCGCGCTCGCGCGGCTCGGGCCCAAGCAGCGGGCGGTGCTGGTACTGCGCTACTGGGAGGACCTCAGCGTCGCCGACACCGCCGCACTGCTCGGCATGCGGGAGAGCACGGTCAAGAGCCACACGGCGAGGGGGCTCGCGGCGCTGCGGGCCGTGGTGCGGGAGGAGCACGTATGAGTCACGGCGAGGTCGACGAGGTGCCGGAGGCGACGGAGCTGCTGGGGCGGGCCCTCCAGGGTGTTCCGATGCCCTCAGGGCCCGGCTGCGACGCGGTGTTCGCGCGGGCCGCCCGGGTGCGGTGGCGTCGGCGGGGGGCGGTCGCGGCGGCGGTGGTCGCGGTGAGTCTGACGGTCGGGATCGGGGCGCTGCCGGGGAACGGCCGGGAGCCCACGGGCGTCACGGGCACACAGCCCGGGTCCAGGGCGGACCGGCTGGCGAAGCTGCTGCCGCCCGGGATCGGCGAGATCCGCCAGGTCGAGGACGTCGTGGGCGAAGGACCGTACGACGGGCTCTACGCCGTCTACAAGGACGGCGGCGTCGGGTATCTCAACGTCCAGGTCCTCCCCGGACGGCGGCAGGACTGGCCGGTGCCGGTGGGTGAGCGGTGCTCGTCGTACATCCCCGGGACGGCGGCGACCTGCGTCCCGGAAACGCTGCCGAACGGCGATCAGCGCGAGTCCACCGAGCTGGCGCGGGAGAGCCGCAGGGGCGGCAACACCTATGGTCCCAAGCGTTCCGTGCGGCTGTTCACGAAGGGCTACATCGTCATGATCACGGCCAACAGCGGTTTCGAGGGCAAGCGGGCGCTGGGCCCACGGCTCGACGCCCCGCCGCTGACGGCGGACCAGTTGCGTGACGTGGTGATGTCCCCCGAGCTGTTGCCGTAGGGGGGCGTACATGGTGAAGGGGCGGTACGAGGATCTCGTACCGCCCCTTCACCGTCGTACCGTCAGAGCACCTTGGACAGGAACGCCTGCGTCCGCTCGTGCTGCGGGTTGGTCAGGACCTCGCGTGGGTCGCCGGACTCGACGACCACGCCGCCGTCCATGAAGACCAGGCTGTCGCCGACCTCGCGGGCGAAGCCCATCTCATGGGTGACGACGACCATCGTCATGCCGGACTCGGCGAGGTCGCGCATGACGTCGAGGACGTCGCCGACCAGCTCCGGGTCGAGGGCCGAGGTCGGCTCGTCGAAAAGCATCAGCTTCGGGTCCATCGCCAGCGCGCGGGCGATCGCCACGCGCTGCTGCTGGCCACCGGAGAGCTGCGAGGGGTAGTTGCCGGCCTTGTCGGCCAGGCCGACGCGGTCGAGCAGCTCCCGTGCGCGCTCCCTGGCCTCGGTCCTGCTCGTGCCCTTGACCTGGACCGGCGCCTCCATGACGTTCTCGACGGCCGTCATGTGCGGGAACAGGTTGAACCGCTGGAACACCATGCCGATGTCCCGGCGCTGCTGCGCGACCTCGCTGTCCTTGAGCTCGTACAGCTTGTCGCCCTTCTGGCGGTAGCCGACCAGCTCACCGTCGACGTACAGCCGACCCGCGTTGATCTTCTCCAGGTGGTTGATGCACCTGAGGAACGTCGACTTGCCGGAGCCGGACGGGCCGATGAGGCAGAACACCTCGCCGGTCTGCACCTCCAGGTCGATGCCCTGGAGGACCTGTACGGGACCGAAGGACTTGTGGACGCCCTCGGCCTTCACCATGGCCGTCATACCGAACTGCCCCTTTCGCGGCTGAAGGCCATCATGTTGACCTTGATCTTCTGCCACGGCGTCGGCGGCAGGTTCCGGGTCGAGCCGCGGGCGTAACGGCGCTCCAGGTAGTACTGGAAGACGCTGAACACGCTGGTCATGACCAGGTACCAGATGCACGCCACGAACAGCATCTCCATCACGGCGTACGACGTGGAGCCGATCGTGGAGGTGGCGCGCAGCAGTTCGTTGTACGTCACCGCGTACACCAGCGACGAGGTCTTCAGCATGTTGATGAACTCGTTGCCGGTCGGCGGCACGATCACTCGCATCGCTTGCGGGATCACGATGCGGCGCAGCGTCTTCGCGTGGCTCATGCCGAGTGCGTGCGACGCCTCGGTCTGGCCCTCGTCGACGGCCATCAGACCGGCGCGGCAGATCTCCGCCATGTACGCCGCCTCGTTCAGGCCCAGGCCCAGCAGGGCGGCCATGAACGGGGTCATGACGTCGACCATCTCGTCCTTGTAGATGGGACCGAGATTCAGTACGGGGAAGATCAGCGCCAGGTTGAACCAGAGGAGGAGCTGGACGTAGACCGGCGTGCCGCGGAAGAACCAGATGTAGACCCAGGCCACCCAGCTCGTCACCGGGTTCTTGGACAGGCGCATCACGGCCAGGATCACGCCCAGGACCACGCCCATGAGCATCGCGAGGACGCTGATCAGCAGGGTGCGGCCGGCACCCGCGAGGACCGTGGAGTCAAAGACGTAGTCGCCGACGGCGTTCCACTGGATCTTCTCGGCGGTGGCGAACGCGTTGACGAGCAGGGCCACCAGGGCCAGCACCACGACACCGCTGACCCAGCGGCCGTAGTGCCGTACCGGAATGGCCTTGATCGCCTCGGGCGGGAGGGCCCCGCCGTCCTTGGAGACGGCGGCCGACGGGTCCGCGTCGGCCGGCTCCTTGTCGAACTTGTCAGTCACTGTGACTGCCCTTCAGTCTTGCTCGGGACGGTCACTTGCCGCCGTTGATCGCGGCCTTGTCGATGGCGCCGGTCTCGGCGCCCCACTTCTCGAGGATCTTCTTGTACGTGCCGTCCTCGATGATCGCGTTGACGGCCTCTTCGAGTGCCGCGGTGAGCTCCTTGTTGTCCTTGTTCACCGCGATGCCGAACGGGCCGGCGTCGACCTGCTCGCCGACGACCTCGAAGGCGTTGCCGCCGTCGGCCTTGCGGGCCAGGTCGATCGCGACCGGGTAGTCGTTGACGCCGGCGACCGCGCCGCCCGACTTCACACGGGTCTGGGCCTCGGTGTCGTTCTCGAACGACTCGATGTTGATCTTCTTCTTGCCGCCGTCCGTGCACTTCTTGGACTGGTCCTGCAGCGCCTTCTCGTACGTCGTGCCGCGCTGCACGGCAGCCGTCTGGCCGCAGAGGTCCTCGATCGAGTTGATCTTCTTCGGGTTGCCCTTCTGGACGTACACGGCGGTGCCGGCCGTGAAGTAGTCGACGAAGTCGACACCCGGGCCGAGCTTCTTGCCCTTGTCGTCCAAGCCCTCCTGGCGCGCCTTGGTGTCCGTGATGGAGGACATGGCGACGTCGTAGCGGCCGGAGTTCAGGGCGGTGATCAGGCCGTCGAAGGAGCCGGAGGTGAACTGGAACTCCACGCCGAGCTTCTTGCCGAGCGCGGCGGCGATGTCGGGGTCGACGCCGACGATCTTGCCGCCCTCCTGGTACTCCATCGGGGCGTACTCGGCGTTCGTACCGGCCTTGATGACGCCCGCGTCCTGGATCTTCTTGGGCAGCTTGTCGAAGAGCGGGGCGGTGTTCGCCTTGCCCGTCTCGTTGGTGCCCTCGCTGCCGCCGTCGTTCGTCTGGTCACCGCAGCCGGTGAGAATCAGTGCGCCTGCGACCGCGATCGAGCCGACCGCTGCCAGCCGGGAGCGTGCGGCGGTCGTACGACGGGTGGAGCGTGCGGTCATGGTGGGTTCCTCCGGCGGATGGGTGGAGTTGCCGATGGGGCGTACAGCTGCCGATGGGTTCGGCACTGCGATGGTCGACGAGAACACACGTCTTCGAGTGTCGCGACCTCGTGTGATTACGGCATCTTGCCATTCGGTCCGATCCATTCAGGACGCCCGCCATGTCAAAATCGGATAACGGGTGACCCCCGAACCGCCTCAGGTCGGTACATCCTGACCGCACCTTCTACGGGGATCTGCCCTTCCAGCCGGAGGATCTTCGGCGTATCTCGGGATATGGATCAGTGCGGTGTGGGGTTTGCGGGAGTTCGCAGCCTTTGGGGCCTACGGCATCGATTGTCCGCTTATTTCGCCATGAATCGCACCGCTGTCGTTGCCGGGCCGTGTTCGATCCGTGTCATCGGCACACGTGTTTCCCTTCACGTCATGTGACCTTGCACGTATTGGGCTCGTCGTCGACGCCGTCCGTCCGGTAAGAAGGTTCTTTACACCCCTCATCCGGGGCTCAGGGCGCGTGTGCGGCGCGCCCGTCGCGTATGACCCGTACGCATCAACAGATCGGGGCATGCGCGGTCCCGCCCACCCCTCACCAGGAGTGGCCACCCTCAACCAATGAAGATCTAAGGGGTAAGACAAAGTGGCAGCGGAGATCGTCAATCCTCGCAGCGACAGCAATACGGATCAGGACGGCGGGGCCGAGCCCCTCGATTCCTTCGATCCGGCGTTCGCGCTGCACCGCGGCGGCAAGATGGCTGTGCAGGCCACCGTGCCGGTCCGTGACAAGGACGACCTGTCCCTCGCATACACACCCGGCGTCGCGCGCGTGTGCACCGCGATCGCCGAGCAGCCGGAGCTCGTCCACGACTACACGTGGAAGTCGTCCGTCGTGGCCGTGGTCACCGACGGCACGGCCGTGCTCGGGCTCGGGGACATCGGCCCGGAGGCCTCCCTTCCGGTGATGGAAGGCAAGGCGATTCTGTTCAAGCAGTTCGGCGGCGTGGACGCGGTCCCGATCGCGCTCGACTGCACGGACGTGGACGAGATCGTCGAGACGGTGGTGCGCCTCGCGCCGTCGTTCGGCGGTGTCAATCTGGAGGACATCTCGGCACCGCGGTGCTTCGAGATCGAGCGAAAGCTCCAGGAGCGGGTCGACATCCCGGTCTTCCACGACGACCAGCACGGTACGGCGGTCGTGACGCTGGCGGCCCTGCGGAACGCCGCGCGGCTGAGCGGGCGGTCCATCGGGGACCTGCGGGCCGTCATCTCCGGCGCGGGCGCGGCCGGTGTCGCCATCGCCAAGATGCTGGTCGAGGCCGGCATCGGCGACGTGGCCGTCGCGGACCGCAAGGGCGTCGTCTCGGCCGACCGGGACGATCTGACGCCGGTCAAGCGGGAACTCGCCGGCTTCACCAACAAGGCCGGCATCACCGGGTCGCTGGAGGCGGCCCTGGAGGGTGCGGACGTCTTCATCGGCGTCTCCGGCGGTACGGTCGCGGAGGCGGCGGTGGCCTCCATGGCCGAGGGCGCCTTCGTCTTCGCCATGGCCAACCCGAACCCCGAGGTGCACCCCGAGGTCGCGCACAAGTACGCGGCGGTCGTGGCGACCGGGCGGTCCGACTTCCCGAACCAGATCAACAACGTCCTCGCGTTCCCGGGCATCTTCGCCGGCGCGCTGCAGGTGCGTGCCTCTCGGATCACCGAGGGGATGAAGATCGCGGCGGCGGAGGCGTTGGCGGGGGTGGTGGGGGACGACCTCGCCGCGGACTACGTCATCCCGTCGCCCTTCGACGAGCGGGTCGCTCCGGCGGTCACGGCGGCGGTCGCCGCCGCGGCGCGGGCGGAGGGTGTCGCCCGGCGCTGACGTGAGTGTCGGTTGAGTGGCCCCGTCCGGTGGTTGGGCGGGGCCACTTCTTTGGGTGGGTTGGGCTGTTTGGGTGTGCCGTCGGCGGGGTGCCGGGTGCGATGCCCGTGGCGGCCCGTGCGGGTGGGGTGGGGGTGCGCGTAGCTCCTGCGGGGCTTCGAGCTGTTATGCCCGCCCCTTGCGGGCAGTCGTGCCGCTGGGGCGGCACGGGTGGGCGCAGCGGCACCCCGTAAGCGCCGGGCTGCGCGACCCACCCCTGGCTCAGCCCTCTCGCCGGGCAAGCCGCAAGCCGACGGTCCACGCCGAGCGCCGCGTCAAGCGGGCGTGTCTCACAGGGCGCTGCGGTTCCGTCGGTCGGCGTGGGCACCTATCGTCAAGGTCATGTTCGCTGTCTACGCCGCCCGAATCGACCGCGACGAGCCGCTCGCGGGGCTGGAGTTGGGGGAGCGTCCGGCCCCCGAGGCCCGCCCCGGCTGGAGCACCGTCGACGTCAAGGCCGCCTCCCTCAACCATCACGACCTCTGGTCACTGCGGGGCGTGGGCCTCGCGGAGGACAAGTTGCCGATGATCCTCGGCTGTGACGCCGCCGGTGTCGACGCGGACGGCAACGAGGTCGTCCTGCACTCCGTGATCGGACAGAGCGGGCACGGGGTGGGGCCCAAGGAGCCCCGTTCCATCCTCACCGAGCGGTACCAGGGCACGTTCGCGGAGCAGGTCGCCGTGCCGACCTGGAACATCCTGCCCAAGCCCAAGGAGCTCTCCTTCGCGGAGGCCGCCTGTCTGCCGACCGCCTGGCTGACGGCCTATCGGATGCTGTTCACCAACGCGGGGGTGCGCCCCGGGGACTCCGTGCTCGTACAGGGGGCCGGGGGCGGGGTCGCCACCGCTGCCATCGCGCTCGGGAAGGCCGCGGGGCTGCGGGTCTTCGCCACCAGCCGGGACGAGGCCAAGCGCAAGCGTGCCCTGGAGTTGGGGGCCGTGGAGGCCGTGGATTCGGGGGCTCGGCTGCCGCAGCGGGTGGACGCGGTGATCGAGACGGTGGGTGCCGCCACCTGGTCGCACTCCGTGAAGTCGCTGAAGCCGGGCGGCACGCTGGTCATTTCCGGTGCCACCAGTGGTGACCGGCCCTCGCACGCCGAGCTCACGCGGATCTTCTTCCTGGAGTTGAAGGTCGTCGGGTCCACCATGGGAACCAAGGACGAGCTCGAGGATCTGCTCTCCTTCTGTGCCGCCACCGGTGTGCGCCCCGTCATCGACGAGATGCTTCCCATGGACCGCGCCCGTGAGGGCTTCGAGCGGATGGAGTCCGGGGAGCTGTTCGGGAAGATCGTGCTCACCAACTGACGGTTCTCGCCACGGCGCTTGCGGCGGGTTCGGGGCTTTGCCTCGGGCCCGCCGTTCGTTTGTCAACTGGGGTTGACAGGGGCCGGTATGTCAACTTACGTTGACATCATGACCGAAGCAACAGATCTCGCCGAGCGGGCGGGTGATCGCGATCCGCGGGTCGGGCTGCGGGCCGTTGCCGCGCTGCGCCGGCTGCTGGAGCAGCTGGAGGCGGTGCAGGTGCGCAGTGCGCGCAATCAGGGGTGGTCGTGGCAGGAGATCGCCGCGGAACTCGGGGTCAGCAGGCAGGCCGTGCACAAGAAGTACGGGAGGCGTTGATGTTCGAGCGGTTCACGAAGGACGCCCGCGCGGTGGTGACGGGCGCGGTCGAGCAGGCCGAGACAGGTGGGGCGCAGACCGTCGATGCCGAGCACCTGCTGCTCGCGGTGCTCGATCGGGAGGGGAGCCGGGCCTCGTTCGCGCTCGCCGCGCTCGGGGGCGGCCAGTGGCTGGAGTCCGTACGGCAGGCCTTGGGTGAGGCCCGGCGGCGTGGCGGGTTGTCGCAGGCCGAGGCCGACGCGCTGGCCGGGCTGGGGATCGATGTGGGGGAGATCGTCGCCCGGGTGGAGGAAGCGCACGGAGTGGGGGCGTTGGCCGGGGATGTGAAGGACAAGGGCTGGTGGTCGGGGCGGCGGTCGTTCAGCCGGGGTGCCAAGGACGTGCTGGAGCGGGCGCTGCGTGTGGCCGTCGCCCGTCGGGACCGGCACATCGGTGATGAGCACATCCTGCTGGCTCTGACCAGTCGCCCAGGCGTGCCCGCCGAGGTCCTCGCCGATCACGGGGTGACGTACGAGTCCGTGACGAGGGTGCTGTACGGCGAGGGAGAGGCCAAGGCCGGCTGAGGAGTGGCGCGCGCACGGTGGGTGCCCCGCCCTCGGGGCTGGGGGCGCCGTCCTCGTGGCGGCCCCACGGCCCCGGAGTACCGCCTCTCGGGCTGGACGCGTCGCAGGTCCGGTCGGGTGGGTCGGCTCCCGGCTGCCCTCGGCGACCCGACGGCAGGGGGCGCCGGCCCGCGCGGCCGGCGGTGCCGGCCCAGAACCCGGGTGCCGGCCGGGCGCGTCGCCTGTTGCGTCCGGGTGGCCGGGCAGTGCGCCGAGTCGGTGGTCGCACTGCCCCGGAGGGTGGGCTCAGTGCTTAGGCGTACGCAGTAGCGCTCCGATATGAGCCGCCGCCGTCGACAAGTGGCGGCGGGCGTCGCGGAGCTGGTCCGCCGTCACGCCGTGGTCCCTCGCCGCGTCGCGGATGTCGTCGCGGAAGCGGTCCAGCAGGCGGTCCAGGTCGCGGGTCGGGTCGCCGGTGGGGGGCTCATGGGCCCAGGTGGGTTCGTAGTCGGCGGGGAAGTCCTGCGGGGTGTCGGAGTAGTCGGGGTGCTGCTGCGCCGACTTGGGGGCGCCCGGGCGGCCGAAGCCGAAGTCCCGGCCGAACTCCTTCCCGTAGTCCTTGCCGAAGTCGCCGAACTCCTTGGCCAGTTCCGTCAGGCCCTCGCGCACGCCCGTCGGCCAGTCACCCCGCGCGAAATGATCCTGTACGTGCTCCTGGACCCGGCGGGCGATGCGCTGGACCTCTTCCTGGGCCTGGGCCCGGGCGCGGTCCTGTGCCTCCTTGGCCTGGCGTCGGGCGCGCTGCGCCTCGTCACGGGCGCGGCGGCTCTCGTCCTTGGCGCGCCGGGCCTGCTCCTTCCACTCCTGCTTGGCACGGCGCATCTCCTCCTTGGCGGCACGCCACGCCTCCTTGTCGGTGTAGTCCGAGAAGTCGCCGAAGGGCGCTTCCGCCCTGGCGCCGTTCCCCTGGCGGGCCTCCGACGCCGCCGCCCGCATCTCGCGCCGCAGATCACCCGCCGCGCCGCGCACATCGGCCTGGATCTCGGCGGCGAGTTCGGCGACCGACTCCCTGATCTCCAGCTCCAGGTCGGCCAACTCGCCACTGCGATCGGCCAGTTCGGCGCGGCCGGCGTCCGTGATGGCGTACACCTTGCGGCCGCCCTCGGTGGTGTGGGTGACCAGGCCCTCGGCCTCCAGCTTGGCCAGGCGGGGGTAGACGGTGCCGGCCGACGGTGCGTACAGCCCCTGGAAGCGCTCCTCGAGGAGGCGGATCACCTCGTAGCCGTGGCGCGGGGCTTCGTCCAGCAGCTTCAGCAGGTAGAGGCGGAGGCGGCCATGGGCGAAGACGGGAGGCATGTCAGAGCACCTTCTTGTCGGTCGTGCCGTCGGCCGGGGCGGCGGTGGGGCCGTCGCCCTGGCCGGAGACGGAATTGTCCCCCGACTCGTCCTGTGCGCTGTCCACCGGGTCGGTGGTCGAGTCCGTGGGTGGCGTCGGTGAGGTGGGCGTGGCGGGCTCGGGCTCCTCCCAGGCCTCCGCCTCCCACGGTTCGTCCTCCTTGGGCGGGCGGCGCAGCAGGGCGATCGAGCCGGAGACCGTCGTCGCCCGGAGCTTGCCGGTGCCGTCGCCCAGGCGGCCGGTGATCTTGTGGGCGCCCCACTGGCCGTGGACCCGCAGACCCTCGAAGGCGTTGGCGATCCGGCCGCTCGCGGTGTTGGCCTCGACGTCCGCGTCCGCCGGGGCCGGCAGGCGAATGGCGATCTCGCCGGAGACGCTGGTCAGCCGGACGTCGGTCGGGCCGTCCGGGTCGAGGTCGACGATCATCGAGCCGCTGACGGAGTCGGCCTTCACCGCGGAGCCGGAGCCCTCGACGACCGTGAGGTCACCGGAGACGGAGTTGAAGCGGAGGTCGCCGGTGACGGCCTGGGCCTCCAGGTTCCCGGAGACCGTGTCGGCGCGGACCGGGCCGGACAGGGCGACGAGCGTCGTGTCACCGGTGACGCCCTTGACGACCGACGGGCCGTGGATCCCGGAGACCACTGCACCGGCGCCGACCACGCCCACCTCGACGCGCGTGTCGGCCGGGACCGCCAGGGAGACCACCGCGCTGCGGCGCCAGCCCTTGCGGTCGAGCCACTTGAGGAAGCCCTTCCAGGGCAGGTCCTCGTACGCCACCGTCAGTGTGCCGCCCTGCTGGGTCACCACCAGGGGCGGGCCCTCGATCTCGGAGACCTCCAGGCGGGCGGAACCTTCGTCCGTCCCCACCACGTTCACCGTTCCATTGACGATGCGCACGTGGAGCTCGCTCACCGGCTCGTCGAAGGTGAGCTTCCCGGGCTCTGCGACGGACCACTCGGACATGCTGCGGACCTCCTGGGCGACCGGACGCGGCCGCACGGGCCGACCGGAACACGACACGCCATATCGCGTCTTCCGTAAAACACGATATATCGTGGGCGTCGTAAGTCAAGGCACTCGTTCTGGTGACCACAAATCACGCGAGGTGGACAAACTGGCCTAGCGTGTTGTCATGCCGACGGAAGAGTCCCGGGCCGCCCGCCGAGCCCGCCCCGCCCCGGGCGCCCTGCTGCTCTGCCGCGCGGAGCCCGAGTCCGTCGGCCCCGCCGCCCAGCTGCTGCGTGAGCACATGCTGCTCGTGCCGGCCGGCGCGCAGTGGAGCGTGCTCGTCCCCGAGGGCAGGCCCTGGCTGGAGGGCGGCGAGCCGGTCGACCGCGTCCTGACCGGCTGGGCCACCGCCCTCGCCGTCGGCGCGCCCTGGCCCGCTCTCGCCCTCTGGTGGGACGCCGACCGCGCCGGATACACCCTCGCCTCCGGTTTCCGCCGCCCCGTCGGCTACGTCTGGCTCGCCAACGGCACCCCGGCCGGCGAGGGCGAGGCCATGCACACCTTCGCCGGCCGCCTCGGCCTCGATCCGGTGCTGGACGTGCAGGCCCTCGACGCCCTCACGGCACCCGACCCGGCGGCCGACGCGCGGGCACGCATGCGTGGCCTGCTCGCCGTCCTCACGCGCGCGGGCGTGTCCCTGCCCGCAGGCCTCGCCCCCGGCGACAGCGCCGACCGCCTCCACGAGGCCGCCCGCGACCACCCGCACGTCCGCATCGAGGGGGCGGCGGGCTGGCGCGACACCCTCCGCGCGGAACTCGACGCCGTCGAAGGCAGCCGCCTCGGCCCCCTGCTGCCCTGGGCCGGCGGCCCCCAGTCCCACCGGCTCGCGCTGGCCCAGGTCGCGGCCGGGCTGCCTGTCACGGCCTGGGGGCTGCGGCGGCGCAGCCCCGGCTGGACCGTGGCGGGCGCGGTGCTGCTGGCCCACGGCGCGCTGGGGCTGGTGTACAACGCGGTGTGGCCGCTGGACTGAGGGGGCTGCGGTGGGGGCGGCCGCTGCTCCGGCCCGCGACAGCCGTACGCGCGCTGACCCGCCGCATGGCCGACGGCCGCGCAGCCTGCCGTACGACACGACCGACAGCCGCTCGGGCGGCCGGACAACGCGAAGGGCGCCCCGCGTCAGGGCGCCCAGGCAGGAGGCGTCCGCCAAGGACGCCCGTGGAACGGCCCTCTCAGTGCCGAGAGGGTCGGCCGAACTACTACACGTCGTCGTCCTCGTCGTCCAGCCGGGCCAGCCATGTCGCCAGCCGCTCCACCGGTACCTCGAAGTCCGGGTTCAGGTCGACGAACGTGCGCAGCTGCTCGGCCAGCCACTCGAAGGTGATCTCCTCCTCGCCGCGCCGCTTCTCCAGTTCTTCGATGCCTCGGTCGGTGAAGTACACGGATGCTCTCCTGGGGCTGGGCCTGGGGCCGCGGGTCATACCTCTCCAGGTTATGTGGCCCGGGACCCAGGTCGTACCACCGCGTTTCCGCACGCCACGCGCGCGTGGCGGGCACAATGTCCGCAGGCGCGAAGAAAGCGCCAACCGGTCAGGGGCACAGGGGAGTTGCCCCGGAGTGCGGGGGAGCCATGGAGCGGAGGATCCAGGAGATCGAGCTGCCCGGAGGGCAGACGGTGCTCGCCAGGGTCGGAATCCTCAGGGCCGACGACATTCCCGGGAAAGAGGACGATTTCGCCTACGACGACGTCGGCGCTCTCGATCAGCTCTCCGCCCGGGTGGAGCAGTTGAACGAACTCGTCACGGGCGTCGGCAGCGCCGTCCTCATGGCGGGCCGGGCCGCCGGGCCGGACGAGATCAGCGCCACGTTCGGCGTCGAACTCGCCGCCAAGCCCGGCAAGGCCGTGGCCCTCCTGGCGGACGGCGAGGCGAAGGCGGCGATCTCGGTCACGCTGACCTGGCACTTGAACGGACGCGGCACACAGCGGCCCGGGGACGGCCCAGAGAGCGGAGAAGGGACCGGCGCCGGCGGAGCCTGACCGTGTCCGAACTGGAAGACCTGACGCGCGGCGCCACCGTACGCCTGGGGCCGGCCGGTGATCCCGACGTGCTGTGGGGCAGCGGCTTCTTCGTCGCGCCCGGTTGGGTGCTCAGCTGTGCGCACGTGCTGCGTCTCGGTGAGGACGGCGAGCGGAAGGGGCCGTTACGGGTCTCGGGCGAGCACGGAGCGGCCCGCGCCCGGCCCGCCTACTGGCTGGGCTCCCGCGTCGACCCCGAGCAGGACCTCGTCCTGCTCCGGCTGCTGGACGACGTGCCGCACGCATGCGTGCGGCTCACCGACCGCTACGACCGGCCGCACGAGGTCACCGCGTTCGGCTGGCGCGCACGGTCGGGCGGCCCCGAGACGTGGAGCGGCCGCTGCCTCGTGAGCGGCACCGACGGCGACTACGGCGTCACCCTGGGGCCGGAGAGCGAGATACCGCACGGTGCCTCCGGCGGCCCCGTCCTGGACCGGCTGCACGGGGTGGTCGCCGGGGTCGTCAAGGCCCGCCGCAGGGGCCGGGACGGCGGCCTCGCCGTCGCGGCCACAGCCCTGCGCGGCTTCGGTGAGGCGATCGCCCTGGACGGCGGGGGCGAACTGGGCCCCGACCCGTACCACGCCCTCATCCGCGCCCACGACCAGTGGCACCACGACCGCCATCGGGACCACCTGACCCGCCGCACCTGCTGGGTCGCCGCGCAGGAGCGGCTGGCCGCGCCGCACGCGCGCGTGTGGCGCCCGTCGGACGGCGCCATCGCCTGCGCTCTGTTGGCAGATCTGCCTTTGCCCGAGGGGACGGGCACCCTCCAGCGGCTCATCAAGGTCGTCCTCGACGTCGAGCCGCACTGGCGGGGGGCGCCGCCGCCCCGCGACTGGCGCGACGGCCACGGCTGGCTGTACGACCGCAGCGAGCGGGCCGACATCGCCTTCCTGCACTATCTGACCCTCGTCGCCCAGGGATGCGCCCAGGACTGCCCGGTACCCGTCGCCGCCCTGGAGGACTGGTTGCGGGAACGGGTGGAGACGCTGCCGGACGGAGAGCGGGGGCTGCTCAAGGACAAGCTGTCGGGCGGCCGGACGCCGGCAAGCGTGGCGGCACCCCCGCCGCAGACCCAGGGCGACGACGGGCGGAACCCGGTGGTGACCGTCGTCCTGGAGCCCGACGCCTTCCACCCCGCCGACCGGTTCCACTGGCGGGTGTGGACCTGGCCCGGCGGATCCGGGAAGACCAGTTCGCTGGCCGAGTCCGACGGCATGGAGGGCGTACCGCTGACCGCGCTGCAGAACGAGCTGAGAGCGCCCCTGGGCAAGGCGTTCCAGTTGCTCGACTCCCCCCACCGGCGAGCCCGGCTCGAAGTCGCCCTGCCGGTCGAGCACTTCGACGTGGACGTGGACTTCTGGCGGCCCCAGGCAGCCGTCCGCAGCTACCGCCTGCACCCCGCCGAGCGTCCCTTCGGCGTGCACCGGCAGGTCGTGCTCCGATACCTCGGCCACAGCCGCGGCCTGTCCGCGCAGGCCTGGCGGGAGCGCTGGCGGGCCCTCGACGAAGGCGGCCTGGAGGCCCTTCCGCTGAACCCGCCCACATACGCGCGCACCACACTGGAGTCGGCCCCCGGCCCCACCGTGCCCGTGCTGTGCCGGACCGCGGCCGAAAGCATCGAGGCTCTCGAGGAGGCGATCGACGCGGGCTACGGACTCGCCCTGTGGGCCCGCGGCGTCCAGCACACGTACGGCTGCGGACAGCAATGTGTGGACCTGCACGAACACACCGCCAAGCTGCTGCGCCGCACCGGCCGCGCCGTGGCGCTCCCCGAAGCGTTGCGCCGACTGCGCGAACGCATAGGCGAGTGCGACGAGGAAGCGGAGTGGGCCGAGCCGCTGGCCCTCCTCTACGACGATCCGCAGCGCCCCGTCCCACGCTGCGACGAGCCCCTGAACTCGCCCTGAACCGACGCGAACAGCCCGAGGAGGGCCCCGTGACAACCCCCGACTGGTACGTCTTCACAGGCTCGGGCGAGCCCCACGCGGGCATCACCCGGCTGCCCGCCCCACCGCCCTGGCGTGACTTCGACGGCGGCCCGTCGCTGACCGACGCACCGCCCCTGGGTACCGAGTCCACCCGCCGCCTGGGCAGCCACGGCACCCGCGCCCCGGCCTGGCGCGCCGAGGAACTGGATCTGGTCAACGCGGCGTTGCACCTGCGCAGGCCGTTGCTCGTCACCGGCGACCCCGGCTCCGGCAAGTCCACCCTCGCGCACGCCCTCGCCCATGAACTCGGCCTCGGCCGCGTGCTCCACTGGCCCATCGTCAGCCGGACCACTCTGCGCGACGGTCTGTACAGCTACGACGCCATCGCCCGGCTCCAGGACATCCAGATGGCCAGGGAACTCGGCGAGCGGGCCGGCACGGACATCGGGGAGTATGTGCGCCTCGGGCCCCTGGGCACTGCCCTGCTTCCGTACGAGCGGCCGCGCGTGCTGCTCGTGGACGAGCTCGACAAGAGCGACATCGACCTGCCGAACGATCTGCTGAACGCGCTGGAGGAAGGCGAGTTCACCATCCCCGAGCTGCAGCGGATCGCCCGCGTGGAACCGACCGCCGAGGTGCTCACCGACGACGGCGGCCGAGCCGCGGTGACCGACGGCAAGGTACGCTGCCGCGCCTTCCCGGTGGTCGTGATGACGAGCAATCGCGAACGGGACTTCCCCGCCCCGCTGTTGCGTCGCTGCGTCCACCTCGATCTGCCCTCGCCGACGAACGACCGCGCGGGCGCCGACCGCCTGGCCGCCATGGTCGGCGCTCACTTCGGCGACGGCGACGCAGCGGAGTACGAGACGCTGATCCAGCACTTCCTGCAGAGCAGCCCCGGCTCCCTGCGCGCCGCCGACCAACTCCTCAACGCCGTCTACCTGACCCAGCAGTCACTGCGCGCCGCCCATCCCGACCGGCAGCGGCTGGCGGAGCTGCTGATGCGCCCGCTCGACCACGGCGACCACGGAGCGCGCTGATGAGTGCCGGGGGCGCGATCGGCAGGCTGGCCGAACGGCTGCGCGCACTGGGCGCCGAGCCCTCCGCCCGCGAGCTCGCGGAGGCCTTGTGGCTGGCCCGCCATGTGACCCCCGTCGAGCCGACGGCCCCGCCCGAGCCACCCCCGCGGGCCCGCCCGGCCCCTGCGGACGCCGAACCCCCGTCTGCCCGGCGACCGACTCCGGAACAGCAGGGTGCCGCCGGTTCCGAGTCCGACCGGGCCCGCCTGTATCCGGACCCCACACCCTCCGGCCCACGCGCCACGACGCCTGTGCTCGACGACTCCTTCGTCCGCGTGCGCGTCCCCGCGGCCACCGCCCTGCCCCGCTCCCTCCGGCTCCAGCGCGCCCTTCGGCCGCTCCAGCGCTACCACCCACCGGTCCGCGCCGTCGCCCACCGGCTGGACGAACAGGCCACCGCGGAACGCGCTGCGGAGACCGGCCTGCTGCTGCCAGTCCTCATGCCCGTCGTCCGCCGCCAGGCCCGGTTGCGACTGCTGATGGACGCCTCCACGTCGACGCCCGTCTGGGACAAGGCCCTCAGTGAGCTCAGCCAGATCTGCGCGGGCACCGGCGCCTTCCGCGAGGTGCTCGTCCACTACGTCCACGAAGGCCCCGACGGCTCCCTCCTCGTCGCCCCCTCGCGCCGCCGCGACCGTGCGCCGCGCCCTGCCGAGCAACTGCGCGACCCGACCGGCCATCAGCTGACCCTCGTCCTCAGCGACTGCGCCGGACCACTCTGGCGTGACGGCCGCATGCAGAGACTCCTCCACGACTGGGCGCAGGCGGCGCCGGTCGCCGTCGTCCAGCCGTTGCCCCAGCGGATGTGGCAGCGCACCCACCTGCCCGCGCTTCCCGGAACCCTGCGCCGCCGTGAAGGCCTGGGCGCGCGCATGGACTTCACCCCCGCCCACGCGCCGGCCGGCGCGCTGCCTGTGCCGGTGCTCGGCCTGACCGGCGCGGCGTTCGGCACCTGGGCGAGGCTGCTGTCCGGCAGCACGGGGGTGACCGTGTCGGCCGCCGCGGCCTGGGTCCGCGCGGACCACACCGCTCCGGAGCGTGAAACGGCGGGGCGACGTGAGCCGGCTGAGGAGCCGCTGACCGTCTTCCGCGGGACCGCTTCCCACCACGCCGTCGAGCTCGCCGTGCTCCTGTCCGCCGTACCGCTCACCATCCCGGTGATGCAGCTCGTCCAGCGTGCCATGCTGCCCGGGACCGGCCCGGCCGTGCTCGCGGAGGTGCTGCTGAGCGGGCTGCTGCGCAGGGGTGGGCGGGACGACTGGTACGAGTTCCTGCCCGGGGTGCGCGAACAGCTCCTGAACCTGCTGCCCCTCGGCGACGCCCTGCTCGTACTGAAGCACTGCGGCGACTACATCGACCGCAACTTTGGCCGCCGGGCCCGCAACTTCCCCGCCCTG
The DNA here is from genome assembly GCF_044764885.1 of Streptomyces sp. NPDC093591. Taxonomy (NCBI): domain Bacteria; kingdom Bacillati; phylum Actinomycetota; class Actinomycetes; order Kitasatosporales; family Streptomycetaceae; genus Streptomyces; species Streptomyces sp. NPDC093591. The sequence continues at coordinate 230,319 of NZ_JBIWIY010000006.1, forward strand.
GCCCACGCCCTGCTCACCGGCGGCGAGCTGCCGAGGGGGGCCGAGGCGGGCGTACCGGGGGCGTTCGCCGAGGTGTCGCGGATGGTGGTGCGGCGGTACGGGGGCGAGGTGGTGGCGCCGGAGGAGAGACAACGCAGGACGGCGCCTCTGGAGGAACCTGTGACGTCCATGCGCTGCAGCATCCTCTACGCGGGCTATGACCGGCCGTGGGCGGCCTGGGCCGCGCGGGTGCTGAAGTCCTACGGCATAGAGGTCGTCGAGACGCGGTGGGATCCGGGGCCGTACCGGGACTTGGTCGACGCCCTGGCGACCGTGCGCGACCTCGATGTGACGCGTCCGCCCGCCGGCCGGGTGCTGGTGATGCTGAGCGAGGCGCTGCTCCAGCCCGGTGTCCGTCGACCTGACGAGTGGTGGGACGCGCTGTACCTGGTCGGAGAGGGAAGGCCCGGCCTCTTCGCCCTGGTCGCCCTGGAAATGCGGCTGACGGAGGAGAGCTGGCCGCCCGGCTTCCATCGGGCCTTGGACGCGGTCGGTGAGGTGGAGGCCGAGGAACTGTTGCTCGACGCGCTCGCCCTCGACATCGGGGTCTCGGTCACCCGTCGGCGGACGTGGGAGACGCGATTCCCCCGAGCGATGAGGGCCGACGAGGCGCATGTGCCCCCGCGTGACCCGTACTTCACCGGACGTGGCGACCAGCTCCATGCCCTGCCCGAGCGCTTGCGGCAGGCCCGGCGGGCCGGATCCGTCCTCGTCCTGAGCGGTGAACCGGGCGTCGGCAAGACCGCGATGGCGGCCGAGTACGTGCATCGGTTCGGGGTCGACTACGACGAGGTGCGGTGGACGGCGTCGGGCAACCGCCCCGGACCCATGCGGCGGAGCTCTCAGCCGGACAGCCTCCTATGGGTCGTCGACGACTGGGACGGCCAGGACCTCGACGCACTGACCGAACTCACCGCGCACACCCAGGTGCTGGTCACGGCAGGAGCGGTGCCCGACTCGCCTCGCTGCCGTGTCGTTCCCGTCGGCGCCCTGACCCGGCAGGACTCCGTCGTCTACCTCATGCGGATGCTGCGCGTGTCCCGGGGGGAGGCCGAGGCCCAGGCCCAGGCCTGTGCCGACCATCCGGCGGCCCTGGCACGGGCGGTGGGCCGGGCGCCGGTGTCGACCGATGACATGAGTGCCGTGCACCAGTTGGACGCACTGACCCACCGCTGTGTGGTGGGCCTCAGCACCGACGGCGCGGCCGAGACGCACACCGGCTGCGGTGTGCTGGTGGCGCCGGGATGGGTGCTGACCGCGACGGACGTACTCGGCGAAGCGGACACGGTCGTGGTCACCCTGGACGACGGACGCAGGCTCCCTGGCCAGTTGGTTCATGACACGGCCGGGCTCGTCGAGCCCCGGCCGGCGCTCGTGCGGCTCCCCGAGGGAGTCGAGCACGAATGCGTGTGGCTCGCTGAGCCGGGGCCGCAGCCGAGCGAGGTACTGGTGCAGGGGTTGCGCGCCCTGCCGAGGCGGCTCGCGCGCTGGACCGGCACGGGACAAGTGGCCGAGGGGTTCGGTTCCGGGTTCCGGGTGCCCGGCATCGACCTGCCGCCGTCCGCCGTCGGCGGTCCCGTCATCGACCGGAACCTCGGGACGGTCGTCGGCCTGGCGTGGCTGCGCCTGCCCAGCCCTCCGCGGAGCATGGTCTTCGCGTCCATGGGGGTGTTGCGTGCCCAGTTCGAGGCATCCGAGCCGGGTGCGCGCCTGTGGCACGACATCATGCGCGCACACGACCGGTATCACCTCGGCCGACTGGACCATGCCGGGAGTTGGCCCGCGGTCCAGGAGAGCCTCGCGCGGGAAACGGGGGGCAGTCCCGCGGCCGTCACTCCGGTGCTGCGCACCCGCCTGTACGGCATCGTGGCGGCCCTCACGCCACCGACCGGCCACGAGGAGGCGCGAGCCCCGCTGGAACTGGCCGGTGTGGAGGTGGTCGAGGCGCCGCGCGACTGGGGGGACGGGTTGCGGCGGTTGGTCGCGTACGGCCAAGGTCTGGAGGTCATCGCCCTGTGCGCCGCGCACATCTGGGCCCATCGCCTCGGGGTAGGTCACGGGGAGGATCACCGGGCGCTGGTCGAACTGCGGGGATGGACGGAGGATGTGGCCTTCAGGCGTCTCGACGGGGAGGCACGGCGACGGGTGCTCGATGTCCTGAACGAGGGTCGGTCACTTGCCCGTTCGGACATCTTCGTCGAGCTGGTCCAGGTCCGCGGCGGCCACGGCTGGCGGCTGTGCCGTCGGGCGGGGGAGAACCTGCGGACCGTTCAGGAGAGCACCGGCGGATGGCCCTCGCCCCTGTCGGCGTACCGCCACAGTGAGTTCGAGGCGGCCATCAGGTTCAGCGAGGCGCACGGTGAGCGGGCACACGTCGTCTTCGTCGTGCCGCCCGGCCCCCTGCTCGACGAGCCGTTCGAGGAATGGGAGACCGCACACGAGCGGTTGGGGCAGCGCTGCCGGGTCAGTGTGGCGCTGGAGCGGGAAAGCCTGTTCCACCAGGACGACGAGGCATCACGGCGATTCCGCTGGGCCGGCGTCAGCAACGGCCCGCTGCGGCCCCTGTCCCTCGTGCACGAGTCCGGCCGGGACCCGCACGCCGAGCTGCTGTTCGCGCCCCTGGCGACCGTGCCGGTCCACTGCGGATCGCTGAGCACCGGCAGGGGAACCGCTGCGCTGGAGGCGGCGCTGGGTGACGGGTACGGACTGGTGCTGTGGCGGCGCAGCGACGACCACCGCGACTGCGCGGAGTTCCACGCCCGGGCCGCCGAGTTGGTGTCCACCGCCAGTACGGTGGCGGATCTCCTCGAACGAGTCCGTCGGCTCCGCGCCGGCCAGGACGATCCCGCCCACGCCTGGGCCCGGGACCTCGCGGTCCTCTACGACCCGCCACTCGGGCACTCGCTCTTCTGAGGACGGCTGGGACCGGCTGGGACAAGGAATCGGCCCCGACACCTCGGACGAGGCGTCGGGGCCGATTCCGTTCGGTCACCCGGTGTCAGAGGCTCAGGCCTCGAACACCTCACGCACCAGCTGCTCCTGCTCGGCCTGGTGCCGCTTGGCGGAACCGACGGCCGGGGACGAGCCGTGCGGACGCGAGATGCGGCGCAGGCGCTCGCCGTGCGGGACGTCGGCGCCGACCGCCAGGTCCAGGTGGTCGATCAGGTTGAGCGCGATGAACGGCCACGCACCCTGGTTCGCCGGCTCCTCCTGGGCCCACAGGTACTTCTCGGCGTTCGGGTACTTGGCGATCTCGGCCTGGAGCTCGGCACCCGGCAGCGGGTACAGGCGCTCGATGCGGATGATCGCCGTGTCCGTGACGCCGCGCTTCTTCCGCTCGGCCTCGAGGTCGTAGTAGACCTTGCCAGCGCAGAAGACGACCTTCTTGACGGCGGCCGGGTCGACCGAGGAGTCGCCGATGACCGGCTGGAACTGCCCGTTGACGAACTCGTCCGCCTTCGACGCGGCGGCCTTCAGGCGCAGCATCGACTTCGGGGTGAAGACGACCAGCGGCTTGTGGTGCGGGTTGTGCACCTGCCACCGCAGGAGGTGGAAGTAGTTCGACGGCGAGGTCGGCATCGCGACCGTCATGTTGTTCTGCGCGCAGAGCTGCAGGAACCGCTCCGGGCGGGCGGACGAGTGGTCCGGGCCCTGGCCCTCGTAGCCGTGCGGCAGGAGCAGGACGACGCCGGAGGTCTGGGCCCACTTCTGCTCGGCCGACGAGATGAACTCGTCCACGACCGTCTGGGCGCCGTTGACGAAGTCGCCGAACTGGGCCTCCCACATCACGAGCGCGTCGGGGCGGGCCAGCGAGTAGCCGTACTCGAAGCCCATCGCGGCGTACTCGGACAGCAGGGAGTTGTAGACGTTCAGCCGCGCCTGGTCCTCGGAGAGGTACTGCAGCGGCGTGTACTCCTCGCCCGTCTCACGGTCGATGATGACCGCGTGACGCTGGCCGAACGTACCGCGCTGCGAGTCCTGGCCGGCCAGGCGGACCGGGACGCCCTCCAGCAGCAGGGAGCCGACCGCGAGGGTCTCGCCCATGCCCCAGTCGATGGTGCCGTCCTCGACCATCGACGCCCGGCGCTGCAGCTGCGGCAGCAGACGCGGGTGGACGGTGATGTGGTCGGGGATGTTGACCTGGGACTCGGCGATCCGCTTGACGACCTCCGAGGTCACCGCGGTGTTCACGGCGACCGGGAACTCGGCCTGCGGGTCCGAGGGCTCCGCGGCGGCCGGCTGCGAGGTGGCCTCGCGGACCTCCGTGAAGACCTTCTCCAGCTGGCCCTGGTAGTCCTGCAGCGCCTGCTCGGCCTCTTCCAGGGTGATGTCGCCGCGACCGATGAGGGACTCGGTGTAGAGCTTGCGCACCGAGCGCTTCTTGTCGATCAGGTCGTACATCAGCGGCTGGGTGAAGGCCGGGTTGTCCGACTCGTTGTGACCGCGGCGGCGGTAGCAGATGAGGTCGATCACCACGTCCTTGTTGAACGCCTGGCGGAACTCGAAGGCCAGGCGGGCGACGCGGACGACCGCCTCGGGGTCGTCGCCGTTCACGTGGAAGATCGGGGCCTCGATCATGCGGGCCACGTCGGTGGCGTACATGGAGGAACGCGAGGACTCCGGGGCGGCCGTGAAGCCGACCTGGTTGTTGATGACCACGTGGACCGTGCCGCCGGTGCGGTAGCCCCGCAGCTGCGACATGTTCAGGGTCTCGGCCACCACGCCCTGGCCCGCGAAGGCCGCGTCGCCGTGCAGCGCCACCGGCAGGACGGTGAAGTCCGTGCCGCCCTTGTTGATGATGTCCTGCTTGGCGCGGGCGACGCCCTCCAGGACCGGGTCGACCGCCTCCAGGTGCGAGGGGTTGGCGGTGAGCGACACCTTGATCTGCTCGCCGTCCAGGCCCGTGAAGGTGCCCTCGGCGCCCAGGTGGTACTTCACGTCGCCGGAGCCGTGCATCGACTTCGGGTCGAGGTTGCCCTCGAACTCGCGGAAGATCTGCGCGTACGACTTGCCGACGATGTTGGCGAGCACGTTCAGGCGGCCGCGGTGGGCCATGCCGATGACGACCTCGTCGAGGCGGGACTCGGCGGCCGAGTCCAGCACCGCGTCCAGCAGCGGGATGACGGACTCGCCGCCCTCCAGGGAGAAGCGCTTCTGGCCGACGTACTTCGTCTGCAGGAAGGTCTCGAAGGCCTCCGCCGCGTTCAGCCGGCGCAGGATGCGCAGCTGCTCCTCGCGCTCCGGCTTGGTGTGCGGGCGCTCGATGCGGTCCTGGATCCACTTGCGCTGCTTGGGGTCCTGGATGTGCATGAACTCGATGCCGGTGGTGCGGCAGTACGAGTCGCGCAGGACGCCGAGGATGTCGCGCAGCTTCATCAGGGACTTGCCGGAGAAGCCGCCGACGGCGAACTCGCGCTCCAGGTCCCACAGGGTGAGGCCGTGCTCGGTGATGTCCAGGTCGGGGTGCTTGCGCTGGCGGTACTCCAGCGGGTCGGTGTCGGCCATGACGTGGCCGCGGACCCGGTAGGAGTGGATCAGCTCGAAGACGCGCGCGGCCTTCGTGACGTCGTCGTCGTGCGACGCGTCGATGTCCTTGAGCCAGCGGACCGGCTCGTAGGGGATGCGCAGGGCCTCGAAGATCTCGTCGTAGAAGTTGTTCTCGCCGAGGAGGAGGTTCGCGACGATCCGCAGGAACTCGCCGGAGGCGGCGCCCTGGATGACCCGGTGGTCGTAGGTCGACGTGAGCGTCATGACCTTCGAGATGCCGAGCTTGTTCAGGGTGTCCTGGGAGGTGCCCTGGAACTCCGCCGGGTAGTCCATGGAGCCGACGCCCATGATCACCGACTGGCCGGGCATCAGGCGCGGCACCGAGTGGACGGTGCCGAGGCCGCCGGGGTTGGTCAGGGAGACCGTCACGCCGGTGAAGTCGTCCATGCCCAGCTTGCCGTCGCGGGCGCGGCGGACGATGTCCTCGTAGGCCTGCCAGAACTCGAAGAAGTTCAGGGTCTCGGCCTTCTTGATGCCCGCGACCACGAGCTGGCGGTCGCCGTTGGGCTTGACCAGGTCGATGGCGAGGCCGAAGTTGACGTGCTCCGGCTTGACCAGGGTCGGCTTGCCGTCCTTCTCCGCGAAGGAGTAGTTCATCGACGGCATGGCCTTGATGGCCTGCACCATCGCGTAGCCGATGAGGTGGGTGAAGGAGATCTTCCCGCCCCGGGCACGCTTCAGGTGGTTGTTGATGACGATGCGGTTGTCGAAGAGCAGCTTCACCGGGACCGCGCGCACGGACGTGGCCGTGGGCACCTCCAGCGAGGCGTTCATGTTCTTCGCGACCGCGGCGGACGGGCCGCGCAGCGTCACGAACTCGGGGCCCTCAGCGGCTGCGGCGGGCTCGGCCTTCTTCGGCTGAGCGGGCTTCGCGGCCGGCGCGGGCGCGGCGGGCTTCGCCGCGGCCGGGGCCGGGGCGGCGGCCGCGGGCTTCGGGGCCGCGGGAGCCGGCGCGGGGACCGACGGAGCGGCGGGAGCGGCCGGAGCCGGGGCGGCGGGAGCCGCTGGAGCCGTGGTGGTCTCTGCGGCCCCCGCGGCCGCAGTACCCGCCGGAGCCGAGGCGGCGGGCGCCCCCGGCTTGTAGTCGGCGAAGAAGTCCCACCAGGCTCGGTCTACCGAATTGGGGTCCTGGAGGTACTGCTGATAGATCTCGTCGACGAGCCACTCGTTCGCACCGAACGCGGCCGCGGGGTTCTTGCCCGCTTGGTCGGTGTCGGTCGAGATGCTCGAGTTACTGGGGGACTGTGGCGACACGGCGGCAACCGCCCTCTTCCGCTTCACAAGGTGATGGACAGCGGGAATAAAGGCTACGCCCCTATGGCCGGGAAGGTCAGGCTGAGCAAGGTCATCGTCGCGTAAGTCACATCGGAAAGCGTGTTTCGTGCCTGGAAATGGCGGGAAACAAGCGTGGTTCCGCTTCAGCTGGGAAGGGGCGACCGCGGCCCGGCACGCCACAGGCGCGGGGCTCTGCCTGATCACACGTGTCCGTCAGTCAGGACGCACGTGGATCTTGTCGCTCCGCTTCGAACTTTACGTCAACTTGGCACAGATGGCTGCCCCGGCAGTGTGACAAGAATCCGGCAGCCCCGCTCGGATTCGGCCACTCCGATCCGGCCGCCGTGCAGATCGACGGCCCAGCGTGCGATCGCCAGCCCCAGCCCCGTACCGCCGTCGCTGCCCGGCCCGTGCGGGCGGCGCACGGCGCCCCGGTTGAACCGCTCGAAGACCCGGTGCCAGTCCGAGCGCGGAATGCCCGGGCCCTCGTCCAGGACCTCCAGCTCCAGCGACTCCGGGTAGGCCCCGCGGCGCGCCTTGACCGTCACGCGGCCGTGCGGCGGGCTGTGCTTGATCGCGTTGTCGATGAGGTTGGCGACCACCTGGTGGATGCGCTCGGGGTCGGCGTGCGCGGTCAGCTCCGGCGGGGAGACGTCGAGGTGCAGATGGACGTCCGTGCGGGTGTGGCTGCCGGAGCCCGAGGCCATGCCCCCGCGGGCGGAGGCGACCATGTTGGCCTCCTTCAGCACGCCCGACAGGTACGGCCAGACCTCGAAGCGCCGCATGCGCAGCGGTACGACGCCGTTGTCCAGCCGGGACAGGTCCAGCAGCGTCTCCACGAGCCGGCCCAGCCGCTCGGTCTGCTTCAGCGCCGTACGCATCGTCTCGGGGTCGGCCTCGGCGATGCCGTCGACCACGTTCTCCAGGACGGCCCGCAGGCCCGCGATCGGGGTGCGCAGCTCGTGCGAGACGTTCGCCACCAGCTCCTTGCGCTGCTGGTCCTGGGCCGCCAGCTCGTCCGCCATGCGGTTGATCGTCTCGGCCAGGTCGCCCAGCTCGTCCCGGCGGTTCTCCCGCACCCGGCGCGTGTAGTCGCCGTGCGAGATGGACCGGGCCACCGCGTTCATCTCGTCCAGCGGCGCGGTGAGCGAATGCGCCACGAACTGCGTAATGAGCAGCGTGGCGATCATCGAGAAGACCGTGATGAAGCGCAGCTCCGTCTGGGTGCGTACGGCGATCATCGACAGGCCGGTGGTGATCAGCACCGCGATGATGACCAGCGCGCCCAGCTTGGTCTTGATCGAGAACGGACGTACGCCGCCCCAGGGCTCCCCGGGGCCTCTCCGCGCGGACGGCCCGTCGCTCATGGCGTCGGGGTCTCCAGGGCGTAGCCCACGCCGTGCACCGTACGGATCCGCTCGGCGCCGATCTTCCGGCGCAGGGCCTTGATGTGGCTGTCGACCGTGCGGGTGCCGGAGGCGTCCGCCCAGTCCCAGACCTCGGCGAGCAGCTGCTCACGGGAGAGCACCGCGCGCGGGGTGTTCGCCAGGCACACCAGGAGGTCGAACTCGGTCGGGGTGAGGTGAACATCCTCACTGCGCACCCGCACCCGCCGCTGCGCGTGGTCGATCTCCAGCTCGCCGAGGCGCAGGATGCCCGAGCGCGGCGTCGTGGCTGCCAGCGCGGCCCGCTCGACGCGGCGCAGCAGCACGTGCACGCGTGCCGCCAGCTCCCGCATCGAGAACGGCTTGGTCATGTAGTCGTCGGCGCCGACGCCGAGCCCGACCAGCATGTCGGTCTCGTCGTCGCGCGCGGTCAGCATCATCACCGGCACCGGCCGCTGGGCCTGCACCCGGCGGCAGACCTCCAGGCCGTCGAAGCCCGGCAGCATGATGTCGAGGATCAGCAGGTCGGGCTGCCACGCCTCGGCCGTGTCGACGGCCGCCGGACCGTCGCCCGCGGTCTGCACGAGGAAACCCTCGGCGCGCAGACGGGCCGCGATGGCGTCCACGATGGTCGGATCGTCCTCGACCACGAGGACCCGGCGCTGAGCGCCGGGAGTCGCCGCCGTGCCGTTGTGGGAGGTGTGTGTCTGCTCCATCGCCCGCCCCAAAGTTGCTTTCCGGAATCCGTGGGGTGATCCCGCTAACTGGCTATGCCTGCGCATGCTTGCGATTGACGCTTGAATGATCCGCGTCAGGTGAGCAGAGTACGGGGAGTCACCGTGCCACGGCTATCCAGGTCGTACGGCGAGGTGTACGACGTCCGGAACGCCCCGGGCAACGGGGATCTCTTCGGTACGCACCTGTTGGAATCCGGCATTACACAAGGTTTCTTCGAATTCCGGAGATGGCCGGGCGGACCAAACGGCCAGCACTCCACCCGGTCTCAACGCCCCTGCGCAGGCCGCCAGTCCGGCCGGGGAGTACAGGCTGTCGTTGCCCTCGGTGACGGTCCAGCCGGGCCCGTTGTCGATGTCGAGACACAGGGCGTCATACGTGTCGTAAGTCTCATGTACGTGCGCCACCAGATCCGTTTCCAGAATCCGGGTGCGCGGGTCGGCGAGGGCACGGGCGGAGAAGTGGGACAACGGCCCGTCGAGATGCCAGCCGATAATCGCCGGCTCGCGCTCGACGACGGTGATCCGATTCGGGCGCGGATCCGCGGCGGCGTGTGCGAGCGAGAACCCGACGCCGAGCCCGCCGATCAGCACGTGCGGCTCCGGCCGGCCGCCCAGCGCGCCGAGCGCCGCGTCGACGAGCAGCCGCTCCGAGCGCCCGTCGGAGGTGTCCATCAGAAAACAGCCGTTGGCGATGATCTGGAGCAGTTCGCCGTGCCGCCGCAACACGATCTCGCCGTACGGGCCTTCGCGACGGTCCAGGACTTCAGGGGTGTCGTACGAAGTGGGCATCCGGCCATCCTGGCAGGCCGGGCCGGGACGGCCGAGGGAAATACCACCAGTGGGTGACCCCGGGACCTTCTTGAGAGGTTGCTGAGAATCCGCTGGCGTGTGGTGCCGGTCACAGACACGGGTGGGTGGCGGGCCGAGGGTGGGGCAAACGGAAGGAGCGCCTCACCGTGGAACGAACCGTGACCGGCCCTTCCGGCGACGCGGGGCTGCCCGAGGTGGCCGGGCTGCTGGACGGGATGCCGCGCCAGCGCGGACCACTGAGCGCCGCTCCCGCGCCGTCCCCGGCGCCGCAGATCACGGAGGCGACCGAGGCGGCCGGCGTCACCGAGGCCGGCGCGACTGCCGCGGCCACCGCACCCCGCACCCCGGCCCTCCGCCCCCGGCATCTGCTCCCCACCCCCACCGCAACGCCCTTCACCTGCGCCTACGCCGCCGTCCTGGCCGTCACCTCGCTGATCGCCACCTACGCCGACCCCGCCCTCGTCCACGCCCTGCACCAGGGCTCCAGCACCGATGTGGCGCACCTCGTGCACACGCCCGTGCTGGTGCTGATCGCCAGCGCGCTGTGGATCGCGGGCGGGATCCTGACGCCGTACACGCTCGGCTTCCTGCTCGTGCTCACCGCGCTGGAGCGGCGCATCGGCGGTGTACGCACGGCCGTCGTCTTCCTGCTCGGGCACGTCCTGGCCACCCTCGCGACCGAGGTCCCGGTCGGGATCGCGGTGCTGGCCGGCCACCTTCCCGCCGGCTCGCTGCACCGCCTCGACTACGGCATCAGCTTCGGTGTCGCCACGAGCGTCGGCGCGCTGGCCGGGCTGCTGCGGCCGTGGCTGCGGTGGCCGGTGCTGGCGCTGTTCGGCGGGATGCTGGTCCAGGACCTGCTGGATCTCACGGATCCGCTGACCAATTGGGGGCATCTGATCTCCCTGGTCATCGGGATCGCGCTGTGGCCGGCGGTGCGCCGCTGGTACACCCCGGGTTCAGCCGGCCACGGGCGACCACACGTACGGCGTGGTCGTCGTCACCGCCTCGAAGCCCAGCCGCCGCAGGATGGGCGCGCTGTCGTCGGAGGCGTCCACGTGCAGATAGCCGACCCCGCGCGCGACGGCGAGGGCGGCGCGGGTGGCGACCAGCGCGCGGTAGATGCCCTGGCCGCGCCACTCGGCCAGCGTTGACCCGCCCCACAGGCTCGCGAACTCGGTGCCCGCGCGGAACACCAGCCATGCCGCGCAGACGACCTGGCCGTCCGCCTCGGCGACGTACACGGCGATCTCGTCAGGGGCGGACGCGACCCGGCCGATGAGATCGTCGGCGAGCCAGGTCCGGTCCTCGCCCCACACGACCGACTCCATCGAGGCGATACGGCGCATGTCCGCGTCCGCCGTGACCCGCCGCAGCGTCACGCCCTCGGGCAGGACGGGCTGCCGTACGGCCATGTCGGCGGCCCGGCCCACCAGGACCGTCTCTGCGTCCTCGGGCAGGAAGCCGGCCCCGCGCAGCCGGTCGGTGAGGTCGGCCGGGTCGTCGTGGGACCGGGTCTTCCACTCCACCGCCTCGCCGCGCGCCGCGAAGTAGTCGCGCTGCCGGGCGATGAGCCGGGCGAGCTCCGCGCCGCCCACACCGAGCGAACGCGGGCCGCTGACGAGGCCGCGGAAACCGCCGACGATCCGCAGCAGGGGACCGTCCTGTTCGTACGTCACCCCGGCGGGCGGGGTCGGGGGCGCGCCGCGCATCTGGTCGTCGTAGGCCGCGAGAAAGGTCTCTGTGTCCGTCACGGGGAGACGGTGGGGGAAGGAACCGGCCCCCGGCAACCGTTTATTCACGAAAGCCGAGGTCACCGTGTGTGGCGCCGGTGATCGCTCACAGCGAACGAAGGCCTGGGAACATTCCAGCCTCCCCGTGCATTGAGTCGGCATAACTCAACTTGACTGCCGAAGGGGAGATCATGGCTTCGACGTCCACACCGCTCACCCTGCCTGTGCTGCCGCTCGACGATGAGGTCGTGCTGCCCGGAATGGTGGTCCCGCTGGACTTGAACGACGCAGATGTGCGCGCCGCGGTGGAGGCCGCGCAGGCGGCCGCCCGCTCGCAACCCGGAAAGCCACGAGTGCTTCTGGTGCCGCGCATCGACGGCACGTACGCGAGCACCGGTGTGCTCGGCACCGTCGAGCAGGTCGGCCGGCTGGCCGACGGCGACCCGGGCGCCCTGATCCGCGGTCGCGGCCGGGTGCGGATCGGCGCCGGGACGACCGGACCGGGTGCGGCACTGTGGGTCGAGGGGACGCGGCTCGACGAGAGCGGGCCCGAGCCGCTGCCCGGACAGGTCACCGAACTGGTCAAGGAATACAAGGCCCTTGCCACCGCCTGGCTGCGCAAGCGCGGCGCCTGGCAGGTCGTCGACCGCGTCCAGGCCATCGACGACGTCTCGGCCCTGGCCGACAACTCCGGTTACTCGCCCTTCCTGTCCACCGAGCAGAAGGTGGAACTCCTGGAGACCGCCGACCCGGTCGCCCGCCTCAAGCTCGCCACCCGGCACCTGCGCGACCACCTCGCCGAGCAGGACGTCGCCGAGACCATCGCCAAGGACGTCCAGGAAGGCGTCGACAAGCAGCAGCGCGAATTCCTGCTGCGCCGCCAGCTGGAGGCCGTCCGCAAGGAACTGCGCGAGCTCAACGGCGAGCAGGAGGGCGAGGAGTCCGACGACTACCGCGCCCGCGTGGAGGCCGCCGACCTGCCGGAGAAGGTCCGCGAGGCGGCCCTCAAGGAGGTCGACAAGCTGGAGCGGTCCAGCGACCAGTCGCCCGAGGGCTCCTGGATCCGTACGTGGCTGGACACCGTCCTCGAACTGCCGTGGAACGAGCGCACCGAGGACGCCTACGACATCCAGGGCGCCAAGGGCGTGCTGGACGCCGAACACGCCGGTCTGGAGGACGTGAAGGAGCGGATCACCGAGTACCTCGCGGTGCGCAAGCGCCGTGCCGACCGCGGCCTCGGGGTCGTCGGCGGCCGGCGCGGCGGTGCCGTACTGGCCCTGGTCGGCCCGCCCGGCGTCGGCAAGACCTCGCTCGGCGAGTCCGTCGCCCACGCCATGGGCCGCAAGTTCGTCCGGGTCGCCCTCGGCGGCGTTCGCGACGAGGCCGAGATCCGCGGCCACCGCCGTACGTACGTCGGCGCGCTGCCCGGCCGGATCGTGCGCGCGATCAAGGAGGCCGGGTCGATGAACCCGGTCGTCCTCCTCGACGAGATCGACAAGGTGGGCTCGGACTTCCGCGGCGACCCCGCGGCCGCGCTCCTGGAGGTCCTGGACCCGGCCCAGAACCACACCTTCCGGGACCACTACCTGGAAGTGGAACTGGACCTGTCGGACGTGGTCTTCCTCGCCACCGCCAACGTCCTGGAGGCCATCCCCGAGGCCCTGCTCGACCGTATGGAGCTGGTCCGCCTCGACGGCTACACCGAGGACGAGAAGATCGTCATCGCCCGCGACCACCTGCTCCCGCGCCAACTGGAGCGGGCGGGCCTGGAGAAGGACGAGGTGACGCTCGACGAGAGCGCGCTGCGCAAGCTCGCCGGCGAGTACACGCGCGAGGCGGGCGTCCGCAACCTGGAGCGCTCGATCGCGCGGCTGCTCCGCAAGGTGGCGGCGCAGCACGAACTGGGTGAGCGGAAGCTGCCGTTCACGATCGCGGACGGTGACCTGCGCGGCCTGATCGGCCGGCCGCACCACGTGCCCGAGTCCGCCCAGGACCCGGCGGAGCGCCGTACGGCCGTGCCGGGCGTGGCGACCGGGCTCGCGGTGACCGGCGCGGGCGGCGACGTGCTGTTCGTCGAGGCGTCGCTGGCGGACGCGGAGACGGGCGCGGCGGGCCTGACCCTGACGGGCCAACTGGGTGACGTGATGAAGGAGAGCGCACAGATCGCCCTGTCCTTCCTCCGCTCGCACGGCGCCGAACTGGAGCTGCCCGTCGCCGACCTGAAGGACCGGGGCGTGCACATCCACTTCCCGGCGGGCGCGGTGCCCAAGGACGGCCCGAGCGCGGGCATCACGATGACGACGGCGCTGGCGTCGCTGCTCAGCGGGCGGCTGGTCCGCACGGACGTGGCGATGACGGGCGAGGTCTCGCTGACCGGGCGGGTCCTGCCCATCGGCGGCGTGAAGCAGAAGCTGCTGGCGGCCCACCGGGCGGGCATCACGACCGTGATCATCCCCAAGCGCAACGAGCCCGACCTGGACGACGTCCCCGCCGAGGTGCTGGACAAGCTCGACGTCCACGCCGTGACGGACGTCCGCCAGGTCCTGGAGCTGGCGCTGTCGCCGGCCACCAGCGGCGTGGCGCCGGAGGTTCCGGTCGCGGCGTGACGGACGTAACCGGAAAAGGCAAGGCCCGGGTCTCTCGTGAGGGAGGCCGGGCCTTCGCCGTGGGGCGCATGTCGCCGTGTCGGACTAGCCGTTGGCCAACGCCTTCACGCGGTCCAGCGCGCCGTTGAACCTGTTGTGGTCACCGACGGTCGGCCCGGAGGACGTGTACTGCCACATCGTGTAGTACCTCCAGCCCGCCGGCAGTTCGCCCACCGCCGTCGCGTACCGGGCGATCCACAGCGGGTTGACGGAGGCGAAGCCGCTGTGGTTGCCGGTGCACTGTTTCCACCAGCTGGTGGCCGTGTAGATGACGGGGCCGCGGCCGGTGCGGGCCCGGTACCGGTTCAGGAAGTCGCGGATCCAGCTGACCATCGCGGTCGGTGTCTTGCCGTAGCAGGCGTCTCCGTACGGATTCCACTCGATGTCGAGGACGCCGGGCAAGGTCCTGCTGTCGCGGGACCAGCCGCCGCCGTGATCGATGAAATAGTCGGCCTGGGTTGCTCCATTGGTGGTGTCCGGGGTGGCGAAGTGGTACGCCCCGCGGATCATGCCGACGTCGTGGGAGCCGTCGTACTGCTGGGCGAAGTAGGGGTTCCGGTAGTACGTCCCCTCGGTGGCCTTCACATAGGCCCACTTGACCCCGCTGCCCCACAGCTTCGGCCAGTCGACGTCGCCCTGGTGGCTGGAGACGTCCACGCCTTCCGTCCGAGTGGCCAGGGTGTTGACGGGGCCGCCGTGCACCCCGTCGTGGGCTGCGACGCCCATGCCCATGTGGGCGGAGCCGCGCGGCGGGTCGTCGTCGATGGATGCGGAAGAGGGCTGGGCGGTGAGGAGGACGAGGAGGAGGGAGAGGGCGGCGGCGAGCGGGAGCCCGGCGAGGTGGGGGTGCCGGGAGCGGAGCGATTCGGATCTGAGCACGGGCATAGCGTGCATCCCACGGCTCGGTGACGCTCGGTGGGAAAACGGGCCGGGGGCGTGACTGCGGTCGGGTGATGGGGGACCGCTGGGCGGCTCCGTCCGGGCCGCGGTGGGTGAGGGCCTCGGCAGGTGGAAGGGGGTCCGGAGGCTGCCGTTGGTCTACGCCTGCGAAATACTGGCGGAGCTGCGGCAATGACGGCGGGTGACGGACATTCTCAGGACCGGGACATCGAGGCAGGGGCTGACGTGCACGAAGACGGAAACAGCGACGGGCGGAGAGTCGCATCCGGCATGTCCGGTGGCGGTATGGACCAGCCCGAATTCCTCGACCTGGAACGCGAGTTGACGGTCCTCTTCCGGCGCGCCAGGGCCAAGCAGGGCGAGATGGCCCGCCAGGTCCATCCCGACCTGGAGTCCGCGGCGTACGGACTGCTGGTCCGGCTGGACGAGTCCGGCCGCATGCGGGCCACGGAACTCGCCGCGTACATCGGCGTCGGCAAGGCCACCATGTCCCGCCAGCTGCGCGCCCTGGAGGACCTGGGCCTGGTCGCCCGCGAGCCGGACCCCGCCGACGGGCGGGCCTGGCTGGTGCATCTCACGGAGGAGGGGCGCGGCCGGGTCGCGAAGGTGCGGGAGGCCCGCCGGGCCCGGTATGTCGCGCAGCTGTCCCACTGGGATCGGGGTGAGGTGGCGGAGCTGGCTCGGTTGCTGAATCAGTTGAACCGGGGGATGGAGAAGTAGGGCGACGGTCACCGGGCAATGGGCCGATACGGCTGCAGCCGGCCCGCCCGACGGTCACCGCCAAGCAGTCGCTTCGCTCGCGTGGATGCAGTAGTGCTCATACGTACTGTCCCCGCCGGCCTTCGGGACGGCGCAGGCGGTTACCTGGAACTCGCCGTCCCCGACCGCCACCATCTGCGTGAACTGGTCATCGCCGTAGGTGATCTCGGCGTTGCGCTCGCCGCGTCCGACGGCCTTGACCTGGACCTGGTCCCCGGGGCTGCCGCGCTCGATCTTCGCCCACACGGCCTGACAGTCCTTGCTGTAGCGCAGGGAGAGAGTCGCGGGGTTGCCGGTGTCGGGCTTGAAGCTCTGCGCGTCCTCCGCGCATCCCTGGTTCTGCGGGTTCTTGCCGTCACAGGCCTCCCCCGGGCAGGTCGGCTCGCCGAGGACGGCTTTCATCAGGTGATCTCCGAGCGGGGTCACCACGGAGGCCACGACGGTACTGGCGACTGCCACCGTCAGCGCCACCACCGTCGCGTTGCTTCGCCGGCCGCGCCTGTTCCGGGGCGCAGGTGATCCGGGCTCGGACGGGGACACGGAGGTGTTGTCGGTTTCGCTCGTCGACATGGGGGTCACCTTGATGCGGAGCCGGGAGGGTCAGAATCGGCTTTCTGTTGCCGTAGGAACAAGGCGCACGGCAGGGGGCGCGAGGGGCATGAGGGCACCCGCGCATGCGCCCCCGGGTCGGCCCACGACGACACCGGATCCAGGCGGCGGGCGCTCACTCTTCGAGGTTGACGGTCCTCTCGAAGGCCGCGGGGACAGTACCGGCGAGCCCACCAGTACCGAAGGCCAACTCCGCAAACACCACCGTCGCATCGTCATGCGTCTTGCTCCGCCCCAGATACGTACGCTCCTCCGCGTCCGCCCGCTCCAACCCCCGCACCCGTTCCACCAACTCCCGCGCCCCCACCTTCCGCAGGAGCCGGAAACAATCCCCCCAGTCGCCCTCCCGGAACTTCTCCACCCACCGGGTCGCCCCGTCCGTCAGCGCGGCCAGCGCCCGCACATCCCCCCGGTCCAGCACCCCCGTCACCGCCCGCCCCGCCACCGACGGATCCGCGGCGGCCGTGAAGAAGCCGCCCTCCTTGTTGCGGATGTGGGCGTCGATCATGGCGTCCGTGGCCAGGGAGGCGCGGGGGAGGCGGGCCAGACGGTCGTCCAGGTAGGGCGTGATCGCGCCGTCCGGGGACTCCACCAGCAGGGCCGAGTCCGACAGGATCAGGTACTCCACCGCCTGCGCCGACCACCGCGCCAGAACCACCGTTGCCTGTGGGGTGCGTGGGTGAGAAAGGTCACAGGTTTCGGCGTGGGCCTCGGCGGTACGTGCGATGGCGCGGGCCAAGGCGTCGACGAGGGGAACATCAGGGAGTGAAACGGTCAGTTCGGTCAGGGCTCCGCCGAGTCGCGCGGTGAACCAGGGGACGGAATGCAGACAGCCCGTCTCACCCCTCGGTGGGGTCACTCCATCCAGAACCACCAGTGCGCCGCCCTGTCCCGAAGCGGGAACGGCGACACTCGCGAAGTCCTCGTTGGGGCGGACCGGGTCACCGGGCTCCGAAACAAGCTCTGTTCGCATCCGGCCAGTCTGCACGAGGCCTTCACAAGGTTCGCCAAGGGGCCGCATCGGCCGCCGAATCGGTGCGGCGATGCAGGTCAGGCGCCTGATTTGGGGTGGAATGGTTCACTCCGGCAGAGCGTGGCGGCGAATACTGCCATCGCCCGCCGCGGACGTCCAACCGACCCGCCGTGCAAGGCGTGTGCACGCGCCAGAGGAACTTGCCCGCCAACTCTCCTCCGGGGTTCACTCCTTCGGGTGGCGGGTCAGGTGATGCGCGGCCGCTGCCCACCGGCACTGGGAGGGTCGGGAACCGCATCGAGTGTACGTAGAGTCGACGGTAGTTGACGGAGCGTCACTCGGACCCATGGGTATCACGAGTCAGGAATGCGAGCACCGGTGCAGAAGATGCGGCCTCGTCGCTCAGGCAAGCAGACGTCCTCCGCAGGGGGCGCGCAGTCCACGTCCGGCTCCACGAACGGCACGACGACCGACGTCACACCCGCGGGCAAGGGGCGCCCGACCCACGTACGGAACCGGCTGATCGTCGCCGTGGCCGTCGTCGCCGCCGCCATAGCCGGCGCCGGCGTCCCCTCGGTCGTCGCCGCCTCCGGGCAACTGCACGACTCCCAGCGGCTGGTGACGCTTGCCGAGCAGACCGAGGACGCGCTCACCCTCGCTCACTCCCTCGCCGACGAGCGCGACGAGGTCACCTCGTACATCGCCGCCGGGCGGCCCAAGTCGAAGGCGCCCAGCGAGCAGCGCGGCGTCCGTGTCGACCGCCAGGTCGAGGAGCTGCGCGCCGACACCGACACGCCTGCCTCGCTGCGCGGCGACCTCGACGGCATCGCGACCGTGCGCAGGGCCGCGCTCACCGGCAAGAGCACCGCGCTGGAAGCGCACGCGGCCTACTCGGTCACCATCACCGAACTCCACCGGCTCGCCGAGCAGCTGGCCGAGCAGATGCCGCCCCGCGCGGGCGCCGGCTCCTACGCCCTCGCCGAGCTGGACTCCGCCGTACAGCAGGCCGCCGCCGCCCGCGGGCTGCTGCTCGCCGCCCTCAGCGTGCCGACCACCACCGAGACCGTGATCGACCCGATCACCGGCATCGCGACCACCCGGAAGACCTCCTCGGACGCCGACGCCAAGCAGCGCGCCACCCTCAGCGCTGCCGCCCAGCAGGCCCGGCTGCGCTCCGACGCCGCCCTCGCCGACTTCCACGACACCGCCCCCAAGAGCGCGCGCACCTCGTACGACTCCACGGTCACCGGCCCCGAGATCAGCACCGCCGAGCGGTACCTCACCGCCCTCACCGACCAGGCCACGCTCTCCGACCGGGACCTCGCCACCAACACCCAGCGTGCCGAGGCCGCCCTGTCCGCCCGCGTCGACGCCATGCGCGGCGTCGAGTCAGCCCTCTACGACCGCCGCACCAAGGCCCTCGAACAGCTCCGCGACGACGACGTCACCGCCCTGGAGATCCGCATCGCGATCCTCGGCGCGCTGATGCTGCTCGCCGTGGGCGTCGCCACGGGCATGGCCCGCAGCCTCACCCGGCCCCTCGCCGTGCTGCGGCTTGGCTCCGCCCGGCTCGCCCAGGCCGAGGTCCCGGCGGCCGAGGAGCCGGTCAAGTTCACCGGCCGCAAGGACGAGTTCGCCCAGGTCGTCAACTCCGTCAACGCCCTGCACGCGCACGCCGTCGCCCTCCACGAGCGCATCGCCACCCTGGAGTCCGACCGCAAGCACCTCGTCGGCCAGCGCCAGAAGATGGCCGACGCACGCGACGAGCTGCGCACCGAACTCGCCGACTCCGCCGCCGAGTTGGAGCGGTTGCGGGACACCATCGGCTCCACCTTCGTCAACCTCGCACTGCGCACCCTCGGCCTGGTCGAGCGTCAGCTCACCGTCATCGAGAGTCTGGAGGAGCGCGAGCAGGACCCCGACCGGCTCGCCACGCTCTTCAAGCTCGACCACTTCGCCACGGTCATGCGCCGGCACAGCGAGAACCTCCTCGTCCTGGCCGGTACCGAGCACGTCCAGCAGCACGCCGGACCGGTTCCGCTCGTCGACGTCGTCCGCGCGGCGGTCAGCGAGATCGAGCGCTACGAGCGGGTCCGCATCGCCGCGCTCCCGCCGCACGCGCATGTGGCGGGCTTCGCGGCCGACGACCTCTCCCACCTCCTGGCCGAGCTGATGGAGAACGCGTCGTCGTTCTCCCCGCCCGACCTGCCCGTCGAAATCTCCGGCTGGCTGCTGGAGAACGGCGAGGTCATGCTCTCCGTCCACGACGAGGGCATCGGGATGACCACCGAGCGCATGACCCGCCTCAACTCCCGCCTCGCCGACTTCGACCCCGAGGCCACCTACGACCAGGAGGGCGACGACGGCCTGGGCCTCGGCCTCTACGTCGTCGCCCGCCTCGCCCACCGCCACGGCGTCCGCGTCCAGCTCCGCGAGCAGAAGCAGGGCGGGGTCGCGGCGGTCGCGGTCCTGCCCAGGGGCCTGCTGGCGGCGGCCCCCGCGGCCGCGGTCCCCTCGGACTCACCGCACCACACCGGCACCCACGCCTTCTCCCTGCCCGGCGCCGACGCCGAGGCCAACTCCAACGTCCTGCGCGGCCGCTCGAAGAACGGCGACCCGCTGGTCGCGCTGGCGGAGAAGGCCGTACAGGAGACGCCGCAGGCGCAGCCGGGTGCACCCGAGGCCGAGCAGGAGCGGGAGCACCCTGCCGAGACCACGATGGAGCTCCTGATCCCGTCCCAGCCGACGGGCGAGGAGACGCCCAGTGGGCCGGCGGTTCCCGGACCGGCGCCTGCCGCGCCCGCGACCGAGGAGCCCGCGGTCGACGAACCGGCGACGGGCGAACCGGGGACCGACGAATCCGCAGCCGCCGACGGCGAGGACGCCCCACAGGGGCCGCCTGCGCCCGACGACGATGGCCGCACGGGTGGTGTGGGTGGGAACGACCCCGCCGAAGGCGAAGCCGAGGCGGAACACGAACGCGTCCCGGACCAGCCCGAGGAGCAGCTCACCGACAAGGGCCTCCCCAAACGCACCCCGAGGATCGCCGCCCCCGCCCAGGCCCCGCGCCAGCGGACCGGCACCGTGGACGCCGAAGCCCTCCGCAGGAGGCTCGGCGGCTTCCGCCAGGGAGCGCAGGCCGGCTACCGCGACGTACAGGCAGAGATCGCCGAACAGACCGGCGAGAACAGAACACCCAGCAGTGAATCCGAAGCAGCCACGGGGGGCACAGTCGAGGAGGCAAGCAGTTGACCGCGCCCAGTACCTTCGGACTGAGCAGTGAAGCCCGCAACCTGCACTGGTTGTTGACGAATCTGGTCGAGGAGGTGCCGGGCATCCAGTCAGTCGCGGTGGTCTCCTCCGACGGGTTGCTCCTGCTCTCCTCGGACCACGCACGGAACGCCGAGGCCCGGGAAGCCACGACCGGCAAGCCCACCGGCCCCCGCGGCTCCTCCGCCGACCTCGCCACCATCGTCTCCGGCATCGGCAGCCTCACCATCGGCGCCGCCAAGCTGATGCAGTTCGGCGGGGTGAAGCACACGATGGTCGCGATGGACGAGGGCAGCCTGTTCGTGATGTCCATCAGCGACGGCTCGCTGCTCGGCGTGCACGGTTCCGCGGACTGCGACATGAGCGTGGTGGCCTACCACATGGCGCTCTTCGTCGGCCGCGCCGGCCACGTCCTGACGCCCGAACTCCGCAGCGAGCTACGGAAGTCCCTCGAGACCGCGTCGGCAGGGAGTACCCGATGAGCAACGCCCCGCAGAACAGGCCCCAGCTCCCCGTCCGCGGCGGCGACCGCAAGCCCGCCCGCGTGCGCCCGTACTCGCTGACCGGCGGCCGTACCCGCTTCGGCCACGTCCTGCTCGTCGAGACGTTCGTCAGCAGCACCGCCGCCCTGGAGGCGGGCGAGGAGCGCAAGGAACTGACGAATGGTTCCCTCACCACCCGGGTCATGCCGGAGATGCGGGCCATCGTCGAACTGTGCCGCCGGATGCGCACGGTGGCCGAGATCGCCGCGCTGCTGAAGATGCCGCTCGGCGTGGTTCGCGTGCTCCTCAGCGACCTCGCGGACCAGGGAAAGATCCGGGTGTACGGCACGGGAACCGGCCACGGCACGGGCCGTCCGGACCGCGCTCTGCTGGAAAGGGTGCTCAGTGGACTCCGTCGTCTCTGACGCCGCTCGCGGTGTCTCCCCGCTCCTCGCCGAAGTCGCCGAAGAGGGGCCCGAACAGCCCTGGCAGACGGACCGTACCCGGGCCCCGATCGCCACGAAGATAGTCGTGGCCGGCGGCTTCGGCGTCGGCAAGACCACGCTGGTCACCGCCGTCTCGGAGATCACGCCCCTGCAGACCGAGGCGCTGATGACCGAGGCGAGCGAGGAGACGGACGACCTCACCTCGACGCCCGGCAAGCTGACCACCACCGTGGCCATGGACTTCGGCCGCATCACGCTCGACGACGACCTGGTGCTCTACCTGTTCGGCACGCCGGGCCAGCAGCGGTTCTGGTTCATGTGGGACGACCTGGTGCGCGGCGCGATCGGCGCGGTCGTCATGGCCGACACCCGGCGCCTGAAGGACTGCTTCCCCGCGCTGGACTACTTCGAGAGCTGCGGACTGCCGTACGTCGTCGCCGTCAACCACTTCGACGGCAGTGAGCGCTTCGAACCGGAGGACGTGCGGGAGGCGTTGACGATCCCCGCGCACATACCTGTAATGATCATGGATGCGCGGCGGCGGATCTCGGTCATCGAGACCCTGCTGGCCCTCGTCGGCCACGCACTGGACGTCACCCCCGAGTAGTCCCCGATCCCTGTAGGAGACACCACCCGATGCGGAAGATACTCGTCGTCGGAGCCGGTCAGTCCGGACTCCAGATAGCCCTCGGACTCCAGTCGCACGGGTACGAGGTCACCCTGATGTCCAACCGGACGGCGGACGAGATCCGCTCCGGCCGGGTCATGTCCACCCAGTGCATGTTCCACACGGCACTGCAGCACGAGCGCGATCTCCAGCTGAACTTCTGGGAGTCCCAGGCCCCGAAGATCGAAGGACTCGGCGTCTCGGTGGCGGCCCCCGGCTCCTGGGGCGAGGGCCCCGCGGCGCGGGCGATCGACTGGATGGGGAATCTCGACGGGTTCGCGCAGTCGATCGACCAGCGGGTGAAGATGGCCGGCTGGATGGAGACGTTCGCCCAGCGCGGCGGCCAGCTGGTCATCCATGGCGCGGCGGTCGGCGACCTCGACTACTTCTCCCGTACGTACGACCTGGTGCTGGTGTCGGCCGGCAAGGGTGAGCTCGTCCAGATGTTCGGGCGGGACGCGGAGCGGTCCCCGTACAGCGAGCCGCAGCGCGCGCTCGCCGTGTCGTACGTCCACGGCCTGGGCCCGCGCCCCGAGCACCCGGACACCGAGGCCGTCCGCTGCAACCTCGTCCCCGGCGTCGGCGAGCTGTTCGTCATGCCGTGTCTGACGACCTCCGGGCGGGCGGACATCCTCTTCTGGGAGGGCATACCCGGCGGGCCGCTCGACGTCTTCGACGGCGTGCAGGACCCGGCGGAGCACCTCTCCCTGACCCTGGAACTCATGGAGAAGTACACCCCGTGGGAGCACGCGCGGGCGACCAAGGTCGAGCTCACGGACGCCGGAGGCGTGCTGAGCGGCCGGTACGCGCCGACCGTGCGCAACCCCGTCGGGCGGCTGCCCGGTGGCGGGCTCGTGCTGGGTGTGGCGGACGTCGTCGTGGCGAACGACCCGATCACCGGGCAGGGCTCCAACTCCGCGTCCAAGTGCGCGGCCGCCTACCTCGACTCGATCGTCGAGCACGGCGACAAGGAGTTCGACGAGGCGTGGATGCGCGCCACCTTCGACCGGTACTGGGCCACCGCGCAGCACGTGACCAAGTGGACGAACGCGATGCTCGCGCCGCCGCCGGAGCACATCCTCAACCTCATCGGCGCGGCGGGCCAGCTGCCGCCGGTCGCCGACCGGTTCGCCAACGGGTTCAACGACCCGGCTGACTTCGAGAACTACTTCTATGAGCCGGAGAAGGCCGCGGCTTACCTCGCTGAGGTTTCTGGGTCCTGACCTGCGGCCGTACGGCTCCCAGGACCGGGTTCGACGCGATCGGCGAGATCTTGATCTTCTCGCCGGTGCGCGGGGCCTGGACCACCTTGCCCTTGCCGAGGTACAGGGCCACATGGGTGGCGTCCGGGAAGTAGACGACCAGGTCGCCCGGGCGCAGTTCGGTCAGCGGGATGCGGTCGAGCCGCGCCCACTGCTCCTGGCTGGTGCGGGGGATCGGGGTCCCGGCGTGGGCCCACGCCTCTGACGTCAGGCCCGAGCAGTCGTAGGACTTCGGGCCCTCCGCGCCCCACTTGTACGGCTTTCCCAGTTGCTTCCTGGCGTAGCGGATGGCGCGGCGGGCCTCGGGGGACGGTTTGTGGTCGTCCTTGGCGAGGGCACCGGACGCCATGAAGGCCCGCTGGGACTTGGCGATGTCCTGCTTCTCGAACTCGGCCAGGGCGGTGAGCTGGGCGGCGGTGAGGGAGGCGAGGAGCTCCTCCACCTTCTTCAGACGCTTTCGTACGGCGTCCCGGTCCTTCTTCTGCCGCTCGGCCAGGGCGCGTTGGGCGTCCAGCGCCTTGCGGGCCTGCCGGGCCAGCTCGCCGGCCTTCTTCTCCATGCCGGTCAAACGGCCCACCGTCTCGGCGCGCTCGCGTGCCAGCCGGCCGATGACGTGGCCCTGGTCCAGGGCGTGCTGGGGGTCGCGGGCCAGGAGCAGGCGTACGTACGGGGAGATGTCGGTGGTGTTCTGGTACTGCTGGCGGGCCAGGCGGCCGGCCGCTCCTCGGCTGTCGCGCAGGGAGAGGCGCGTCCGGGCCAGGGCGGCGTCCAGCCGGGCCACCTCGGTGCGCTGTTTCTTCAGCTTCTCCGCGGTGGCGTTGTAGGTCTCCGTGGCCTGCTCGGCCTGACGGTAGAGGCGCTGAAGGTCGGTCAGGAGTTCGGCCGTGGACCGGGCTTGGGGTTCGGGGGCGGCGAGCGCGGGTGCCGGTGAGAGGAGCGCGGCGGCTGTCGTGGCGGTGGCCGTTGCCCTGCATGCCAGACGCAGAAGTCTTCCTGACACGTCATCACCTCCGGTGCGGAGAGGCTCTCTGCTCCGCATCGTGAGGATTAGACCGGGGTGGCCGGTTTGTATGGCCGGTGTGCGCGGTTCGGCGTAACCGGGTCACCCGTCGGAGTCGTCCGGCTTGCCCCGCGGCGTGGCGTCCGGCTTGGACCACGGCCAGTTCAGGCGGCGGGACTGCTTCCCCTCCGGGTCGTACTCGTACTTCCAGCGTTGGGACAGGCCCATGCGGGCGCCCGGGGTGCGGGGGACGCGGTGGTAGACGAGGACGGTCGGCGGGCCGCCGTGCGGGTCGGGGACCGGGATGCGGTACGTCTTGGGCGGGTGGCCGGTGATGCCCAGCAGCACCGGGAGTACACGGCCGTCCATGGGGCCGCCCTCGAAGGGGGTCTCTTCGCTCTTCACGGCACCAGTCTCAGCTATCCGCGGTCAGCTTCCGCGTCAGTGCCGCGGTCTGGGGGTCCCGGTCCGCCGTGACGGAGAGTACGGCGACGAACTGGTCGACCAGCCAGTCCCGTAGCTCCTCGACGGGGGGCTGTTTGTCCTCGTCGAGCCAGATGAGGGAGGCCGCCTCCACCGCCGTGATCCACATCCGTACGGTCATGCGCAGGCGGAGGCCGGGGTCGGTGACCTCCAGGTGGCTGAGGATGTGCTCGGCCGCGGCGCGGCGTACGCCGTCGACGATCGCCGTCGTACGGGAGGTCTCCACGACGCTGCCGCCCTGGAGCAGCGCGCTGAATCCGGCGTCGTGCTCGTCCACGAAGGCGAGGTAGCGGTCCAGGGCGCGGGCGAGGCGGGCGAGGAGCGGGCCCTCCGGGGGCTCGTCGAAGCACTGCTGGAGCTCTTCGGCGGCCGACCTCAGGGCAGCCTCGTACAGCTGCTGCTTTCCGCCCGGGAAGTACCGGTACACCAGTGGCCGTGACACTCCGGCCGCCTCTGCCACGTCGTCCAGGGACACGTCCTCGGGGGCGCGGTGCGCGAAGAGGGTGAGGGCGGCGTTGAGGAGCTGGGCGCGGCGTTCCTCGACGCTGAGGCGGCGGTAGGCCGGGGCGGCGGGGGTCATGAGGGCAGCCTAGTCGCCATGGGGGGTGCTGAGATTTGGCGGCTGCGGGCCGGTTGTGGCTGGTCGCGCCCACGCGGCGGAGCCGCATGTCGATACAGCCCCCCGCGCCCCTTGGGGCGCTGCAGCGCCGTCGGCTGACAAGCCCCCTAGCCTGCGGGCAGTCGTGCCGCTGGGGCGGCTCCCGACCCAAAGAAGGCGGCACCCCGCAAGCGCGGGCGAGCGTCCCGACCCTGCGCCAGCCCCCACTCACGCCAGCAAACCGGACGACCTCCACAGCCGCCGCCCGACCCCCCGCAGCACGCCGATGTCGTCCAGGAAGTCCGTCAGCTTCTTCGCCCCCGTCTGCATGACCTCCCGCCGGTGGCCGCTCGCCTTCACCTGCGCCATCGCCTCCCGTTTGTCCAGCCCCACGTTCGTGTAGACCTCGGGATTCACGAACGCCACCGAGAACACCCGCGCGAACTCACCGGAGGTCACCCGCGTGAACTCCTGGGACCACCGCGGGGCCGTCAGCATCTGGCGGCGCAGCTCCTCACGGGCGTACCGCACGTGGCGGGCCTCCTCGACCACGTGGATGCGGGTGACGCCGCGTATGAGGGGCTGTACGCGCTCGTCGGGGAACGTCAGCCGCTGCATCCAGTCGAGGACCTCCTCGCCGAGGAGGGTCGCCGTGAAGGAGCCGGGGGTGGTGGAGATCGTCTTGAAGAGGCGGCCCAGGTGCTGGTGGGTGCGGCTGACGGGGTACCAGGGGGTGTCTCCGTGGGAGATCAGGCGGGCGAACATCTTGGAGTGGCGGCACTCGTCCTCGATCTCGGTGAGGGCGTAGCGCACGTGTGCGCTGGTCGCCGACTTGTCGTAGATGTGGCGGACCAGGAGCTGCATGAGGATGATCTCGAACCAGATCCCGAGGGAGGCGAGCGCGGCCGCCTCGTGCCGGGAGAGGAGGAGGCGCTGCTCCTCGCTCATCCGCTTCCACAGGGGGGTGTCGTAGAGGGAGAGCAGCTCCGGGGGCCAGAACCACTTGCCCTCCTCGAAGGGCGCGTCCCAGTCCAGCTCCGTGTCGGGGTCGAAGGAGTGCTTGGCGGACGAGGCGAGGAGGCGCTCGGCCACCTGTTCGCGGTCCTTGAGCAGGCCGAGTGCGTCGCGCAGGCCGTCGAGCGCGTCGGCGTCCGTCAGGGTCGTCATCGGTCCCTCACCTCGTTACCGGGGGTACGTCGTCCGCGTCTTATGAGACTGCTTGTCAGCAAGGCCGTCAATCCCTTGCGCATGACTTGTTGACCCGGCGTCTACTGCGCGTGAGTCTGCCGGAGCCGGGGCGACATCGAACGTCTGGGCGACTCGTCGCTGAAAAGTTGGGCAGGCTGACGCGTACACCACGAGAGGCCGGCCGCCTTCCGGCCCGAGGGCGCCCAGCCCTATGACGACCGGATGCTGTCCTGGCAGATCCCCGACCGCACGGTCTCGATCTGGACGCTGTCGGGCCGGGTGAAAGGGGTGGCGTTCACCGCCTCACCGGAGCAGTTGGCCCGGCCGGCCCTGTACCGCAAGGGCGAGTCCGACCTGCTGTACCGCGACGGCATGTGGTTTCTGAACGCCACCTGCGAGATCCCCGAGGCGGAGCCGAACACCACCCAGGACGGCTTCCTCGGCATTGATCTGGGCATCGTGAACATCGCCACCACCTCGGACGGCCAGATCATGGCCGGTCGCGCCCTGAACCGGGGACGGCTGCGCGAACGCACGCTGCGCACCAAGCCGCAACGCACGTTGTGGCGGCGCGGGGCGCAGTCAACCGCCCCAGACCCGCCCCCGAAACCCGAGGGCGGGACAGGACGCAAGCGCAGCACCACCGCCAGTGGCGCCCGTTGTGCGAGCCCGGGACTTCAGTCCCGGGTCGTCGACCCAGTTTCTGCCCGGCGAGCAGGGCGCACCCGCGCTACCACGGGCGGCATCGTGGCCGCCCGCGAGGGCGTCGAGGTCATGGCTGAGGAGTGGTCGTGGCGCCGGGAACTTCTAGACCGAGCACCCCAGCCCCTCCGGCACCTCGCCCAGCACCGGCTCCGCCCCCTGCGCCGGGAACGACGTGCGCAGGTTGAAGGCGTACGGCGTCGGTCCGTGGGTGCGCAGGTGCAGGAGGCGGGACTCGGCCTCCGCCACCGTCGGCCGGTGGCCGGCCGGCACCCACCACAGCGCCGTCATCGCCTCCTGCACCTTTTCGAACCACTCCCGGCGGCGGGCCAGCATCTCGCGGTGGCGGCCCTGGTACATGTACGCGGTCAGCGCGTTCGTGTCCCGCCACATCGTCAAATTGATGATCAGCCACTCGTCGCCGAAGACGCTCACGTCGGTCGCGTCGCCGGAGTCGCCCTTCAGCCGCCAGACGAAGCCGTCGGCGGCGTCGGCGTCGGCGTTGACGGGGTCGAGGTTGTCGACGAAGTCCTTCAACTGCGGGGAATCCAGCGGGGCCTTGAGGCGGGCGATGTTGACCTGGGCGAGTTCGTAGGCGGCTTCCGGGGCGGTTGATGGCGTCATGGACCGAACGATAGGTCGGGAGCGGTCGCGGGCCCAGGGGGCGTCTCAGTACGTGGGCACATGTCCCTCTTTCACAGGCGGGACGGCGTGTGCGTGAGTACCTGTGCACCGACGTCTTACGGGCGGGAAACCGTGCCCTGACCGGCCCGCCCGTAGCGTCGCCGGGCATGACGGGGAATGTACTGACCGCCCTCCGCTCCAGCGTCCGCCGCCCGGCCGGCCTTCCCGGCTGGAACTCCATCCGCGGCCGGATGGCCATCGTGCTGGCCGTTCCGACCTGTCTGCTGCTCGCCCTGATCGGGCTCGGCGTCGCCGACCGGGCCGCCGACTGGTCCGCCGCCCGGGCGACCGAGGCGCAGGTCGGGGTGCTGTTGCGGGCACAGGAGCTGGTCAGGGAGGTGCAGCGCGAACGCGGGCTGACCAACGGGCTGTTGGGCGGTGAGGAGGGCTACCGCGACGACGTCGCCGCGCAGCGCGTCCGTACCGACGAGGCACGGGACGCCCTGCGTGCCGCGCTCGACGAGGAGAGCGGGGCGCTGCCCGACGCCGCGGTCTCCGCGCTGCGGGCCGCCGACGTTCCCTTCGCCGCCCTCACCGCGACGCGCGAGGATGCCGACGCCGGTACCGCCGATCGTGCCGCCACCCTGCGGACGTACACCAGGGCCGTCACCGCTCTCATCGACGCCGAGTCGGCCGGTGCCCCGGACGGCGACCGGCGGATCGCGCAGGGCGTGCAGGCGCTCCAGGCCCTCGCCCGGGCCACCGAGGCCGTCGCACTCGAACGCGGCTCCCTCAACGGGGTGTTCGCGGCCGGGCGGTTCCGGGACGGCGAGTACCTGGACTTCACGGAGGTGCGGGCCGCCCGGGTGGCCGCCCTGGGGCAGTTCCGGCAGCTCGCGGGGGACGGCGAGGAGTCCGCGCTCGACGGTGCCTTCGGTACGGCCGCCGCGCGCCGGGTCGTCGGATACGAGGCGCGGGCCGAGCGGGGGGCCGACGGATCCGCTCTCGCGGTTTCCCCCGGCCGCTGGTGGGCCGACATGAGCACCCTCGTCGACGATCTGCACGGGGTGCAGCGGTCGGTCGGCGACGACGTCCGTGCGCGGGCCGCCGAGGCCGGTTCCGCCGCCACACGCCAGCTCGGCGGCTTCCTCGCCCTCGGGGCGCTGATCCTCGCCGTGGCCGTAGCGCTCGCCGTCTTCTCGGCCCGCTCCATCACCCGGCCCCTCGGCGCCCTCGCCGACGAAGCGGACGCCGTTGCCGGGAGCCGGCTGCCCGAAGCCGTCCGGCGGATCCAGGAGGCCGGCCCGGACACACCGCTCTCCGACGATGTCGAGCGGCCCGAACTTCCCGGTGGCGCGCGGGAGATCAGCCGTCTGGCCGCCGCCCTGCGCAACGTCGAGGACGCCGCCGTCGGACTCGCCGCCCAGCAGGCCGTCCTGCGCCGCACCAGCACGGAGTCCCTGGCCAGCCTCGGCCGCCGCAACCAGAGCCTGCTCAACCGGCAGCTCGGCCTGATCACCACCCTGGAGAGCCAGGAGCTCGATCCGGACGCCCTCGCGGAGCTCTTCGAACTCGACCACCTGGCAACCCGGATGCGTCGCAACGCCGAGTCCCTCCTCGTGCTCGCCGGGGAGGAGTCGCCGGCCCGGTCCTGGAAGGGCACGGTCCCCGTCGCCGACGTGGTGCGGTCGGCGGTGTCGGAGGTCGAGCAGTACCGCAGGGTGGCCGCGGTGGACATCGAGCAGGGCGGCGTCCGCGGCCACTGCGTCGCCGAACTGTCCCACCTGCTCGCCGAGTTGGTGGAGAACGCGCTGATGTTCAGCCCGCCCGCGCAGCCCGTCGAGGTCTACGGCTGGCGGGACGGCGCCGAGTACTGCCTGGCCGTCGTGGACCGGGGGATCGGGATGACCCCGGAGCGCCTGGCCGAGTCCAACGCCGTGCTGTCGGGGAAGGCCGACTCCCCGCACGCCGCCCCGACCCGGTTCCTCGGGCACCACGTCGTCGGCGCCCTCGCCGCCCGCCTCGGCGCCCACGTCGAGCTGCGCCCCACCCAGGGCACGGGCGTCACCGCGTACGTCGCCCTGCCGGCCGCCCTGATGCAGGCGCCGACGTCAACCGCCGCCCTTCGAGGATGACTTCAGCACCGCCTGCATCACCGCCCGCGCGATCGGCGCCGCGTCCCCGCCCCCGCTGATCTCGCCCCGGTCCGCGTCCGCGTCCTCCACGACCACCGCGACCGCGACCTTGGGCTCCAGATCGCGGTCGCCCTGCGCCCAGGAGACGAACCAGGCGTACGGCGTCCCGGAGTTGCCCAGGCCGTGCTGGGCCGTGCCGGTCTTGCCGCCGACGGTCGCGCCGGGGATCCAGGCGTTCGTGCCGGTGCCCTCGCGCACCGCGTCCGCCATCAGTTCCTTCAGCAGTACGGCGGTCGACGGGTGCATGGCCTGCCGCGCCGGGCGTGACCCGGCCGTCGAGACCGTGCCGCCCCTCGCCCGGGTCGTGCGCTCCACCAGATACGGCGAGCGCACCTTGCCGCCGTTCGCCACGGCCGCCGCGACCATCGCCATCTGCAGCGGAGTGGCCCGCGTGTTGTACTGGCCGATCGACGACAGGGCGAGCTGAGCCCGGTCCACCTTCGGGTCGAAGGTGGACTCGGCGACCGAGAACGGGATCCGCAGGTCCGCGTCGTTGAAACCGAAGGCCCCAGCCGTCGCCGCCATCCGCTTCGCCCCCACCCGCACGCCGAGCTTGGCGAAGACCGTGTTGCACGACCACTCGAAGGCTTTCCGCAGCGGAACGTCCTCGCAGCCGTCGGACGCGTTCGTCAGCGAGGTCCGGGTGCCCGGGAGACGGTACGGATCCGGGGAGTCGGTCGGCTCGTCCAGGTCCTGGACCACGCCCGAGTCCAAGGCGGCCGCCGCGGTCACCACCTTGAACGTCGAACCCGGCGGATACGTCTTGCGCACCGCCCGGTTGAGCATCGGTTTGTCCGCGTCGCCGTTCAGCGACTTCCAGGATCGGGGCACGGACGAGCCGTTCCCCGACAGTACGGACGGGTCGTACGACGGGGCGGACACCAGGGCCAGGATCCGCCCGGTCGCCGGTTCGATCGCCGCCACCGCGCCCTTGCGGCCGGCCAGCCCTTCGTACGCCGCCTCCTGCGCGCCCCGGTGCAGGGTGGTGACGACGTCGCCGCCGGGGTTGCGGCCGCGGGCGAGGCCCTTCCAGAACGGGAACGGCGAGAGCAGCGGGTCCGTGCCGGACAGGACGCCGTCCTCGGTGTGCTCCAGGAGCGATGTGCCGTACACCTGCGAGGCGTAGCCGGTGACGGGGGCGTACATCGGGCCGTTGGCGTACGTCCGTTCGTAGCGGAGGTGCTCCCCGGTGTCGTGGGAGCCGGTGACCGGTTCACGGCCGACCAGGATGTCGCCGCGCGGCTGCCCGTAACGGGCGAAGTTGGCACGGCGGTTGGCGATGTTGTCGTCGTAGCCGGGGGCCTCGAAGACCTGCAGGCGGGTGGCGTTCACGAGCAGCGCGATCAGCAGCAGGGCGCAGAAGAACGCGGCATGGCGGATGTGCCGGGTCATCGGGCGGCCTCCGCGCGGTCGTCGTACGCCGTCATTCGGTCTGCCTCCTCGCCCTTGGGAACGCCGAGCCGGCTGCGTGACCGGTCGCTCACCCGGATCAGCAGCGCCACCATCGCCCAGTTGGTGACCACCGACGAGCCTCCCTGGGCGAGGAACGGCATCGCCATGCCCGTCAGCGGGATCAGGCCCGTCACCCCGCCCGCGATCACGAACACCTGGAGCGCCAGGATCGAGGCGAGCCCCACCGCGAGCAGCCGGCCGAAGGGGTCCCGCAGGGCGAGGCCCGCCCGGTAGCCGCGCTCCACCAGCAGGCCGTAGAGGAGGAAGATCGCCGTCAGGCCCGCCAGGCCCAGCTCCTCCCCGGCCGTCGCCAGGATGAAGTCCGACTTGGCCGCGAAGCCGATCAGGATGGAGTGGCCGAGCCCCAGTCCCGTGCCGAACATGCCGCCCGCCGCGAAGGCGAACAGCGACTGGGCCAGCTGGTTGGGGCCCTCGCCCGCGTCGATCGAGGCGAACGGGTGCTGCCAGTCCTCGACCCTGCTGTGCACATGCGGCTCCAGCTGGCCGACGGCCACCGCGCCGAGCGCCGCGAGGAGCAGGCCGAGCGCGATCCAGCCGGTGCGGCCCGTGGCGACGTAGAGAAGGACCACGAACAGGCCGAAGAACAGCAGTGAGGTGCCGAGGTCGCGTTCGAGGACCAGCACGCCCACGCTCAGCAGCCAGATGGCGACGATCGGGCCGAGGACGCGCCCGGTGGGCAGTTGCAGTCGGTCGATCCCGAGGACACGACGGCCCGTGTACGCCAGCGCACTGCGGTTGGCGGCCAGATACGCCGCGAAGAACACCGCGAGCAGCACCTTCGCG
The DNA here is from genome assembly GCF_044764885.1 of Streptomyces sp. NPDC093591. Lineage (NCBI taxonomy): Bacteria > Bacillati > Actinomycetota > Actinomycetes > Kitasatosporales > Streptomycetaceae > Streptomyces > Streptomyces sp. NPDC093591. The sequence goes on from NZ_JBIWIY010000006.1 coordinate 262,904, forward strand.
AACTCGCCGGGCTGGATGGAGAATCCGGCGATCCGGATCCAGATGCGGGCGCCGTTCACCGAGGGGAAGAAGATCGGCAGGGTGAGCAGGACGAGGGCGGCCACGACACAGACGTAGGAGTAGCGCTGGAGTACACGATGGTCGCGCAGCAGCAGTACGACCACGATGAACAGCGCCACGCCCAGCGTGGACCAGATGAGTTGGGCGGGTGCCGCGTGGTCGCCCGGTGTCTCCAGGTCGAGCCGGTAGATCAGGACCAGGCCGAGGCCGTTGAGCAGTACGCCGATCGGCAGCAGCAGGGGATCGGCGCAGGGGGCGCGCAGGCGCACCGCCAGATGGGCGACCAGCGCGAGCACGCCGAGCCCGGCTCCGTAACCGGCGGCACCGGGCGGGACGGTGCCGTTCTTGGCGAGGCCGACCGCGCAGTAGCCGTACACGGAGAGCAGGACGGCCACGACGATCAGGGACAGTTCGATGCCACGGCGCCGGGGGAGACGTGCGGCGGGAGCGGGCGCGTCCGCTGCCACCAGGGTGGTTCCGGTGGTTCCGGCCTTGGTCATGCCCGGAACCTACCCAAATAGTCCGTCTTGTGTGCCTTACGGCTCAGCACCAGCGCGGCGCGGGCCCGATGTTGTCGATGTACCGGGCCGCACCCCAGGCCCAGGTGCCGTCCGCGAGCAGGTACCACAGGGGGTTGCCCTGGATCCGCTGGCCCGGCGTCTTGCAGAAGATCCTGACGATGTCGCCCTTGTGGACGACCCGGATCACCTGGCTGCGCCGGTTGGGCGCACTGCGCAGCAGCAGGGTGTTCGCGGTGACGCGCCCCTTGGCGAACCGACGGTCGTCGTCGTCCCGGTCGCCCCCGTCGCCGCCCTGGCCGCCGCCCCAGTCGCCGCCCCCGTCGCCGCCCTGGCCGCCGCCCCCGTCGCCGCCCTGCCCCTCGCCCCCGTCGCCGCCCTGGCCGCCGCCTCCGTCATCCTGGCCCCCGCCCCAGTCCCCCTGGGACGCGCCCGAGTCGCTCCCGGACCCCCACTCGTCATCGGCGGCAGCGGGCGTGGCGAAGGCCGCGACGGTAAGAGTGCCGACGGCTATGGATATGGCGAGGCGCGAGCGCAGGGCCATGGGAACCTCCAGGAAAGAGGGGGCGAACCTGACTAACCGCCACATTAAGAGCGCGTCGGGAGGGTCGCGCGCCACGCTGGGCCATAGGGGCAGCGCCCCGCAGGGGCGCGAGGCTGTGTCGATGTGCGGCTCCGCCGCGCGGGCGCGACAAGCCCCCACCATCCCGCGCCCGACGAACAACCAGAGGCCCCGAGCTCTTGGTCGAAACCGGTCTCCCTAGCGGAGCGTCAACGTGGCCACGGCCCCGCCGTCCGCCGCGTTGGTGAACGTCAGCCGTGCGCCGAGTACCTCCGCCTGACCCAGCGCGATGGTCAGCCCCAGCCCGTGCCCCTTGGCTCCGCCCTCCGTACGGAACCGCTGCGGCCCATGCGCGAGGAGGTACTCCGGATAGCCCGCCCCGTGATCCCGCACGGTGACCACCGGCCCGTCCACGGTCAGGGACACCGGCCGCCGCCCGTGCTTGTGCGCGTTCGCCACCAGATTCCCGAGCACCCGCTCCAGGCGCCGCCGGTCGGTCTCCACCACGGCGTCCCGTACGACGACGACCTCCGTGTCGGTGCCGGACCCGCGCACCACCCGCTCCGCCAGCGCCGCGAGCGGCTCACTGTCCGACTCCAGCCGCTCCCGCCCGGTGTCCAGCCGCGAGATCTCCAGCAGATCCTCGGTCAGCGTGCGCAACGCGGCCACCCGGTCCTGCACCAGCTCCGTCGGCCGCCCCGGCGGCAGCAGCTCGGCCGCCGCGTGCAGCCCGGTCAACGGTGTGCGCAGCTCGTGCGCCACGTCCGCCGTGAACCGCTGCTCGGACAGCAGCTTGCTCTGCAGTGACGACGCCATGGAGTCGAGGGCGGCGGCGACGGCGGCCACCTCGTCCTGCGGGCGGCTCGGGTCCTTCGTACGCGGATCGTCGACCCGCGCGTCCAGGTCGCCGCCGCTGATCCGCCGGGCCACCCGGGCCGTGGCGTGCAGCCGCCGCGTCACCCGGGTCACCGCGAACGCGCCCATCAGCAGCGTCGCCCCGATCGCCAGGACCGACGACCACAGGATCGCCCGGTCCAGCCCCTCGATGGTGCGCGCCTGCTGCGAGTAGTCGACCTCGACCGCGAGGGCCCGCTCGCCGTCGACCGGCCCCGCCGCCCACATGGTGGGGCGCCCGTGGTGGTCGGCGACCATCGTGCCGCGCTCGCCGGCCCACGCCAGCTCCCGCAGGGACTCCGGCAGCTCCGGCGGATCCAGGCCGACACCGTGCCCGAGCGGGTCCCCGGCCTCGAACGCCGCCGTCGCGTCCTCCAGCCGGGACAGCGCGAGGTCACGGGCCTGGCCGACGGTCTGGTTCGTCACCGAGACGTGGACGAGGATGCCGAGCAGCGCCGCGAGCGCGCAGCACATCACCGTGATGAAGACGGCGGCCTTCACGGCGAGCGGGCCGGCCCACCGGGGGAGCGCGAGCCTCATGGGGTGCTCGCCGAGGGGGAGGCGGACCGGGAGGGCGAGGCGGAACGTGAGGGCGACGGGTGGGGCGTCTTCTTGCGATGGCCGGTGCGCAGCATCTCGTCGTGCGTGAGCAGCATCGCCTTCTGGTCCGCCGCCCAGGTCCACTGCAGCCGGTACTCGTACCCGGCCACCTCGGAGGGCGAGCGCAGGATCACCGAGCGTCCGGCCAGTTCGACGCCGCTGATGGCGTCGTCCCAGCTCATCACCTGCACCAGCCTGCGCTTCTCGACGGTGTAGACGCGCACCGCGGTGGTCCGGCCGGGCATCAGTTTGAAGCCCAGCGTCAGCTCGGGGTGCCCGTCGCCGGTCAGATCCCGGTAGTACGGCTGGAGCACCGGGCACCTGCCGCGCCCGGCGCCCTTGGCGCACTCGGCCATCAGACGGCCGGTCTGCCCGTACGCCGCGTCCTTGCCGGTGAAGTCGTCCGGGCTCTCGGCGATCTCCTTGCGTACGACCGCCACCGGGTCCACGTCGCGGATGTCGCCCCCGGCGACGGTGACGCCCTTGACGGTCTCCCTGTTCACCTCGCCGATCTCATAGGCGGGACGGGACGCCGGCGTCAGTTCCGGCCAGAGCTTGTCCGGGCTGACCGCGGTCTCGGTCGGGCCCGCCCCCTGGAGCCCCCCGGCGTCACCGCAGGCCGTCACCGCCGGCAGCAGCAGTGCGACAAGGGCACCGAGCGCGACGGCGCGCGTGGGGCGGCTGCGAGGCACGGTTCTCCTGGGGCTGGGACGGGCGTAGGCCCGTACACCCTATTCGTACGGAAGTCCTTTTTGCGCACCCGGTGGGCGGACGGGCGAAACGGTTACTCGGCGAGTTCCTCGAGGAGTCGGGCGGTCGACAGGCCGGCCCGGAGGTAGTCGACGAACAGGTCGTTGTGCAGGGCCCACGGAGAGCGGCGGGAGCGTATCAGCCGGATCGCCTGCTCGGCGGAGTGGCTCCGGCGGATGAGGGCGTGCGCGATGACGAGTCCCGAGCGGTTGTACCCGTGGTAACAGCGAACGAGGACCCTGCGGCCCTCGTCCAGCGCCTCGCACGCCGCCTCCGCCAGCCGTATCACCCCGGCGAGCTGGGTCCCGTCCAGCGGCCCGTCGGGGATCGGCCACACATGGTGCTCGACCCCGGGATCGGGCCCGTGTCCCGGCAGGCGCAGCAGAGTCTGTACGAGATCGAACTCGTCCTGTACGACGACGAACTCCAGTTGTCCCGACGACCCCCGGAACTCGTGCCCGCCCATCCACAGGCCGGGCACGATCTCGCTCCACGGGCTGTCCGGAGCCGGTACGTCGGGTTGCTTCCTGCGGGTACGCAACGGCGCCTCCCCAACCACCCCTCCCGGGGGGTCTGCCCAACTCCTGGCAAAGGTAACCGGGTTCTTGCCCCCGCGGCACCCCGCCTGTTCCCATGGTCAGTGGGGTGATGGTGCATGAGCGGACTGCGCGTCATACCGACCTGGCGGCACGGCCGGGAGCGGCTCTACGTCTGCCTCACGGACGGGCGCAACCTCGCCTGGTACGACCGTGAGGCCGCCAGGATCAACCTGCTCAGCGACGACCGCCGGGAGGATGTGCTGGAGGCGCTCGGCCCCTTCGTCACCGGCCCGGTGACGGTGGGCCCGCCGCCGGTCCCCACGCCCGCCGAGCTGGCCCGGCTGTCCCTGCACCCCGACGACGACCTCGCGCCCAACCGCCCCGGCGAGGCGCTCATCGTCTCCCTCGACCGGGATCCGGCCCGCTCCCACCGGCTGCGCCGCCCCGACCCGCGGGTGGGGGCGCTGACGGCGGAGCGGACGGTCGGCGAGGCGCTGGACCGGCTGGACGGCGCGGGCTGGCACGCGCTGCACTCCATTCCGCTTCCCGGCGGTGACCGCATCCACCACCTGGTGATCGGGCCCGGGGGGCTGTTCGCGCTGCACAGCCTGTACGCCCGTAAGCAGAAGGTGACCGTCGCCGACCCGATGGTCTCCCTCGGGCGCCGCGAGCCGTATCCCCTGCTGCGCCGCGTCCGTGCCGACGCCGACCGCGCCTCGTACGCCCTGACCGCGGAGGTCCGGCCGGTCCTCGTGCTGGTCGGGGCGGCCGACGTGGCGATCCCCGGGCCGGTGCGGGACCTGCGCCTCCTACGGGACACGGAGGTGGAGGGGCTGGCTCGGCTGGGCGGGTTGTTGAAGCCGGCGGATGTGGAGGCGCTGCATGCGGTGGCTAGGGACCGGCGGGTGTGGGGTGCACCCGGCTGAACGGCCGGGTCGGCCGGGGTGGCCGTCCTTGGGGGCTGCCGCCCCCAGACCCCCGCTTCGGCCCTGAACGGGCCTCGTCCTCAAACTCCCCCAGAGGGGGCACCCCCGGACGGGCTGAAGTGCCTGGGCCGGCGCTGGAAAGGGGCCGTCGGGAATGTGAGGCCGACGGCCACGAACGGTCACGGCAGTGCGCCCGCCCGGTCCGCCTCCAGCAGCGGAGCGAGCAGGTCGCCGTAGTCCTGGAGGCGTGGGGTCAGGTCCGCGGCGAGGAAGGTCAAGGAGATGGGGGAGCGGCAGTCCTCCACCTCCTCCCAGGTGACCGGCGCGGACACGGTCGGGGTGCGGCGGGCGCGCAGGGTGTAGGGCGTGGCCGTGGTCTTGCGGGCGGCGTTCTGGCTCCAGTCGACGAAGACCTTGCCGGGCCGCAGGCTCTTCGTCATCCGGTGGATCACGAGCCGGGGCATGGCCTTCTCGGCCTCCACGGCGAGCTCCTTGGCGTACTCGGTGGCCTGCTCGGAGGGGGCCGGCCGGATGGCGGCGGCGAGGTGGAGGCCCTTGGAGCCGGAGGTCTTGGCGTAGGCCTCGATGCCGTCGGCCGCCAGACGCTCACGCAGCCAGAGGGCCACCTCGCAGCACTCGACGACGGTGGCGGGCGAGCCGGGGTCGAGGTCGAAGACCAGCCGGTCGGCCTCGCCGGGCGCGTCGATCAGCCACTGCGGCGTGTGGAACTCCGTGACGAGGTTGGCCGCCCACATCAGTGAGGGCAGATCCTGCACCAGCACCATCCGCGCCGGTCCTTCCACCCGGGGCACCTCGGCGGTGGTGACCCACTCGGGCGTACCCGGCGGCACGTTCTTGGTGAAGAACACCTGTCCGTCCGGCCCGTCCGGGTAGCGCAGGAAGGACACCGGCCGGTCGCGCAGATGCGGCAGCAATACGTCGGCGATGGTCGCGTAGTAGTGCAGCACCTCGCCCTTGGCGAACCCGGCCGCCGGATACAGCACCTTCTCCAGGTTGCTGAGCGCGAGCCGTCGCCCCTCCACCTCTGTGATCGGCGTCATACGATGAGAATCACATGAAACCGGCCGTAATCGCCTCGAAAGGTGCTGAACGTGCGATCCATCTGGAACGGCGCCATCTCCTTCGGCTTGGTCAGTATCCCGATCAAGGTGGTGAACGCGACCGAGAGCCACTCGATCTCCTTCCGCCAGATCCACACCGAGGACGGCGGCCGGATCCGCTACCGCAAGTTCTGCGAGCTGGAGGACCGCGAGGTCACCCAGGGCGAGATCGGCAAGGGGTACGAGGACGCGGACGGCTCGATCATCCCGATCACCGACGAGGACCTGGCCGAGCTGCCGATCCCGACCGCGAAGACGATCGAGATCGTGGCCTTCGTCCCGGAGGACCGGATCGACCCGCTCCAGATGGACGCGGCGTACTACCTCGCCGCGAGCGGCGCCCCCGCCGCCAAGCCGTACACCCTGCTGCGCGAGGCGCTCAAGCGCAGCAACAAGGTCGCCATCGCCAAGTTCGCGCTGCGCGGCCGGGAACGGCTCGGCATGCTCCGGGTCGTCGGTGACGCCATCGCCATGCACGGCCTGCTCTGGCCCGACGAGGTCCGCGCCCCCGAGGGCGTCGCCCCCGACGTCGACGTCACCGTCCGTGACAAGGAACTCGACCTCGCGGACGCCCTGATGGACACGCTCGGCGAGGTCGACCTCGACGATCTGCACGACGAGTACCGCGAGGCCGTCGAGGAGGTCATCGCCGCGAAGGCGGCCGGCGAGGCCCCGCCCTCCGCGCCCGAACCCGCCGCCGGCGGCAAGGTCCTCGACCTCATGGCGGCCCTGGAGAGCAGCGTGCGCGCGGCGAAGGAGTCGCGCGGCGAGGAGCCGGCCGAGGTCAGACGTCTGCCGGAGCGCAAGGCGGCCAGAGCCGCCCCGAAGCAGGCGGCGGGCAAGAAGTCGACGGCGACGAAGAAGACGGCGGCCAAGAAGACGGCGTCGGCCAAGAAGTCCACGTCGAAGACGGCCCAGGGGGCGAAGAAGACGGCGGCGAAGAGCACGGCGAAGAGCACGGCGAAGAAGACCACGGCCAAGACCGCGAAGACCGCCAAGAAGACGGCGGCCCGCAAACGCAGCGCGTGAGCGGGGGCGACCGGAGCCTCAGCCCGACCGGCGCAGCACCAGTACCGCGTTGTGCCCTCCGAACCCGAACGAGTTGCTGAGCGCCAGGTCCCCGTCCCGCGGCAACGCCCGCGGCACCCCCGTCACCACATCCAGGTCGATCGCGTCGTCGACCTCCTCGCACCCCACGGTCGGCGGCACCACCCCGTGATGCAGCGTCAGTGCGGCGGCGACGGCCTCGACCCCGCCCGCGGCCCCCTGCAGATGCCCGAGGTGCCCCTTGAGCGCGGTGACCGGTACGGACCGTCGTCCCAGCACCGCCCGCAGCGCACTCGCCTCCGCGAGGTCGCCCTCGACGGTGGCCGTGGCATGGGCGTTCACGTGGACGACGTCCCCGACGCGGCCACCGGCGTCCCGCAGGGCCCGTCGCAGGGCGAGCGCGATGCCGTTGCCGGACGGGTCGGGGGCGGCCATGTGGTGGGCGTCGGCGGACAGTCCCCAACCGGCGGCCTCGCAGTAGATCCGCGCTCCCCGGGCCCGTGCGTGCTCCTCGGCCTCCAGTACGAGGATCCCGGCACCCTCGCCGTTGACGAACCCGGCCCGGTCCTTGGCGAAGGGCCGGGAGGGCGACCCGTCGGCCAGGTCCCCGTCGGCCAGGGCCCGCATCGCCGCGAAGGACGCCATGATCGCCGGCGTGACGACCGCTTCGGCGCCGCCCGCGAGAGCGACGTCGATCCGCCCGTACCGTATGCGGTCGATCGCCTGCCCTATGGCCTCGGTCCCCGACGCGCACGCGCTCGTCACGGTGCGGGCCTCGCCGGTGATGTGCAGATCGAGCGAGACCTGCGAGGCGGCCTGCGAGGGCACGGTCATGGGAGTGGTGAGCGGCGAGACGGCCCGGGGCCCCTTCTCCCGCAGCTGCCGGTCCCCGCCCACGAGTACGGACGCGTCCCCGAGGATGGCCCCGAGGCTCACCCCCACCCGCTCCGGATCGATCCCGCTCTCCCGGGTGCCGCCCGCCGTGAACCCGGCGTCGGCCCACGCCTCCCGGGCGGCCAGCACCCCGAACCGGGCGGCCCGGTTCATCCGCCGGGCGACGGGCCGGGGCAGCAGCCGACCGGGATCCACGGGTACGACCCCCGCCACCCGCACGGGTAACCCGTCGAACTCCGGATCCGCCAGCTCCCGTATGCCGTGGCGCCCTTCGAGCAGTCCTTGCCACAACGCGTCGGTCCCGATGCCCAGGGGCGTGACCGCCCCGAGCCCGGTCACGACGACTCTTCGCGGTGCGGACGCGGCGGACTCGCTCATCCGGGCATGCCCCCTCAGGTGGTTGAAAGGGAAACATGCCCAGATTCCTCAGGGCCTGCACGTCCGTTCGAGACGGGGTCTCCTGTCACCCGTCTCAGGCCAGCTGCGAGGCGACGAACGCGAGCAACTCCTCTTTGCGCTGCTGGAGATAGAAGTGGCCGCCCTCGAAGACCCGGAGGTCCAGCCCCTGCGTCGTGACATCCGACCAGGACTTGAGGTCCTCGACCGTGCACATGGGGTCGCGGTCGCCTCCGCACACCGTGACCGGAACTCCCAGCCGGTGCAGGTGGGCCGGACGGTACCGGGCGAGGAGCCCGAAGTCCGCGCGCAGCGCCGGCAGGATCATGGGCCGCAGGTCGGGGTGGTCGTAGACGTCGGCGCCGTCGGGGTCCAGCAGCCGGACGCGGTCCATGACCTCGGTGTCGGTCGGGGCCGGGCCGGGTGCCTCCTCCTGCGGGAGGCGGGGCCGGTGCCGGCCCGACACGACCAGGTGGGTGAGGGTGCGTCCGGGGTCGTCCTCCAGACGGCGGGCCACCTCGTACGCCACCGACGAACCCATGCTGTGGCCGAAGAGGGCCAACGGCATGTCCCCGGTCAGTTCGTGCCGCAGGGCCGTCGTGATCGTGTCCGCCAGCTCCTCCATCGTGCTCGCGCACGGGTCGTACAGGCGGTCCTGGCGGCCGGGGTACTGCACCGCCACGACCTCGATGTCCGGCGGGGCGAGCGCGGCCCAGTCGTGGAAGGCCACCGCCGCTCCGCCCGCATGCGGGAAGCACAGCAGGCGGATCCTCGCGCCGGGCGCGCTCACGCCCCGGAACCACCGGGTCCTGATGTCCGGGATGTTCACGACTCCGCCTCGAACTCGGCGAGGAGGGCGTCGAGGGCGCCGTCCGCGTCACCGTTCCGTTTCATCTCGCAGATGCTGCTCGTCATGTCCTTCAGTGTGATCGGTTCGAGGAACAGCTGGATCGGCACGTCGATGCCCAGCTCGTCACGGAGCCTGCCGGCGAGGTGAACGGCCGTCAGCGAGTCGCCGCCCGCCTCGAAGTACGTCTGCGCGAGATCGGCGGCGCTGTTCAGGTCCAGCGCCTCGATCACCAGCGCGGCCACCGTGGCTTCGAGCTCGCCGCCTTCCGGCGTCGTCTCCTCGGGCGCCTCCTCGGGCGCCTCCTCGGTCCCCTGCGCGGTGGACTTCCGAAGCGTCAGCGCACCGTGGCTCTCGCCGGCGAACGGGTATGTCGGCAAGTGCACCTTGCGCACGTTCCCGCCCGATACCGGCCACGTCACCTCCTCGCCCCGCACCCAGGCCTCGCCCAGCGGGTCGGGCGTGCCGTGCGGAGCCCGGCCCCGGGCCAGTGCCGTCAGCTTCTCCGCCGCCTCCGCCGCGTCCGAGGCCACCACATACGCCCGTACGGCCAGGGCGACCCGGCCCGTGCGCAGGGTGTGCGCGACGTCGGCGAGGGAGGGGGCGCCCGGCGCGCGCAGCACCGCCGCCAACCGCTCAGCCGCGGCGGACAGTTGGGGCTCGGTCCGGGCCGACAGCGGCAGGAGCAGCGGTCGTACGGCGTCGTCCGCCGGAGCCGGTCGCGCCGGTGCCTCCTCCACCACCACGTGCACGTTCGTGCCGCCGATGCCCACCGACGTCACGCCCGCGAGCCGGGGCAGGCCCGCACGGCCCGGCCACTTCTCGGCCTCGGTCACCAGCCGCAGCGGTGACCCCCGCAGGGCGGCGACCGGGCTCGTGACGTCCACCGTCGGGGCCAGCGTGGCGTGCTCCAGCATCAGGATCGTCTTGATCAGCGCCGCCGCCCCGGCCGCCGCGTCCGCGTGTCCGATGTTCGACTTCACGGAGCCGAGGCCGATGCCCGCCCCGCCCGCGAAGGCCGCGCTCGCCGCCTCCAGCTCGATCCGGTCCCCGAGTTCGGTCCCCGTCCCGTGCGCCTCCACGTACTGCGCCGCCGACGGCTCGAGCCCCGCCGCCGCCCACGCCTCCGTGATCGCGGCCGACTGCTGGTCCACCCCCGGAGCGGTGAAACCGACCTTGCCGGAACCGTCGTTGGTGACCGCGCTGCCCCGGATCACCGCGCGCACCGGGTCACCGTCGGCCAGCGCGTCCGCCAGCCGGCGCAGCACCAGCACGCCCACACCGCTGCCGGGCACCGTGCCGGCCGCCTTCTTGTCGAAGGGGCGGCAGCGGCCGTCGGGGGAGAAGATCCCGCCCTGGTAGTGGACGTAGCCCTGCTTGCGCACGGTGCCGATGGCCACGCCGCCCGCGAGGGCCATGTCGCACTCGCCGAGCAGGAGCGCCTGGACGGCCAGATGGACCGCCGTCAGCGAGGTCGAGCAGGCCGTCTGGACCGTCATGCTGGGGCCGTCCAGGCCCAGCCGGTAGGAGATCCACGGCGCCAGGAACTCGCGGTCGGTGAGGATACGGACCTGAAGGGCGCCGATCGACGCCGCGAGCGCCGGGTCCGTGCCCGCCGCCAGCGCGTGTTCGGTGGGGCTGCCGCCCACGTACACGCCGGTGCGGGACGGGCCCGCCGCGGCAGCGGCGGATGGTGCGGTCAGCGGGGCGTGTCCCGCGTCCTCCAGGGCGGACCACGCCGTCTCCAGCAGCACGCGGTGCTGTGGGTCCAGCGCCGCCGCCTCCGTGCGGTTGAAGCCGAAGAGCTCCGCCTCGAAGCGGTCGGCGTCCGGGAGGCGGCCCTGGGCGCCGACGTACGCGGGACTGCTCAGCTCGGCCGCGTCCGCTCCGTCGGCCAGCAGCTCCTTCTCGGTGAAGGTGGAGATGGAGCAGAGGCCGTCGCGCAGGTTGGCCCAGTAGGTCTCCAGGTCCCGCGCGCCGGGGAAGCGGCCGCTCATGCCCACGACGGCCACTGCGGAATCGAGGTCCTGCGGTGCCACTTGCTCGGTCGTCATCGCGTCGTGCCTTTCCTGGAACGGAGCTTGTGCAGGGCCGCCCGGCGGTCGCCGCCGCGTCTGGCCGCCTCCTCGTGGCGCGAGGCCGGCCGGGCACCGCTGTCGAGGTGGGCCGCGATCGCGGCCACCGTGGGATGGCGGAACAGGTCGATCAGGGTCAGTTCGCGGCACTCGGGGTGCTCGCGCAGGGCCGACAGCACGGCCAGCAGCCGTACCGAATTGCCGCCCAGATCGAAGAAGTTGTCGTGCACGCCGACCCGGTCCAGGGTCAGCACCCGTTGCCACACCACGGCCACGCGCCGTTCGGCCTCGGTGCTCGGAGCGGCGTACGACGCGCTCAACTCCGGGCGAATCGAGGGCGGTTCGGGTAGCCGGGACCGGTCGATCTTGCCGGAGCGGTTCAGGGGCAGCTCCGGCAGGCGTACGAAGACCTCCGGGAGCATGTAGCCGGGCAGCCGCCCGGCCAGGTGGGCCCGGAGCATCTCGTCCGACACTTCGGCGGTGGTGACGACGTACGCCACGAGCCGCTGCTCGGCCGCCTCTCCGCGGACCGCCGCCGCGGCGACCGTGACGTCGGGATGGCCCGCCAACAGCGCCTCGATCTCGCCCAGTTCGATGCGGTAGCCGCGCAGCTTCACCTGGGAGTCGCCGCGGCCCAGGTAATGCAGCACGCCGTGCGCGTCGATGCGGCACAGGTCCCCGGTGCGGTACATCCGGCCGCCGGGCGGCCCGTACGGGTCGGCGACGAAGCGCTCGGCGGTCATGCCGGGCCGGCCGAAATAGCCGCGGGCCAGGGAGGCGCCGGCGACGTAGAGCTCGCCCGTCACGCCGACCGGGGCGGGGCGCAGCCGCCGGTCCAGGACGTAGGCGCGGGTGCCGGGGACGGCGTGGCCGATCACCACCGGTTCGCCCGGGCGCAGATCGGCGGTGGTGGAGTACACCGTGGCCTCGCTGGGACCGTACGCGTTGACGATCCGGCGGCCCTCCTCGGCGAGCCGCTCGACCAGTTCGGCCGGACAGGCCTCGCCGCCGACCGCGAGCGTGCGCAGCTCGGGCAGGGCGCCCGGGGCGCGCGGCAGGGTCATCGCGGCGGACGGCGGCAGGAACACGTAGGTGATGCGGGAGTCCCGCAGCCGCGCCTGGAGCGCCTCGCCCAGGCGTTCGTCCTCCCGCGCGATGTGCAGCTCCGCGCCCGCGACCCAGGGGAAGAACAGGTCGGACACGGCCACGTCGAAGCCGAACGACACGAACTGGAGGACGCGGTCCTTTTCCGTCACCGGGAACACGGGGCGGACGTTCACCGCGAGGTTGAGCAGGGCTCCGTGTTCGACGGCCACGCCCTTGGGGACGCCGGTGGAGCCGGAGGTGTAGAGGACGTAGGCGAGGTCTTGGGGTGCGCAGGTCACGGGGGTGAGCGGAGGTACGTCGTCCGTGGTCTCGTCCACGCGTAGTTCCGGGACGTCCGTTGGCGCGAGCCTCGTCGTTTCCTCTGCCGTCAGCAGCAGGGACGTGCCCGAGTCGGTGACCATGTAGGCGAGGCGGGCGGCCGGGTGTGCCGGGTCCAGGGGGACGTATGCGCCGCCGGCACGCAGGACGGCGAGGGCGGCGATGGCCATCTCGGCGCCTCGGGGGAGGAGGAGGCCGACTCGGTGTCCTCGGCGTACGCCGCGTGTCTGTAGGTGGGCTGCGAGGTTGTCCGCGCGGTCCAGTAGTTCGCGGTACGTCAGGTGGAGGTCGCCGTAGACGAGGGCGATGGCCTCCGGCCGTTCGGCGGCTCGGTCCGCCACGAGGTTCGGGACCAGGCGCGCCTCAGGATGTGCCGCCTTGTGTTGTCGGGCGGCTGCGGGTTCTTCGTGGCTGGTCGCGCCCCGCGGCGGAGCCGCATGTCGATACAGCCCCGCGCCCCTTAGGGGCGTTGCAGTCCCCTGCGCCAGCAGGCGCTCTCTCTCGTCCGGCGGGAGCATGTCGATGGCCGACAGCGGGGTGTCCGGGCGTTCCAGGAGCCCGGCCAGCAGCGTCTCGAAGCACCGCACCCACCGCCGTACCGTCTCCTCCTCGAACAGGGCGCTGCGGTGGATCAGGTACGCGGCGAGGTCGTCGCCCCACCGTTCCACCTGGAGGTGGAGGTCGAACTTGGCGGTGTCCAGGGGCGCATGGACCCGCTCGACCTCGGCGCCCGCCAGGGCGAGCGTCAGCTCGGTGTCGTCGTCGTAGCCGAACATCACCTGGACGACCGGGTCGTGGCTGATCTCGCGGGCCGGGGCGACCGCGTTCACGACCGCCTCGAAGGGGGCGTCCTGGTACGGCTGGGAGTCCAGCAGCGCGGTGCGCAGACGGGCGATGAGGTCGTGGTACGAGGGGTCGCCGGACAGGTCGACGCGCAGGGCCAGGGTGTTGGTCAGCATGCCGACCATGTCCTGGAGTTCGGGGCGGTCACGGCCGGAGACGGGGAAGCCGATCACCAGGTCCTCGGAGCCGGACAGCCGGCTCACGAACGCGGCGTACGCGGCGAACACCGCCATGAACGGCGTACCGCCGCGTGCTCCGGCCGTCTCGGCGAGCCGTTCACGGAGCCGGGCCGACAGCGTGAAGCGTTCGGTGCCGCCCGCCGCCGAGCGGACCGCCCCACGCGGCCGGTCCAGCGGCAGCGCGACCGTCTCGGGAGCGCCGCGCAGCCGCCCGGCCCAGTGCGCGACCGAGTCGGCGTACTCGCCCGCCGCCTGCCGCTCCCGCTGCCAGGCCGCGAAGTCGGGGAACTGCAAGGGGAGTTCGGGCAGTGTGTGGCGCAGGCCCTTGGTCTCGTTCTCGTAGCCGGCCGACAGCTCGCGCAGCAGCACGCCCAGCGACCAGCCGTCGCAGACCAGGTGGTGGGCGACGAGCAGGATGCGGTGGCTGCCGTCGGCCACGGCGTACAGCGTGCAGCGCAGCAGCGGTCCGGACGCCACGTCGAAGGGGTGGGCGGCCTCCGCGCGCATCCGCGCGTCCACCTCGGACGCGGGTACGTCGCGCTCCACGCGTGGCTCGGCCCTCCCCGTGGCGGACACGATCTGCACCGGCACCCCGTCGGGGCCGGTGCGGAACACCGTGCGCAGCGACTCGTGCCGGGCGACGAGCGCGTCCAGGGCCCGGCCGAACGCGGCCGGATCGAACGGCCCGCGCACGGCGAACGCGGCCGGCACGTGGTAGGTCGGGCTGTACAGGTCCATGTGGTCCAGGACGAGCAGCCGGGCCTGCGCGTCCGAGGTCGGGAACTCGTACTCCTCGCCGTCCTCGGCCGTCCCTGTGTCGTCAGCGTCCATCTGTCTGTGCTCCGTCCCCCGTGCGGTTCCCTGCCAGTACGTCCGCCACGGCCGCGGCGATCTCGCCGACCGGCCCCGGCGTGAGCACATCGCTGTGCTCGCAGTCCAGTTCGTGTACGTCCACCCCGGCCGAGCAGGACTGCCACGCGGCGCGCTTCTGCGCGGTCGTCGCCTCCGAGGCGCGGGTGGCCGAGAAGAGGGTCACCCGGCCGTCGTACGGCGACGGCTGCCAGGCGCGGGCCATCGCGATGTACCGCTCCATGGCGGCGACCAGGGTGTCGAGGCGCTGTTCGTCGAGGTCGGCGAAGAGCGCGCTGTGCGCGTGGACGCGTGCCACGACCTCGGCCCGCTCCAGTGGCCCGGCACCGGCCGCGGTCCCGGGCAGCGCGTTGCGCAGCAGGTTGCCCAGCGCCACCTGCTCCACGACCGCCGGGTCCAGCGGCACCCGCGCGACCTCGGGCGGCTTCGGCATCGAGTCCAGGACGGCGACGAGCGCGACCTCCTCGCCGGCCGCGCGCAACCGCACCGCCAGCTCATGGGCGAACGGCCCGCCGAAGGAGCGGCCCAGCAGCAGATACGGCCCGTGCGGCCGCACCGCCCGGATGCGTGGCACATAGCTCTCCGCCAACTCTCCCAATGTGCCGGGGAGTTGCTCGCCGTGCAGTACCGGGGTCTGAAGTGCGTACACCGGGCGGCCGGGGGCGAGGTGCGGCAGCAGCGCCGCGTATCCCCAGCCGAGCCCCAGCCCCGGGTGGAGGCAGAACAGCGGGGGCAGATCGCCCTCGCGGCGCAGGGCGAGCAGCGGGGCGTACGCGTCCTCGTCGTCGCCCTTGCCGGCCGGCCCCGCGGCCAGGCGGGCGGCGAGCGCGGCCGGCGTCGGCGCCTCGAACAGCGTGGCCGGCGACACCTGGGTCCCGAGCTCGGCATGGATCCGCGCGGTCAGCCGCAGGGCGAGCAGCGAGTGGCCGCCGTGCGCGAAGAAGTCGGCGTCGGGGCCGACCGCCTCGACCCCGAGCACCTGGGCGAACAGCGCGCACAGCAGCTGCTCGCGCCCCGGCCGGGCGACCCGTCCGTGGCCCGGCCGGGCTCGCTGCGGCCCGGGTTCGGGCAGCGCGGCCCGGTCGACCTTGCCGTGCGCGGTCAGCGGTACGGCGTCGAGGGCGGCCCACGCCGACGGCATCAGATGCGCCGGCAGCGTGCGTTCCGCATGCTCCCGTACGAGGCCCAGGTCGCCGCCCACGACATAGGCGACGAGCCTCTTGCCGCCGTCCGGCCCGGGGCGTGCAGCCACCACGGCCCGCTCCACGCCCGGGCAGGCGGCCAGGGCGGCCTCCACCTCGCCGGGCTCGATCCGGTAGCCCCGCACCTTGACCTGGTCGTCGCTCCGGCCGGTGAACTGCAGCTCGCCGCCCGGGAGCTGTCGCACCAGATCGCCCGTGCGGTACATGCGGGCGCCGGGCGGCCCGTACGGGTCGGCGACGAAGCGCTCGGCGGTCTGCCCCGGACGGTTCAGGTAGCCGCGTGCGAGCCCGGTGCCCGCGACGTACAGCTCGCCCACGGCTCCGGCCGGTACGGGGCGCAGGAGCCGGTCGAGGACGTAGGTGCGGGTGTTGTCGAGGGGCCGCCCGATGGGCACGGACGCGCCGACGTCACCGGTCACCCGGTGGGCCGTGGCGAACACGGTCGTCTCGGTGGGCCCGTAGCCGTTGACGACCCGAGTGCCGGGGCAGTGCTCGCGCACCCGCCGGACCGCCTCGGGCGCGAGGACGTCCCCGCCCGCCCACACCTCCCGCACGGCGGCGAGCGCCTCGGGCGCGATCTCCGCCACGGCGCGCAGGAGTTCGGCGGTGAGCCACACAGCGGTGACGCGCGTTTCGGGCAGCAGCCGCTTCAGCAGGTCGGGGGTGACGGGGCCGGGCGGGGCGAGCACGACCGTGCCGCCGTTCAGCAGCGGCACCCAGGTCTCGTAGGTCGCGGCGTCGAAGGTGTGCGGGCTGTGCAGCAGGACGCGTCGGTGCGCGCCGCCCGCGAAGTGGGTGTCGGCGGCGAGCTCGACGACGGCCCGGTGCGGGGTGACGATGCCCTTGGGCTCACCCGTCGAGCCGGAGGTGTACATCACGCAGGCGGCGGATTCGGAGTGCGAGGACACGGTCGGCGGCGCGTCGGCGGCGCTGCCCTCCGGGTCCAACCTCCTTACCCCGTCCGGTAGTTGTACATCCGGCATCGTCACCGCGACCCGCGCGCCGGCCTGCCCCACCAGCGCCGCCCGCCGCCCCGCCGGAGCCGCCGGATCCAGCGGCAGACAACACGCGCCCGCCTTCAGCACCGCCAGCTGTGCGACGACCAGGGACACGGACCGGGCCAGCGGCAACGCCACCGTGTCGCCGGGCCGCACCCCCGCCGCCCACAGCCGCGCCGCCAGCCGGTCGGACGCCGCGTCGAGACCGCCGTACGTCAGCACCTCACCGTCCGCCTCGACGGCCGGCGCGCCGGGCGTACGGGTCGCCTGCTCGGCGAAGCGCCTGGTGATGCTCGACGGTTCCGGTGCCGGGCGCACCGGGCCCTCGGCGAGGGCGAGCAGCTGTCGCCGCTCCTCCTCCGGGAGGACGTCGAGCCGGTCGGTCGGTGTGCCGTGCGCGGACGTCAGCGCCTCGAAGGCGCGCGCCAGCCGGGCGCCGACCGCGGCCGCGGAGATGCCCCGGCGACAGCTGATCCGCAGCAGCATCCGCTCCCCGGCGACGACGGCGACCGTCACCGGGTAGTGGGTGGCGTCCCGCGTCTCGACGAGCTCGACACTCGCGGTGGACCCCTGGGCGCGCGGGAAGTTCTCGAACGCCAGGACCGTGTCGAAGAGTTCGCCCACCCCGGCCGCCCGCTGCACCTGCGACAGCCGTACATGGTGATACGGCGCCAGCCGCAGCTGCTCGCTCTGCACGCGGGCCAGCAGCTCGTCGACGCCCTCACCGCGGCGCAGCCGGATCCGCACCGGCAGCGTGTTGATGAACAGGCCCACCATCCGCTCGACCCCGGGCAGATCGTGCGGCCGCCCGGAGACGACCGCGCCGAACACCAGGTCATCGGCACCGGTCAGCCGGGCCAGCACCAGGGCCCACGCCGTCTGCGCCACGGTGTTGACGGTGACGCCCGCGTCCGTGGCACGCCGGGTGATCGCCGCCGTCAGCTCGGGCGTCAGCTCCATGTCGATCGTGTCCTCGGCCCCGCCCGGTCCGTCCGGCACGGCTGAGGGGAGCAGCGCGGGCCGCGACAGTCCGTCCAGCGCGTCGCGCCAGGCGGCCTGAGCCCGCGCCCGGTCCTGCCCGTTCAGCCAGACCAGGTACTGCTTGAAGGGCACCGCGGGCGGCAGCGCGGCGGTACCCGTCGTCAGCGCCTGCAGATCCCGCGCGAGCAACGGCAGCGACCAGCCGTCGAGCAGGATGTGATGGATCGTCAGCAGCAGGTCGGCGCCCGCGTCGTGCCGCACCAGCGTGGCCCGCACCAGGGGGCGCCGGGCCAGGTCGAAGCGGCGGCCCCGGTCCTCGGCCATGAGACGCGCGAACTCCGCCTCCGTCTCGTCCGGCGTACGGCCCGTGCAGTCGGTCTGCGCCCACGGCACCTTCACCGAGAGCGGGATCACCTGCACCGGCCGGTCGACCTGCTCGTGCCGAAAACGCGCCCGCAGATTCGGGTGCCGCTCCAGCAACGCCGTCACCCCGGCCCGCACCGCCTCGGCCGTGATGCCGGGGGCGATCCGGAAGCGGGCCTGCACCAGATACGGGTCGGGGCGGTCCGGGTCGCGCAGGGCGTGGAAGAGCAGGCCCTCCTGAGCGGGGGAGAGCGGCAGTACGTCCGCGATGCGGCCGCCCATCAGGCGTCCCCCTCGTCGTTCTCTCCGTGCTCTTCGGCCTCTTCGTCCCAGTCCTCGAACTCCAAGTCGTCCTCCAGCAGGGCGAGCTGGTCCGACGACAGGTCGACCAGGGGGAAGTCGGAGCTGGTGTGGCCGCCCGTGCCGTCCCGGCGGGCGTGCTCGACCAGCACCTCGACCGCCTCGCACCACAGCCCGGCCAGCTCCCTCACCTCGTCCTCGCCGAGCACCCCGCGCGCGTACGAGAACCCGGCGCTCAGACACAGCCGCCCGTCCTCCCGCTCCAGGACCAGCGCGTCCACCTCCACCGCATGGCCGAGCGGCAGCGCCTCCGCGGCCATGCCGAGCAGCTCCCCGTCAGCCGTGTCGCCGCCGGAGAACCGGCCCAGGTAGTTGAAGCGCAGGTCCGGGACGGGCAGTGCGGCCAGCTTCGGGGCCGTGTCCGGGTTGAGGTGGCGCAGCAGCCCCCAGCCGAGCCCGCCCGACGGGACCGCCCGCAGCTGCTCCTTGACCCGCTTGAGCGCCTCACCGGCCGCGTCCCGCGCCGGCTGCCAGAAGTCCCGGCCGAGCGCGCCGCCCGCGTCCAGCCGGACCGGGTACTGGGTGGTGAACCAGCCCACGGTGCGGGAGACGTCGGCGGGCTCGGACAGTGCCTCGCGGCCGTGGCCCTCCAGGTGGACCAGCAGGCCGGTGGCCGTCGCGGGGGCCTCGCCCCGCCGCCGTACCGCCGCCGCGGCCAGCGCCGTCAGCAGCACGGCGTCCGGGCCGCAGTGGAAGGCCGCGGTCACCTCGGACAGCGCCGCCTCGGTGACCTCGGGCGTCAGCTCGACGGTGAGCACGGCACGGCTCGCGCCGACACCCCGCCCGCCCGCGATCCGTGCGTCCGGGCCGCCCAGCATCCGCTCCCACCAGGCGGACTCCGTGCCGGCCGACTCGGGCGCGACGGCCTCCCGCGCCAGCAGCCGCGCCCAGCGCGCGAAGGACGTGCCCGGGCTCTGCGGCACCCGCTCCCCGGCCAGTCCCGCCGCCAGCTCCGGACCCAGCAGCCGCCAGGACACCCCGTCCACCGCCAGATGGTGCACCGTCAGCAACAGCAGCCCCGGCCCGCCGGAGGCCGGGTCGAGCCAGGTGGCCCGCAGCATCTCCCCCTTCTCCGGGGCGAGCCGCACCGACGCCGCCCACTCCTCGGCCGCCGCCCGCGGATCGGCGCCGACGGGCACCTCGACCCGCTCCACCGCCACACCGGGGACCTCCTCGGGGACCTCCAGCTCCCCGTCCACCAGGCGCATCCGCAGCACGCCGTGCCGCTCGACCAGCCCGAGCACCGCCGCCCCGACACGCTCCGGGCCGGCGTCCCGCGGCACAGGGAACACCATCGACTGCGTGAACGCGGCCGGATCCCCGCCCTGTTCGCGCCACCACCGCATGACGGGCGTCAGCGGGAACCGCCCCGTGCCGGTGTCCTCGCCGGCGCCGGTGTCCGCCGCCTCCCGTGCCGTCAGCGCGAGCACGGCAGGCGTACGGGCCGTGAAGACGTCACGCGGCGCGATGCCGAGCCCCGCCCCCGAGGCCCGTCCCGCCAGCTGGATCGCCATGATGCTGTCGCCGCCCAGCCGGAAGAAGTCGTCGTCGGCGCCGACCCCTTCGACGCCGAGCACCTCCTCGAACAAGGCGCACAGGGTGGCTTCACGGGCGCCCTGCGGGGCCCGTCCGGAACCGCTCGGCCGACTGCCCGGCGCGGGCAGCGCGGCCCGGTCCAGCTTGCCGTTGGCCGTCAGCGGCAGCTCGTCCAGCACCACCACGTCGGACGGCACCATGGCGGTGGGCAACCGCCCGGCGGCGTACGCGAGCAGCGCGTCCGGTACCGGGACGCCCTCGTCGCCGCCCACGACGTAGGCGACGAGCCGCGGCCTGCCTGGCCGGTCCTCCCGGACGACGACGACCGCCCGCTCGACCGAGGGATGCCCGGTGAGGACGGCCGCGATCTCGCCCGGCTCGATGCGCAGGCCGCGGATCTTCACCTGGTCGTCGGAGCGGCCCAGATACTCCAGCTGCCCGTCGTCCCGGCGGCGGGCCAGATCCCCGGTGCGGTACATGCGCTCGCCGGGCGGCCCGTACGGGTCGGCGACGAACCGCTCGGCGGTCGCCGCCGCCCGCCCCAGATAGCCGTACGCCACGCCCGGCCCCGCCAGATAGAGCTCGCCGTACACCCCGGGCGGCACGGGACGCAGCCGCCCGTCGAGGACGTACGTGCGCGTGCCCGGGAACGGGGCGCCGATGGGCGGCACCGTGCCGTCGCCGGTCAGCGGGCCGGAGACGGTGGCGCCGACGGTGAACTCGGTGGGCCCGTAGGCGTTGTGGAACCGGCGCCCGCCGACGGCCCACCGGGCCACCAGATCCGGCGGACACGCCTCCGCACCGACGGCCAGCGACCGCAGCTGCGGATACTGCCCGGCCGGTACCGTCGCCAGCACCGAGGGCGGCAGCAGCGCACAGCTGATCCGCCGCCCGGTCAGCACGTCCGCCAGGTCCTGTCCGACGAGCGGGCCCGGAGGCGGTACGACGAGAGTGCCGCCGGACCCGAACGCCAGGCACATCTCGCCCAGGGAGATGTCGAAGGCGGGCGAGGCGAGCTGGAGCACCCTGCTGTCCGCGCCCGGCGCGAGCACGTCCACGAGGCCACGCGTGAGGGCAGTGAGGCCCGTGTGCGGGACGACCACCCCCTTGGGGCGGCCGGTGGAGCCCGAGGTGTGGATGATGTAGGCGGGTGCCGAAGGATCCAACTCCTGGTCGTCCAGGGGCTGTTCGTCGTAGGCGCGCTCGTCGAGGACGAGCGTGGGGACGTCCGTCTCCGGGAGCACCCCGGGCCCGGCGGTCACCACCAGGATCGGCGCCGTGCCCTCCAGCGCCGACCGGATGCGCTCGGGCGGATAGTCGGGGTCGATCGGGAGGTAGGCGGCGCCCGTGCGCTGCACCGCCAGCAGCGCCGGAATCATGACCGCCGTACGGCCCAGGGCGAGGGCCACGATCCGTCCGGGGCCCGCCCCGTGCCGGGCCAGATGAGCCGCCAGCCGGTTCACGCGGTCCGTCAGTCCGGCGTACGTCAGCCGCAGGTCATCGCCCTCCAGCGCGGGCGCGTCGGGCGTGCGGGCCGCCTGCCTGGCCACCAGGTCGGGGAGGGCCAGCGGCTCGGGGGCGGGCCCGCCGCAGCCGAGCTCCACCAGCCGGCGCCGGTCGGCCTCGGGCACCAGGCCGACCTCGGTGAGCGGCACCTCGGGGCCGGCGGTGAAGCGGCGCAGCAGCTCCAGGTAGGCGTCCGTCCAGTGCCGTACGGTGTCGGCGCCGAAGAGGGCCGTACGGATCTCGAAGCTGCCCTCCATCGTGCCGTCGTCGCAGTCACGGACGATGCCGACGAGGTCGTGCTCGCCACCGGTGTGGATGCGCTCGGGCTCGCTGAACTCCCGCAGCGCGGCCACACTGCGCTGCTGGGTGAGGTGCATGAAGACCCACTGGAACAGCGGGGAGCGCCCGGCGCTGCGGTCGGGCGCGACCGCCGAGACGATCCGGCCCACGGGCACGTCGGAGTTGGCCATCAGCTCCGGGAAGTCCGCGGCGAACCGGGCCAGTACGCCGGCGAAGGAGTCATCGGGCCGGATCCGCCAGCGGGTCGGGATGGCGTTCATGACGTACCCGATGACCCGCTCCAGCCCCTTGGCGGCCCGGTTGGCGGTCGGCGTGCCGAGCACCATGTCGTCGGCGCCGGTCAGGCGGTGCGCCAGGACCGCGAAGGCCGCCATCAGGACGACGTAGACGGAGGCGCCGCGTTCGCGGGCCAGCGCCCGTACGGCCCGGGCGGTGGGCTCGTCGACACGGAAGGGGACCTGGGCGATGCCGTCCCCGGTCCCGGTACGGGTGCCGGGCACGGTGAGCGGCGCGGGCGGCTCGGCCAGATAGCGGCGCCAGAAGCCCAGCCGCGCCTCGAAGACCCCGGCCTCCTCCAACTCGCCCTGCCAGGAGGCGAAGTCGGCGTACTGGACGGGCGGCCGGGTCAGGGCCGACGCGGCGCCGGCCCCGGTCGCGTGGTGGGCCTCGGCGAACTCGGCCTGCAGGACGTCGAAGGACCACCAGTCGGCGATGACATGGTGCAGACCCAGCATCAGGGTGGTCCGCTTCTCGTCGACCGTGACGAGACGGGCCCGCATCAGCGGCCCCCCGCCCATGTCGAAGGAGCGGCGCCGGAACGTCTCGAAGGCCTCGGCGATGGTGGTGCCGGTGCCGCGCAGGTCCTCCCGCTCCAGGACGAAGCGGTCCTCGGGCGGGAAGGTGAGGTGCAGCGCGCCCGGCTCACCGCCGATGCGTGCCCGCAGGATGTCGTGATGGGCCCTGACCCGCGTCAGCGCCGTCTCCAGGCGGCCCGGGTCGACGGGCTCGTCGAAGTGGTAGGCGCTGCACAGGTTGAGCGCGGGAGTGCCGGGATACAGCGACTCGTACACCCACAGGTCCTCCTGCGCGGCACTCAGCCGCACGGGCCCGTCCCTGTCCCCGTCCCGTCGTGGGACGACCGCCGGGATCAGGCCCAGTTGCCCGGACTCCACGAGCCGGCGCATCAGCCGGACGCGCTGTTCCCCGCTGAGCGCGCCGAACCGCTCGGCCATCGAAGCGCCGGCCGCCCCCGTTGTCGCCGTCACGCCACGTCCTCCCGCAGCTCGGCCAGCCGGTGGAGCCCGGCCAGCACCTCGTCGCGGCCGAGTCCGAAGTCCACGAAGCAGGCGACCTCGTCGCAGCCCAGCTCGCGCAGATCGGCGAGCATCTTCCGGCAGGTCTCGGCGGAACCGAGCAGACTGCCCCAGGTCAGATAGCGGTGGAACGCGAACTCGGCGAGCAGCGCGGTCTGTTCCTCGGTGAGCTCCGCCGTCGCCCGGTCGGCGGTCCGGTTGGCCGTGGTCTGCCGTACGTACGAGCGCAGATACCGCGTCAGCGGTACGCCGGTCAGGCGCCGCGCCTCCTCGTCATCCGCGCCGACGAACGTGTGCGCCATCAGCGTCACCCGGCCGTGCGCGTCGGTGCCGCCCTGCTCGGGCGCGGCGGCGCAGGCCGCCCGATAGCGGGCGATCTTCTCGGCGAGCTCCTCCCGGCTCTGCCCGACGGTCGCCCCGAGGACCCCGGTACGCAGACTTCCGGCCGCCTCCCAGGTCGCGGGGTTGCCGGAGCTGGTGAGCCACAGGGGGAGGGTGTCCTGCACGGGGCGGGGCTGCGGCAGCACGGACACGGACTCGCCGGTGCCGTCGGTGAACTCGGCCGCCTCGCCCGCCCACAGCCGCCGCAGCAGCGGGATGTCCCGCAGGGTCTGCTCGCGGCGGCCCGCGTAGTGGTCCGGGGCCAGCACGAAGTCGGCCGAGTGCCAGCCCGTCGCCGCGGACAGTCCGATCCGGCCGTGCGAGAGGTTGTCCACGACGGCCCAGTCCTCCGCGATCCGCAGCGGATGGTGCAGCGGCAGGATCACGCTGCCCGCCCGGATGTTGATCCGCTCGGTGGCCACCGCGAGCGCCGCGCTGAGCACCGGAGGACTGGGGAAGACCTGCCCCACTTGCTGGAAGTGCCGCTCGGGCGTCCAGATCGCGTGGAAGCCGAGCCGGTCCGCGGTACGGGCGACGGTGAGGATGTCGTCGTAGGCCTCGCTGTGCCGCGGCGCGCCGCCCCCGCCCGGGGTGTCGGCGGCGGGCGTGTCGGCGCCGAAGAACATCACGCTCAGGTCCATGGCACCTCCTTCTGACTGGTGTCGTTACGGCCGCTGCGGCCGGTGTCGGTACGGCCGTCGCGGCCGGGCTGCCGGGGAACGCGCGGCCGGCGCGGGATGGGCGCCGGTGCCGCGGGTGCCTCGGCCGGCGCCCGCTCCAGTTCGGCGGCGAGGGCGGCGACCGTGGGGGAGGTGAACAGCTGGGCGGCCGTCACCGTGCGCCCGGCGCCGGTGAGCCGGGCCGCGACCCGGACCGCGCGCAGGGAGTTGCCGCCGAGCCGGAAGAAGTCGTCGTGCGGGCCGATGCGCTCGACGCCGAGGACGTCGGACCAGACGGCGGCGATCTCCCGGTGCAGTGCGGAGTCCGCCGGGGTGTGGGTGGTGCGGGCGGGGGCTAGGACCGCGTCCCGGGCCGCGTCCGCGCGCCGGGGAGGCGCGGGCAGCGGGAGCAGGGACAGCGGTACGTCCGGATCGGCGGCCGCCGCCCGCAGCGCCTCGACGACCGCGTCCGCCAGCCACTGGACGAACTCCGGCTCCAGACACGACGTCCGGTACTCGAAGACCAGCGTCATGCCGTCCGGCGCGCCCGTCGGCCCGTGGTCGTCGGTGACGTCGACCAGCAGCTCGAACCGCGCGGTGCCGGTGCGCAACGGCTCCACACCGGCCTCGGCGCCGGGCAGCTCCACCTCGGCCCGGGCGTTGTTCTGCAACGCCAGCACCACCTCGGTGAACGGTTGCCGCCCCGGCGGCCGTACCGGCTTGAGCGCGTCCACGACCTCCTCGAACGGCACGTCCTGGTGGGCGAAGGCGTTCAGCGCCGTCTCCCGGGTGCGCGCGAGCAGCTGCCGGGCGGTGGGGTCGCCGGAGGCGTCGGTGCGCACCACCAGCATGTTGACGAAGAACCCGACGACGTCGTCGACCGTGCCGTCGAGCCCACGTCCCGCGACCGGCGACCCGACCGCGAGATCCTCACCCGCCCCGGCCCGCACCAGCGCGGCGGCGAGCGCGGTGTGCAGCGCCATGAACAGCGTGGCGCCCTCGGCCCGCGCCGCCTCGACGATCCGCGCGTGCGCGCCCGCGTCCAGCCGCCGTACGACGGTGGCGGCGTCCCGACCCGGCAGGTCGGGCCGCCCGGGCCGCCGGGGGAGTAGTGGCCCGCCGTCCGGCAGACCGGCCAAGGCCGCGCCCCAGAAGGCGAGTTGGGCGGCGGCCAGGGATCCGGGATCGTCCGCCGGGCCCAGCCGCTCCCGCTGACGCCGGGCGAAGTCGGCGTACGGCACGGGCAGTGGGGCGAGCTCCGGCTCGACACCGGCACTGCGGGCCGCGTAGGCACGCGACAGATCCCGGAAGAGCGGGGGCAAAGACCAGCCGTCGCCAGCGATGTGGTGCAGGACGAGCAGCAGGGCATGCTCACCCGGCCGGTCCTGGACGCTGAACAGCACGGCGTGCAGGGGGAGTTCGGCGGCAAGGTCGAACCGGTGCCGGGCCGCCGAGCCGACGGCCTGCTCCAGCTCGCCCGAGCCGACCGTGACGTGCCGCAGCCGAGGCAGTCCATCGGCGCCGCTCAGCACCCGCTGCCCCGGCTCGCCGTCGCACTCCTCGAAGACGGTACGCAAGGCCGTCTGCCGTACGGCGACATCCCCGAGAGCGGCCCGCAGGGCCTCCACCTCGACCTCACCGCGCAGCCGCACCAGCACGGGCAGGGTGTAGGCGGCACCCGCGTCGACCCGGTCCAGGAACCACAGCCGACGCTGGGCGTACGACAGGGGCAGCGCGTCCCCGCCCCGCGCAGGCGTGGGAGGCCCGGCCCCCTCATCCCGCTCGGCCTTCTCCACGTACGGCGCCAGCGCCGCCGGTGTCCGGCACTCGAACAGCGGCCGTACGCCGACCTGCGCGCCCAGCGTCCGCCGGATCCGGCCCAGCAGCCGCGCCACCGTCAGCGAGTTGCCGCCGAGCGCGAAGAAATCGTCCTCGGGGCCGACCGACGCCACCCCCAGCACGTCGGAGAACAGCCCGCACAGCGCCTCCTCGACCGGTCCCGAGGGCTGCCGTGCGGCTGCCGAGGCGAGGGAGCCGGTGACCGGGCCGGGCTCCGGCAGGGCGGCGCGGTCCAGCTTGCCGTTGGCGGTGAGGGGCAGGGCGTCCAGCAGGACGAAGGCGGCCGGGACCAGGTAGTCGGCCAGCACGCGGGCGGCGTGCTCGCGCAACTCCCCTTCCGAGAGCCTCTGCCGGTGTCCGTCGCGCGGGACGACGTACGCGATCAGCCGCTTGTCACCCGAGGCGTCGGGACGCGCGACGACAGCGGCCCGGACGACATCCGGGTGGCCGGCCAGGACCGTCTCCACCTCCCCGGGCTCCACCCGGAACCCGCGGATCTTCACCTGGGCGTCGGCCCGCCCCAGATACTCCAGCACCCCGTCCGCCCGCCGCCGCACCAGATCACCGGTCCGGTACATCAGCTCACCGGAGCCCCCGTACGGATCGGCCACGAACCGCTCGGCGGTCAGCCCGGGACGGCCGCGGTAACCGAGGGCGACCCCCGCCCCGGCGGCGTAGAGCTCACCCGTCTCGCCGTCCGCGACCGGCCGCAGCCGCTCGTCGAGCACCCGGAGCCGTTTGCCGGCCAGCGGGCGGCCGATCGGCACCGGCCGCCCGTCCCGTACGTCCTCTGCGGTGACCGGATGGACGGTCAGGAAGACCATGCCCTCGACCGGTCCGTAGCCATTGCTCAGCCTCAGGTCGGGGTAGCGCTCCAGGGCGCGGGCCGCGTGCGCGGGCGACAACGGCTCGCCCCCGACGATCAGTTGGCGCACCCCGGAGAGGGCCCGCGGGTACTCGTCGACGACCACGTGGAACAGGGAGGCGGAGAGGTAGAGCGAGGTGACGGCGTGCCGGTCGACCAGGCCGGCCATCACCACCGGGTCGGGGCGCTGCCCCGGGT
This sequence comes from Streptomyces sp. NPDC093591, assembly GCF_044764885.1. Lineage (NCBI taxonomy): Bacteria > Bacillati > Actinomycetota > Actinomycetes > Kitasatosporales > Streptomycetaceae > Streptomyces > Streptomyces sp. NPDC093591. The sequence goes on from NZ_JBIWIY010000006.1 coordinate 289,951, forward strand.
GCAGTACGCACAGGCCGCCGCCGAGCAGCGGACCCCACAGCTCCAGCGCGCACGCGTCCCAGGACACGGGGGAGCACTGCAGCCACACCGCGCCGGCCCCGAACGACGCGAAGTCCTGCCCGGTCAGCGTCCCTGTGATCGCGGCATGGGAGGCGACGATGCCCTTCGGACGGCCGGTGGAGCCGGAGGTGAACATCACGCAGGCCGGGTCCTGCGGCCGTACGGTCACAGCGCCGCGTTCGAGCGGCGGCGCCTCTTCCGCGTCCTCCACCGCGACCGACTCGGCAGCGACGCCGGTCGGCCGGGCCCCGCGCCGCGACACGACCACGGCGACGCCCGCGTCGGCCGCCATCCCGCGCAGCCGCCGCGCCGGAAAGTCCGGGTCGAGCATCACATAACCGGCACCGGCCTTGAGCGTGCCGAGCAGGGCCACCACCATCTCGGCGGACCGCTCCAGACATACACCCACCAGCGCCCCCGGCCGCACGCCGTGCCGCCGCAGCAGCCCCGCCAACCGGTCGGCGCGCGCGTCGAGTTCGCCGTAGCTCAGCCGCTGCTCGCCGTGGACCAGCGCGGTCGCCGCCGGTGTCCGCCGAGCCTGTTCCCCGAAGAGTTCATGCACCCCGTGCAACGCCCCCGTTGCCCCCTTCTCAGCCATCGGCTGCCGTGCGGGCGGGACATATGTCGCTCCAGTGGTCCTCGACGTAGGCGAGGCAGGCCGCACGGCTGCTCGCGGGCAGCGCCACATCCCACCCGCCCGGCACGGTGATCCCGTCGGGCCAGAGCGAGTACTGGCCCTCGGCGTTGGTGAGCACGAGGTAGGTGCCGTTCTCGTCCTCGAACGGATTGGTGGTCATGGTCAGCCCTCCACGAGTGCTTTGTTCTCGGGGTTGTCGGGGTCGTCGCGGCGTTTGTCCGGACCCTCGGGATCGCCGGGGGGCCCGCCGTCCCCGTCGCCCGCGCCGTCCCGGCCGGGTTCGGCATCGATGTCCGGCAGCAGCGAGTCGATCTCCCGCACTGTGCGCCGGGTCATGCTCAGCACGCCGACGGCGATGCCGCACAGGCCGGCGATGAGCAGCATGGCGGCCATGCCGCTGCCCGGACCGTCGCCCACGAGCGGCCCGAGCAGCACGAAGATCCCGCTGCCGTCCGCGGCCCGCGGTTCGAAGACATGGTCGGCGAGCGGCCCGGAGACCGCGGTGGCCAGCGGGACGGAGAGCTGCGACAGGAACATCACGGCGCCGAAGACCCGGCCGTGCCACTCCTGGGGCACCTTGGTCTGCACGATCGCCTGCATCACGCCGTTGATCATCGGCATGAGCGCCGCGCCCACCAGGATGGCCGCGCACCAGCCGGCCACACCGCCCGCGAGGGCCATGGCGACCTGGGCGGACAGGCACATCCCGATGATCCCGAGCAGCATGCCCCGGGCACGGTTCCTCGGCCCGCTCCAGGCCGCCATCAGCAGCCCGCCCGCGACCCCGCCGACGCCGATCGCGGTGTTGACGCTCGCCAGCGCCGTGGTCTCGCCGCCGGACCGGGCCAGCACCATGGGCTGTACGGCGGCGAAGCCGAAGACCATGACCAGGTTGACCACGCAGAAGGCCAGCATCAGATCGCGCAGGCTCGGATACCGGAAGAGGAACCGCATCCCCTCGACGGCCTCCGCGACGAGCTTCCCCCGCGCCCCGCCCCCCGGCTTCCTCGCGGGCCGGCCGTCCCCTCGCATCCGCACGACCCGGATGGCGGCCAGCGCGACAGCGAAGCTCACCAGGTCGGCGACGAGGATGAAACCGAGCCCGGAGAACGCCACCAGGAGCCCGCCCAGCGCCGGACCGCCGACGTCCGCCGTGCTCTTGGCGCTCGCCAGCAGACTGTTGGCCCGCTGGAGTCGGTCCTTGTCCACCAGCAGCGGCACGGCGGCACCCAGCGCCGGGAACTGGAAGGCGGCGGCGCCGCCGAGCAGCATGACGGCCGCGTAGACCTCCCAGGTCTGCAGCCCGCCGGCGAGGTGCAGGACGCCGAGCAGCGCCACGACCAGCAGTCCGCCACCGTCCGCGAGCTGCAGCGCCGTACGCCGGTCGATCCGGTCGACGAGGGCTCCGGCCAGCGGACTGAGCAGCACCTGGGGGAGCATCGCGCAGAGCGACAGCGTGGTCAGCGCCGTGGCCCGGCCGGTGGCCGACCATGTCTCGAAGACGAAGGCGAACCGCAGAACGGAGTTGCCGACCAGGGATATCGCCTGCCCGCTCCAGACGAGCATGAAGGGACCCATGCCGGCGAACCGGCCTGGCCTCCCCCCGTCCTGCGCGGTGTCGTCAAGCGAGCGCGCCGAATCGGCCACGTGCGTACCCCCGTCGAATGTGGCTTCCGACGGAGAACCTTAGTTCGAAGCGACGCGCCGCACAGCCGGATCATGAAAGGAGGCCGAGAAGCCCTCACGGAGGCCGCCCCAGGACCGTGAGGACCGCGCTCCGACAGGCGTCGGGCACTGCCCCGTCGTACACACCTACGAACATTTGACGACACGACGACCTGCGGGTGCGGGCGCCGAGGGTGGCAATCCTCCGGTGGTTGACAGACGGACTGGCCTGAGCAACTGCCGCCTCCCTAGGATGTGTTGTCGGGCGAGGTGATCTCCTCGACCGGCCCTGCCACTGGGGGAAACGATGGAGCCTGGAAAGCCGCTGTCCACGTCGATCGATGCCACGATTCCGACAGCCGCGCGCATGTACGACTACTACCTCGGCGGCAAGGACAATTACGCGTCCGACCGAGCCGCCTGCGAACAGCTGGACAAGGTCGTCCCCAGTACCCGCGCCCTCGCGCTGAACAACCGGCGCTTCCTGCAGCGGGTGGTCGGGACGCTGGCCCAGGACTACGGCATCCGGCAGTTCCTCGACCACGGCTCCGGCCTGCCCACCCAGAACAACGTCCACCAGGTCGCGCAGGCCATCGACCCGTCCTCGCGCGTGGTGTACGTCGACAACGACCCGATGGTCCTGGTCCACGGCCGCGCCCTGCTGGAACAGAACGAGAACACCGCCGTCATCCACTCCGACATGCGCGACACCGACGGCATCTTCTCCCACCCGGACACCGAGCGCCTGATCGACTTCACGCAGCCGGTGGCCGTGCTGTTCAACTCGGTGTTCCACTGCATCCCCGACAGCGACACCGACGGCCCGCTCGCCGTGGCCCGCCGCGTGGCCGCGCGACTCGTGCCCGGCAGCTACCTGGTGATGTGCCAGCTGGTCAGCGAGGACGCCGAGGTCCGCGAGTTCGTCACCAACTTCATGGACCAGGCGACCCAGGGGCACTGGGGCCGGGTACGCCAGGAGAAGGACGTGGCTCAGCTGTTCGAGGGCCTGGAGATCCTGGAGCCGGGCCTGGTGGAGGTCTCCACCTGGCGTCCCGACACCGAGGTGGCACCGCGCCAACTCACCCAGGAGTGGATCGAGTTCGGCGGCGTGGGCCGACTGCCGTAGCGCGGCGTCGCCCTAAGGGGCAGGGGCGTACCGGGCCTTCGTCTCACGCAGCCGCTCCAGCGACTCGCGCGGGTTGAGGGCCTCGTCGCCCAGCCGGTCCAGGGCGATCCGGTACTCCTCCGTCTCGTCCTGGTCCTCCAGGAAGGCGGCGCTCTTGATGTGCTCCAGATAGACGATGTCGGGCAGATCGATGCCGCCGAAGCGCAGATAGGTGACGGGAATCGCGGGCGCGGAGGCGTTGGTCACGTCCAGGGGCACGATCTGCAGCGTCACATGGGGGCGCCGGGCCATCTCCTCCAGATACGCGAGCTGCTCGCGCATCACCTCGCGGCTGCCCAGCATCCGCAGCAGTACCGACTCGTCCACGATCGCCCACAGCTGAGGCGCGTCCGGCCGGTGCAGCAGCTCCCGTCGCCGCATCCGCAGCTCCACGCGCCGCTGCACCTCACGGCCCGGTGCCGACGGCAGCCCGCGCTCCACCACGGCCTGGGCGTAGGCCTCGGTCTGCAACAGCCCCGGCACGTACTGGAGCTCGAAGGTACGGATGGCGGTCGCCGCCTCCTGCAACCCGACCAGCCGGTCGAACCACTCCGGCATCAGCCGCTTGTCATAGCGCTGCCACCACCCGGGCTCACCGGCCCGCCGCAGCAACTGCAGCAGCACCGAGGCCTCGTACTCCTCGGTCTCGTACAGCTTCAGCAGCGTACGGACGTCGGCCTCCGTGGGCGGCCGACGGCTCTTGCCCGCCTCGATGCGCGACAGCTTCGCCGGGCTGAAACCGGCGGCGCGTGCCGCCTGGTCCTGGGAGAGCCCGAAGCCCTCGCGGATCCCCGCCAGTTGGACGCCGACCAGCATTTTCAGCAGGGTCGGCGCGGGCTCGGACCGGCTCAGATACGGTTCGAGGCGGGAGATGCGAGGCGACTCGGCGGACATCCTGACTCCCCGTAGACCGGCATGGGACAGACCGCATTATCGCATCCCACCGCCTCGTGCCGCTTGAACCGGCATAAGTGAGGGGCCCAACTTCCGCTTCCCAGCGGCGCCCTGGCCTTCCGCGGGCACCCCCTCGCGGCGGTCCGGGTCAGACCAGGTGGTCGAACTCTCCTTCCTTCGCACCTGCCAGGAAGGCGGCGATCTCGGCCGGGGTGTAGACGAGGGCCGGCCCGTCGGGGTCGCGGGAGTTGCGCATCGCGACGCTGCCGTCGCCCAGGGGGGCCACCTCGACGCAGTTGCCCTCGGCATTGCTGTGCCGGCTCTTGGTCCAGCGGACGCCCAACGAGCTTGCCCGCACGCCGTTCGGTGCTGTTGGCACTGCACTCTCCTTGCTCACGTTCGGCCACGTGTACGCCCCGCCGCCCCGGCGGGCCCGGGGGCACCACGTGCTCTGCGTCGACACCGCTCGCGCAATTTCCCGTGAAATTGCACGGAGGCGCCGTCGGCGTGGATAATAGTCCGTGGCGTCAACTGCAGCGCGCACGCCCCGCCTTGACCGTGTATCAGGGAGACGTTGTGTCCTTACCTGCGTACGAAGGGCTTCGAGTGCCCGGTAGCGCTGCGCCGCCCGTGGAGAGGGCCGTGGCGCCGACGGCGCACCCCGGCACCCTGGGCCGGAGCCATCTCGCCAGGCCCGAGCCCTCGCGCACCACCCCGCCTCGCTCGGCGGCCCTGCGCCTCGACGGCGCCGAACAGGGTTGCGGCCAGGCCCGCGACTTCGTCCGTCGCACCCTCGGTGACTGGGCCCTCGACCACTGCAGCGCCGACGCCCTCATGGTGGTCACCGAACTGGCCGCCAACGCCGTACTGCACGCCGCCCCGCACTGCGCGGCCCGCCCCCCGGCCGCCGGCGAGCCCGAGATCTGGCTGAAGCTCAGTCTCCGCCGCCCCGCCCACCTGGTCTGCGCGGTCACCGACCCGAGCGACAACCCGCCCGTGTACCCGCGCACCAGCGACCCCCTCGACGAACACGGGCGCGGGCTGCGCATCATCGACGCCCTGTCCGAACACTGGGGTTGGACCCGACGGCAGCCCCTCGGCAAGACGGTCTGGGCAATGCTCCCCACCGGCCGCCAGGTCTGATCGACCCATAAGTGCCCGTATAGGTCGGCATATTTAGTAGGCCGCCATATTCGGGACGCCTCGGGCGGCGGTGTAACGCGGTCGCGTTTGCATGGCGCAGAACCAGGCAGAAGCGGTCACCCTCGACGGCCGAATTCCGGCCGCGCGGGGTGACCCGTCCGCCCAGCAATGCGTCAGATCGGATTTCTCGTGAACACCGACCCGGTTTCCGGATACCAGGCCTACGACCAGCCCGCAGGCCCCGACCGCTCCCTGCGCAACCAAGCCGCCGCACGCAGAACGGCCCTCGCGATCTGCACGATCGCCGACGTCGCGGCCGGTGTTCTCGGCCTGTGGATCGTGCTGTACCTGCTCGACGCGAACCAAGGGAACGCGTTCGTGGAGTTCGTTCGAGGCGCGGCGGACTGGCTCAGCGGATGGGCACAGGACATTTTCACGATGGACACAGAGAGCCTACGAGTCATCCTCAATTACGGTCTCCCGGCCGCCCTTTACCTGCTCCTCGGCCACGGAATTGCCGCCCGTCTCAACAGGGCCTGACGGCATTACCCAGCGGAAGGACCGGAATTATGGCACGCACTTCCTCCCAGAACGATCACCCGCCGATCTATGAAGAATTGGTGCGGGAACGCGGAGACGCCGTGGCGGAAGCCCAGAGAGCAGCCGCACACACCCAGACCCAGGCAGCGGAACTCCTGACCGACGGAGAACCGACCCACTGGGACCGGCAGACGGGTCATCCTCGGGACCCTCACTTCGGGTGATCCGCGGGGGCGGCGCCGACAGCGTCGTAGGCCGCGATGAACGCAGTGGTTCGTAGGACTCCTCCGACGAGTGGCCCACCCGTCCGCGGTCGACGCAGGACGGGCTGGCGTCGAACGGGGGTCAGAGCCGGCAACGACCGGACGTACTGCATCGCGAACCGGACCACGGGCTCTGCCTCACGGGCGAGACCGGCTCCCGGGACGAAGCCCGGGCCGCAGTCGACGGCGTCGACGGAACCTGAACCTCCTCCGCCTCATGGACACCCGCGCCACCCCGAGCGAACGACGAAGAGCGGGACCCAGTAACACTGGGTCCCGCTCTCTCATCCAGGCATCCGCCCTGGTCAGAGCTTGATATCTACTGAACCTAGGCGAGTGCCCCCGGCAGGATTCGAACCTGCGCACACGGCTCCGGAGGCCGTTGCTCTATCCCCTGAGCTACGGGGGCGTGTCAGGCGCCTTGCTTGGCGGCGACGGGTAGAACCCTACCAGTTCCTCCGGGGTGTTCATGAACGGGTTTCCGGGGTGGTGGCACCGGGTGCGACCTGGGGTGGCTCGTCCTCAGGGGGTGGAAGTGGGGAAAACCCGGACGCGGTGGCCGGTCTCGACCTACTCTCGAGTTGTGCCAGGCGCGTCGGGCCGGGTGCTTGTTGTGGACGACAACAAGGTCATCCGGCAGCTGATCAGGGTCAATCTCGAACTGGAGGGGTTCGAGGTGGTGACCGCGGCCGATGGTGCCGAGTGTCTCGATGTCGTTCATCAGGTGCGGCCCGATGCGGTCACCCTGGATGTCGTCATGCCGCGCCTCGACGGGCTGCAGACCGCCGCACGGCTGCGTGCCGACCCCCGTACCCGCGATCTTCCCCTCGCCATCGTCAGCGCCTGCACCCAGCACGAGGTCGACAGCGGCCTCGATGTCGGCGTCGACGCCTTCCTCGCCAAGCCGTTCGAACCCGCCGAACTCGTCAGCCTCGTACGGCGGTTGATCGAGCGGGAGAGGAACGGTGAGAGGGGCCCGGAAGTGAGGGGAGAGCGGGGAGTGAGCTCCGAGAGTGGCGTCGAGGCCGCAGGCGCCGGCGAGATCGTATTCGGGATCGTCTTCGGCGCTGGTGAGGCCGCCGGGCGCACCAGCGGCTGACACCCCTGCCGGCCGCGCGGTCCCCGAGAAGGTTGCGCGGCCCTCGCCGCCTCCTCTCCCGCCGCTCCCTCTTCCCTCACCGCCTCCCCATCCCGCCGCTCCGTCTCCCCACGCCCCACCCGTCCACATCGCGGGACCCCGCCCAAACCCATTCGCATACCCACCCCCCTCCTCCCCTACGCTTGTCCCGTGACCCCCGTCGAGCTCTCCCGTACCGTGCTGCGCGCGGTGCGTCGTGCTGTCGATGAGGGGGAGCTGCGTGTCGCCGTGCCGCAGCGGGCCGTGGTGAGCGTTCCCGGGCCCGGTGGGTGTGGTGACTACGCCACCAACATCGCCCTCCAGCTCGCCCGCCCCGCCGGGCAGCCGCCCCTGCGCGTCGCCGAGATCCTGCGGCCGCACCTCGCCGGCGTGGACGGTGTCGCCGACGTCGTCGTCACCGGGCCCGGCTTCCTCAACATCAGCCTGGGCGGCGCCGCGCCCGTCGCCCTCGTCGAGGAGATCCTGCGGCGTGGCACCCGGTACGGGTACGCCCACGGACCCTCCGCGGACGTGGTCGCGCTGCACTGCCCCCACGAGGTGCGCGCGGTGGTCGTGATGGACGCCGTCGCCCGGATCCTGCGGTCCCAGGGGGCCCTCGTCCGCACGCGTTGCGAGGCCGCGCTCGAGCCGCGATGGGCCGACATCCTGGGCGTACGCGTCGACGCGCACGATGTCCAGGGCTCCGAGGACTCCCAGGGCTCCCAGGACTCACGCTCACTGGACTCGCCGGCCCCGCCCTGCTTCCTCGTGCGTCCGGTGCCCGCCCCCGCCGACCCCCTCCCGCTCGGCCGGGACGCCGCCCGCTGGGCCCTGCTGCACCCCGCCGCCCACGACCGGCCCCGTATCATCGACGACCACCTCGTCCAGCGCGAGGGCAACCCCCTCTTCCGCGTCCGCTACGCCCACGCCCGCACCCGGGCCCTCGGCCGCAACGCCGCCGACCTCGGATTCGCACCTGAGCCAGGCCGACCCGGGCCCGGCGAGGATGCTCAGAACCTCCTCGCCGCCCTCGCCGACCACCCCCGCGTCCTGGCCCGCGCGGCAGCGGACCGCGCCCCCGACCGTCTCGCCCGGCACCTCGTCACCGTCGCCGATGCCGTCCTGCCTCTGCTGCCCGCCGTCCTGCCCCGCGGTGCGGAGAAACCCTCGGCCACCCACCGTGCCCGGCTCGCCCTCGCCGAAGCCGCCGAGACGGTGCTGGCCGGTGGCCTGTCCCTGCTCGGCATCGACGCACCCGAACACCTCTGAGAGAGCCCACGACAGTCATGAGCCGTTCCGCCCACCCCGCCGGGCCCCGCCACGCCGACGTCCTCCCCGAGGGGCACTACTCCGCCCCGCCCACCGACCTCAACGCCCTCGACCCGAAGGTGTGGGCCCAGACCGTCGCCCGTAACGCCGACGGCGTCGTCACCGTCGGCGGTATCGACGTGAAGACGCTCGCCGAACAGCACGGCACCCCGGCCTACTTCCTCGACGAGGTCGATTTCCGGGCCCGGGCGCGGGCTTGGCGCACCGCCTTCGGGGCCGACGCCGACGTGTTCTACGCCGGCAAGGCGTTCCTCTCCCGTGCCGTCGTGCGGTGGCTGCACGAGGAAGGGCTCAACCTGGACGTGTGCACCGGGGGCGAACTCGCCACCGCACTCTCGGCCGGCATGCCCGCCGACCGCATCGCCTTCCACGGCAACAACAAGTCCACGGAAGAGATCCACCGGGCCATCGAGGCCGGTGTCGGGCGTATCGTCCTCGACTCCTTCCAGGAGATCGTCCGCGTCGCCCACATCGCGCAGGAACTCGGCAAGCGGCAGCGCGTCCAGATCCGGATCACCGTCGGGGTCGAGGCGCACACGCACGAGTTCATCGCCACCGCCCACGAGGACCAGAAGTTCGGCATCCCGCTCGCCGGGGGACAGGCCGCCGAGGCCGTGCGGCGTGCGCTGAAGCTCGACGGGCTGGAGCTCATCGGGATTCACAGCCACATCGGGTCGCAGATCTTCGACATGTCCGGGTTCGAGGTGGCCGCGCACCGCGTCGTCGGGCTGCTGAAGGACATCCGCGACGAGCACGGCGTCGAGCTTCCCGAGATCGACCTCGGGGGCGGGTTGGGGATCGCGTACACGAGCGACGACGACCCCCGTGAGCCGCACGAGATCGCCAAGGCGCTCACCGAGATCGTCACCCGTGAGTGCGAGGTCGCCCGCCTGCGTACCCCCCGTATCTCCGTCGAGCCGGGGCGTGCCATCGTCGGGCCGACCGCCTTCACGCTCTACGAGGTCGGCACCATCAAGCCCCTCGACGGGCTGCGGACGTACGTCTCCGTCGACGGCGGCATGTCCGACAACGTCCGTACGGCGCTGTACGACGCCGAGTACAGCGTCGCCCTCGTCTCCCGCACCTCCGACGCCGAGCCCATGCTCGCCCGCGTCGTCGGCAAGCACTGCGAGAGCGGGGACATCGTCGTGAAGGACGCGTTCCTGCCCGCCGACCTGGCACCGGGTGACCTCATCGCCGTACCGGCGACGGGTGCCTACTGCCGGTCCATGGCCAGCAACTACAACCACGTGCTGCGGCCGCCGGTCGTCGCCGTGAACGAGGGCGAGTCCCGGGTGATCGTCCGCCGCGAGACGGAGGAGGACCTCCTGCGTCTCGACGTCGGGTGACCGGCGGAGACCGCAGACAAAGACCCGGGGGCGGAAGATCTCCTGTCTTCCACCCCCGTACAAATGAAATAGATGTCTCACGATCCGGACGAAGGGCAGAAACTCCCGTCCGGTGAGTGAGACTGGTGCAACCGTAGACGGTATGAGGAAACGAGGTCGGATGATGCGTACGCGTCCGCTGAAGGTGGCGCTGCTGGGCTGTGGAGTTGTCGGCTCAGAGGTGGCGCGCATCATGACGACGCACGCCGACGACCTCGCCGCCAGGATCGGCGCTCCCGTGGAGCTCGCGGGTGTCGCCGTACGGCGGCCCTCCAAGGTCCGTGAGGGCATCGACCCGGCCCTCGTCACCACCGACGCCACCGCGCTCGTCAAACGCGGCGACATCGACGTCGTGGTCGAGGTCATCGGCGGTATCGAGCCCGCCCGCGCCCTCATCACCACCGCCTTCGAGCACGGCGCGTCCGTCGTGTCGGCGAACAAGGCGCTCCTCGCCCAGGACGGCGCCGCCCTGCACGCCGCCGCCGAGCAGCACGGCCGTGACCTCTACTACGAGGCCGCCGTCGCCGGCGCCATCCCGCTGATCCGCCCGCTGCGCGAGTCCCTCGCCGGCGACAAGGTCAACCGGGTGCTCGGCATCGTCAACGGCACGACGAACTTCATCCTCGACAAGATGGACTCGACGGGCGCCGGGTATCAGGAGGCCCTCGACGAGGCCACCGCCCTGGGGTACGCCGAAGCCGACCCGACCGCCGACGTCGAGGGCTTCGACGCCGCCGCCAAGGCCGCCATCCTCGCCGGAATCGCGTTCCACACGCGCGTGCGCCTCGACGACGTCTACCGCGAGGGCATGACCGAGGTGACCGCCGCCGACTTCGCCTCCGCGAAGAACATGGGCTGCACCATCAAGCTGCTCGCCATCTGCGAGCGGGCCGAGGACGGCCAGTCGGTCACCGCGCGCGTGCATCCCGCCATGATCCCGCTGACCCACCCGCTGGCCTCCGTGCGCGGCGCCTACAACGCCGTGTTCGTCGAGTCCGACGCCTCCGGGCAGCTCATGTTCTACGGCCCCGGCGCGGGCGGCTCCCCGACCGCGTCCGCCGTACTCGGCGACCTCGTCGCCGTCTGCCGCAACCGGCTCAGCGGGGCAACGGGGCCCGGCGAGTCGGCGTACGCCGCCCTGACCGTGTCGCCGATGGGTGACGTCGTCACGCGCTACCACATCAGCCTCGATGTGGCGGACAAACCGGGTGTTCTCGCCCAGGTGGCGACCGTGTTCGCCGAGCACGGAGTCTCGATCGATACGGTTCGCCAGCAGGGCAAGGACGGCGAGGCCTCCCTCGTCGTCGTCACCCACCGTGCGTCCGACGCGGCCCTCGGCGGGACCGTGGAGGCGCTGCGCAACCTCGACACCGTGCGGGGTGTCGCCAGCATCATGCGGGTTGAAGGAGAGTAACCAGCAATGACCCACCAGTGGCGCGGAATCATCGAGGAGTACCGGGACCGGCTGCCCGTCTCCGACACCACGCCGGTCGTGACGCTCCGCGAGGGCGGCACGCCCCTCGTGCCCGCGCAGGTGCTCTCCGAGCGCACGGGCTGCGAGGTCCACCTCAAGGTGGAGGGCGCGAACCCGACCGGGTCCTTCAAGGACCGCGGCATGACCATGGCCATCACCAAGGCCAAGGAGGAGGGCGCGAAGGCGGTCATCTGCGCCTCCACCGGCAACACCTCGGCGTCCGCCGCCGCCTACGCCGTACGCGCGGGCATGGTTTCGGCCGTTCTCGTCCCGCAGGGCAAGATCGCGCTCGGCAAGATGGGCCAGGCCCTCGTGCACGGCGCGAAGATCCTCCAGGTCGACGGCAACTTCGACGACTGCCTCACGCTCGCTCGCGACCTGAGCGACAACTACCCCGTGGCGCTGGTCAATTCGGTCAACCCGGTGCGTATCGAGGGGCAGAAGACGGCCGCCTTCGAGATCGTGGACATGCTGGGCGACGCCCCCGACATCCACGTCCTGCCGGTGGGCAACGCGGGCAACATCACCGCGTACTGGAAGGGCTACACGGAGTACGCCGCCGACGGTGTCTCGAAGCAGACCCCGCGCATGTGGGGCTTCCAGGCCTCCGGCTCGGCGCCCATCGTGCGCGGCGAGGTCGTCAAGGACCCGTCGACGATCGCCACCGCCATCCGCATCGGCAACCCGGCGTCCTGGCAGTACGCGCTGGCCGCGCGGGACGAGTCCGGCGGCTTCATCGACGAGGTGACGGACCGTGAAATCCTGCGCGCCTACCGCCTGTTGGCCGCACAGGAGGGCGTCTTCGTGGAGCCCGCGTCCGCCGCGTCCGTCGCCGGTCTGCTGAAGGCCGCCGAGCAGGGCAAGGTCGACCCGGGCCAGACGATCGTCTGCACCGTCACCGGCAACGGCCTCAAGGACCCCGACTGGGCCGTCGCCGGCGCCCCACAGCCCGTCACCGTCCCGGTGGACGCGGCGACGGCGGCCGAGCGGCTCGGACTGGCGTAAGCCGGGCCACACCCCGTCGTAGCGGCGCCCGGCCCCGTCGTACGGGGCTCGCGTCCGCGCGTAAGAGGGCGCTTACCCGGGGGACTTCCCTACGGGGGGTGCACAGGGGGCATACGACACGCATCGTGCGCCTCCTGTGCGCCCTATGTCGCCACAGAACCCACCTTCGATAGGCTGTACTGAACCCGCCCGCCGCATATGCCTCCGCATGGGGCGCGGTGCCGCGCCGTCTCCGCGGCCCGGAAGCGGCCCCAGGGGTCTTCGTACGTCATCGAATGTCGTCACCGAGTGTCTTCGACAATCACGCAGCTCAAGGAGAGTCATCGAGCGATGGCCGGTCCAGCCTTCCGCGCCGCCGCCGTCCGGGTGCGCGTCCCCGCCACCAGCGCCAACCTCGGCCCGGGCTTCGACGCCCTCGGCCTGTCGCTGGGGCTCTACGACGACGTGGTCGTCCGGGTGGCCGACTCCGGGCTGCACGTCGACATCGCGGGTGAGGGCAGCGAGACGCTGCCGCGTGACGAAAAGCACCTTCTCGTACGGTCCCTGCGCACCGCCTTCGATCTGCTCGGCGGCCAGCCGCGCGGCCTGGAGATCGTCTGCGCCAACCGCATCCCGCACGGCCGGGGCCTCGGCTCCTCCTCGGCCGCCATCAGCGCCGGCATCGTCGCCGCCCGCGCCGTGACCATAGGCGGCGAGGCCAAGCTCGACGACACGGCCCTCCTGGAGCTCGCCACCGAGATCGAGGGCCACCCCGACAACGTGGCGGCCTGTCTGCTCGGCGGATTCACCCTCTCCTGGATGGAGGCCGGTGCCGCGCGGGCGATCAGGATGGATCCCGCCGATTCCATCGTTCCGGTGGTTTTCGTGCCCGGAAAGCCGGTTCTCACCGAGACCGCGCGCGGCCTGCTCCCGCGCACCGTGCCGCACGTCGACGCCGCCACCAACGCGGGCCGTGCAGCCCTGCTCGTCGAGGCCCTGACCAGGCGCCCCGAGCTGCTGCTGCCCGCCACCGAGGACCGTCTCCACCAGGAGTACCGGGCGCCCGCGATGCCGGAGAGCGCGGCGCTGGTGGAGCGGCTGCGGGCCGACGGGGTCCCGGCAGTGATCTCCGGCGCGGGCCCCACCGTTCTGGCGTTGGTCGACGACGCGAGCGCCGACAAGGTGGCCCATCTGGCAGGCGAGGGATGGGCGGCGAACCGGCTCGACCTCGACGCCCAGGGAGCGAGCGTGCTGCCGCTTGCGCCCTCCGGTGACATTTAGAAGCGTACGGTTGCCGGATTTCGAGAGGGGGAATGTTTGTTGGATCCGGTAGTGTTAACCTCAAGTCTGCACCCGACCCCACCATGGCGAGGTGCTTCGTGTCCCCGTCCGGGACAGACATTCTTCCGGGAGCCTCCCAAGCCGCACTGTGTTTCGTACGACGTACGCGGGCAGTACCTCGTACGCGAGCACTGAGCGACTTGCCGGGCACGCTCCGGAACCGGTGCGACCGAGCCCAGTGACACAGACACTCAGTGCCACGGCTCTGGGAAGCGCCATCACCAGATATTTCCTCCGCCGCTTCGGCGGAACACCGCCCCGGCACGGTCCACACACCAAGGACCGAAGCCGGACAGCACAACCGGTCGCCGAGCCAGACAGGCCGACGTCCGCTCCAGGGAAGGACCCTTCGTGAGCGACACCACCGATCTGATGGGCGCACGTGTCGAGGAGACCGCTGCCGCGCCCGCCACGGACGCCTCCGCGCCTGCCACCGGTGCCGGCTCCCGGCGGCGCCGCGGTACCGGCCTCGAGGGCATGGTGCTGGCCGAGCTGCAGCAGGTCGCATCCGGCCTCGGTATCAGGGGCACCGCGCGTATGCGCAAGAGCCAGCTGATCGAGGTCATCAAGGAGGCGCAGGCCGGAGGAGGTGGCGCGGCTCCCAAGGCGGCGTCTTCCCCCGCCGGGGACGCCACCGAGACCAAGCCCAAGCGCCGCGCCACCTCCAAGGCCCGTACCGGCGAAGCCGCCGAGAAGAAGGCGGACAAGGCGGCTGAGGCCCCCGCCGAGAAGGCCGTGGCCCAGCAGCAGATCGAGATCCCCGGTCAGCCGGCCAGCGACGAGGGCCCGACCGAGCGCCGTCGTCGCCGCGCCACCGCCGACGCCGGTGCGCCCGCGGCCGCCCCCGAGACGGTTGCCGCCGAGGCGAAGAGCGAGCCGAAGGCCGAGACGCCCGCCCAGCCGCAGGCCCAGCAGGGCGACGCCAAGGGCGACGCCGGTGAGGGCGCCGAGGGCCGTCGTCGTGACCGCCGTGAGCGCGGCCGGGACCGTGACCGCGGTGACCGTGGCGACCGCCGCAAGGGCGACGACCAGCAGGGCGGCGGCCGTCAGGACCGCGACCGCCAGCAGCAGAACCAGCAGCAGGGCGGCGGCCGTCAGGACCGTGACCGCGACCGCCAGCAGCGGGCCGACGAGGACGGGGACGACTTCGAGGGCGGCCGCCGTGGCCGTCGCGGTCGTTACCGTGACCGCCGTGGCCGTCGTGGCCGCGACGAGATGGGCAGCGCGGAGCCGCAGATCAACGAGGACGACGTCCTGATCCCCGTCGCGGGCATCCTGGACATCCTCGACAACTACGCCTTCATCCGTACGTCGGGCTACCTGCCCGGTCCGAACGACGTGTACGTCTCCCTCGCCCAGGTCCGCAAGAACGGCCTGCGCAAGGGTGACCACATCACCGGTGCGGTCCGTCAGCCCAAGGAAGGCGAGCGGCGCGAGAAGTTCAACGCGCTGGTGCGTCTCGACTCCGTCAACGGCATGGCGCCCGAACACGGCCGTGGCCGCCCGGAGTTCAACAAGCTGACCCCGCTGTACCCGCAGGACCGCCTCCGCCTGGAGACGGACCCGGGCGTGCTCACCACCCGCATCATCGACCTGGTCTCGCCCATCGGTAAGGGCCAGCGCGGTCTGATCGTGGCCCCGCCGAAGACCGGTAAGACCATGATCATGCAGGCGATCGCCAACGCGATCACGCACAACAACCCCGAGTGCCACCTGATGGTCGTCCTGGTCGACGAGCGTCCGGAAGAGGTCACCGACATGCAGCGGTCGGTCAAGGGCGAGGTCATCTCCTCGACCTTCGACCGTCCGGCCGAGGACCACACGACGGTCGCCGAGCTCGCCATCGAGCGTGCGAAGCGACTGGTCGAGCTGGGCCACGACGTGGTCGTCCTGCTGGACTCCATCACGCGTCTGGGCCGTGCCTACAACCTGGCCGCCCCCGCCTCCGGCCGCATCCTGTCCGGTGGTGTCGACTCGACCGCGCTGTACCCGCCGAAGCGCTTCTTCGGTGCCGCGCGCAACATCGAGGACGGTGGCTCGCTCACCATCCTGGCGACGGCTCTCGTCGACACCGGGTCCCGCATGGACGAGGTGATCTTCGAGGAGTTCAAGGGCACCGGCAACATGGAGCTCAAGCTCGACCGCAAGCTCGCCGACAAGCGCATCTTCCCGGCGGTGGACGTCGACGCGTCCGGTACCCGTAAGGAAGAGATCCTGCTCGGCAACGAGGAGCTGGCGGTCGTCTGGAAGCTGCGGCGGGTGCTGCACGCGCTGGACCAGCAGCAGGCGATCGAGCTGCTTCTCGACAAGATGAAGCAGACCAAGTCGAACGTCGAGTTCCTGATGCAGATCCAGAAGACGACGCCGACGCCGGGCAACGGGGACTGAGCACAGGCGCTCCCGGAAAGTCCCGAAAGGCCGCTCCCCGTCAAACAGTGACGGGGAGCGGCCTTTTGGCGCTGATAGGGACGGGCGTATCCATGCGCCCCTTCCTACTCATGTGTCTCTGGGGGGACCTTCTTGACCACCACTCTGTCCGGCAACGGTCGTCACAGACGCCGGATGCGTATCGGGCTGCCCGTAGCCGCCGCCGGTGTCGCCGCGGCCGTCGCCGCCGCGCTGCTGACCTCGTCCGCGGGCGCCGCGACCGCGCTGCCCAAGCCCACCGTGAAGCCCGCCACCAGTTCGGCCTCGCTCGCCGAGCTGGAGCGGCGCGTCGCGGGTGCCGTCGCCGGGGACGACACCGCGGGGGAACCGGCCGCGAAGTCGTCGTACAGCGCGAGCACCAGCAGCTCTTCCGGTGACTCCACCGTGAGTCCCATGGTCATCGGCGGCACCGAGACCACCATCACCTCGGCGCCGTGGATGGCGCAGCTCTGGTACTACGACGACCGGGGCACCGCCGACGAGGCCGACGACCTCGGGTTCTTCTGCGGGGGCGCCGTCGTCGCGCCGACGAAGATCCTCACCGCCGCGCACTGCGTCAAGGGCTACGACTGGTACAACCACGGCGCCGTCGTCACCGGCACCGCCCAGCTGCCCACCAGCGACGACGCCGGCAACACCGACCTGCACGGCGGCACCGTCACGCTGCCGGACCGGCAGTGGAACCACCCGTCGTACAGCGCGACGACGATCGACAACGACATCGCCGTCATCACGCTGGCGAACGCGGTCAAGGCGACGCCGATCCGCATGACGACGTCCGGCGACACCGCCTCGTACGACCCGTCCACGACCGGTGCCAAGAGCGCCAAGGTCTACGGCTGGGGCCGGACCAGCTCCACCAGCCAGGACGTCTCCGAGACGCTGAAGACGGCCACGCTGCCCATCCAGTCCGACAGCACCTGCACGGGTTACTACGGCAGCGAGTTCATCAAGGGCCACATGGTCTGCGCGGGCCCGCCGGCGAGCGGCAGCGACAGCGGCACCACCTCCGCCTGCAACGGTGACTCCGGCGGACCGCTCGTGGTGAACAACCGGATCGTCGGTGTCGTCTCCTGGGGCGTGCAGAACTGCGTCGCCGAGGGCGCATACAGCGTGTTCGCCAAGGTCAGCAGCTATGTCGGTGCCGTCTACCCGCGGGTCGACGACACCAACATCAGCGGTGACCACAAGGCCGACCTGTGGGTGCGCAACTCCTCCACGAAGACCGGTTACTCGAAGAACTCCAACGGCAGTTCCTTCGCCGCGCGCGAGTCCTGGGGCGACTGGAGCGGCGTGAACCTCGTCCTGCAGACCGACCTCGACCGGGACGGCTACCAGGACCTGGTGTTCCGGCGCAGCTCCGACGGCGACCTGTTCTGGGCGCACTATGTGCAGTCCAGCGGCAGCTGGGCCACCAAGCAGATCGCCGACAACTGGGCGAGCCGCACCCGTATCGTCGTCCCCGGTGACGTCACCGGGGACTACAAGCCCGACCTGCTCTCGGTCGACTCGGGCGGCTATCTGTGGATCTACCCGGGCAACGGCAACGGCACGTTCGGGACCCGTGTGAAGGTCGGCTCCGGGTGGAACCAGTACAACACCCTGCGCGGCCACGGCGACTTCACCGGCGACGGCAAGACCGACCTGATCGCCCGCGCCAAGAGCAGCGGCTATGTGTACCTGTACAAGGGCACCGGCAAGTCCGGCACGGGTGCGTTCTCCTCGCGGATCAAGGTGCGTACGTGGAGCAGCACGACGTACAACGCCTTCGACGCGGTCGGCGACATCAGCGGCGACGGCAAGGCGGACTTCCTGGCGCGTACGCCCGGCGGCACGCTCTACCTGTACAAGGGCACCGGAAAGGCCACCAGCGAGATCTTCGCCACAAGGATCTCGGTCGGCACTGACTTCAAGCAGTACGACATCTTCGGCTGAAACCGCAGGTGAGACGGGGCCACCCGGTATCACCGCAGACGGACCGTGCCCACCGCTCTCCGGCGGTGGGCACGGTCCGTTGTGCAACCCTTCTCCGAGTTTCCCCGTCTGACCGGACGGGGTGACGATGGTGTGGTACGGGCCAAATGGCCACGCCTGACCCTGAAAGCAGGGGGTAACCGACCGGACGAGAACCGAGGAGCACTGTGTCCGCCGAGAGCACGCCGGAGCCCGGCATACCGGGCGATACCGGCACCGCAGGTCCGCGCCACCGCGCCAAGGGCCGCCGTCGCAAACCCCGTGACAAGCGCAAGAGCCTGCTGATCACGGCCTGGACGGCCGCCGGGATCGTGGTCCTGGGCGGCACCGGCGCCGGGTACCTGTACTTCAAGCTCAACGGCAACCTCAAGAGCGTGAACATCGACCAGGCCCTCGGCACCGACCGGCCCGAGAAGGTCGACAACGGCTCGGAGAACATCCTCGTCCTCGGCTCCGACACCCGCTCCGGCAGCAACAAGGCGCTCGGCGGCGGCACCGACGACGGCAGCGCCCGCTCCGACACGGCGATGATCGTGCACGTCTACGAGGGCCACAAGAAGGCCAGCGTGGTCTCCATCCCGCGCGACACCCTCATCGACCGCCCCCAGTGCACCGACACCGACGGCAAGACGCACGACGCCGCGTCCGGCGTCATGTTCAACGAGTCGTACTCCACGGGCGGCGCCGCCTGCACCGTGAAAACCGTCGAGTCCATCACCGGCATCCGCATGGACCACTTCCTGGAGGTCGACTTCTCCGGCTTCCAGAAGCTCATAGACGAGCTCGGCGGAGTCGAGGTCACCACCACCAAGGACATCAACGACCCCGACAGCCACCTCAACCTCAAGGCCGGCACGCACCAGCTCACCGGCAAGCAGGCCCTCGGCCTGGTCCGCACCCGGCACGGCGTGGGCGACGGCTCCGACCTCGGCCGCATCCAGCTCCAGCAGGCCTTCATCAAGGCGCTGATCAACCAGGTCAAGGACATCAACCTCTTCGGCAACCCCAAGAAGCTCTACGACCTGGCCGACACCGCCACGAACGCCGTCACCACCGACTCCGACCTCGGCTCGGTCAACAAGCTCATGTCCTTCGCGGGCGGCCTGAAGGGCATCAGCTCCAAGAACATGAACATGGTCACGATGCCGGTCCAGTACGACCCGGCGGACCCGAACCGGGTGCTCGTGGCGAAGGCCAAGGCCCAGCTGGTGTGGGACGCCCTGAAGAACGACAAGCCCATCCCGAAGGCGGCCACCGAAGGCACCGCCGCAGGGGACGCCAAGGGCGTGGTGAGTTAGCCGGGGAACCCCGGGGAGCCAGGGGAATACCCCACAGCCACCCCCGGTTTTGGCTGATGGACACCAGTCCTGGCAGACTGGTACGTCGGCTCCGGTTCACGCTCCCGCACCCCGCGGCTGCGACCCGGCGCCCTCCCGAAACTAGGAGACACCTTGAAGCGCGACATCCACCCCGAGTACGTCGAGACGCAGGTCAGCTGCACCTGTGGCGCGTCGTTCACCACCCGTAGCACGATCGAGAGCGGCACCATCCGCGCCGAGGTCTGCTCCGAGTGCCACCCGTTCTACACGGGCAAGCAGAAGATCCTCGACACCGGTGGCCGTGTGGCCCGCTTCGAGGCCCGCTTCGGCAAGGCTGCTGCCGGCTCCAAGAAGTAGCGAGCTCCAATTCGCCGGTCCACGGTTCGCGTGCCCTCCCGCAAGGAGGAGCCCGCGCCGGGACCGGCGTTTTTGGTCGCCCGCCCCTTCACCCCCGTACACACAGGAGCCCAAGATGTTCGAGGCCGTCGAGGACCTGGTCGCTGAGCACGCCGACCTGGAGACGAAGCTCGCCGACCCGTCGGTCCACGCCGACCAGGCGAACGCGCGCAAGTTGAACAAGCGCTACGCCGAGCTCACCCCGATCGTCGCCACGTACCGCTCCTGGAAGCAGACCGGCGACGACATCGAGACGGCGAAGGAATTCGCCGCCGACGACCCGGACTTCGCCGCCGAGGTCAAGGAGCTGGACAAGCAGCGCGAGGAGCTGACGGAGAAGCTCCGCCTGCTGCTCGTCCCGCGCGACCCCAGCGACGACAAGGACGTCATCCTCGAGATCAAGGCCGGCGCCGGCGGTGACGAGTCGGCGCTGTTCGCCGGCGACCTGCTGCGCATGTACCTGCGCTACGCCGAGCGCGTCGGCTGGAAGACCGAGATCATCGACTCCACCGAGTCCGAACTCGGCGGCTACAAGGACGTCCAGGTCGCGGTGAAGACCAAGGGCGGCCAGGGCGCCACCGAGCCCGGGCAGGGCGTGTGGGCGCGGCTGAAGTACGAGGGCGGGGTGCACCGCGTGCAGCGGGTGCCGGCGACCGAGTCCCAGGGCCGTATCCACACCTCCGCGGCCGGTGTGCTGGTCACGCCCGAGGCCGAGGAGATCGACGTCGAGATCAACCCGAACGACCTGCGGATCGACGTGTACCGGTCGTCCGGCCCGGGTGGTCAGTCCGTCAACACCACCGACTCCGCCGTGCGCATCACGCACATTCCCACCGGAGTCGTGGCCTCCTGCCAGAACGAGAAGAGCCAGCTGCAGAACAAGGAGCAGGCTATGCGTATCCTGCGCTCCAGGCTGCTCGCAGCGGCGCAGGAGGAGGCCGAGAAGGAGGCCGCCGACGCCCGCCGCAGCCAGGTCCGCACGGTCGACCGCTCCGAGAAGATCCGCACCTACAACTTCCCGGAGAATCGGATCTCGGACCACCGCGTCGGCTTCAAGGCGTACAACCTGGACCAGGTGTTGGACGGCGACCTCGACGCGGTGATCCAGGCCTGCGTCGACGCGGACTCGGCCGCCAAGCTCGCGGCCGCGTAAGGCACGTACGAGTACGACCGGAGGACTTGCGTGCAGCAATTCATTGGGGGGCGATCCCCAAGCCCCCGCAGCGTGCTGCTCGCGGAGGTGGCCCAGGCCACCCAGCGGCTGGCCGACGCCGGCGTGCCCTCGCCGCGCACCGACGCGGAGGAGCTCGCCGCGTTCGTGCACGGCGTGAAGCGGGGCGAGCTGCACTCCGTGAAGGACTCGGACTTCGACGCCCGCTACTGGGAGGTCATCGCCCGCCGTGAGCAGCGCGAGCCGCTCCAGCACATCACCGGCCGGGCCTACTTCCGGTATCTCGAACTCCAGGTGGGGCCCGGCGTGTTCGTGCCCCGCCCCGAGACCGAGTCGGTCGTCGGGTGGGCCATAGACGCCGTGCGCGCGATGGACGTCGTCGAGCCCTGCATCGTGGATCTGTGCACCGGCTCCGGCGCCATCGCCCTCGCCCTCGCCCAGGAGGTGCCGCGCTCACGCGTGCACGCCGTGGAGCTGTCCGAGGACGCCCTGCACTGGACCCGCAAGAACGTCGAGGGGTCCAGGGTCGACCTGCGGCAGGGCAACGCCCTGGACGCCTTCCCGGACCTCGACGGCCAGGTCGACCTGGTCATCTCCAACCCGCCCTACATCCCGCTCACCGAATGGGAGTACGTCGCTCCCGAGGCGCGGGACTACGATCCCGAACTCGCCCTGTTCTCAGGGGAGGACGGCCTCGACCTCATCCGCGGCCTGGAACGGACCGCGCACCGGCTCCTGCGCCCGGGCGGTGTCGTCGTCATCGAACACGCCGACACCCAGGGCGGCCAGGTGCCGTGGATCTTCACCGAGGAGCGGGGCTGGGCCGACGCGGCCGACCACCCCGACCTCAACAACCGCCCGAGGTTCGCGACCGCCCGCAAGGCGCTGCCGTGACCACCACCCCGACTCTTTTCCCGCAGTACGTGTACGAGGAGGCCCGCTAGATATGGCACGGCGATACGACACCAACGACGCGACCGACCGCACGACGGGTCTGCGTGAGGCCGCGTCCGCCGTCCGCCGTGGCGAGCTCGTGGTCCTCCCGACCGACACGGTGTACGGCATCGGCGCCGACGCGTTCTCCAAGGAGGCCGTCGGCGACCTGCTGGAGGCCAAGGGGCGGGGCCGCAACATGCCCACCCCTGTGCTGATCGGCTCCCCGAACACGCTCCATGGTCTCGTCACCGACTTCTCCGAGCTGGCCTGGGAGCTGGTGGACGCGTTCTGGCCGGGCGCGCTGACGCTCGTCGCCAAGCACCAGCCGTCCCTGCAGTGGGACCTGGGCGACACCCGGGGCACGGTTGCCGTGCGCATGCCACTGCACCCGGTCGCCATCGAGCTCCTCACCGAGGTCGGCCCGATGGCGGTGTCGTCGGCGAACCTGACGGGCCACCCCGCCCCCGAGGACTGCGACGCCGCGCAGGAGATGCTCGGCGACTCGGTCTCCGTCTACCTGGACGGCGGCCCGACCCCCGGCAACGTCCCGTCCTCGATCGTCGACGTGACGGGCGAAGTGCCCCTCCTCCTGCGCGCGGGCGCCATCTCCGCGGAAGAGCTGCGGAAGGTCGTACCCGACCTCGAGGTGGCGAATTGACAGCCCCTGAGGCGGGGCGTGGCATAGGCAACGGGGAAAGCGCGGCGGAGATCACCACGACGTTCGTCGGACTCCCGCGCGACAGCTTCCGCATCCTCCACGTCAGCACCGGAAATGTCTGCCGCTCGCCGATCACCGAGCGGCTGACCCGTCATTTCGTGGCGCAGCGGCTCGGCGTGCTCGGCGGCGGGCTGATCGTGGAGAGCGCGGGCACCTGGGGCCACGAGGGCGCGCCGATGGAGGCCAACGCGGAGACGGTCCTCGCCGACTTCGGCGCGGACGCCGCCGGCTTCGTCGGCCGCGAGCTCCTCGACGAGCACGTCATCCGCGCCGACCTGGTCCTGACGGCGACCCGCGACCACCGCGCCCAGGTCATCTCCATGGGCCACTCGGCGGGCCTGCGCACCTTCACCCTCAAGGAGTTCACCCGCCTGGTGAAGGCGATAGACCCCGCGACGCTGCCGCCCCTGGAGGACGGCGTGGTCTTCCGTGCACGTGCCCTGGTCCGCGCGGCGGCGGCTCTACGCGGGTGGCTGCTGGCGCCGACGGCGGAGGCGGACGAGGTGTACGACCCGTACGGGGCGCCGTTGCCGTTCTTCCGGTCGGTGGGGGACGAGATACATGAGGCGCTGGATCCGGTGGTGACGGCGTTGACGGGGGTTCCGGCGCGCGCTTGATGCGGGCCGGGGAGAGCCGGCGGACGGAGTCCGCCGCAGCGTCCCGATGCCTGGGAGGCCCGCCAGGGCCGAGCAGTGCGAGGGGCGCGTCCGGGATGGGTCCCCGCGACGCTGCCGCCCCTGGAGGACGGCGTGGTCTTCCGTGCACGTGCCCTGGTCCGCGCGGCGGCGGCTCTACGCGGGTGGCTGCTGGCGCC